>JADYXW010000016.1 GCA_020853975.1 Phycisphaerales bacterium
CTTGATCTGGCGGGCGGAGGCGCGAGCCTTGCCGAGCGCCGGGAGCAGGATGCCGATGAGCAGGGCGATGATGGCGATGACCACCAGCAGCTCGATCAGCGTGAAGCCCTTACGAATCTTCATGAGTGACTCCTTGGTGTCCCGCCGGGGTTGGCCGATGTGGCTGCCCGGCGCGGGAGGGTCAGAAACGCTCTGAACCACGCCGCCAACGGGGACTGCGAGCAACGACAACCGATTCCGCTGTGTCCTCTTGAAGGCCGGAACGGGGCCGCTGCGATCCGAGGGAGCCCTGGGGCAACCCGGGGAAGCGGGGCGGAACCCGAAACGGCAAGCAGTTTGGACACGGCCTGCCCGACTCTTGATCAGGATGATCCTGATCAGCCTTGCCCTCGCCAAGCGTTCGACGCGGGTTGGTCGTCTTGACCAGCGTCGTCGGCGGGCGGGGCATCCGGAATGTCGGCAGGCTGCGGAGGCTCCCCGGTGCGGGGATCAGGGTGGCGGTAACCGCCATCAGAGCATTGCGAACGTGTATGGCACCGTTGAGATCGCGACCTGCCCGAGAACGAGTGGAGAAGTTACCAGAACCGATACGCCGGGTCAAGAGACGAGGATGCACGAATTCGGGTTCGGGGTATGATCCAGCGTCGAGAGGGCGAGCGCACGCCGCCCGCCGCGCACGCTTCAGAGGGCCACAGCCATGACGAACCCCGAACAGATGCTCGAATCGCTGGGATACTCGCTGCCCGAGCCGGCAAAGCCGGTGGCGGCGTACATCCCGGTCCGGCGGACTGGGAACCTGTTGTTTGTATCCGGGCAGATCCCCATGCGGGATGGCGCCCTCATCGCCAAGGGGCGTGTGCCCAGCGAGGTCTCGATGGAGATGGCTCAGAAGTGCGCCGTCCAGTGTGCGCTGAACGGGCTGGCGGCGGTGCGGGCGGCGGCGGGGGGGCTGGAGAAGGTGTCGCAGATCGTGAGGCTGGGCGTGTTCGTGGCGTGCGATGCGGACTTCACGCAGCAGCCACAGGTCGCCAACGCCGCGAGTGAGATGCTCGTGAAGGTGTTCGGCGAGGCGGGGCGGCACGCTCGGGCGGCGGTGGGGGCACCGAGCCTGCCGCTGGGCGCGCCGGTGGAGATCGAGTTTCTGGTCGAAGTTCGGGGGTAGCGGTTCCTATCATGGTTTTTTGTCCGCACACCCATTGGAGATAGGAACAGATGGCAATGCGTCGCGCGAAGATCAGCGTCATCGGAGCGGGGAACATCGGCGGCGAGTGCGCTCGCTCCATCGCCATGAAGGAACTGGGCGATGTGGTGCTCGTGGACATCCCGTTCACGGACGACGCCCGCAAGAACCTGCACATGCCCAGGGGCAAGGCTCTGGACCTGGCCTGCTGCGGGCCGGTGGAGAAGTTTGACGCGAAGATCACGGGCACGTTTGACTACGCGGACACCGCGGGCAGCGACGTGGTGGTGATCACCGCGGGCCTGCCCCGCAAGCCCGGCATGAGCCGCGACGACCTGGTGAAGGTCAACGCGGGGATCGTCAAGAGCGTGTCGGAGAACGTGAAGAAGCACTCGCCGGACGCGGCGGTGATCGTGGTGAGCAACCCGCTGGACGCGATGGTCTATGTCGCGTGGAAGGTGACGGGCTTCCCGGCGCACCGCGTGATGGGCCAGGCCGGGGCCCTCGACGTGGCGCGGTACAAGACGTTCCTCGCGTGGGAACTGGGCGTGAGCGTCGAGGACATTCAGGGCCTGCTGCTGGGCGGGCACGGCGACGACATGGTGCCCCTGCCGGCGCGCACGAGCGTGAACGGCATCCCGATCACGGAGCTGCTCTCCGCGGAGAAGATCAACGCGTGCGTGGAGCGTGCGAAGGCGGGCGGCGGCGAGGTCGTGAAGCTCATGGGCACCAGCGCGTGGTACGCGCCGAGCGCCGGCACCGTGGAGATGGTCGAGGCCATCGTCCGCGACAAGAAGCGCGTCATCGCGTGCGCGGGCTACTGCGAGGATGAGTTCGGCGTGGCCCCGGGCCAGAAGGGCAAGGGCTATTTCGTGGGCGTGCCCTGCGTGCTGGGCGCCAAGGGCGTGGAGAAGATCATCACGTTCAAGATGGACGCGACCGAGCAGAAGTTCATGAACGAGTCCATCAGCCACGTGAAGGAACTGGTGGGCGTCGTGACGCAGCTCAACCCCGAGCTGGCGTGAGGGGGTCGGGTCGAGAGTTTCAACCAGGCCGCGGCGAGCGGCGGAGGAATGCTCAGATGAAGAAGTGGCTCAGTGTGCTGGTGGCGACGGCGGGGCTGACGTGCCCGGCGTTCGCTCAGGAGACCCCCGCGGCGGCCCCTGCGCCGGCGGCGAGCTGGTCCGACGCCGAGATTCAGTCTCTGGCGAACCTGTTCGTGGGCTCGTGGCGTTCCGCGCAGCCGGTGAAGACCGGCGTGGGCGACACGGCGGCGGGGGTTTGGTTCAACGTGGCGCCGGTGGCGATCGCGGACCTGCCCAACGCGCTCTACGTCGAGTGCGCGCGTGAGGACGGGCTGGCGCAGCCCTATCGCCAGTTCATCGCCGCGTTCAGCCGCAAGGGCGGCGCCATCCGCATGACGACCTTTGAGTTCAGGCGGAGCGAGGGCCTGCTGAGGTCCGCGACGGGGCTGTGGGCGGCGCCGGCGGCGTTCCCGAAGGTGACCCGCGAGAAGGACCTGATCGCGACGCTGGCGTTCGACGTGACGGGCTCGGGCGAGTCGTTCAAGGGCGCGACGCCACACCCGTACCCGACGGGCGCCGCGGGCGCCATCGAGATGACCGCGGAGTTCAGCATCGGCAAGGGAACGCTGCAGACCTCCGACCGGGGCTTCGGCGCCGACGGCAAGGTCGTGTGGGGCACCGAGTCCGGCTCGCCAACGACGTTCACCAGCGTGCCCGCGCCGGTGTCGGCGGCGGAGCTGGTCCCCGGGTTGTGGAAGCTGACCTATCCCTCCGAGGTGACCAAGCGAGAGCCCGCACAGGGCGACACGGTGACGTGCCACTACACGGGATACCTCGAGGAGGGGCGGGTCTTTGATTCGTCCTATGAGCGAGGTGCGCCGTTCTCGTACGCGCTGGGCCAGCCCCTGATCGAGGGGTGGAACAAGGCGATGGGCGCTCCCATGGGTGGCGAGCACGTAAGGCTTGTGATCCCCGCTCCGATGGCCTATGGCGAGCGGGGCAGGCCCGGGCGCATCCCGCCCAACTCCACGCTGTACTACGAGCTGAAGGTGCTGTCTGTCGAGACCCCGCCCCCGCCCCCCCCGGCTCCGGCGCCCGTGAAGGCCGAGCCGGTGAAGGAAGTCCCGGCCCCGGCGGAGAAGCCCAAGGGGCAGTGACCTGGGACAAGGTTTCTTTGCAAAGGCGAGTGCGCACAGGCCCGTCCCGGGAAGGGCGGGCCTTTTTTCTTGCGCACGCGCAGGCGAGGGCGGAATACGCGAAGAATTCCCGCCGCGAACCTATGATGCCCCTCGCATGGCGAGCGGCGACTACTACGAGGTGCTGGGTGTACCCAAGGGGGCGAGCGCGGAGGACATCCGCAAGGCGTATCGCGCGCTGGCACGGAAGCTCCATCCGGACGTGAACAAGGCGCCCGATGCGCAGCGTCGCTTTACGGAGGTGCAGAAGGCGTACGACGTGCTCTCCGACGAGAAGAAGCGGTCGCTGTACGACCAGTTCGGCGAGGCGGCGTTCGAGGCGGGCGGGCCGCCCCCGGGGCACAGCGCGGGGACGCGGGGCGGGCGCAGGGCCGGCGCGGCGCAGAGCATGGACCCCGAGGAGTTGGATGAGTTCTTCGAGTCTGTGTTCGGCGGGCGTCCCAGCGGGTTTGGCGGGGCGGGAGGCGGATTCGGGAGGCGCGGAGGGGGGGCGCGTGCCGAGGCGGAGCCGGTCCGCCAGAACATCGACGTGACGTTTGAGCAGGTGTCCAAGGGCGGGACGCAGAGCCTGCGCGTGACCGAGGGCGGGCGTGCGCGGACGATCGAGGTGAAGGTGCCCCGGGGCATCGAGCAGGGCGCGAGCCTGCGTGTGCGCGGAGCCGCGGGCGGGCGGGACGTGATCCTGGGCGTGAACATGGTGCCCCACGAGCTGTTTCTGCGTGGCGGGCTGGACAACCCGGGCAAGGGGCTGGACCTGTACCTGTACCTGCCGCTGACGTTCGCGGAGAGCGCGCTGGGCGCCACGGTCAAGGTGCCGACACCCAGCGGAGCGGTGGACCTCACGGTGCCGGCCGGTGTTGCGAGCGGGCAGAGGCTGAGACTCCGGTCCAAGGGGCTCACGGATGAAGAAGGCCGGGTCGGAGATCTCTACGCGGTGGTGCGGGTCGTCCCTCCGTCGGCGCCGCTGGAGGCGGAGGAGCGTGAGTTGCTGAGGAGGATGAGCGAGCGCGGCGGCTCGCCCCGCGCTGGTCCTGGCTGGCCCGCCGGCGGCGCGCCGGGCCGGGGGAGTTGACAACAGCGCGCGAGTGTGAGAAAGTGTGGCCGCGGGGCGACCAGTGGAAGGCAGTTCCACCGGGCCTGAAAGGGCCCTAGGCGGGGACGAGGTCTTGCTCAAGCAACGTCATCAGGTCTTCGTGACCCTCTTCGTGTGTCTCGACGCGCTCGTGGTCGCGTGCGCGTGCATGGTCGCGTGGGGTGTGCGACGGCTCATGATCGAGCACGCCTGGCCCGGCCTCACAGTCGACACCGGGGTGTGGCACTGGGTGCGAGAGCCGCTGGCCCTCTTCGCGGTCCCCATCGCGCTCCTCATGTTGTATGCGTTCGGGCTCTACAAGCCCCGGCGTGATCGCGGGCTGGCGGCGGAGCAGTGGCAGATCGTCCGGGCCTCGCTCGCGACGATCGTTTTGCTCATCGTCGCCCTCTGGGCCCTTGGAACGGAGAGCTTCGGCGGCTGGACCGACGGGCGAGTGCTCGACATCGGGGGCGTGATCTTCGACGCGGGCAGGCTGCAGATCGGCGTGCTGACGCTGGCGATGCCCGTGATGCTGGGGGCCGAGAGGCTGGCGTTCCGCAGCGCACTCCGGGCGCTGCGAGCCCGAGGCTGGAACCTGCGTCACGTGGCGGTGATCGGCACGGGCAGGCTCGGGCGGATCACCTGCCGCACGCTCGACCGCAACGTCTGGACCGGAATCCACGTCGCGTGCTTCATCTCGCACGCGGACGTGCACACCGGGCCGGAAGAGTGCTGTGGGCGGCCTGTGAAAGGCGGGCTGGGCGAGCTGGAGCGGATTCTGGACGAGGAGAAGCCGGACTCGGTCTACATCGCACTTCCGACCGCGCGCACCTTGGTGCGGCCTGAGCTGCTGCGGCGGCTGGAGCGATATCCGGTGGACGTGCGCCTGGTGCCGGATGTTCCGCTGAGGCACTCGCCCTATGGGATGGTGGTGAGCGAGCTCGACGGCATGCCGATTCTCTCGCTGAGGGAGTCCCCGCTGGAGGGGTTGAGCGGCGCCTTCAAGCGGGTCATCGACGTGGTGGGTGCGCTCGCGGGCCTCATGCTCTTTACCCCGGTGATGGTCGTGACCGCGGCGGCAATTGCGTTCACCAGCGAGGGCCCGGTCATCTTCCGTCAGCGCCGGGTGAGCCTGGGGGGCGAGGAGTTCAACATCCTGAAGTTCCGCACCATGCGCTACGCGGAGGACGAGAACCGGCCCGCGACCTGGACGGTGCGGGACGACCCGCGCGTGACCCGCCTGGGCAGGCTGCTCAGGCGCACCAGCATCGACGAGCTGCCCCAACTCTTCAACGTGCTGGTGGGCGACATGAGTCTGGTCGGTCCCCGGCCCGAACGCCCGGAGCTCATCGCCCGGTTCAGGGATGACTGGCGCGGGTACATGCTGCGTCAGCACGTGAAGGCGGGCATCACGGGCTGGGCCCAGGTGAACGGGCTGCGGGGCGACACCAGCCTGCGCAAGCGGCTGCAGTTCGATCTCTTCTACATCCGCAACTGGTCGATGGGCTTTGACCTCAAGATCATCTGGCTGACGATGTTCCGGGGCTTTGTGCACCGAAACGCGCATTGAGCCGGGGCGGGACGGCCCTCGCCAGCGTCAAAGGCCGGGGATATCGAGCATGACGAAGAGGCCCGGCACGCCGTCGCGTCGGCACTCGACCTCTCCTGCGATGAAGTCCGAGTCCTTGGTGTGCAAGGCCTCCGGCGTGCAGGTGAGCGCGGGGCGGCCCGCGTCGTCGCGGAGCAGACCCGCGCAGCGGCTGGCGATCGCCGGCCCGTGCGACCTCCAACTCGCCGCATCGATCCACACGGTCCCGCCCTTGAACGCGAACGAGTGCGAGCCCGGGGTGCCGACGAACGCGGGGCGACGCGGGGCCCTCGGGCGCCAGGGGCTCGTGCCCGCTGCGGCTCGCACGAGCTCCGCGAAGCGGCCGGCGATGGATGCGGGGGTGTCGGTCTTGCGATAGGCCTCGACGGTGCCGGGGAGACCCTTGCAGGACGAGACCAGGATGTCTACGGCGCGGTCCTCGGTGTTGCCCCCCAGGCGTATGAGCGCTGGGATGGAGAGTTCGAGTTCCCAGAAGGCCTTCGCGAGGCCGTAGGCGGACCAGAACTGCTCTTGGTTGGCGACGCCCGAGCCCGAGCCGAAGTAGCCGACAAGCCCGGGCTGCTCGAGGATGATGCGTGCGGCGCGATAGACCTTGGCGGGGCTGGGGTTGCCCGAGGTGTCGCAGAAGTTGGCGATGCAAAACCCGGCGCTGGAGATGGCGTCCATGGACATCATGGACCCCCCCCCTCCCGCGCCGTGGAAGCCGATGAGCCCGGCCGAGCCCTGGGGCGCGGCGTTATTCATCTGGGCGAAGAAGAAGGTGCCCCGGTGGTCCTCTTGCTCCACGCGGTAGGCGATTCGCTCCAACTCCGTGGGGGGGTGATCCAGCTCGCGGGCGATGTCGATGCCGAGTTCCGGGTGCCGGAAGACGGCGTAGTCGTCGATGGTGCAGCGGCAGTCGAGCGCCACCACCGAGCCGTCCGCGAGCACGCCCAGCGGGTTGACCTCCAACGACCTCGCCTCGTGCTTCTTCGCGGTTGCGAAGATGGTGGAGAACGCCCACGAGAGCGCGGTGTGGGTCTCTTCCGGAAGTCCCGATCTCGCGAGGAACGCGTCAACCGCCGCACGCTCCGGGCCCTGGGTGAGCGAGCACGGCACGCGGGCGACCTCTGCCGCGCGGTCCTCGATGCCCGTCCCGCCCGAGACCGCCAGGAGCATGACCGGCGCCCTGGCGCGGTCGTCCACCGCGAGAGAGACAAAGAGCTCGTGCTCCGGGGGCAGTTGCTCCTCCACCAGCACCTCGGTGACGGGGAACTGCCCGACCGACATCCCCAGCATCCGCGACGCGTGGGCGCGGGTCTCTTCGGGTGTGGCGGCGAACGCGACTCCCCCCATAGCCTTGCGCCCCGTGGTCCAAGCCTGGATCTTCACGACGACCGGGCCGCCAAGGTCCCTTGAGACAGCGGCGGCGTCGTCGGCGCTCGAAGCCGCACGCCCCCTGGGGATGCGGAGGCCGGCGTCTGCGAGGAGCTTCTTGGCCTGGTGCTCGTGGAGTCGTGCCATGCGTGATGCCCTGAGGAGTCCACCGAATGGGTGTGCCACTGAGAAGAAAGGAACCGTAGGAGCGGGTCCGGGCGGCCCGGGAGCGGTTTGGGCGCGGTGAGGCACTGACAGATTGGCAGACGGCGGCGCGGGCGGTGTCGCGCCAGACCTCGGGTGCGTCAAGAGTTGCGCGTGCGGGGGCAGGAACCGTCCCCGGGCCGGGCACGCGATTTGCCGCTGTTCTCGCGGCCCGGGCGAACCGGGGCGGGGGGAAGGGCCGATAGAGTGAGATCGGGAGGTGCGCGGCGTATGCTGCCACGCCCCGAGGCACGAGAGGAGTCTTATGCCCGCCGCCAATGTCTCTTACCAGCGCACGCGCGAGATGACGATCGACGAGTTGCTGCTGGAGAACCGGATCGTGTTCATGATCGGGGAGATCAACCAGGCCTCCGCGGCCCGGGTGATGATGCAGATGCTGTACCTGGAGAACCAGGGTCGCGGCAAGGACATCAGCCTGTACATCAACTCTCCGGGCGGCGCGGTGGACGACACGCTGGCCATCTACGACACGATGCGGTTCCTCTCGGCGCCGATCGCGACGTACTGCCTTGGCAGGGCGTACAGCGGGGCGGCGCTCCTTCTGACCGCGGGCGCCAAGGGCAAGCGCTACATGCTTCCCCATGCAAAGGTCATGATCCACCAGCCCTACGGCGGGGTGACGGGCCAGGCGGAGGACATCCGCATCCAGGCCGAGCAGATCATCAAGGCCAAGGCGGAGCTGACGCGCATCATCGCGAGCCACACCGGGCGCACCACGGAAGAGGTGCACCGCGATTCGGAGCGGGACAAGTACTTCAGTGCCGCGGAGGCCGTGGCCTATGGCCTGGCGGACGAGGTGCTGAGCGAGCCCCCGAAGGCGGAGGCTGCGGCGCTTCCCGGCGTTCGATAACCGACCGACCCTTGTGCCGGGCCGGGCGGAGTCGCCCCGGGCCCCGCGGAGAATCGAGCAATGTCCGGCTACCTGGTTCCCATCGTCGTTGAGAAGTCCAGCCGCGGCGAGCGGTCGTACGACATCTACTCGCGGCTCCTGAAGGACCGCATCATCTTCGTGGGCGGCCCGATCAACGACGACATCGCCAGCCTGGTGATCGCGCAGCTCCTGTTCCTCGCGAACGAGGACCCGAAGGCCGACATCCACATGTACGTCAACAGCCCGGGGGGGAGCGTCTCCTCCGGCCTGGCGATGATCGACACGATGAAGTTCGTGCAGTGCGACGTTGCGACGTACATCATCGGGCAGGCCGCGAGCATGGGGAGCGTGATCTCCGCGAGCGGTACCAAGGGGAAGCGCTTCACACTGCCCAACTCCCGGAACCTGATGCACCAGCCGCTGCTGTCGGGCGTGATGGAGGGCCAGGCGACGGACATCGAGATCGAGGCCCGCGAGATGCTCCGCATCCGCGACAGGCTGTACCGCATCTACGCCGACGCCACCGGCCAGACCGTGGACCGCATCACCCGGGACTGCGACCGGAACAAGTGGCTCGACGAGAACGAGATGCTGGAATACGGGCTGGTGGACAAGGTCCTGACCCGCATGCCCATCGTCAAGCGTTCGGAGCAGCCAGATCGCGACTGAGCGGCGGGCTCGGGCCTCAGGCCGATTCGCGCATCGAGACCGGCGGGCCGAGCAGCTCGCGGAGCACGATGGCCCTTCGCAGGTCCTGCGGCGAGACCGACTCGCCCGGTCCGAACATCGCCATCGCGCGTGACTTCGGGGTGTCCGTGCGCTTCTGTGCTTCGGCGGCGGCGGTCTGCTCGCTCTCCGCTGCGAGCCGCTCCAGCAGCCCGCGCCGGTTCAGAGACGCCTGGGCCCCTTCGTCGATCTGGGGTGACACCGCCACGGGAACATGGGCCGCCTGGGCCATGGGCTGCTGGCTTCGCTGTTTCTTGGAGGCTTTCCTTGGTGGCGGAGAGGCCTGCGGCGGGGTGCGTCCCGCGCTCCGCTGCGCCGCCCGGACATGAGCGGCGGCCCCGGAGGTCGGCTGAGCCTGTGCGGGGGCGGGCTGAGGTTGTAGCGATGCGGCCCGCGGCGCGCGGGTGGGCATCGGGGGCGGGGAGGGCGACGGTGCGCTGCGCTGGGCGCGCATGCGGTCGAGCTCCGCGCGGCGTTGGGCTGCCATGGCCTCGAGCTGCTGGCGTGCGGACATGGGCTCGGAGCGGACACTCACGGGGGTGGTCTCGGCGCTCGATGGGCGAGGGCCCGTGCGAAGGTTTTCGAGCTCCGCGGCCCGGGCCTGGTCGATCATGACCTTGCGCGCACGTGCCTTGCCGACTTCGCGGATGATGGCCCTGGCGACAGGAATGCCAATGAACAGGACCGCCGCCCAGAAGGCGCGATTCTGCAGCAGGTTGCTCAGCCAGGGGGGCATGGGCTGATCCTAGCAGGAACCGGGAACGGCGTCGGGGAGCAGGGCGACGACCTGCCCCGCTTCGTCGCGGGCGGCCCGGAACGTTGTTCCGAAGACCGCGCGGAGCAGTTCGGGAGTGAGGGTGCGGCGTGGATCGCCCTTTCCTGCGACGCGGCCCGCGCCGTCGAGGGCGAGCACGAGGTCGCAGTACTCCAGCACGAGGGACAGATCGTGCACCACGACGACGACCGAGAGGCCGGCACGGGCGAGCCTGCGGAGGAGGCTCAGCGTCCCGGCCACGTGGATGGGGTCAAGCGCGGCGACTGGCTCGTCCGCCAGCAACGCCCGCGCGGCGGAGTGCGTGGAGAGCGTGCCCGCGGCTTCTCCCACGCCGAGTTGGGCGAGTGCGCGGGCGAGCGTGACCCGCTGCTGCTGGCCCGCCGAGAGGACGCCGAAGCAGTCGTCCGCCCGGTCCGAAACGTCGGCGATGGCGAGCGCGGCGGCGATGGTGTCCGCCGGGGAGTGCTCCGAGGCGAACCGGCCCAGTGCGACGACCTCTCGAGCACTGAAGGGGAACGCAACCTCGCTCCGTTGAGGCATGTAGGCGAGCTGGCGAGCGCGGCGGAATGGCGGGATCGATGGGATGGCCTCATCACCCAGCGAAACACCGCCCGAAGCGGGCGTGAGCAGCCCAGCGAGCAGCCGCAGGAGGGTGGACTTTCCCGCCCCGTTGGGGCCGATCACCGCGGTGAGCGTGCCGGCGGGGAACTCGGCGTCCACGGCGCTGAGCACCGGCCGCCCGTCGAAGGTGAAAGACAGGTTGTGCGCGCGGAGCATCACAGACCATCGTACGATTGCCGGACCCCGGCTATCGTCCGGCTGCGGGAAGTGGCCCGGGAAAGCCCCCGGGGGGACGGACGGGCCAGGACCGGCGAGGCGCGCCGGCAACTCAGAATCGGCGAATCAGGGGACACCATGACCGAAGCAGGGATGAACGCGAATGCCTCGAAGCCGAAGGAGGGGCGGACCGTCGCCTTGGCGGGTGCGACCGGGTTTGTGGGCCGGGCCGTGGTCCGCGAGCTGCTGTCGCGAGGCTGGGCGGTGCGGGTTCTGGTCCGGGACCGCGCCAAGGCCGCCCGCGAGCTTCCCAAGGCCGGCGTCACGGTGATCGTGGGCGACGTGCTGGACCAGCCGAGCGTGGACTCGCTGATGACCGGCGCCGATTCGTGCGTCAACCTCGTCGGCATCCTGCGCGAGTCGCGTGGCGACGGCGTGGCCTCGACGTTTGAGCGGGCCCACATCCGTGCGACGCGGATGCTGGTGCATCGGTGCGAGGCCCTGGGCGTTCCGCGGTTCGTGCAGGTTTCGGCCCTTGGCGTGAAGGACGACGGCGTCAGCGAGTATCAGCGGTCGAAGTGGAACGCCGAGCAGGCGGTCCGCAAGAGCTCGCTCCGATGGACCGTGCTGAGGCCCGGCCTGATCCACGGGAAGGACAGCGAGTTCATCAGGCTCGCCAAGGGCTGGGTCAGCGGCCAAGCGGCCCCGTGGCTCTTTATGCCCTACTTCGCCCGCGAGGTCGAGGACAAGCGCGTGCCCCTGGGCCCCGTGGAACTGGTGGACCCGAAGATCGCGCCCGTGGCGGTGGAGGACGTGGCCCGCGCCGTCGCTCTCTCGCTGGAGAAGAGCGCCACCGAGGGCGAGGTGTACAACCTGGTGGGCTCGCAGACCATGACGTGGCCCCAGATGCTCCGGCACCTGCGGGACACCCTGCCGGGGGGCAACGCGGGGATCGAACCCATGCCCGTGCCCTCCACGCCCGCGGCGATCGGCGCCATGGTCGCGGGACGCGTCGGCCTTGGGTTCCTGCTCCCGTTCGATGAGGGCATGGCCCGCATGGGGGCGGAAGATTCCACGGCATCGCTGGACAAGGTGGAGGCGGACCTGGGCTTCACGCCAGCGCCGTTCGCCGACTCACTCGCCCGCTACGCGGCCGCCGTCTGAGGAACCCCATGTCGTTCGGGTTGGGACACGGCCGCACGCTCGACGACGCCCCCGGGGTCGTTGGTGTGACCCCGGAGGAGTTGCCCTCTCTGCCGGACGATGCGGGGCTGAGGCCGGAGTCGGGGCGGGTGGACGTTTCGCGCTGGTTTCCGGAGCCCGCGCAGCCCCTTGAGATCGAGATCGGCTCGGGCAAGGGGTCGTTTCTGCTCGACCACGCGAGCGCGTGCCCGGGCATCAACCTGCTGGGGATTGAATGGGCGCGCGAGTTCTATCTCTACAGCGCGGACCGGGTGCGACGCCGGGGTCTGAGGAATGTCCGGATGCTTCGTGCCGACGGCGCGGATTTTCTTCGCTGGCGACTCGCAGGGAGCGTGGTGAGCGTTCTCCACTTGTACTACTCCGACCCCTGGCCCAAGGCCAAGCACCACAAGAACCGCGTGGTGCAGGATCGTTTCCTGCAGGAGTCGCTCCGGGTGCTGCGCCCGGGTGGGGAGCTGAGGCTGGTCACAGACCATCCGGGCCTGTGGGAGTGGTACGAGGAGCATCTGGCGAGGTGGTGCGTGCCGGGACGGTTCGAGCGCCGGGAGTTCGTGCCCCCGGACTGGACCGACGATGACGAGGTGGTGGGCACGAACTACGAGCGCAAGACCCGAGCCGCGGGGCGGGAGCCCCGCTCCGCCGTGCTCGTGAAGCCCGAGGGCGTGCCGTGAGCCCTCAGGGACAGGCGCCGGCATGTGTCGTGCTGCTCTCGGGCGGGCTGGACAGCGCCGTGTGCCTGGCGGCGGCGCGTGCCGAGGGGCGTTTGGCGCACGCGCTGAGCTTTGACTATGGCCAGCGGCACCGGCACGAGCTGCGCGCCGCCGCGCGTGTCGCAGAATCGCTCGGGGCGTCGTCGTGGCGCACGCTCTCGCTCGACCTTCGGGCGATCGGGGGTTCGGCGCTGACGGCGGACATCGAGGTGCCCAAGAACCGCCCGGAAGCCCCGGCGGAAATCCCCGTTACCTATGTCCCGGCCAGAAACCTGGTCTTCTTGTCGCTCGCGGCGGGGCTTGCGGAAGTGCTGGAAGCCGGTGAGGTCTACATCGGCGTCAACGCGGTGGACTACTCCGGCTATCCGGACTGCCGCCCGGAGTTCATCGGGTCCTTCGAACGCACGGTGGCGCTGGCGACGCGCGCGGGGGTGCAGGGGGCGGGCCTGCGTGTCCGTTGTCCGCTCGCGTCGCTTTCCAAGGCGAGGATCATCGAGCTGGGCATCACACTGGGCGTGGACTTCTCGTTGACGCGCAGTTGCTACGACCCCGTGGGCGACCTGGCGTGCGGCGCGTGCGATTCGTGCCGCATCCGGGCGAGGGGCTTTGCG
Organism: Phycisphaerales bacterium; assembly: GCA_020853975.1. GTDB lineage: Bacteria > Planctomycetota > Phycisphaerae > Phycisphaerales > UBA1924 > RI-211. The sequence goes on from JADYXW010000016.1 coordinate 13,337, forward strand.
GAGGCGGGTGTCCCGGACCCGACGCGATACGCCGGGAGGCCACCGGACTCATGACGGTGACGCTGCCCATCTCCGAGACCTTTACCTCGATCCAGGGCGAGGGCTCGCTCGGCGGCGTGCCGTCGTACTTTGTCAGGCTCAGCGGGTGCAACCTGCGCTGCACCTGGTGCGACACCCCCTACGCGAGCTGGAAGCCCGAGAGCCGGGCGATGAGCGTCGAGGCGATTCTCAATGAAGCGCGGGGCTCGGGTGTCTCTCACGCGGTGCTCACGGGGGGCGAGCCGATGATGTTCGAGGGCCTCGCGGCGCTCGCATCGGCGCTCCGCGGCGCCGGCATGCACGTCACCATCGAGACCGCGGGGACGATCGCGCGGGAGGTCGTGTGCGACCTCATGTCCATCAGCCCCAAGCTCGCGAGCTCCACGCCCGCGCCGGGCGACCCGCGCGACCCGGACGGAGCCTGGCGCGTGCGCCACGAGGAGAGAAGGCTCAACCTGCCGGTGCTGCAGGCGCTGCTCGACGCCCACCCGGTGCGTCAGTTGAAGTTTGTCGTATGCGGCCCGGCGGACCTCGTCGAGATCGAGGGCGTACTCGCCGGGCTCCGGGGCTGGCGGCCCTGTGACGTGATGCTCATGCCCGAGGGCGTCACGCCCCCGGGGGCGGAGGCTCGCGCGTGGCTCAGTGCGGAATGCGTTCGGCGGGGCTGGAGATACTGCCACCGGCTCCACATCGAGCTGTTCGGTAACACAAGAGGGACGTGACGGAACCGCGCGCACGGCGCATCTCTGTGTGGCGTACTCGGGCCTGGCAGAGGAGCAACCTCGGCGCGGGCTCGGTCCGTCGAGGCTCCGGGCTACGGCCCGGCCTTGCGGCGTTGTCATGGCACGCGGCCCTGCTCTCGCACGCCCTGCGCGCCCCTCCCTCGCATACCCCTGGGGGGAGGGGCCGCGGGCGCGAACCAAAGAACAACCCGGGGCGTCACACGTACCGTAATGGGGCCCGCGTCGGGCGGCCCACACGTCGCTCGCAGTCGGGTCCGCACGAAGTCTGACACGTACGAATAGAGAATCCCAATGAGTACTCGCATGAACACCCGTCGCCGCGCTCACCGCACCCTCGCGCTGCTGGGCGCGATCCTCGCTGTGTCGCCCGCCCTCTCCGCGATGCAGGTCGCCCCCGTCACGGCGGCCCCGGCGGTGTCGCCCGTCTCCGACGACGACATCGCGTTCGCGAATCGGCTGTCGAAGGCGTTCAAGTCCGTGGCGGGGATGGCGGAGCCCGCGGTGGTGCACATCATCGCGTTGCAGAGGCGTCAGCAGGTGCGCTATGACTGGTTCGGGATGCCCGTGGAGCGGGGGCCCGTGAGCCTGATGCCCACCAGCCAGGGCTCGGGCTTCGTGGTGAGCGCCGACGGCACGATCGTGACCAACAACCACGTGATCGCCGAGGCGGACCAACTGAAGGTCCGCACCGCGGACGGGCGCGAGCTGGATGCGCGCCTGATCGGGCACGACGAGGCGACCGACCTCGCGGTGATCCGCTCCGACGCCCTGGCGGCGGGTGGGGGCGTGAGGCCGGTCAGCCTGGGCGATTCCGACGCGCTCGACGTGGGCGAGTGGGTGGTGGCGATCGGCAGCCCGTTCGGGTTCAGCCGCACGGTGACCGCTGGCATCGTGAGTGCCAAGGGTCGCAGCCTGACCCCGCGTGAGACGGGAAGGGCGTATGAGGATTTCATCCAGACCGACGCCGCGATCAACCCGGGCAACTCCGGTGGCCCGCTGCTGAATCTGCGGGGCGAGGTCGTGGGCATCAACAGCGCGATTGCTTCTCGTACGGGTGGCTACGAGGGGCTGGGGTTTGCCATCCCGTCGAACGTCGCGAGGGCGGTGCTGGACAACATTCTGGCGAACGGGCGCGTGGTCCGTGGCTATCTGGGCGTGGCGCTTTCGGATGCCACGCCTGACCAGCTCAAGGGCGTGGACAGCGTGCCGGAGGTGTACCGGGGCGTGGCCGTCGGAACCGTGGAGGCGGAGAGCCCGGCGGAGCGGGCGGGCCTGCACGAGGGCGATGTCATCCTGAGGTTCCAGGGCCAGCCGGTGAACGAGGCGAGGCTGCGCACCGCCATCGCGGTCACGCGTCCGGGCACCCGCATCGAGATGGAAGTGCTCCGCGAGGGCCAGAGGCAGAAGTTGGTTGCGAACCTGGGCGACTATGCCAGCGTGCTCAGCGACCGGGCCGCGACGCAGAACGAGGTGCTCATCGAGGAGCTCGGCGCCGCGGTGAAGACATTTACGAGGCAGATGGCCCGCGAGGCCGGCTATCGGGACGCGCGAGTGAAGGGTGTGCAGGTGACTGAGGTGAGGCCGGATACGTCCGCCGCCCGGTCCGGCCTGCGCCAGGGCGACATCATCCTCGAGGTTGGGAACCAACCGGCGCCGACGGCACGGGCGTTCGTGGACCTGGTGGGGAAGGGCGGCGTCGGGCCCGGGACCTCGCTGGGCGTGGTGCGCGGAAACCGCATGGGCACGGTCACGATCGTCAAGTAGCCCCTACCCACGCACCGAGGCGAGCAGCTCCCGGGGTGTGCGCCGCGCCAGCCCAATGAGCGCGGGCCCGGCTGCTCCCACGGTCATGACCAGGGTGATGGCCCAGCCGACAAGCACCGGCCCGGGGGGCACGCGCAGTTGCAGCACAAGCCCGAAGAGCTTTTCGTCGATCCGCTGCACCGCGTACACGCCCTGGGCGCCCATGAGCGTTCCCAAGAGTGCTGCGGTGACGCCCACCAGCACCGCCTCCACCAGCACGGTGCGGACGACGAGCCAGCGCGGCGCGCCGATGGCCCGCAGCACGCCGAACTCGAAGCGCCGCGCCGTGATCCCCGCGACGATAAGGTTCGCAACGCCAAAGCCCGCGATCAGCATGGCGACGAGCGCCACCGAAGACACGGCGAAGAGCGTGGTGCCCACGAACTCCTCGATGAGCTGCTTGATGCGCCGCCCGCTGCCCGCGTCGAGAATCCCGGCCCCGGCGAGCCTCTCGCGGAGATCGCGGACGCACGCCTGATCGTCCACGCCCGGCGCGAGGGAGATCTGCAGCAGGTGGATCGCGTCGCTCCCGAACTTCTCGCGCAGGTCGGCGCGGGTCCCGAAGACCGCGTGGAGGCTCTGCTCGGTGTAGTCCTCGCCGATGTTGAAGAACTGGCTGACGATCTCCAGCCCCGGGCTGGTGACGACGCCCACGATCTCAAAGTCGTGGAAGTCGCCCTGGCTGCCCAGCCGGAGCTTGTCCCCCAGCCCCAGGCCCTGGGCGACCGTGAACTCCCGCGCGACGATCACCGCCCCGCCCTCGCCCAGGCGGCGGAGCGCCGTGGGCTCGTCGCCCGCGATCCACACGGGCTTTGTCATGCGGAAGAACGGCCCGGGCTCGAAGGCCATGAACGTCGTCCGGTACTTCTGCACGGCCCTCACGCCAAAGGTGTCGGTCTCCACCGGGTGGATGGTGATCGCCACCGTGTCGGTCACGTAGGGCAGCCCACGCACCAGCGCCTGGCTCTCGGGCGTGATGTTGAAGCCGGTGACGAACGCGTCCGGGAACTGGAACTTCCCCAGCCAGTCTCGCTGGATGGCCCCGCCCTGCGTCCAGATGCCCACCATGAGCGCCATGCCCATCATCATCGAGCCCGCGGTGAAGCCGAACCGGTAGGGCGTGGCGGCGACCGAGCGCCCGACCACATGCCGCGGCACGCCCGCCATATGCGAGAGGGGGTTGGCGAGCAGCCTCGTCACCAGAGCCATGGCCGGGACGGAGAGGGCGAAGTAGCCGAAGAAGAGCGCGGGCAGTCCCACGAAGATGTACAGCCAGAAGCGCCACTGGCCGTCGGTCACGAAGGTGACCACGCTTACCTGCAGCAGGCACAGGGCGAGCCCCGCGACGAGGAGGCGGCTCACTCCTCCCCGCGTGGGGGGCGCGGCCCGGGAGGACATGGCTCGCAGGGGCGACACGCGGGTGGCGTGCCACGCGGGCCACGCCGCCCCGACTACTCCGCAGAGCACCGCGCCCGCGCCCGCCATCCCAAGACCCCAAGCGGGCGCCGAGAGAGAGACCTCGATCTGCGACCGGAGGTACGAGATGAGGCCCGCCGCGAGCAGCAGCCCCACGGGGAGCCCGACCGCGGCACCCGTGGAGCCGATAAGGAGCCCGATGACCAGTTGCGACCGCGCGAGCTGGCCCCCGGTCGCGCCGATGCTGCGGAGGATTCCAAGCTCACGCTGACGCTCGGTCACGCCCGTGGTCATCGCTGTGGTGATGATGAACCCCGCGCACAGGAACGCCATGGTGGTGGCGAGCAGGAAGCCCAGGCGGCTGGCCTCGATGTTGCGGTCCAGGCCGCTCGTGACCTTCGCCGTGGTCCGCATCGTCGCGGTGTTGGGCAGCAGCGAGCGCCGGGCCTCGACGAACGCGTCGGCGTCGGTCCCCGGGACCAGGACGAGGCTGATCTCGCTGACGCGCCCCGGCGTGCCCGCGACCTCCGCGAGCGTCTCGCCGGTGGTGAAGACGCGGGGCCGCCCGCCGAAGGGAGGCGGGTAGGAGATGCCCACGACGCGCAGCCTCGCGGGGGCGCGCATAAGCGACGCGATGTCCGAGAAGCTGGGCGTGATGCCCGCGGCCTTGGCCATCTCCATCGCCTTCTCGCGGTTCTGGACGATGGCGGAGATGTTGACATCCGGCATCGCCTGGCGGGAGACTTCCAGCTCATCGCCCACGCGCACGCCCACGAGCGCGTTGATCCTCGCTGCATCGAGTTCCGTGGCGGTGTCGGGGACCACGGGGTGCGCACCCCGCAGGGGTTCGCGCCGGCCCGCCTGCCTCGCGGGCAGGTCCGTGGGCGCCCTGGCGGTGCTGCCCTCCCAGGTGAGGTTCGCCGCGAGCGTGCCGTCGATCACGACCTCGCCGGAGGCTTGGGGCAGGCGCCCGTCGGCGAGCGTGAGCAGCCCCGGGTTGAACACGTCAAAGCCTGTTGCGACCACGTTCCGCCCGGCGCGACGATCCTTGGGTGTGAACGAGTCTGCGCCGTCGTCCTGTGCGAGTCCTCGCAGCCTCGCGACGACGCGCAGGGCGGCCTTGACCTCCGCGCGGGCCTCGCGGACTTCGGGCCAGGCCCGCGCCTGCTCGAGCAGGGCCGGGTCCAGCGTGCCCCCCACGCCCGCGGGCGCGATGCGCACGTCGCCCTTCCCCGCGAGCTGGACGAGCTGGGTGCGAGCGGATTCCTGGAGGGACGCCATCGCCGCGGAGACGGCGCAGATGAGCGCCGCGGAGAGCGCGACCGTCGCCACCAGGAGTGCCGTGCGGCTACGCCTGATGGACAGACTGTTGATAGCGAGCCGCCATTCCGGCCGCATCCAGACCCTCCGTGTCCATCTGGGCCTTGACGCGTCCGTCCTGGAGGACGAACACGCGTCGGCAGTGCACCGCCGCCGCCGGCTCGTGCGTGACCATCAGCACGAGCATCCCACGCTCGCTGGCGATCTCTCCCAGCAGGCTCCAGAGTTTCTCGCTGCTGGCCGAGTCGAGATTCCCGGTGGGCTCGTCCGCCAGCAGGAGCGGGGGAGAGAAGAGCAGCGCCCGGGCGACCGCCACACGCTGCTGCTCGCCCCCGGAGAGCGCGTCGGGCCGGTGCCCACCCCGCCCGGCAAGCCCGAGCCGTTCGAGCAGCTCGGTCGCCCGGCGTCGCAGGGCGATCTGCGGCTCGCCCGCGAGAAGGCCGGGGAGTTCGACGTTTTCCATCGCGGTCAGCGTGGGGATGAGATTGAACTGTTGAAAGATGATCCCGAGGCCCCGGCGTCGGAACTCCGTGGCCTCGCGCTCGCCCATGGCGTGCAAGGGACGCTCCCCGAGCCAGATCTCGCCTTGGTCCGGAGCGTCGAGCGTGGCCAAGAGGTGGAGCAGGGTGGACTTGCCGCTGCCCGAAGCGCCCATGATGGCGTAGAAACCGGGCTCGCGGATCTCGAGGTCAACGCCACGGAGCGCGGGGACCTCGCCCCCTCCGAGCCGGTACGCCTTGTGCACGTCAACGCATCGGAGCATGGTGAACCCTGTGGCGCCTTCGGAGCGGTCGCGCCGCACTCCTTCGCCGGTCAGCTGCGTTCAGTTCGCGGGCGCGGGCAGAATCCGTGTGCCGCGGCCTTGACGAGATCAGGGGTGCTGCGCGTCGTAGGCCTTGGCATCAACGCACTGGGAGAGGCCCGAGGCGTCGGTGACATTGGCTTTGAGGAGCCAGCCGGCGCCGAGCGGGTCGCGGTTCAACAGACCGGGGTCGTCTGCGAGGGCCTTGTTGACCTCGGTGATCTCGCCGGCGAAAAAGGCGTAGATATCGGAGGTGGTCTTGACGGACTCGATCTCGCCGATCACGTCGCCGGCCTTGAACTTGAAGCCGGGCTTCTTCATCTCGACGTAGGTGATGTCCGTGAGCTGGTCGACCGCGAACTGGGTGATTCCCAGGGTGAGGGAATCGCCCTTCACAAGGTGCCACTCATGCGAAGGGGAATAGACACGGTCGGATGGATTCGCCATGGACTGCTCCTCAGGGAAGCGGATGGTAGCACCGGGCATGTACGGTATGTGGAAGGTACTCGGACTTCTGACAGGGAGTTAGGGTGTCCTACCTAGACTGAGGCCGGTACCTTGACCACCTGTTTGTCTTTCATTATTCTGAGAGTTCAACTAGGTTTCTCCCCTCCGGACGGTCGGTGCCTCACGGCCCGGCCGTCTTTTGCTCTCAGTGCAGCATGCCGCGGCCGCCAGCGGCCACGTTTGCGTTGGGCGCGGGCCATCGGCTACAGTCTGCGGGCCCATGCTGTTGACCCTTGCCGCATCCTGCTTGAAGCCGCTGCTGGCTCTCCCCGGGTCGAGGGGAAAGCGTGCCGCAGGGAAAATGGACATCCTGGACCTTCCCGCGTTTACGCGGGAAACACTCGGATTGACCGGGCTCAACCTGTCCACGGACCTCTTGGCGGGTTCTGATAGATCGAGCCTCGAGGCCTTCCGGGACCGTGCGGACCGGGCGAGCTGTTCATGCCTGCTCCTGGTGGAGTCCGAGGCCCAGCCCCTGGGAGGCGAAGCGGACGGGGAAGCGGGGGCCAGCCGAGATCGACTGCTCCGGGTCGTAGAGGCGGCCCACTTGCTCGGCTGCACTGCGGCGGCTGTTCGGGTGCAGAGCCCGGACAGCGACGCGGCGCTCGCTCGGGTGGCTCTCAGGCTCAAGCCGGTCATGGAGCGGGCGGAACGGCTCGACGTGAATCTGCTGATCTCTCCGATGTCCGGTCTCACCGAGAGGCCGGAGCGGGTGACAGAGCTACTGAAGAAGGTGGGAGGTTTCCGGGTGGGAACCTTCCCGGACTTCGAGGCGGCGAGCAAGGCCAAGGACGCCGCGACCTATCTGCACCGGCTGACACCCTACGCGACGGTGGTCTCTGCGAGCACGCAGAAGCTGGAGCCCGCGAGCAAGAAGGCAGGGGAGGCGAGCGTGGAGGCCTTCCGGGAGGGTGCGTGGGTGCACCAGCCCTACGACCTCAAGGTGATGGTGAACGCGATCCGCTCTGTGGGCTACGACGGGCCGCTGGCGATCGACTATCGCGGCTCTGACGACGTTACAATCGGGGTGTCGAGGAGCCGCGATGCGTTGCACGCGCTCGTGGGTATGGAGCAGCTCTTCGAGGAGTCGTGACCCGGGCCGTGGCCAGGCCCGCCCGTGTTCCCGCTGTTGCCATGGAGGCATCGGACGTGACGCACGCGACCGAGGACATCAGGGTGCTGTCGGCTCCCGGGGTGGAGGTCAAGGTTGTCGCGCCGGGCCGCGCCAAGGATGGTCTCGCGGTGTTCCGGCTTGACCAGCCCATCATCATCACGATCGACGGCCCGGCGGGGACGGGCAAGTCGTCGGTGGCTCGCCACCTCGCCGCGAGGCTGGGGCTGGACTTTCTCGACACGGGGGCGATGTACCGGGCCGCGGCGCTCATCGCGATCCAGCAGCGCATCGCAATCAGCGATCACGAGGCCCTGGTCGCGGTGGTGGAGCGGGCGGACATCCGCTTTGACTGGTCCATGGACCCGCCCGGCGTCTTGGCCTTTGGCGAGACGCTTGGGGACCGCATCCGCAAGCCCGACGTGACCGCGATCGTGTCACCCGTCGCCGGCATCCCGGGGCTGAGGCGGCTGATGGTCCAGAGGCAGCGCCACATCGCCTCGCTCCATCCCCGGCTGGTGACGGAGGGGCGCGATCAGGGGTCGGTGGTCTTCCCGGACGCCAAGGTAAAGTTCTACCTTGACGCGACCCCGGAAGAGCGAGCCCGGCGTCGCGCGGCGCAGCTCAGCGCCGCGGGGATGTCCGCGGACGAGCCCCGACTGCTGCGTGAGATCATCGAGCGGGACCGGAGCGACATGAGCCGGGCCGACGGCCCGCTGGTGTGCCCCGAGGGCGCCGTCGTGATCGATACCTCGGCGATGACGATCGAGCGTGTGATCGATGAGCTGGAGGCCCGGGTTCGGGCCAAGGCACGCGAGCCCTGACCGATGCTGAGCGCGTTCATGGCCAGGCAGCCCGGCGCCCCGCTGTGGCGCGTCGCGTTCTACGAGCTCTGCCGCAAGACGGCGCGGGGGCTGCTGTGGGCGCTGGTGGGCCTTCGCGTGAGGCACGTGGGGCGTGTGCCGGCGCACGGGCCTCTGCTCGTCGCGGCGAACCACGAGTCGTACCTCGATCCGCCCTGCGTGGGCGGGGCGATCACGCAGAGGCACGTGGCGTACATCGCCCGCGCGGGGCTCTTCAAGTGGAAGCCCTTCGCGTGGCTGATCTCGTCGCTCAACTCGGTGCCCATCCGCGAGGAGCAGGGCGATTCCGCGGCCATCCGCGAGACGCTGCGCCGGCTCGAGCTCGGGCACGCGGTGCTGATCTTTCCCGAGGGCTCGCGGAGCGAGGACGGGAGCCTGGGCGAGTTCAAGCGTGGTGTCGCGCTCCTGATGAAGAAGGCGAAGTGTCCCGTGCTGCCCGCCGCGATCGACGGCGCTTACGAGGCATGGCCTCGCAAGAAGAAGCTGCCCCGGATCTTCGGCCCGGGCGTGCGCGTGGTGTACGGCGAGGCGATCCCGTTCGATGAGCTGATGAAGGACGGTCCGGACGCGGGCCTGGCGCGCATCCGCGACGAGGTGGCCCGACTGCGGGCGCAGCTCAAGGCCGAGCGAGCCGCGAAGTCGAGTTGACGCGGCTATGACGCGAGCCGGTGCGCGAAGACGCGGGCGGCCTTCATGGCCTCCTGCGCCTTGGACGCGTCCGGAGCGCCGCCCTGGGCGGCGTCGGGCTTTCCGCCCCCCTTGCCGCCCATCACGCCGCACGCCTCTCGGAGCCAGTCGCCCGCCCTGAGGCCCTTGGCAACGAGCGCCTCGGGGACGGCTGATGCCACTCCCACCTTGCCCGAAGCCTCATCGACGCTGAAGAGCATGACCGCGGCTCGTGGGCACTTCTGACGAATGACCGCGACCGCCGCGAGCAGGGCCTGACGGTCCTCGCCCGCGTGGACCTGGTTCACGACCACCAGGTCGTTCGCGATGAGCGCGCTCTCCGCGATGGCGCGGGCCTCCTTGACAGCGGCCTCGGCGACCACGGCGGCGGCGGCCTTGCCCGCGGCCTTCAGCCGCTCCTGAAGCACCGTCACCTGCTGACGAAGCGCCGCACGACGGGCGCTCGGCATGGTGTGCGCGTCCAGCTCCGTCAGCAGGTTCTGCACCGCGGGGGCGAGGTCGGTGTCGGGCAACGCCGCGGCCCGGGTGATCTTCTGCTCCAGCGCGTCGGCGCTGGCGATGGCCGCGCGGGCCGGGTCGCCCGTGAGCGCCGTGATGCGCCGGACGCCCTTGGCGACGGCCTCTTCGCTCACGATCGCGAACTGCTCGATGATGGCGGTGCTGGTGACGTGCGTCCCGCCGCAGAACTCGACGGAGAGCTCAGCCCAGGCGGGGTTGGCCGGGCCGGAGATGAGGTCGGCGACGGGCTGGCCGATGGAAACCACGCGGACGGGGTCGGGGTAGACCTCGCCGAATACGGCGCGGAGGCCGGTGATCTGCTTGGCGCTGGCCAGCGGGGCGGGTTCCGCATAGACCCTCAGGTCCTGGGCAATGGCCCTGCGGACGGCATCCTCGACGCGTCCGAGTTCGGCGGGCGACACCGGCTGGCCATGCGAGAAGTCGAAGCGCATGCGGGCGTCGGAGACGAGCGAGCCCTTCTGGTCCACGCCCGGGCCGAGCGCCGCGCGGAGGCCGAAGTTGGCCAGGTGCGTCGCGGTGTGATTGGAGGCGGTGCGTGCGCGCCTGATCTGATCGACCTGCATGTGGACCGAGTCGCCCACGCGGAGTTCTCCGGAGGCGACGTGGCCGATGTGCAGGACGTAGCCACCAAAGGCCTGGACGTCCTCGACGACAAAGGCGCCCGCGCGGGCGCCGGTGGTGGAGAGGCGCCCGGTGTCGTGCTCCTGCCCGCCCATGGTGGCGTAGAAGGGGGTGCGATCGGTGACGATGCCGATGGTCCGGGCGCTGCCGACCGTGGGGCGGGCGTGGTCGTCGAAGCTCTCGCCGTTGAAGATGGCGCGGATGTGGGCGCCGGTGTCGTGGGCGTCGAACTTGGGCGAGTCGTCGGTGGACTCCACACGCAGGCTGCGGAGGCGGGCCACGTCGTCGCCGCCGAGGGCGAGCTTGCGGGCCTCGGCCTTGGTGTCCACGGCGCGGCTGCGCTCCTTGGCGGCGTCCATGGCCTTTTCAAACCCGGCGATGTCCACGGGTACGCCCCGCTCCTGCGCCATCTGCACCGTGAGGTCGATGGGGAAGCCGAAGGTGTCGTAGAGCTTGAAAGCGTCGGCCCCGGAAACCCCCCCGGACCCGGCGACCTCGTCGAACATCTTGATGCCGCGGTCGAGCGTGCGTCCGAAAGACTCTTCCTCTTCCAGGATGATCGCCGCAACCCTTGCCGGGTCGCGGGCGAGCTCGGGGAACGAGGCCCCGAAACGCTCCACGACCACGGGGACGAGCTGCGAGAAGAAGCCGGTGCGGGCGCCGAGGACCTGCCGCCCGTAGCGCACGGCGCGCCGGAGGATGCGCCGCAGCACGTACCCACGCCCTACGTTGCTCGGCACGGCGCCGTCGGTCAGCGCAAACGTGAGGGTGCGGATGTGGTCGGCGATGACCCGGTAGGCGGTGTCGACGTTGCCCTTGTCCGCGGCGCCGAGCCTGCCCGTGTAGGGGTGCGCCCCGGTGAGCTGCTCGATCCTTGCGAAGATGGGGGCGAAGACGTCGGTGTCGTAGTTGCTGCGGACGCCTTGCAGCACGCTCACGAGCCGCTCCAGCCCCATCCCCGTATCGACGTGCTTCGCGGGCAGGGGGCTTAGCTTGCCGCCTTCCTCGCGGTTGAACTGGATGAAGACGTTGTTCCAGATCTCGATGAGGTCTGGGTCGCCCGCGTTGACGAGCTCCGGGACGAACTTGCCGCGCTCCTGCGGGCCGATGCGATCGAAGTGGATCTCCGTGCACGGGCCGCAGGGGCCTGTGTCGCCCATCTCCCAGAAGTTGTCCTTCATGTTCCCGGGGATGACACGCTCGGGGGGGAGGAACTTCAGCCAGAGCTGGCGTGTCTCCTCGTCGGGCGGCAGGCCCGCGGCGGGATTGCCCTCGAAGTACGTCGCGTACAGCCTGTCCGCGGGCAACCCGAACACGCCCGTGAGCAACTCCCACGACCACGCGACTGCTTCCTGCTTGAAGTAGTCGCCGAAGGACCAGTTGCCCAGCATCTCGAAGAAGGTGTGGTGGTACGAGTCGCGGCCCACATCGTCAAGGTCGTTGTGCTTGCCGCCCGCGCGGATGCACTTCTGGCTGTTCGCGGCCCTGCGCAGGCGGCCCAGGTCCGTGCCCGGGTCGGCCTGCCCGAGGAAGATCGGCTTGAACTGGTTCATCCCGGCGTTGGTGAAGAGCAGCGTCGGGTCGTCCAGGGGCGCGCATGGTGAGCTTGGGACAAAGGTGTGCCCGTGCTTCTTGCAGAAGTAGTCGATGAACGTCTTTCGTACGGTGTCCGCGGTCCAGTGCATGAGGCCCAAGGGTAGGGCCGCGTGCCCGCGCGGGGAGGGCGCCGTGCGGGATGCGTTCACCGCTCAGCGGACTGCTGCTAGCCCTCGATGTCGAGAGTGCGGCCCGCGTCGATGCTCACGGCGGCGGCGTTCTTGTCCGCAGGGTGCCGGTAGAACGGCAGGGCGGTCGCGCCGGGCTCGGGTCGGGCGTCGGGCTGGAACTCGGGCTGCTGCTCGACGGAGGCGGCGATGACTCGCGAGAGCTTCTGGCGCCGACCCGCCGCGGAGGAGAGGTCCGCCTCGTCGCGGACGGCGTCGGACCGCACGATGGGGGAGGCCGGGGCGAGCGGGCTGAGCGAGGCGCCGGTGGTGGGGCGGGGCTGGATCCCGGGCGCTGGGCGCACGCCATAGGCCCTGGCCGCGGCGATCGGGAACACAAGTGGAGCGGGTGCAGCATCCATGCGTGGGGCACTGTACCCCACGGACGGGCGCGGGCAAGGGAATCCACGGCCAATCCACATCGCGTCGGCAGGATGTGCGCGGCGCAGGCCTCAACAGCCTGCTTATCAGGACCACGCGCGCGGACGATGGGCGAGGATCAGTCGTGCTCGACCTTGGGCTTGAAGGCAGCGACGACCGCGGCCTGCACGTTCGGGGGTGTGCGCTCGTCGTGGCTGTAGTCCATGGTGTAGGAGCCGGCGCCGCCCGTCATGCTCTTGAGCTCGTTGGAGTAGTTCTGGAGCTCGCCGAGCGGGGCCTGGGCCTTCACGATGCAGACGTCGCCCGCGACGACCTCGCTGCTCTGCACGCGGCCTCTCTTCGTGGAGATGTGGCCCGCGAGGTCGCCCATGTACCGGGACGGCGCCGCGATCTCGAGGTTGACGTAGGGCTCCATCAGCACGGGGCGGGCCTTCTGCATGGCGTCGATGAACGCACGCCGGCCGGCGGTGATGAAGGCGATCTCCTTGCTGTCCACGTCGTGGTACTTGCCGTCGTAGACGCGGACGCAGATCCCGGTGATGGGGTAGCCCGCGACGGCGCCCTCTGTGAGCACCTGGCGCACGCCCTTCTCGATGGCGGGGATGAACTGGCGCGGGATGCTGCCGCCCACGGTGTCGTCGACAAACTCGAACTCCGCGCCGTGGTCGGAGGGCAGGGGCTCGACGCGCAGGTAGACCTCGCCGAACTGCCCGGCGCCGCCGGTCTGCTTCTTGTGCCGGTGGTGGCCCTCGGCGCGGGCGGTCACGGTCTCCTTGTAGGCGACCTTGGGCGTGCTGGTGAGCAGCTCGATGCCCGCGGTCTTGAACTTCTCGATGATGATCCGAAGGTGCATCTCGCCCAGGCCCCGCATGACGGTCTGGCTGGTCGCCGCGATGCGCTCCACGTGGAAGCAGGGGTCCTCGGACATCAGCCGGTGCGAGAAGGCGGAGAACTTTGTCTCGTCGGCGTGGTTCTTGAGCTCGACGGCGAGCCCGAACATGGGCTTGGGCAGGGGCAGGGGGCTGAGCCTCACGGAGTCGAGGTCGTGGCTGTCGTGCAGGCAGGCGTTGAACTTCACGTCGTCGACCTTGGCGATGGCGACGAGGCTGCCCGGGCCGGCCTCGTGCACCTCGACGTGATCCTTGCCCTGCATCATGAACATGTGGCCCAGCTTCACGGGCTTCTTGTGATCGTCGATCAGCACCTCGGCCTTGGAGCGGAGCGTGCCCTGCCACACACGCAGGATGCCGATCTTGCCCAGGAACGGATCGATCGTGACCTTGAAGGCGTGCGCGAGGAGCTTGCCCGCGGCGTCGGGCTGGGCGTGCCACTCGTGCTCGGGCTGCCCGTCGGCGTCGCGCTTCAGGAACTCCGGCGGGTTCACCTCGGCGGGGCTGGGGCACAGGCTGGCGAAGATGTGCAGCAGGTCCTCCGCTCCGGCGCCGGTCTTGGCGGACACGAAGCACACCGGGACCAGGTGCGCGGACTCCAGGGCCTTCTCGAACGCGGCGTGGAGCTTCTGCGGGTCGAACTTGCCGTCACCCACCTCCAGGTACTGCATGGTCAGGTCGTCGTCGACCTCGATGACCTGCTCCACGATCTTCTTGTGGGCCTCGCGCACGGAGGAGAAGTCGGTGTTGTCGCCCTCCTTGTCCGACCCGTCGTGCTCGAACACGTTGATGACCTTGGTCGCGCCGGCGGTGGGGAGGTTGATCGGCAGGCAGATCGCGCCGAACGACGCCCGCAGGTGCTCGGTCAGCTCTTCGAGCTGCTCCGGGCTCACCTCGTCGATCTTGTTTACGATGATCATGCGCGGGATCCGGCGCTCCTCCGCGACCGCCATCAGGCGGCGGGTGACGCTGTCGATGCCCTTCAATCCATCGACGACGACCGCGACGGTCTCCGCCATCGGAAAGCACTGGATTGCATGCCCCAGGAAATCGGCCAGTCCGGGCGTGTCCGCCAGGTTGACCAGGTGCCCCTCGTAGTCAAAGTGCACGAGCGAGGGCTGCAAGGAGTGCTTGTGCGCCCTCTCTTCCGGGGAAAAGTCGCTGACCGTGTTGCCCTCGGTAATCGTCCCCATTCGCTTGATGGTGCCCGTCGCGAAGAGCAGTCGCTCGGTCAGCGTCGTCTTCCCCGAACCACCCCCGCCACAGAGCACGATGTTGCGGATATCAGAAGCGGGCCGGGTGGGCATGGGAAGCTCCTTCGCGCTGGGCGCGGGATCGGGTTGTGATGGCCGGCACCATCTGCCGGACCGGCGGATGGTAGTGTAAGAAAACCGGCCCCGGAGTGGAGTGGTTTCCGGGGTTCGTTCGCACCCCGGCCCCGACCCTAGACTCGCCCTCCATGGCCAACGATGCCTCGCCCGAACTCCGGGACAGCCTCAGCCGACGCACGCTCCGGGACCTGGTCAACCAGGTCGCGGGCGAGGTGAGGCTCGATGCGCACGACCGGATGCTGTACGCGACGGACGCCTCGCTCTATCAGGTGGAGCCGCTGGGCGTCGTCATCCCCGTGGACACCGACGACGCGGCGCGTGCTTTGCGGGTCTGCGCCGCCCATCGCGTTCCCGTGCTGCCGCGCGGGGGCGGGACGAGCCTCGCCGGTCAGTGCACCAACAGGGCGATGGTGATCGATCTTTCCGTCAACTGCGCCAGGCTGCTGGGCGTGGACGCGGGGGCGCGGACGTGCACGGTGGAGCCCGGCATCACGGTCGACGACCTGAACGACGCGCTTGGCCGGTTGGGGGGTGAGGCGGCGGGGCTCTTCTTCGCGCCAGACCCCGCGACCAGCCGCCACGCCAACATCGGGGGCTGCATCGGCAACAACGCGGCGGGGGCTCGGTCCATTCTGTACGGCCGCACGAGCGAGAATGTCGTGGCCATCGACGCCGCGCTGGCGGATGGAGAACGCGTCACGTTCTGCGAGGGCGCCTCCGACCACAGTCCTCGGCTTGCGGCGCTCACGCGCGCGGTCTGCGAGATTGTCGCGGCCCATGCACCCGCGATCCGCGGGCGGTTTCCAAAGACCGTGCGCCGCAACGCCGGCTATGGCCTGGACATGATGCTCGCTCAAATGGAGCGCGCGGGGTGGCACGAGGGGGCGCCGCTCACGCCGGCCGCTCTCCGGGGCGTCAACCTGGCGCACCTGCTCTGCGGCAGCGAGGGCACGCTGGCGCTCACGCTCGGCGCCACGCTCCGCCTTCACCCGCGCCCCGGGGCCAAGGGCCTCGCGGTGCTGGGATTTGACAGCGTGGACGCCGCGATCGAATCGGTGCTGCCCATCCTCACGACGAAGCCCTCCGCCGTGGAGCTTCTTGACGACACCGTGATCGAGCTCGCCCGCGCGAACACGCAGTGCAGGGGCTATGTGGACCTGATGCCCAGGCCGGAGGAAGGGCGGCTGTCGGCGGTGCTCTACGTCGAGTACTTCGGGGCCTCGTCCGCGGAGATCGCGGAGCGCTTCGCGGCGCTCTCTCGGGCGGTGCCGGGTGTGGCGCGGGCCGACCACACCGACGCAACCTCAATGGCCGCCGCGTGGATGCTCCGGAAGTCGGGCGAACCCCTGCTGCACGGCATCCCCGGCGCCCGAAAGCCCATCACCTTCATCGAGGACAACGCAATCCCCGTCGAGCGGCTGAGCGAGTTCGTGCGAGAACTGCGGACGATCGTCGCGAGCCACGGCACGCGGGCCGCGTACTACGCGCACGCGTCGGTGGGGGTGTTGCACGTCCGCCCGCTGCTGGACGTGCACGACGACGCGGACCTGGGGCGCATGCGGGCCATCGCGGTCGAGGCCGCGGACCTGGCCAGGCGCCTTGGGGGTGTGATGTCGGGCGAGCACGGAGACGGGCGCGTGCGCACGCCCCTGCTCGAGCGGCACTTCGGGCCGGACCTCATGCACGCATTCGCCGACGTGAAGCGGGCCTTTGACCCGGCGAACCTGCTCAATCCCGGTAACATCGTGCAGATCGGCGACGGCCCGATGCGCACGCTGCCCACGATGACCGACGCGATGCGCGTGAAGCCCCTGGGGCGCCCGGTCCCGGTGCCGACGGGCACAGAGACCTACTTTGACTACGCCGAGCAGCACGGGCTGGACGGGGCGGTGGAGATGTGCAACGGCGCGGGCGTCTGCCGAAAGAAGCAGGGGGGAACGATGTGCCCCTCCTACCAGGCCACGCTGGACGAGCGGCACAGCACGCGCGGGCGGGGCAACGCGCTCCGCCTGGCGATCACCGGGCAACTGGCGGAGATGTCCGCGCCCGGAGAGCGACGCTCCAGGTGGGACGACCCGGGCACCATCCAGACGCTGGACCTGTGCCTCTCGTGCAAGGCCTGCAAGACCGAATGCCCGAGCAACGTGGACATCTCGAGGCTGAAGGCGGAGTACACGGCGCAGCGGTATGCCGAGAGCGGCGCGCCCCTGCGTGCCCGCATCTTTGGCGCGGTGCGTGCGCTGAACCGGCTCGGGTCGCTCCTGCCCGGCCTCTCCAACGCACTCTCGGCCCGGGGCCCGGTACGCGCCCTCGCCGGCGCGGTGCTGGGCCTGCACCCGGGCAGGTCGCTCCCGAAGTTCGCGCGGGCGCTCAACCTGGACTGGGCGCCCGCGCCCGCCAAGGACCGGCGCGTTGTTTTCTTCGGCGACTGCTTCAGCATGTTCAACGAGCCGGGCGTGGGTCTTGCCGCAAAGCGCGTCATGGAGGCCTGCGGCTACGAGGTGGTGCTCGCCCAGGCCGGGTGCTGCGGACGTGCCAAGATCAGCACCGGCCTTCTTCCGCAGGCCATCGCGGAGATCGACGCGACCATCTCCGCGCTCGCGCCCTACCTCGAAGACCCCCGGGTCGAGGCCATCCTGGTCGCCGAACCATCGTGCCTGAGCGCCATCAAGGACGACTGGCGGGCTCTGAAGCTGAGCGCCGAGCCGGCGCTGCGGGAGCGCCTCGCCAGGCTCGCGTACCTGCCCGAGGACTTCCTCGAGAGGGCGTGGGACCGCCACCCGGCGAAGCCCAGGTTTGCCCCGAGCGGCGACCCGGTGCTGCTGCACGGCCACTGCCATCAGAAGGCGCTGTGGGGCATCCAGACCTCCGCCGCCCCGCTCCGGCGCGTCTTCGGCGAGCGGCTGAAGGTGCTGGACACGGGCTGCTGCGGCATGGCCGGCTCGTTCGGGTTCACCCGAGAGCGGTTCGACCTCTCGATGCGGATCGGTGAGCTCTCGCTGCTGCCCGCGGTGCGGGGCGCGGGCCCTTGCAAGGTGGCGGCCCCGGGCACCTCGTGCCGGCACCAGGTGCACGATGGGGCGCACGTGCATGCGCAGCATCCGATCGAGCTGATCGCGGATGCCCTCGCCCTACCCTGAGCCATGGCCAGCATCACGATCCGGCCCGCCTCGCCCTCGGACATCGCCACCATCCTGGGGCTCATCCGCGAGCTCGCGGAGTATGAGCGAGCGCCGCAGGAGGTCGTCGCGACGCCCGAGTCGCTGCACCACCACCTCTTCGGGCCCAGGCCCGCGTGCGAGGCGATCATCGGCGAGATCGACGGCGTGGCGCGGGGCTTCGCGCTCTACTTTCACAACTTCTCGACGTGGAAGGGCAGGCCCGGGCTCTACCTCGAGGATTTGTACGTGCAGCCGGCCAGCCGCGGCGCGGGGCTGGGAAAGGCGCTTTTCCGACGCGTGGCGTCGGTCGCGGCCCAGCGGGGCTGCCCGCGCATGGAGTGGGCGGTGCTTGATTGGAACAAGCCGGCGATCGATTTTTACCGCGCCATGGGCGCCGTGGCGATGGACGAGTGGACGGTGTATCGCCTGACGGGCGATGCGCTTGCCCGCGCGGGCGGCTGAGCACCTACTCCGGGCGGCACACCCCGCCCGGCTCGCCCGCCAGGGGCGTGGCCTCGCCCGTCGCCGGGTCGTAGTGATACACCTGCCCGGGCTGCTCGGCAGCACACTTCTTGTGCGACCCGTCGCAGAACGGGTGCTTTGCCGAGATGCCGCAGGCGCAGAGCGACAGCACCTTGGGACGGCCCTGGTCGTCCCTGGGCCAGGAGGCCGGGTCGACCTTGATCGGGGCGCACGCTTCGTGCTTCACGACTCTTGCCATGGCTCTCCTCACGCGGGGCTGGGGATGCTGCGGAGGATGTCCTCGAGCACCGCGCCCGTGTCCGTCGACGCGGCCCGCGCCACCATGCGGTGCGCGCACACGGGCAGCACGTTGCTCACGATGTCGTCGGGCGTCACGTAGTCCCGCCCGGCGACGAGGGCCGTGGCCCGGGAGGCCTGCGCCAGCGCGAGCGAGCCGCGGGGCGAGAGGCCATGGAGCAGTCTCGCGTCGCTCCGCGTGCGTGCCGCGAGCATGATGATGTACGCGAGCAGGGGGCGGGCAATGGACACCGCGTCCGCACGCTCCTGCAGCGCGAGCAGATCCTGACGGGAGAGCACGGGGGCGAGCGAGTGCAAGGGCGAGTTGGCGGGGCGCTCTTCGAGCACCCGGGCCTCCTGCTCGGGCGTCGGATACCCGAGCCGCACGCGCATCAGAAACCTGTCGAGCTGGTTCTCCGGCAGTTGGTACGTCCCCTCGAACTCGAAGGGATTCTGCGTCGCGATGACCATGAAGGGCGGGTCGAGCGGGATCGAACGCCCATCCACAGAGACCGTGGCCTCGCTCATCGCCTCCAGCAGCGCCGCCTGCGTGCGGGGGGGCGTGCGGTTCACCTCGTCCGCCAGCACCACGTTGGCGAAGATCGGCCCGCGCTTGAACGTGAACGTTCCCGTCGACCGGTCGTAGATCTCAACGCCCAGCACGTCGCTGGGCATCAGGTCCGGCGTGAGCTGGATGCGCGAGAACGTGCAGTCCAGGCTGCGGGCCAGCGCCGTCGCCAGCACGGTCTTGCCCACGCCGGGCACGTCCTCGATGAGCAGGTGCCCGCGCGCCAGCAGGCAGCACACCACCCGATCCGCCGCCTCCGTGCTCCCGAAGAACACGCGGCCGATGTTCTCCTTCAACCTGCGGACCGCTTCCACCATCCGAAGTCTCCAACTCCGCCCCCGCGGGCGGTCACTATAGCGATCCGGCCCCGATTCCCTCTCCCCGGCGGACCCGCCCCTCGCGGTGTAGGCTTTGCCCCAGTGCCCGTGACGCCGGAAACCCCAACGCCGAAAGGCGCCAGCACCATCCTCGCACGCGAGCTGGGCGGCGATCTCCCCTGCGCCCGCTGCAAGTACAACCTGCGGGGTCTTTCCATCCGTGCCGTCTGCCCGGAGTGCGGTACGCCCGTGGGCGCCACACTTCTCGCGATGGTCGACCCGAAGGCCGCCGAGCTCCAGAGGCTCCGTTCTCCCCGCCTGACGGGCTACGGGCTCATCGTGTGGAGCGTCGCAGCGCTGCTGGCGGCGGTTCTTGTCTGGGGTGTCCGTGTGCTCGGGCCGCTCGTCAGCGCCGCTCCGCGTCTCGCGGGCGAACTGCCTCCCTTCAGCCCCGGCATCGCGGTCGTCGTCCTCGCGGGTCTCTCGGGCTTGGGTGCCGTGGCGTTCATCTATCCGCACGCCATGCGTTCCGCCTCGGGCGCGGTGCTCGCGGCGCTCGGCGTGCTCGCGTATGTCCCGCTCCTATGGATGCTGTGGCTCGTGCACGTGGACTACGACGCCGCGTGGAGCAGGCCCTACGGCGAGGGCAGCCTGTGGCGGCACCGGGCCGCGGCGGTCCTTGGCACGCACCTCGCGATGGTCTTCATCACGCTCTGCCTGCGCCCGCACGCGCGCCTGCTCTGGCTCCGCAGCCTTCTCATGCGCACGGGGCGGGTCGATCGCCAGACCTTGCTCGCGGTCGCGGGGGCTCTGGCCATCGCCATCGCTGGAGACCTGCTCCGCGTCTTTTCCGTGCTCGCGGGCCAGGGCGTCGCCGGCCTGCTCGACCAGATCGGCCAGCTCCTGGTGCTCGTCGGCTCGCTCCTGCTCTCGCTGGGGCTCATCGGGCTGGTGTACGACACGGTGCGGCTGTTCCCGGTGCTCGTAGAACCCCCGATCTCCATGCAGAGGCTCCTTCAGAACAACGATCCGGAGCCCCGCCCGTGACGCGCCAGGAGCGAGAGCGCTTCGACCGCCTGCTGCAGCAGGTGCTGGACGCTCTGCCTCGCGCGCTGCACGAGCTCATCGAGCAGGTGCCTGTGGTGGTGGACGACGCGCCCGATGACGCGCTGCTCGACGAGATGGGCGAGGACGACCCCGGCGCCCTGCTGGGCCTGCACTCCGGCACGCCCTTCACCGAAGAGACGGTCGAGGCCTCGGGCGAGCTCCCCGCGGACATCCGCCTGTTCCGCGAGGGCATCGTCGCCCACGCCGGAGGCTGGGAGGGCATGGACGCCGACGAGCGCGTGCGAGAGGAAATCCGCGTGACGCTGCTGCACGAGATCGGCCACCAGTTCGGGCTCGATGAGGGCGATC
>JADYXW010000017.1 GCA_020853975.1 Phycisphaerales bacterium
GCCCGCCCTCCGGCCCCGGTGACTCGGATTCCAGCAGCAGGCAGTTGTGCTGGACCGTCATGCGGCCCCGATCGTCCACCGGAACCGCCCGTGACCACACCACCCGCGGGATCAGCCCGAACATCGATCCGGCGTCGAGCTTGAACGTGCCCGCGCGGAGCAGTTTCCAGTGGTAACGCATGCGCAGTCAGGATAGTCTCTTGCCCCTCCTGGCGCTCCCCGGCGGCTCCCCAGCGTGTCCACGTTCCCACCCATCCCCGCACTGCCCCTGCCTTCGCTGGCGGTCGTTCTCCCCTGCCGCAACGAAGAGGGCAACGTTGAGCGGACCATCTGCGAGTCTCTCGCCCTCGCCCCCCTCTGCGACGAGCTGGAGGTCGTCGTCGTCGACGATGGCAGCACCGACGGCACGCGGCGGGTTGCGGAGGCGCTCCGAGAAAGGGACCCACGCGTCCGCGTCATCCACAACCCTGTCAATCTGGGGTATGGCGGTGCTGTTCGCAGGGGCTTTGAGGCGACAACCGCGGACTGGGTCTTCCTCACCGATGGAGACGGGCAGTTCGACCTTGGGCAACTGGCGAACTTCCTCTCGGAGGCCTCCCGGTCGGGCCGGGCTGCGGCCATTGGGTTCCGAATGCACCGTGCCGAGGGCCCGAGTCGGGCGCTCAACGCCTGGCTCTGGGGAAGGCTCGTGGGGCTGGTCTTCGGCTTCCGCTACCGCGACGTGGACTGCGCGTTCAAGCTCCTGCCCGGCGATTTCGCCCGGATGCCCGCGGGGCGGGCGTGGGTGAGCTCCGGCGCCCTCATCTCCTCGGAGATGCTCGCCCGAGCCGATCGGGCCGGGTTGACCTTCGTCGAACTGCCCGTGCGGCATCGACCCCGCGTCGCAGGTGCCGCGGGTGGCGCCAGCCTCCCGGTCATTCTCCGGGCCTTCCGCGAACTACTCTCGCTCGCGGGCACCATCCGCAAAGGACGCTGATATGACCAGCCCCGCGGCACAACCGAGGCTCGGCCGATGGCTCGTGGCGCTATCGGTGGTGCTCCTTGTCACCGTCGGCGCCTACTGGCAGACCCGGACGCTCGGATGGACAGGTTGGGACGACACCGCGTATGTCACCAAGAGCCCGCTCATGACGGCGCCGGACGGGCTGCGGCGCATCTGGGTCACGCACGAGACCGAGCAGTATTACCCTCTCACCTTCACGCTCTACTGGCTCGAGTATCGGGCCTTCGGGGCTGGCGCCACCGGCTACCACGTTGTGGGCTTCGCGCTGCACCTCCTGAACGCGGCCCTTCTCTTCATGTTCGTGCGGACACTCGGCCTGCCGCTCTCCGTTGCCCGCGTGGCAACCGCGCTCTTCGCTCTGCACCCGACGCAGGTCATCACGGTCGCGTGGATCGCGGAGCAGAAGAACGCGCTCGCGATCGCGTTCATGCTGCTGAGCATGACCGCCTGGGTCCGTTCGACGCGAGCGGCGGAGCGGGCCACGTCGGGTGATGCCGCCGTCGGCGCTTCCAGGGGCCGCGGGTGGTACGCCGCCTCACTCTCGCTCTTTGCGCTGGGGATGCTCTCGAAGACCGCGACCCTGGGCCTGCCTTTGGCGCTGCTCGCCCTGGACCATTTCATGCTCGCCGCGTCGTGGAAGCGCGGCGTGCTCCGCGCGATTCCCATGCTCATTCTCGCGGGCCTGCTCGCGGCGGTCACGCTCGCCTTTGAGCAGAAGTTCGTGGACAAGTCCGCCGCAGAGTGGATGCCCGACTTCGCTCAGCGGCTGCAGATCGCCGGCGCCGCCCCGTGGGCATACCTGGGCCGCCTGCTGTGGCCCTCGGGCCTCTCCATCGCGTATGACCAGTGGGGCGTGGACGGGGCGGCACTTCGGTGGTGGCTCCCCGCGCTCGCCACGCTCGCCGGTCTCGCCCTGGTGCTGCACCTCCACCGCAAGCGGAGGATCGGCGGGCATTGGGTCTGGGCGATACTGCACGGCCTGCTCCTGCTCGGCCCGACACTCGGGTTCATCCCGTTCGGCAATCTCGCGGTCACCTACACCTCGGACCACTTCCTCTACCCGGCCTCGTCCGCGCTCTTCATCGCGTTCGCCATCGCCGCAGACCGGCTGGCGGACACCCGCCCGGGGCTCGCGCCATTCGTCCGCGTAGGGTGCGTGGCGACAGCCCTTGCCTGCGCGGTGGTCACTTTTCGGCTAGTCCCGACGTGGCGGAACGCCACCACGCTCTGGACACGCGCGGTCGAGGTGGCCCCCGACAACTACACAGCCCGGCTGGGCCTCGCCGAGGGCCTGATGCTGGATGGCAAGGCGGGGCTCGCGATGGAGCAGTACGAGCACGCCGTCCGGCTGAGGCCCGGCTGGGTCGATGCTCACATGATGCTGGGGAGCGCCCTGCGCGATGCGGGCCAGCCCGAGCGCGCGGAGGCCGCCTACCGGCGCGCCCTGGAGTTGGCGCCGGACAACGCGATCACCACGGCGAATCTCGCGGGGCTTCTCGAAAAGAGGCGATCGCTGCCCGAGGCACTCTCACTGTACCAGCGCGCCGTGGCGCTCGATCCCTCGCTCGTTGAGGGCCGCATGGGCCTCGCGCAGATGTACCTCGGGTACTCCCGCCCCCAGGACGCCCTCCCACACTTTCAGGCATTGGTAAGGCTCCGGGGTGACTTTGCACCAGCGCGTCTCGGTGTCGCGACCTGCCTCGAACTCCTGGGGCGAGAGAAGGACGCGCTTGCGGAGTGCGAAGAGGGCTTGACACACTCGCCGGGGGCCGTCGGACTTCTGCTGATGTCCGCGAGGTTGCGGCTCGCGCCGTCGGACGTCTCGCTGCGCGACTGGCCCCGCGCGCTCCGGCATGCTCGTGCCGCGGCCGAGGCGACCGATCATCGGAACTACTCCGTGCTTGAGGTTCTCGCGCTGGCCGAAGCGGTGAACGGCGACTTCGCCGCCGCCGCCCGGTACGCGGCGACGGGCGCCGAGCTCGCTCGCGCCGCCGGGGACGCGCCCGCGATGCAGGGGCTGCGGCAGTCCGAGGCCGACTACCGCGCGGGCCGGCTGCCCTGACTCACTTCGAGCGGGCGAGGATCAGCTTCTTGAGAAGCTGCACCTGCCCCGTGTGATACGCGTCATGGGATGCGATGCCCATGATGAGCTGCGCCCGTGTCCAGGCCCGACCCCCGGGCGGCACCTGATCGAGCGAGGCCCCGTCCAATCCCTCGATGGCGCGCATCAGCCTCTGGTGCTCCTCCTTGAGAAGTCGCACGGTCCGCTTCCAGTCCCTTTCTTCCGGCGACGTCGGTGCCGCCGGCCAGTTCGAGGGCGACCCGCGGAACGGCGCGTCATCCGACGGATTCAACCGTCTTCGCACCGCGTACTTCCAGTACGCGGCGTGCAGGACGATCTCATGAATGTTTCGTCGACCCTTGGCCGGCCTTCGGCTCGCCTCCGACGCCGAGACACCCCTGATGGCCCCCGCCAGCGCGGCCCCCTGCCAGGCCTTCCCCGTGAAGTTGGCGCGTGCGAGAGCCGCGAGCAGGTTCAGCGAGTCGCTCATGCGTTCGGGCGTGCCACTTGGCTCAGTTCATGGGCAGAACCGGGGCGGCGGAGTACACGTTGTCCTTGTCCCAGTCCAGGAGCATGTCGCCGTTGTTGTTCGCGACCCGTCCGACCAGGCCATCCTCACCCGCGGAGTAGAAGTAGGGCCTGCCGCCCGCACACCTGCCGCCATCGCTGTCGGGGTACGCCGAGGGCGCGCTGCCAGCGGGGGGCGCGGCATTCACGCTGTAGGTCCGCCTGATGTTGGTAAATGTCCACTGCGTCGTCGAGCCGTCCTCCTGCGCGGGGGGCGAGAGGATCGCGGCGGTCGATCCTTCAGCGAATGCGGCGCAGAAGGCCGGGTGCACATAGCGGATCGGCTTGCCCCAGCCATCGAGGACGACGGTGAAGCTCGCCACCCGCGTGTTCGACGTGTTGTAAGGCAGCGCAACCCCCTGCTCCAGGGGCAGCGGTCGCTGCACCGCGACCTTGGAGGGAAGCCGATCGAGCAGCGCCTTCGCTTCGGGCACGCTTTCGCACTGCCGAACGAAAAACGCGATGCTCGGGATGACGCCAACCTCCGCGGGCTGTCCGTTGGAGTTTCCGGGGTCGGGCATCTCGCGCGCGTCCGCGATGGGCAGGCGGCGGGCGGCGCCGCCCGTGCGAGGATCGGGCAGCCAGGGCGGGGGAAGCTCGCCCTTGGCCGCGACATACGCCGTCAGCGCCGAATCGAGCACGCGCAGGGTGTCCTGCGTCACTCCCTTCTTGGAGTTGGTGGTCACGGCACGACCCACCATGAACGTGATCGCGATCAGGATCGCGATGATCCCGATCACCACAAGGAGTTCCATCAGCGTAAAGGCGCGGCGGGCCGAAGGCATGTCGCACTCCCTTGAGCGCGGGGAAGCCCCCTTCCCCGTCGCCGTACTGTACGGGCGTCTTTCGGTCTGGGATTCGTCCGGGCCCCACAAATCTCAGGGCCGCCCTTCTAGGCCAGGCCCGGTCCTGAGATCATGGGCTGGCCACCCCCGCCCCCCTGCCCGGGCAGGGGAGACCGGGGAGGCGTCGGAGCCGCCGTCGGCACAGGGGTGAGCTTCGCCTTGAAGACGTAGTCCGTGACCTTCGACCGGATGCTCTGCATCGCCGCGACAAACTGCTTGGAACCCTCGCGCTTGTACTCGATCCGGGGGTCCTGCTGGCTGACGGCGCGGAAGTTGATGGTGTCGCGGAGCTGGTCCATCTCGTGCAGGTGCTCCTTCCAGGTCTCGTCCATCGTGCGGAGCAGGATCGTCCGTTCGAACTGGAGAAGCTCCGAGCGAAGGATGTTCTCGACCCCCGCACGGATCGCATCCGTGCGTTCGTCACCCTCGAGCCAGCGCATCGACTCCGGGATCCCCCGGCCGAAGCGGGCCTTGAAGTGGGCGTCCAGGGCCGCGTCGTCGGCGCACGCGAGCGCTTCTTCGATGGCCTTCTCGAGCTGCCGCTCGTTCACGAACTTCTCGGCGAGCCCGTTGAGCTGCTGGCGGAACTTCTGGGGCGGGGTCTTGCGGACTTCGTCGATGGTGAGGTTTGTCCCGTAGCGGCGGTTCGCCCACGAGATGAGGTTCTCCAGAGCCATCGCGCCGTCCTGCCTCATGAGCATCAGCGTCATGTTCATCGCGTACTCGACCGGGTATTCGACCTCCCGCTTGCGGTAGAGCTCCCTGACGCGTGCCATGAGCAGGTCCGTGACTGCCTGCACCGGGTCGGTGCCCACCTTCTGGGCCTTCACGATCTCCGAAGGCGAGATCTCGATCCCGAGTTTGTCCTGCACCCACCCCGCGAGCTGTGTTGCTCCGTAGTCCGGCGCCAGGAATGCAGCAAGACCGGAGAGGTCCGTGGCCCTGATGGCAGCCTCCGCCGCCTCAGACAGCGTCTCAAGCACGTGCCGGCGGCTGTCGTCGCTGTCCGCCCGCAGGTCCGATGCGTTGATCTCCACGCCGAAGCGCGCCCGCGCCCAGCGTGCAAGCCCCGCGGCGTCGAAGTCCACCTTCGCCTCGCTCTCCACCTCGGGCAGGTACTCGCCCAGCGTGATCGCGATGGAGTGACGCGCCTCGTACAACGCCTCGTCCGCGATCGCCATCTCCATCTCCAGGAGCTCACGCCCCCTCAGCCGGTCGGGGTCGATCGTGCACTCCAGCTTGCCCTTGGCGTACTCGGCGGCGCAGATGTAGGGGTAGTTCCGGTCGAGGTACTCCGCCGACGCCTCGCGGACGGTGGTCTTTATGAAGTCGAAGAGCAGGCCCTTGACGTCGCGCCCTTCGAGCACGCGCTGCCTCGTGCCGTAGAACGCCTGACGCTGGTGCTCCATCACCTCGTCGTACTCCAGCACCGTCTTGCGGTAGTGGAAGTTTCGCTCCTCGACCTTTTTCTGTGCGTTCGCCACGCTCTTGGAGAGCATGGGGTGCTCGATGGCGTCGCCCTCCTTCATGCCGAGCCTCGCGAGGATCTTCATCGTCGTCTCGCCCGCGAAGAGCTTCATCAGGTCGTCCTCGAGCGACACATAGAACCGCGACGAGCCCTTGTCCCCCTGCCGGCCCGACCGGCCCCGGAGCTGGTTGTCGATACGCCGCGCCTCGTGACGCTCGGTGCCGATGACGTGCAGACCGCCCATATCCTCGACGCTGGCGAACCAGCGCAGACGGTGCAGCAGGAAGCGCCCGTGCTCGTCCAACGCCGCGCGGAGCTCGTCCGGCTTGGCCTGGTCGATCTGCTTGGGCGTCAGCCACGTGTACTTGTTGCACCAGTGCTTCAGCAGCCTCAGCTCCAGGTCCGCGAATGGCATCGATTCCGCGTCGCGCTTCTGCACGTCGTCCAGCTCGCGGCTGGCGATCTTGCGGTAGCAGGCTTCTCGCAGCTCCTCGTCGGTGCTCTGCACCGTCACCTTGGCGCTCGCGATGCCCCGCCTCAGCCAGTGGTCCAGGAGCTGCTCGCGCGAGATCGCGGCGAGCTTGATATCTGTGCCACGACCCGCCATGTTCGTGGCGATCATCACCGCCCCGAGCTGGCCCGCGTTCTCCACGATGTGCGCCTCGCGCTCGTGCTGCTTGGCGTTCAGCACCTCGTGCTGGAGCTGGTGCTTGCCCGTGAGCATGCGGCTGATCAGCTCGCTCTTCTCCACGCTCGTGGTGCCCACCAGGATGGGCCTCCCCACGTCGTGGAAGTACTTGATCTCGTCGACGATCGCGTTCCACTTGTCCTTGGCGGTCAGGAACACCATGTCGTCGTAGTCCCGCCTCACCACCGCC
This sequence comes from Phycisphaerales bacterium, assembly GCA_020853975.1. GTDB lineage: Bacteria > Planctomycetota > Phycisphaerae > Phycisphaerales > UBA1924 > RI-211. The sequence continues at coordinate 6,824 of JADYXW010000017.1, forward strand.
CGGTTCGTGGGAATGGCCACCACGTCCAGCTTGTAGATGTCGTGGAACTCCTGGGCCTCGGTGTCCGCGGTGCCCGTCATGCCGGCGAGGCGACGGTACATCTTGAAGAAGTTCTGGATCGTGATGGTCGCGACCGTCTGCGTCTCCTGCTTGATCGGCACCTTCTCCTTGCACTCCACGGCCTGGTGCAGGCCGTCGGACCACTGCCGCCCGATCATGGGGCGGCCCGTGTTGGTGTCGACGATGACCACGCTCGGCACGGTGCGCCCGGTCTGCGGGTCCTGGGCCGGCATGACGACGTAATCGCGGTCACGCTCGTAGACCGTGTGCGCACGCAGCGACTGCTCCAGCAGGTGAGGAAGATCGAGGTTCTCATCGACGTAGAACGAACCGACGCCCGCCACGCGCTGCGCCTCGCTCACGCCCTCGTGGGCGAGGTGCGCGGACTTGCGCTCCATCTTTACCTCGTAGTACTGGGTGAAGGCGTCGCGGGCCTTCTCGAGCTTGGGCAGCTCGGCCTTCAGCGAGGCGATCTCCCCCTGCAGCTTGGGCACGAGCGCGCGGTCCCGAGCCTGCCTGATATCCCCCTCCAGGCCCTTGATCCTCATCTGGCACTTCTCGACCTTCTCGTTCGCCTCGGTCCAGGGCTTCTGCTTCTGGACGAGGTGCCTCGCGAGCTGGTCGGCCATTTCGTAGCGGGGCTGATCGTCGTGCGCCTGCCCCGAGATGATGAGGGGGGTGCGGGCCTCATCGATCAGGATCGAGTCCACCTCGTCCACGATCGCGAACTGACGCTTGCGCTGGACCTGCATGTCCACGCTCTGCTTCATGTTGTCGCGGAGGTAGTCAAAGCCGAACTCCGCCGTGGTGCCGTACACCACGTCGCAGCGGTACATCACCCGCTTCTCGCTCTCGTCCTGCATGTGCATGGGGTGGATGGCGCCCACGGTCATCCCCAGGGCGTGGAAGTAGGGGAAGGTCCAGTCCCGGTCTCGCTGAACCAGATAGTCGTTCACCGTCACCACGTGGACCTTCAGCCTCTCGATGCACGCCATGTAGCAGGCCAACGGGCCCACGATGGTCTTTCCCTCGCCTGTCTTCATCTCGGAGATCTTGCCCTGGCAGAGCACCATCCCGCCGATGAGCTGCACGTCGAAGGGCCTCGCCCTGAAGGGCGGGCGGCTCTCCGGGTACAGGGTCCGTACCGCCTCGTACAGCTCCACGGGGACATCCACCTGCATCCAGCCGGGAACCGGCGCCGCGCAGCCCATCCACTCGCCCGTCGGGGGGGCCGGGGGCCGGGCGTCCATCTCCGCCTTCACGCCCGCGTAGACGCCACGGACGGCCTCGGGGAGCGTTGCAGGGTCAAACGCGAACTTGGGGTTGAAGATGTTGCGGATCCCCACCGAGCGGTCCATCGCCTCGCGCGCGACCGCGAACGCCTCGGGCATGATGTCGTCGGTCGCCTCGCCCTTGTCGTGCCGGGCGCGGAACTCCCCGACCTTCTCGCGGAGCTGGGCGTCGGTCAGGGTCCGGATCTTGGACTCCAGCGCGCCGATCTGGGCGACCCGCTGGGTGTACTTCTTCACGAACCGCTCGTTGCGTGTGCCGATCAGCTTGTTGAGGATCGGGCCGATCAGGGGAATGCCGGTTTCTGCCATGGCGTGTCTCTTCGGGTGGCCCCGCCCCCTGCCTCTGAGGGCGGGCCGCGGTGCGGGTGCATGGGCGCGGGCGAGAGCCCGGGCCGCTATGAGCTTGGTGTCGGAACGTGATCGGTGCGCCGGGTCGCCACGGGCGTCCGGCATCGCCCATTTCCCTTGAGGGGGAGGGCGGAGTGAAAGTGCTGCCGCTCACGCCAAGGCCGGGGGAGGCAGGCTGGTCTGCCACGCAAACGGCCTGCGGATGGCAGCGACCTGCCACGACGTGGGCCCCACGATCGCCGTCGCCCGGGCATCCGAGTTACCCTGCGACCGGACCACACGCACGGGCTTGTGCACCTGCCGGCGGAACGACTGGACGAGCTGCTGAACAGGGCGGATCGCAGCCAGCCTCAGGACCTCGGCCCCGTGGCCACCGGCCCGAAGGGCCGCGGCGTGGGTGAACGCCGCCGACGCCTGGACAGCCAGCGCCACCGCCAGGAGGAGTGATACCCCCCCGAGCACCGGGCGCAGGCCGACCGCCGGTCTGGAGTTGGAGACAGGCAAACTCACCGGACAAGTATCGGCGAGCAACCCGCCCGAGGCAAACCCCACCCGAAGGCAGGCCGAAATCAAGCCCGGACGGGGCATTGGTCCGATAGATGGGCCGAGCAGGGTTGACCGGAGTCTGGCCGCTCCGCCGGGCGTACATTCGGACGCCATGAAGAGCGACGCCCCAGATCCGAACCCAGACCCCGACGGAGGCGCGCCCGACATGATTGCGACCCGCAAGTCCCTGCCCATCACCCGCGACTCGATCACCCACAAGTTCAGTGTCGGAAGCCACGAGGGCTACCTGACCATCGGGCTGTACCCGGACGGCCGCCCGGGGGAGATTTTCCTCAAGATGTCGAAGGAAGGGTCCACGATGTCCGGGATGTGCCAGGCGTTTTGCCGGGCCTTCAGCCTCTCCATCCAGCATGGCCTGAGCGTGAGGGACGCGGTCTCACGCTTCAAGGGCATGCGCTTTGAGCCCATGGGAATGACCACCAACGCCCAGATCCCCGAGGCCTCGTCCATCGTGGACTACATCGCGAGGTACCTCGAGTTGCATTTCGTCGTGGAAGCCCCGGCTCCACGCCACTGAAGAATTCTTTCAGATTACTGGACAGACGGCGTTCCTGTGGCACCTTGCCACTCATGGAACACTCTCTCCCGCGCGGACTCTGCGCTCTCGTGCTTGCCGGTGCCGCCGGCGTCGCTCAGGCTCACGTCATTTACACCACTGGCTTCGAGGTCGGGCAGACCTCGCCCGGCCCGCTCCGTGGGCAGGACCTCTGGTCGGACACCCCGCTCAATCTTTTCGACGTCTCGAACTCGAACCCCGGTGAAGAGTCGCAGTCCGTCGTTTTCGCCCCCGGCACCCCCGGGGTTTCTCTGGCGCACCGCACGACCGACCAGATCGCCATGCACGGCTGGCCCGGCATGACCGACCTCATGTTCTCCGCCATGGTGCGCATCGACAATGCCCGCGATGGCAGCTCGTTTGATCTCAATATTCGCGCTGTCGACGAGATCCCCGGCGGGGCCCTGAACATCGGCATCCAGGATGGCCGTGCCTACGCCTCATCCTCACTGCATGACGCGCCGTTCCTCCTCGGCCCTCAGCTCGAGGTCGGGCGCTGGACCGAGATCATGCTCGTTCTCAACATGCTCACCGGCGATTTCATGGGGATGGTCGACGGCATGGAGTTCGGCATGTTCCACGTCCCGCTCGAGATGCTCGAGCTCGATGCCTCCAGCGGCGTCACCATCTCCGCCGGCATCCAGATGGACGGCCCGGGGGCGGAGTCGATCCAGGTCGATTCCCTGCGGGTCATGCACATGATGCCCTCGCCCGGCGCCGGGGCTCTGCTCGGGCTGGGCCTTCTCCGCGTCGGTGCCTCACGTCGCCGGGCCTGAATCCGCGCGCAGAGCCACGTTCAGGGGCACAATCCGCCTGCGACGACGTTGATCAGGGCGCTCACATCGTCCTGGTCGGCGTTACCGTCGAGATTGAAGTCCGGATCGATGCCCGTCGGGTTCTCGCCGCCGCCGATCACGTTGATGAGATACGCGATGTCGTCCTGATCGACGTTGCCATCCTGATTGAGATCGGGATCGCAGGATGCCGGAGGCTGGGACAGGTTGCCGACGTACAGCAGCACGTTGTACGCCTCGTCGGTGCTGGCCGGGTCGCCCCCCGCAGCCGTCGGGTCGATGAACTGCCCGTCCTGGTTCACGTCGTAGACGATTCTTGCGGTGGCAACCAGGCCGCCCAGCGCCACAGGCGAGTCCGCAGGCAGGCTCTCCGACGGCACGTTGTTCCAGGCCTGCTGCGTGACCCCCGCCGACGCCATCGACGCCGAGGACACGGAATCCGCGTCGCAGAGCGATACCGACTCGATCCGGTAGTTCCTCGCGGAGTTCGACGCTGAGACGACCTGACCGCTGCGGAGCACCAGATCGAGCGTGTAGCACATGGACGAGGCGTCGTAGACCGCCCTGAACAGCCCCACGCCGTACTCCTGAACGATCTGCTGCCCCTGGGCCCTGTTGAAGAGCGCCGAAGCGATGAAGTACACGTTGCCCGCTGAATCAAAGGCCGGCACCGAAAGGGAGGGGCCGGACAGCCCCAGCGACGACTCGTTCACACCAGCCAGCCGGCCGATCGGCGCGTCCATCGCGTTCACCACGCCGTCGCCCTCGCCGGCGTCGCCGGTCCCGGGCGCGCCGTCCTGCCCATAGTCACCCGTGATCTGCTTGCCCGTCATGGCGTCGGCGTCAACCCACGCCGCGAGCGTCCACGAGACCGGCCCGTTCGGCTGCGTCGCGTCGAACCTCGCAACAGCGATGGCATTCTGGGGCGTCGCGGGATTCGGAACTGTGCCGCTGTAGAGCGTCGCCGCGGCGAGCGCACGCCCGGCGGCGTCCTTGGAAACCGCAACAGGCCCCACTCCTCCCCGGAACGTCATCTGGCTGTCGTACCCACGGATGCTCCCGCTGGCAAAGGGCCACGCAAAGGCGTCGCACTGGTCGCTGATCGCGGCGGGAGTCGTGATGGTCCGGGCCCCGGTCACGGCGCCCGACGCACCGAGTCCGAACACGCTGATCGAGTCCGTGCGGCCGCTGCCCCCGATCGCCCGCGTCAGCACCCCACCGCTGGCCACCGAGCCCGAAAATAGCACCTTCGCGCTGACCGCGGCGCTACCCCGGTGGTCGATCGCCCCCGGCCGGTGCGCCCCGGTCGAGGTAAGCACGCCCGCCGACGTCTCGACGCGCAGTTGTCCCACGAAATCCGCCCCGACAAGCACGCTTCTGCCCGCGAGCGTCGCCGGGATCGCCGAGGGGACGGCGGTCGTCACCCCGCTCTGCACGAGCAGCCAGTCGTTGGCCGCGGGCTGGGTCCCGCCCGAGTTGTCGATGACGTCGACGCTGGTGCCGCGCGCGGGGAGCCGAACCCGGAAGTAGTTGTCGCCCTGAAGTGGCGTTGTGCCGGTCGCCGCGACGCCGTAGCCGTCCGCTCGGATGCACACGTTGCCCTCGGCGTCGATAGACCCGAGCCCGAGCTGCGAGCGATCAGGTTGGGTCAGCCCCGAGGAGTTGGACGCGGCGTTCACGCGATAGACGAACAGTCGTCCCGGCTCGCCCGGGTCAAACGCCACCTGAGCCGCTGACACGTGGTTGGTCACGACATTGGAAGTGCCCGCAACCACCTCGTCCACGTCGAGCATCGCGACCCCGAAAACCGAAGCCTGCCCCGTCGGGCTCAGCGTCGCGTTGAGGCTTGCATCGTTCTCGAAGGTGTTGATCCCGCCCCCGGCCTGCGCCCACCGGGTGTACGAGCCGGTGGGATAGGCAACGCCCGTCGCCAGCGCCTGGCTGAGCGTCCCCGAGATATTGAGAGCATTGAACCGGGAGGTGTTCGCCCGCCCGGCCTTCATGAGGGGGGCAACGCCGAAGGGCGTGCCTCGCGAGGTCGCGATGGGGGCGAGGTCGACGACATAGGCGGACCGCACGCCGGTGGAGGACCAGGCGCTGGGCACATCGCCCGGCAGCCCATTCCCCCCGTTCGCGTTTCGGGAGACACTGTCCTGTGCCATGGCGGGCGCCGCACCCGCTGCCGCCACCAGAGCCAAGACCACCATCCGCGTGTCCATGCACCTCTCCAGACCACCCCCTCCCCGCCCGTTTGGGCGGCTCGGAAGCGTCATGGTATCGGCCGCGTGCGGCTTCTACAAGGGTCGTTTTTGCGATCCTGGCCCTCTCACCCGCCGCAGCCGCGGATCACGCGAGTTCTCGGGGCAGCGCCCGGCAGATCTGCCCCGCGAGGGTGGCGTTGGACTTGGCGAGGGCGATGTTTGCACCGAGCGTTCGTCCGTGCGAAAAATGGTGCAGAGCGGCGAGCACCTTGGGCGTGACGTCCCGCCCGCCCTCGTGGGCCGCGGCTTGGGCCTGGGCGAGCCAGCGGTCCCAGTCCGCCCGCTCGATCTCATCTGCCTCCGGGATCGGGTTGGCCACGACGATGCCCCGCCCGGTGCGGCTGAGTTCTCTGTCTACGAGCCCCGCCAGCACCCTCACGTCGTCGATGCGGGCGTCCACCCGCGCGCCAGACTGCCTGAGGTAAAACGCCGGGAACCTGTCGGTGCGGAACCCGATCACCGGCACACCCAGCGACTCCAGCAGCTCGCGCGTTCCCTCCACGTCCAGCAGCGACTTCACGCCGCTGGTCACCACCGCCACCGGGAAGCGAGCTAGCGCCGCGAGGTCCGCGGATACGTCCGGGCGTTCGGCGAGACCAAAGTGCAGACCCCCCAGCCCGCCCGTCGCAAAGACGCGCACCCCCGCCGCCGCCGCGAGCTCCATAGTGGCGCTGACGGTCGTCGCGGCGTGCCTCTCCAGATGCATCAGCACTCCAAGGTTTGATGTATTCGCCTTCTCGACTCCATCGGCCTCGAGCAGGGTCCGAAGCTCTTCGCCTGTCATCCCGACGATCGGCCTGCCCCCCACCACTCCAACGAGCGCGGGCTCCACGCCCTCTTCCCGCACACAAGCCCCGAGCGCCTCGGCGAGGGCCGCCCCCTCGCCCCGAGGTACGCCGTGGACGACCAGCGTCGTTTCCAGCGCCACGTGCCCGGGCCCCGCGCGATTGACGAGCGTCTTCACGCGAGAGTCTAGGGATGGCGAGCTCGCCCGCAACGCGGGCCTTCGCGAGCCAGGTCGCACTCGGCGGCGATCACGCCAAAGCTGTGCCACGAAGGGCTGGCAACCAGCGCCGCCAGCATCTCGCGGGCCCGGGCCTCTTCCCCGCTCAGCATCCAATACGCCGCGACCCCGTACTCCACCGAGTGATCCCGCGAGCCGCCCTCGGTCGCCCGAGAGAGCACCGTGCGCGGGCTCATGCGCCCCCCGTACATCAGGCAAAGGTCGTGATAACCGCTGTTCTCCAGGACGTGCATGCCCTCGTGGACTCTGGAGACCAGGGCCCTCGCGTCGACGTCCCTCCCAAGCCTCCGCAGCGCGAGGTACCTCCAATGCGTGGTCGAAACGACCATGTCATCGTTCACGGACTCGAGGCCGTCACGCACGGCAAACGCGCGATCGGCCTGCTCGTACTCGCCCCGGAGGTAGAGCGCAAGACCCAGGTGGTAGTAGATGTTCGAGCGATCCGACGAACGCGCCACGCCCGACGGGTTGGGCGCACCATCGGGCTCGACCACGTCCGCGTGGCCCTCGGCCAATCTGGCCGCGAGCGACAGGTCCGCCACCGCCCGGTCCAGGTCGCGGCAGGAGATGTACCTGTGCCCGCGGTGCCTCAGCAAGCGATAGCTTTCTGGCTGCCTCCGGAGCCCATCGCTGAAGACGCCGATCGCCTCGCGGAACCTGCCGAGGTACCCCAGGCGCCTCCCCAGCCAGATCCACGATGCCTCATCGTCCGGACTCTGAGCGAGCGCGGTCCGGGCTTCCTCAAGCACACGCAGCTTTTCCGGGGTTTCAACCCCTGGCAGACTCTCGCGGCGGAGGGCTCGCCCAGCATCGAGTGTGCCTCCGGCCCGCGCCGGCGGGCGCACGCCGACAGAAGGACCAGGATGGACACCAGGGCAATCCACCGGAGAAGCTCGTGTCGCATGCGCGCAGCGTACCGCGCGGGTCGCACGCCTGCGCACCGGGTCACGCGATGTGCGGGCCGAAGCCCGAGGGCTCGCCAACTCTGTGGATCGTGATCGCGTTCGTCGCTTTCGCCTTGCCCAGGGGCCGCCCCGCGAGCAGGATAATCGGGTCTCCGGGAAGCGCCAGGCCCCGCGCGAGCAGGAATGCGTCGACCGCCATGATCCACTCGCCGAGCATCGTGCTGGGTGGTGGCTCGGCGCACACCGGGGTCACGCCCCGGCACATCGCCATCCGCCGGCACGACGCCGGATCGCTCGAATACGCGACGATGGGCACGTCGAACCGGTTCTGGCTGAGGTACCGCGCCGTGCCGCCGTTCTGCGACCAGCAGACGACGACGCGTGCGTCCAGATCGTGAGCCATTCCCCAGGCGGCCCGGGCGAGCGCCGCCGTGCCCCGGTGGGCCGAAGCGAGCCTCGTGGGGGTTGTGGGCCCGGCCCGGTTCGCCCGCTGCCAGCGCTCTGCCTCCGCGAGGATGCGGGCCATCGTGTCCACGACCAGGGGCGGATGCTTGCCGGTCGCGGTCTCCGCCGAGAGCATGACCGCGTCCGCGCCGTCGAACACCGCGTTCGCAACGTCCGTCGCCTCCGCCCTCGTGGGCGAGGCGTTCTCGATCATCGTTTCCAGCATCTGCGTCGCAACAATGACGGGCTTGCCGAACTCCGCGCACGCCGCCACGATCCGCTTCTGCACCACCGGCACCTGCGCGATATCCATCTCCACGCCCAGGTCGCCCCGCGCGACCATCACCGCGTCGGACGCCTCGACGATCCGCGCGAGGTCGGCGACCGCCTGGGGCATCTCGATCTTTGACACCACGCTGATCCACGCCCCGCCCTCGCGCCAGGCGCGGTCCAGGCGCTCCTTCAGCAGTCGCACGTCCTCGGCGCAGCGCACGAACGAGAGCGCCAGATAGTCCAGCCCCTTTGCCAGCGCCCACTCCACGCACTCCCAGTCACGATCCGTGATCGCGGAGGTCGACAGCGCCGACTGGGGCAGGTTGATGCCCTTGTTGCTCGTGATGAGCCCTCCCACGGTCACGCGGCAGCGGAGCTCGCCCGCTCGCGCGTCCCGCTCCACAGCCAGCATCCGGATTGCGCCGTCGTTGATCAGCACCTTGTGACCGACCGCCACCTCGTCGATCAGCGGCTGATAGGTCACGGGCAGCACCGCCTCGGGCCCGCCCACGCCGCCCCTCACACTCGCGCGATCGATGTCCTTCTTGAAGACCACGTCCTGGCCCGCCTCGACGCGGATCGATCCGCCACCGCCCCCGGGCCGTGTTTCCCCCACACCCTCGGGCACGACGCCGACGCGGATCTTGGGCCCCTGGAGATCGCCCAGGCAGGCGATGCACGCGCCCATGGACTCCGCCACCCCGCGAACCGCCGCGAGCCTGCGTTCGTGCGACGCCAAGTCGCCGTGGCTGAAGTTGAAGCGAAAGACGCACACGCCGGACTGGATCAGCCGGCGGATCGTCTCGGGCGGGTCACTCGCCGGCCCGATCGTGGCGACGATGCTCGCGAGGATCGAAGGGGTCGCGCCGTCGCGTGACTGCTGCGGGACGGACTTTCCGGAAGGGGTGGCCATCAGCCAGATTATCGGCTCGCGGGCTCCCGCCCTGTGGCGAGTTTCTCCACCCTCAGGAAGGACTCCCGGTAGAACCGGGTGTATTCGACCTCGCACCGGGCGCGGAAGCCAGGGTTCTTCCAGGCCGCGCTGATCTTGCCGAAGTTTGCCGGCGTGAACTCAAGGACCGTCCCGTCCGGCAGGGTCGTCGGCGGAAACGCGTAGAACGCCGCCCGGGCCTCCTCGTGCACGGGCGTTCCACGGCAGGCGTTCAGCGCCCGCCAGGCTCGGCGGCATTCCTCCGCGTTGTCGATCCCGAACGCCCCCATCATGATCGGGATCGCTGACCTCCACCCCGCGGGCGCCGTGTTGCTGGCCACCGAGAACGGGTCCACGCGGTCGATGAAGTGTTCGGCGTACCTGGCGTAGAACTCCCGCTTCACGGGCATGCGCCGCAGCGCGTAGTTCCGCGGGCCCATCCGTTCGCCATCTGCGCCGACCGGATTGCCCTCCGCGGCGGGGTTCGGACGCCCGTCGATTTCCAAGGCACGAAACTGCCACAGCGCCTGGGCCTCGTCCGACAGGCAGAACTCGACAAACCGCTTCGCGATGACCGGATTTGGCCCGCCCCGGAGCATCGCCACCGGGTCCGCGTCGATGAACGTCGCGCCCTTCGGGTCCACGTAGCCAACGCGGCTTGTCGCGGGGTTCTCTCCGGGCCTCATCACAGCCTGGCCCTGCCCCCGCCCATAGAAATCAATCGCGAGGCCGGCCGCCGCCTCTCCGTGGCTCACATCGATCGGAGGTTTGGGCGAGCTGTTGGCGAAGTACCTCGCGTTGCCGGACATCTCGCGGAGCAGAGCCCACCCCCGGTCCCAGCCGTAGTTGCTGAGGATGGAGTCGTAGGTCGTGGTAACGGAGCCGCTCTGCCTCGGGTCAGCAAGGGCCAGATTGCCGACCAGCCTGGGATCGCCAAGGTCGTGGAACACCGTGGGCTCCGGCAGGCCGAGCAGCCCGAAGGCCTGTCGGTTGTACACGATGCCAAAGCCTGAGAGTGCGGTGCCGTACCAGTGCTGCTGCGGGTCATAGAGCTGGGCGGACCCGATGGCGTTCTCGCCGTACCACTCGTCAAGAGTGCGTTGCTCGAACGCCCCGGGGATGGAGATCGGGATCGTCGCCTCACCGAGCTGTCCCGAGGGGAGCCTCACACCGGCAACCTTCACGCCCTGCTTGAGCTTGCCGAACTCGTACGAGCCGCCCCCCATCATGAGGTCATACGCCGTGGTGCCCACGGCGCACGACGGGTTCGCGGGGTCCGTGAAGTCAAACGAGCCGGCCTTCGCGGCGCTCTGGTAGTGCGCCTCCAAGACCTTCATGATCTCGCTGGTGCCTCCGGGCTGCCTCCAGTCGATCCGAACGCCCTCACCGTGCACCCGCCGGTGCCACCGGTCAAACGCGCCCGCAAACTCCCGCTGGATCTGCGGCACGTGAGGGGTGAGCACAACAATCGTCCGGGCCGCGGGCTGTCCCTCGCGCCCCGAGAAAGGACGCATCAGCCAGGGCACGCCCAGGATGGCAACAAGCGCCGCGAAGATGAACAGCCTTTGGAGCACCGGCGGGAGTGTAGTTCCGCATCCCAGCCGCCCGATCTCCTACGGTCCGCCATGACTACCCGCACCGCGCTCGTCACCGGGGGCAGCTCCGGAATCGGGCTCCAGATCGCCCGCATGCTCGCCTCGGATGGCTGCCGCGTGGCCATCTGCGCCCGTCGTGAGCCGGACCTCGCCCGGGCCGCGTCGTCGATCGGCCCGGGCACGGTCACTCTGGTGGCGGACCTCCTCGACGCCCACGCCGGGGCGGGGGTCGTGGACCGCGCCCTCGCCGCCCTGGGCCGTCTGGATATCCTCGTCAACAACGCCGGGTGGTCCCCCTCCGCGACGATACCGCAGACCGATCCGGAGACCGCCACCCGCGTCTTCGCCCTCAACGCCGTCACACCAACCGTCATGATCGCCCGCGCCTGGCCTGCCTTCGAGCGCCAGCACGCCTCGGGAGGGCCCGGCGGCGTTGTGGTCAACATCTCCTCCATCGCCAGCGTGAACCCGTTCCCGATGCTCTACGCGTACGCCGCGGCGAAGGCCGCCGTGAACAACCTCGCCATCAGCGTTGCGGCGCAGGGCGCCGCGATTGGCGTCCGGGGGTTCGCCGTTGCCCCCGGGGCCGTGGAGACGCCGCTGCTGCGAACGCTCGTCGATGCCGCGAGCCTTCCGACCGACCAGACCCTCCGCCCGGAGGACGTCGCGGCCGTCGTGCTCGCGTGCGTGAGGGGGGAACGGGACCGGGAGAACGGACAGACCATCTTTCTTCCAAGCCCGTGAGAGGCGGCCCACCTCCCAACTCGCAACACCACCCGCGTTCGGCTATCTTGCCCGCCTATGCCCAAGCTCGCCCTCCACTGGCAGATTCTGATCGCGATGGTCCTCGGCATCGTCGCCGGCCTTCTGATCAACCAGTACTGGACCTCGGAGACCTGGACGAGCCTTGGCGTCGGGGCACCTGCCGAGTTCCTCGCGGGAACTCCGCACGACGCCAACGCGCAGGCTGGGCCCCTGGCCCACTCGGCGCGGTTTGCCGCGAAGGCCACGGACTTCTGCGGCAAGCTGTTCCTGCGCTGCCTCAGGTTCATCGCGGTCCCGATCGTTCTGTTTTCTCTCGTGGTGGCCGTGGCAAGCCTCGGAGACCCGCGGAAGCTCGGTCGCGTTGGGGGCAAGACGATCGGAATCTTCCTGCTCACAGGATTCACCTCCGCCGTGCTCGGCGTCAGTCTTGCCACTCTGACGCGGCCCGGCGTGCTGGATGACCCGGCGTCACGGGACTCCCTCCCGCGGGCCGCGGCGCAGAGCGCGGTCGTGGCCGAGGCGGGCGCTCGGGAGTACAGCGCGTGGAAGGTGGTTCTCGACGCGGTCCCCGAAAACCCGTTTCACGCCATCGCCAACGCCCAGATGCTCCAGATCGTGGTGCTCGGGATCGTGCTCGGTCTCGGGCTCACGCTCATCGACCCTGAGAAGGCCACCCCCGTCATCCGGGCCTTTGACGGCCTCGCCGAGGCGGTGCTCAGGCTGGTTCAGCTGCTCATGCACGCGGCACCTATCGCCGTCTTCGCGTTAATCTCGACCATCATCGCCGGCCTCGGCCTTGCCGTGTTCAAGGCCCTGGCACTCTACTGCTTGGTGGTCGTCGGAGGCCTCGCGATTATTCTCTTCGTTCTATACCCGGGCCTGACGACGCTCCTTACACCGCGGTCGAATCGCGTGGGATTCGCCCGCTTCTTCCGCGCGATGAGCCCCGCGCAGATCTTCGCCTTCTCCAGTTCATCCTCCGCCGCGACCTTCCCGGTGACGCTGCAGTGCTGCCGCGACCGTCTCGGCGCCGACGAGGGCATCGCGAGCTTCGTGTGCTCCCTGGGCGTCTCGTTCAATATGGACGGGACGGCACTGTACCAGGCGATCGTCGTGACGTTCCTTGCGCAGCTCTACGGCATCGACATGTCGTTCGGCGACTGCGTCACAGTCGCGCTCATGGCCGCGCTGCTCTCCATCGGGGTCCCGGGAATCCCCGGCGGCAGTCTGGTCGTCATGGCGGTCGTGCTGGACTCGATCCGCGTCCCCGCGGATGGCATCGCAATCATTCTTGCCGTGGACCGGGTGCTCGACATGTGCCGCACCGTCATCAACATCTCCGGCGACGCGATGGGCACGGCGATCGTCGCGGCGAGCGAAGGCAAACTCCTCACTCCCGCGGAGTTGGCGGCGCGTGGCGACTCGGCCACCACCTGACGTTGTCTCAGGCCCCCGAACTGCACACGCCGGTTGACGGGACCCCATTCCGACCCGTGACCCACCCATGGAGTTACGAGGGCGACGCCGGCGCGATCGCCTGCACGTGCACGTCCTTCAACTGTGAGTTGGGCACCGTGCTCGGCGCCCGGGTCATCAGGTCCGCGCCCGTCTGTGTCTTGGGGAAGGCGATGACGTCGCGGATGTTATCGGTCCCGACGAAGTTCATTACCAGCCGGTCAAGGCCGAAGGCGATACCCGCGTGGGGCGGCGCGCCATATCCGAGCGCTTCCAGCAGAAAGCTGAACTTCTCCTTCGCCTGCTCGGGGGTCATCCCCAGGAGCTGGAAGACCTTGCCCTGCACCGCCTGGTCGTGGATGCGCACCGAGCCGCCCGCGATCTCCTGGCCGTTGAGCACGATGTCGTACCCCGCGGAGACGATGCCCTCGATCGTGACCTCGTCTTCCACGTCCGCATCGAGGAACGCCTGCATCTGGTCGTCCCTGGGGCTCGTGAAGGGATGGTGCATCGCCACCCACTTGCCCGTCTCCTTGTTGCGCTCGAACATCGGGAAGTCCACGACCCAGAGGAAGTTCCACGGACCACCCTCGGCGCCGGGCTTTGGCACGACACCCATGTCCCGCGCCACCTTCTGCCTCAGCTCGCCGATGGCCTTGGTCGCCACCGAGTACACATCCGCGACGAAGAGCACCGTGTCGCCGATTTCGCACCCCATGAGCGCGATGAAATCAGCCCGCTTTGGCTCCAGGAACTTGGCGATGCCCGTGTCGAGCTTGGGCGCGCCGTCCTCGCCCTTCACGACCTTCACCACCGCGACACCGCCCGCGCCGAAGGTCTTCACGAACTCGGTGTAGCCGTCGGTGAGCTTCCGCGTCAGCTTTTCCGCGCCACCCGGCACGCGGATGGCCTTCACGACGCCCCGCTTGCTGTTGAAGCGGGGCCGGTCCTTCCCCTTGGCCAGAGCGCCGTCGAAGATCGCAAAGCCCAGCGTCCCGGCAAACTCGCTGATGTCCCGGATCCGCAGGTCGTACCGGGTGTCGGGCCGGTCGATCCCGTACTCCTCCATCGCCTCGCGATAGGCCATCCGCTTCAGGGGCGGCACCTCGACGCCGCACACTTCCTTCCACAGCCGGCGGACGAACCCCTCCATCGTCTCCATCACCTGGTCTCGCCGCACGAACGACATCTCCAGATCGATCTGGGTAAACTCCGCCTGCCGGTCCGCACGGGGGTCCTCGTCGCGGAAACAGCGGCAGATCTGCATGTAGCGGTCGCACCCGCTCACCATCAGGATCTGCTTGAAAAGCTGGGGGCTCTGGGGCAGCGCGTAGAACGTCCCCGGCACGTGCCGGCTGGGCACCAGAAACTCCCGCGCCCCCTCAGGAGTGCTCTTGTACAGCACGGGCGTCTCGATCTCCAGGAACCCGTTCTCGTCGAAGTACCTGCGCGTGACCTGGTACACCCTGTGCCTCAGCCCCAGCGTCTTCTGCATGCTCGGGCGGCGGAGGTCCAGGTACCTGTGCGTCAGCCGCAGCTCCTCATTCGGGAGCTTCTGCGTCTCATCGGGGATGAAGGGCGGGTTCGCGGTCTTGCTCAGCACCTCCAGCTTCGAGACCACCACCTCGACCTTGCCGGTCTCCAGCTTGGGGTTCTCACCGCCGATACGAACGCGGACGGCGCCCTCGACGGCGACCACGTCCTCGTTGCGGAGCTTGTCCGCCGCTTCCATCATCGCGCCGCCCTTGTCGTCCTCCTTGTCGAAGACAAGCTGCGTGAGGCCGTAGCGGTCGCGGAGGTCGATGAAGATGAGATTGCCGTGATCACGGTAGGAGTTGACCCAGCCGTTGAGACGGACGGACTTGCCGACGTCGGAGTCGCGGAGTTGCCCGCACGTGTGCGTTCGAATGAGCATGCTGCCCTTCCTTGGGTGAGGCGCGGACTATAGGTATTCGTCGCGTGGAGCCCGGCCCGCGGGCCGACAGGGCACGCCGCCTCTGGGGGCTGCGGCGACGCTCGCTCAGCCCCCCGAGCCGCCCGAGCTCATCCGCCGCAACTCGGCGAGCAGCCTCTGGTGCTTCTCCTGGAGCAGCGCGACCTGCAACTGGCTTCGGACCCGCAGCAGCAGCTCGGCCTTGTTGACGGGCTTGGTAATGAAGTCGTTGGCACCGCAGTCGCGGGCCCGCTCCACGTCCGCCACCTCGTTCAGAGCCGTCACCATGACGATCGGGATGTCCGCGGTGCCCGGCTCGCGCTTCAGCCGGGCGCACACCTGGAACCCGCTCATCTTGGGCATCATGACATCGAGCAGGATCAGGTCGGGCCGCCGGGCCGCGACCGCGTCGAGCGCCCCCTGGCCATCGGCCGCTGTCCGGATCTCACACCCGAGATCCTCCAGATATGCGACAAGCAGCTCCAGATTCTGCGGGTGATCGTCCACGAGCAGGACGTTGCATCCGGAGATATCGAGCTGGACTCCCTTCACCGCCGTGGGGTCGGGAGATGCGTTCGCATCGAGGTTGGCCATCTGGGAGGTTCCCTCCGCCCCCGTCCCGAGGTTGCCCGATCGCGACGGGCCTGGATACTAGGAGGTTTGCGATCCGAAGTCACGCCCGGGATTGCCCGTGACTTTGACATCATGTCGGCCTATAAATACCTGCGCGCTCGGTTCTTGCGGCCCGATCGGGCCGGAGCGTGCCTCGCGGGGAGCCTCGACATGACCGATCCGTCTGCCAGCAGGGCCCACTGGGAGAACCGCTTCCAGCTACCCACCGCGGACCAGCTCATCGCCGGCGTGTGCAAGTCGCTCATCCCCGCGACCGACCTCTCCCGCAGGGCGCTCCTCGAAGTCGAATCCGCGTCGGAGACGGTCCAGTGGCGGGGTGTGTGGCACTGGACGCTCGTGTACGCCACCTCCGCAACCGAGCCGGGTCTGGCCTACATCATTCCCGAACCCTCAAGGCCGAGGCTATGTATCCCGTTCCCGGAGTCGCTGCTGGCGGAACCCGCGGTGAAGCGTCTCCCCAAGGTCGTCCGGGACGGCCTTCTCGGCGCCCCCGCCGTCGCCGGGACGTGCTGGCCCGTGTGGGAGATCCAGAGCAAGGCGCAGGTCACCGAGGTGCTCTCGCTCCTCGAGTTCAAGCCCGTCTCCACCTGAGAAGGTCCGCAGTGACGGCACAGCCCGGATCGCCCGACAGGCGCCGAGGCTCTCCGATACAGTCCGCGGGCTTGAACTGCCGATCTGGATGCCTGCACCCCCGCGCCCCCGCGCGGCCCCCACGGGAGCTCGCATGCACGTACGCCGGACTCTTCACTCAGCCGTCTGTCTGCTCGTCGCGACCGCCTCGGCGACCGCCTGGGCACAGGCGGGATCGCTCACGGACGACGTGCGTCGACTGGTCGCCGCCCAGAAGCTCGGGGCCGCCAAGGTCGGCATCTGCATCAGGGACGTGGAGAACGGGCTCACGCTCGCGGACCTCAACGGCTCCACGCCGTTGACCCCGGCCTCGAACATGAAGCTCCTGACCAGCGGCGCCGCGCTGCTGGTCCTCTCACCCGACTACCAGTTCTCCACCGAGCTCGTCCAGGATGGCGACCGGCTGATCCTCCGGGGCTCCGGCGACCCCGCCCTCGCGGACCCCGAGGTGCTCTCGCTCATGAAGCCCAAGATGACGGTGGGCGACGTGCTCGACGTCATTGCGGACGCCGCGACCACCGCGGGAGTGCGCAACGCGCGCGAGCTGGTGGTCGACGACCGCGTGTTCGACCGAGAGTTCGTGCACCCCTCGTGGCCCGCCGACAAGCTCGACCGGGGCTACTCGTGCCAGGTGTCCGGCCTGAACTTCCACGCGAACGTCATTCTGGTCTTCCCCCGCCCCGGGGGCGACGGCCCCGGCTCGCCCCCTTCCTTCGCCATCGAGCCCGAATCACCCTTCCTCTCGATCTCCAACAAGGCCAGGACCATCGCGAACGGCAAGAACAGCGTCTGGCTCAGCAGAGAGCCAGACACGAACCGGTTCACGCTCCACGGCGACGTGAAGTACGCGGCGCAGGTCGGCGTGGAGATCACGATCCACGACCCCGCGATGTTCGCCGGTCAGCTTCTTGCGGACCGCTTGAAAGGCGTCGGGGCGATGACTTCCCCCACGGTCCGGCTCGCCGGTCCGGCCGACCCCGGCGGCCCCACGGGCAAGAGCGTCGCGGCCATCACGACGCCCATCAGCGAAGTCATGAAGCGCTGCAACACAGACTCCGCCAACCTCTACGCCGAGTCGCTGCTCAAGAGCATGGGCCACGCGGTCACCAAGGAGCCCGGCTCCTGGAAGAACGGGGCGAGCGTCCTCCGCATGGTGCTCAGCCAGAAGCTGGGGCCGGATCAGGCCGCGCGCGTCACGATCGCGGATGGCTCGGGGCTCTCCCGGGATAACGCGGTTTCAGCGGAAGCACTGGCCCGCTGGCTCGAGGTCATGGGCCGGGACCGCACGGTGCGTGACATGTTCGCCGAGTCCCTCGCATCGCCCGGTGAGGGAACGCTCCGCGAGCGCTTCCGGGGCGACAAGATCGGCACGCACATCTGTGCCAAGAGCGGCTTCATCAACGGCGTGCGCACGCTCTCGGGCTACGCCATCGACGAGGCCTCCGGCCGCCGCGTCGCCTTCAGCGTGATGGTCAACGACATCAAGACCGACACACAGACCCTCGCCTCCAAGGAACTCCACGAGCAGATCGCCCTGCTCTGCGACCGCTGGCTGGCGGCGCGCGCCAGCCAGACACCGAAGCTCGGCGGCTGAGCCCGGCTTGAGCACCCCCCCGCTACTCCATCAGCCCCCGCAGCCGCCTGACGTTCGTCAGATCCATGGGCTTGCCCTTGGCGTCCTCTTCCTTCGGTGTCTCGAGGATCTTCGGGACCGAGGCGAACCTCGGATCGCGCAGGATCGCGGCGAAGCCGCTCGCGCGGAGCTTCTTTGGGCTGCACTTCCCCGGCGTGCCGCCCCCCACCTCGCCCTCGCCGACGTGCGCGTGCCTGTCAAGGTGACTGCCGAGCTTCCCCTTGCTGTCGTTGAGGTGCCAGACCTTCAGGTGCCGCACGCCGCACATCGCGTCGAATGCCCCCAGCACCTTGCCCGCGGACTCCGCGGTGCTCATGTCATGGCCCGCGGCGTGCAGGTGGCATGAGTCGAGGCAATACCCCAGCCTCGCGGCCTCCCCCGTCGACTCCTCGGAGAGGCTCCTGACGTCCCGCAGGTGCTCGAAAGGGCCGCCGATCGTGCTGCCCGCGCCCGCCGTGCCCTCGAAGCACGACACCACGCGGGCCCCCTTCGTCCGGCGAAAGACCTCCTTGTACGCCCGCGCGATGTTCGCCAGCCCGGCCTCCAGCGTGGTCCCCACGTGCGATCCGGGGTGATGCACCAGGAACGCGATCCCCAGCGCCTCGCACCGCTCGATCTCCTGAGTCATCAGGTCCACGCTCTTGGCCCACAACTCCTCGTTCACGCTCGCCAGATTGATGAGGTAGCTCGCGTGGCTCACGATCCGGTCCTGCCAGCCGAGCGCCGCGACGCGGCTGCGCCACTCCCGCACCGCCCCGGGGTCCAGGGGCGGGGCCTTCCACTGCTGCTG
This sequence comes from Phycisphaerales bacterium, assembly GCA_020853975.1. GTDB lineage: Bacteria > Planctomycetota > Phycisphaerae > Phycisphaerales > UBA1924 > RI-211. The sequence goes on from JADYXW010000017.1 coordinate 25,713, forward strand.
GTTCTTCGTAAAGACCTGCACCGTGTCGAGCCCAAGTTCGACCGCCTCGTTCAGCGCGTTGGTCATGGATCCCGCAATGGAAAGATGGCTGCCGAACATGCCCGCATGCTAGCGGGGAGCGTCGTCCAGCCACGCGGGGTCGAACGACATGCCGGGCGAGAGCGCGGCACCCCGGCCCTGCTCGAGGATGCCCGCGACCGGGTACGCGCAGTAGTCCACGGAGAATGCCCCCGCGGGCCGGTGGTTGCCCGACAGCCCCAGCCCGCCGAAGGGCAGCTTCCCGCTCGCCCCCGCGGTCCCCGCGTTGACATTGATGCACCCGGCACGCACCCTCGCGCCGAACGCCTCGGTCTCGCCAGCATCCTGCGTGAAGATCGCCGCCGCGAGGCCGAACGCCGAGGCGTTTGTCTGCAGAATCGCGTCGTCCAGCGAGTCCGTCACCGAGACCCGCACCAGCGGCCCGAAGACCTCGCGATCGCACCCGGCCCCGACGTTCGGGTCGGAAATGAACCGGTCGACCTGCATGACCCCCGGCCTTAGGAAGTGCCCGCCCCCCGCAGACTCCACCCGCTCGCAGCGCACAAGCGAGGTCCCCCCCATCGCCCCGAACTCTCTCTGGGCCCGAAGCACCGCCTCGCACGCACTCTCGGAGATCAGCGGGCCCATGAACACGCCTTCCTCATCCGGCGGCCCCACCCGCAGCGCCGCCGCGGCCTCACGCAGAGCCGGGAGCACCCGCGCCGCCACATCCCTGTGCACGATGATCCGCCTCGTGCAGGTGCACCGCTGCCCCGCGGTCACGAACGACGCCCGCACGCACTCGATGACCGCCTGAGGCAGGTCTGCGCTCGGCATGATCACGGCGGCGCTGTTGCCCCCCATCTCCAGCGCGAGCATCCGGCCGGGCCGGTCCAAACTCGCTTCCATGATCCTGCGGCCTACCGGCCAGGACCCCGTGAATAGCACCGCGTCGATCTCCGCGTGACCAACCAGCGCCGCCGCGATGTCCGCCCCGCCCTGCACGAGGTTCAGCACACCCGGGGGCGCACTCTCGGCATGGAGAGCCTCATGCAACCACCTCGCGAGCAGATCCCCCGTGGCGGGCGCCTTGTCGCTGGGCTTGAATACAACGGTGTTCCCGAGCAGCAGAGCGGGGATGATGTGCCCGTTTGGCAGGTGCGCCGGGAAGTTGAATGGCCCGATCACCGCCGCCACCCCGTGGGCTCGAAACTCGCACCGTCCCTGCCTCGTGGGGCCAAGTGGCAAGGAGAACCCTCTCACTCTCGCCAGCGGGCCGTGGTCCGAGGCATCGAGAGTCGTCTGCACCTTCGCCGCCAGCAGGTCCGCCTCGGCACGCGCGTCCCACATCGGCTTTCCAACCTCGCGGCTGATCAGCGTGGCCATCTCACCCGCACCGCTGGTCGCGAGCTCCGCGAACCGCTTGAGCACCCGGGCACGACGTCCCTGCCCCCACTCCTCCCACGGCCGCTGGGCCGCCCTGGCCGCTTTCACCGCCCGGCCCACGTGCGAGACTTCCGGCGTGCCCCACCACACGCGCGTCCCGGGGTGGGCCGGATCATGAGATACCAGTGCTTCCCCCGGCAGGGGCACCCACGCCCCCCCGATGAGGTTCGCGCCCTGGCCCGGGCCGTTCACTTCCATGTTCTCCGTCCGGCTCTCTTTGCGGGCTTGGTTTCAGCCCCCGCGTTCGAGACCCAGCGGCCCAGGGGTGTCACGCCGATGGCCGCGCCGGACTTCGTGTCGAGCGCCGCAAGCACCTCCGCGGAGAGCCGTACGACCTCACCCGTGTCCTCCACCATGGCCTCCGTCGCGCGGAACTCTCCCTCATCACTGAGCGAGCTCACAATCGCCGGCGTCACAAGCTTGGCCTTCTGAGCCGTTCGCGACGCTCGCACCACCCGGGTCTCCCGGATCAGGGGCACCTCGTCGGTCAGCGCGTCCAGATGGGGACCGGTATCGAACGGGTCCACAAACCCGCGGTTGCGGAAACCCAGGCTCTCCAGCAGCCGCTTCGCCGGGACTGTCTCAGGAGACACCTGCCCGATGATGTTCTGGACTTCCAGCGGGAACAGCGATAGGTAGATCTCTTCCCGGGGCAAGAGCTCGGAGATGAACTTCCGGTTGTGCTGACAGAAGCGGTCAGCCTCCGAGTACTTCACCGGGATGAACTTTCGCCCGAAGTGGTCCCAAAAGACATTGTCACCGTCCGGGGTTACGGGCGGCGCCATCTCTGCGATGATGCGTTCGGCGAAGAGTCGGCGGTGCAGGCCAATCCAGTGAAACCGGACGAACGACAGGAGCCTTCCGGGCCGGCCCGGGTGCCCGCGATAGCTCGGCGTAAGGATCAGCCCGCCCACCTCGCTCGGCCCGGATTCGTCGGCGAAGAGCTGCCCGACCTTGTGGGTCGTGCCCCAGCCGAGCGACTCCGAGCGGAATGACTTCTCGCTGATCTTGAACGACCAGTTCGGATTGCCCGGCCCGCCCTGGTGCGCCCGAACCTGAGAAGTCCCGATCACCCCGCCAGAAGCGGTGTCTTCGATCGAGAACATGAAGAGGTCAGAGTCCAGTTCGATCTGGGACCACCCGGCCACGTCGGCGGCCTGACGGCGCCTGGCCTTGCGGGGCTTCATCGTCGCCCCCGCCGCCTTCGCAAAGCACGACGAGGAATGGTCCACCTTCGCCCCGATCATCGCCTCATTCGGGGGGAGATTGATGAACAGCACCATCCGCGCCAGCTTCGCCAGCGTTGACACGTCCTCAGGTTTGGATTGGCGAACAAGGAACATGCGGCGGATGTTAGCCGGAGGACCCCGGGCCCCCTCCTACTCCATCGGCCGAACCGGAGCCCCCGGCCCGCCCGACGACGCAGCATCCTCTAATGCCCTCTCCGCACGACACTTACAGTCGAGCAAGTCCTGCGCCCGCCAGGCTTGGCCCTCCCCTAGCCCTACTGATCCCCTAATGCCCGGACTGTGGAGCCAGATGCTTGACCAGGTCTCCGACCACCGCCTTGGCGTCGCCGAAGAGCATCCAGGTCTTGTCCAGAAAGTAGAGTTCGTTATCGATGCCCGCGAACCCGGGGCTCTTGCTGCGCTTCACGGCAAAGACCGTGCGGGCCTTGTCCGCATCGATGATGGGCATTCCGAAGATCGGGCTCTTCGTGTCGCTCCGGGCTGCGGGGTTCACGACATCGTTGGCGCCAAGCACGAGGCAGACATCACACTGGGACATGTCGGTGTTGATCTCGTCCATCTCGACCAGGTCGGTGTAAGGGATCTCGGCCTCGGCAAGGAGCACGTTCATGTGTCCGGGCATGCGCCCGGCGACCGGGTGAATGGCGAACTTCACCGTGATGCCCCGCTTGCGGAGCTGGTCGTAGAGCTCACGCACCTTGTGCTGCGCCTGGGCCACCGCCATTCCATACCCCGGCACGATGACCACCAGCGACGCCTCGGCGAGGATCGCCGCCGCGTTCTCGGCGGTATCGGGCTTGTAGTCCTTCTGCTCACCCCCCGCCGCTTTCGCCTGCACCTGCCCGAACGCGCCGAAGAGCACGTTGAAGAACGAGCGGTTCATGGCCTTGCACATAATGATGGAGAGGATGAGGCCGCTGGACCCGTCGAGCGCCCCGGCGGTGATCAGCAGCTTGTTGTCGAGGACAAAGCCCATGGCCACCGCCGCGAGACCGGCATAGGCGTTGAGGATGGCGATGACCGTCGGCATGTCCGCCCCGCCGATGGGCATCACGAGCATCCAGCCGAAGTTCAGCGAAAGGAAGATGAGAGCGCCAAAGGCCCACGGAGCCCACGCGGCGTGCGGGAAGCACGCGATGAGCACACCCAGCACCGCCGCGACGCCGAAGGCGATGAGGTTGACGACGTTCTGGCCCTTGTAGACCCACGGCCGCTGCGGGAGCCACTTCACTTCCTGCAGCTTCGCCGCGGCGATGATGCTCCCCGTGAACGTAAGGAAGCCAAGGAGCACCTCGACGACGATGGCGCCGGTCCTGAACGCGGTAAGCATCTCCGGCTGGTGGTGCAGCCAGTAGAAGAACTTTGCGGACCCGACCAGCCCCGCCGCAAGCCCGCCGAACGCGTGCGAGAGCGCCGTTCGCTGAGGGACCGCGGTAAGGGGCACCTTCGCAAGCCAGATGCCCGGTACGATCGCCGCGAGGATCGGGAGCAGGACCCAGAGGTGCTTGGCGACCTCGGGCCTGGCCCACGTGGCCAGCACCGCGACCGCCATGCCCCCCGCGCCGGCGTAGACACCCCGCCTGGCGGTCTTGGGGTCTCCCATCCAGTGCAAAGAGAGTACGAAGAGGCCCGTCGCGATCAGGTACGCGAGTTCGATCGCGTGCGACGCGAGCCCTTGAAACGACATCGAAGCAACGACCAAGGCCGGGGTCATCGCCCGCCCCCTTCACCCGCCCGCCCACGCTGCTCCTTGAACATCCTCAGCATCCGGTCCGTGATCATGAACCCGCTGATGATGTTCGTCATCGACGCGAACAGGGCCACGGCGCCCATCACCCGGATCACCAACGGGTACTCCTCACCGCCGGAGACGATGATTGCCCCGACCACAGCGATCGCGGAGATCGCGTTGGTCAGCGACATCAGCGGAGTGTGCAGCAGCCTCGACACGCGGCGGATCACGCCAATCCCGATGAACGTCGCGAGCATGAACACGAAGAGCATGCCCACAAGGTCGAGGTTCCCTTCCCCGTGGGCCGGCACGTCGACGGGCTGACCGGCGACGCCAGGCCCCGCCGGCGTGTCCGAGGCCTGCATGTCCTGCGTCTGATCCATCGTGCGGGCTCCAATCCTGCTCAGGTGGCGCTTAGCGCGTCGACGGCCTCTCTCGCCCGGGCGTGAACGACCTGCCCCTCGTGTGTGACGAGGCAGCCGCGGATGATCTCGTCCTCACGGTTCAGCACGAACGCGCGGTCCTTCGTGAACGCCAGGATGAAGTTCGCGAGATTCCGCCCCCAGAGCGTGCTGGCGTCCGCGGGGAGCGTTGCGGCGAGGTTCAGCGGCGCGATGATCGTCACCCCGTGCTCCACCACCGTTCTTCCGGGCTGCGAGAGCTCACAGTTCCCGCCGCCATCCGCCGCGAGGTCCACGATCACCGCGCCCGGCTTCATGCTGGCGACGATCGCGCGGGGTATCAGCCGGGGTGCGAGCACGCCCCCGATCAACGCCGTGGTCACAACCACGTCCGACACGGCGCACTGTTCGGCCAGGAGTTCGCGCTGCCTGGCCTTGTCCTCTTCGGAAAGGTCTTTGGCGTAACCACCCCCCGCTGCGGCGTCCTGGCGGAGCTCGATCCCCACGTACTTCGCCCCGACACTCTGAATCTGCTCCTTCACCTCGGGCCGCACATCCGTCGCGAACACCGACGCCCCCAGCCGCCTGGCGGTCGCGATCGCCTGCAGGCCGGCAACCCCGGCGCCGATGACGAAGAACTTGGCGGGCAGGATGGTTCCCGCGGCGGTCATGAGCATCGGGCAATACCTGGGCATCTGCGCCGCCGCGAGCAGCACGCCCTTGTACCCGGCGATGTTCGCCATGGACGAGAGCGTGTCCATCGCCTGCGCCCTGGTAGTCCGGGGAATGGCATCGGTCGAGAACGAAGTGACGCCCCGTTTCGCCAGCGCCCGGACGACCCGCGGGTGCCGCGTCGGGAAGAGCGACCCCAGCAGCATGGAGCCCTCCGGGAGCGCGCCGACCTCCGCCTCCGTCGGCACCCCGGCCCGCAGCGTCAGGTCAGCGGCACCGGCCGCCGGCTTGGCCCCTGCGGCGGCGAAGGCCTCATCGCTGAAGCCCGCCGCCAAGCCCGCGCCGGGCTCGACGCACACCTCGTAGCCGGCCTGCACAAGCTTCTTGACCGAGTCGGGCGCAAGGGCCACCCGCTGTTCCCCGGGGGCGGTCTCCCTTGGCACGAGCACCTTCATCCTTCAGACTGTACCCGGATTCGTCGCCCGACGCCCGTCGGGCAGCCGTCAGGGCTACTTCCGCCACCAGGTCGTCCCGCCGTACACCCCCTGCTCGCCCAGCTGCTCCGCAATGCGGAAGAGCTGGTTGTACTTGGCGTTTCGGTCGGAGCGGCACGGCGCCCCGGTCTTGATCTGGCCGCAGTTCGTCGCGACCGCGATGTCGGCGATCGTGGAGTCCTCGGTCTCGCCCGATCGATGCGAGAGCACCGCGGCGTACCGCGACCTCTGTGCGAGGTTCACCGCCTCGAAGGTCTCCGAGAGCGTGCCGATCTGGTTCACCTTTACCAGGATGGCATTGCCGCACTTCTGCTCGAGGCCCTTCTGCAGGAACTTGCGGTTAGTCACGAACAGGTCGTCGCCGACAAGCTGGACCCTGTCGCCCAGCTTCGCCGTCAGCTTCGCCCAGCCTTCCCAGTCGTTCTCCGCGAGCCCGTCCTCGAGCGAGCGGATCGGATACTTGCGGCACCACTCGGCCCAGAGGTCGATCACCTGGTCGCTGGTCATCACTTCCTTGGAGGACTTGAAGAGCTTGTAGCCCTTCTTGCCGTCCGCCGCGGCCTCGTTCCACAGCTCGCTCATGGCCGGATCCAGCGCCACGAATATCTGCTCGCCCCACTTGTACCCGGCTTTGGAGACCGCCTCTTCGATGATCTTGAGCGCGTCCTCGTTGTTGGCGAGGTTGGGCGCGAAGCCGCCCTCGTCCCCCACCGCTGTCGAGAGTTTTCGGGAGTGGAGCACCTTCTTCAGCGTGTGGTAGATCTCCACACCGGCCCGCATGGCCTCACCAAAGTCCCCGAACCCCCAGGGCTGAATCATGAACTCCTGGAAGTCGACGGTGTTGTCGGCGTGCTTCCCGCCGTTGAGGATGTTCATCATGGGGCACGGGAGCGTCTTGGCCGCCGCCCCGCCCAGGTACCGATACAAGGGCAGGCCGGACGCCTCCGCCGCGGCCTTCGCGGTCGCCATCGACACCCCCAGGATGGCGTTGGCACCAACCCGGCGCTTGTTCGGCGTGCCGTCCAGGCGGTTCAGAGATTCATCGATGAACTCCTGCTCCCGGGCGTCCTTCCCGAGCAGGGCTCCCCGGATCTCGTGGTTCACGTGGTGCACCGCCTTGCCCACGCTCTTGCCCATGTAGACGGACTTGTCCTCGTCCCGCAGCTCACAGGCCTCGTGCTCGCCCGTGGAGGCTCCCGAGGGCACCGCCGCTCGGCCGAGCACCCCATTCTCCAGCGTGACATCGACCTCCACCGTCGGATTGCCGCGGGAGTCGAGGATCTGCCTGGCGTGGACGCTTTGAATGGCAAATGACATGGTGTGCTTCCTGTGTGGGCCGGGCCCCGGCTCCTGCCGAAAGCGTACGGTTCCCCGGCGGACGTGGCGGGCGCAGGATGCTATCTTTGAGGGCGAGGGATTGCATGCCGAGCTCCAGCGAAGGATTCCAGCAACGCGCCGAGTCGCTCAGGGCGGACCTTGTCGCCCAGGGACGCCGCGTGCAGTCGATGCTCGAGGCCGCGTTCCTGGCGTTGTTCGACCGGAACCCGGAGAGGGCCACTTGGGCCATCCGCGAGGAAGACTCCGTCGACGCCGCCGACGTCACCATCGAGCGGGCCTGTGTGGCGCTCCTCACGGACGCGACGCGCCAGGGGGCCGAGCTCGGCGAGCAGCAGCTCCGGGCGGTTCTGACCATCGTGAAGGTCAACAACGAACTCGAACGCGTCGCTGATGTGGCCAGCGAGATCGCTGCGATCACCACCCGCGGCAGCGCGGGCGCCACCCCCTTTCCGGACACGTTTCGCGTCATGGCCAACAGCGTCATCGGCATCCTGAGAGACACCAACGCCGCGGTGCACGGCAATGACACGAACCTCGCGAACATCGTGCTCCAGAGCCAGCACACGGTCGCGGCCTTCAAGGACGCGGTGCTCAAGGCCGCCGAGCAGCAGCTCGCGAACGGGGCGATGTCCACCGAGTCCGCGTTTCTGCTGCACGAGATCGCCAACCAGTGCGAGCTGATCGCGGACCACTGCACGAACATCGCCGAGCAGGTGATCTATCTCACCACCGGAGCGATCGTGCGCCACATGGAATCGTCCTGGGTGCAGGTGCCCCAGACCAAGCCCGGCGCCTGAGCGCACGCCTACGCGACCGCGTGCCCGGTCTTTCGCGCAAAGCCCGACGCAGACAACCCGACCTTGCCGATCGCCGTGAGCGCCCGCTCGATGTCCGGCTCGGTGACGAACGGCCCGATGCTGAGGCGGCACGCCCCCCCCCCCGCCGCCGAGCCGAAGGTCTCGTGCGCGAGGGGCGCACACGTCAACCCGGCCCTCGCGAGCACGCCGAATCCTGACTCCAGCCCCGCCGCGACTTCCGGGGGTGAGAGAACGTCGTGCACCAGCCCGAATACTCCCACGCGGCGCTCCGCCTCCGCCGGCCCGAGCAGCCGGAAGCCGCAGAGCGGTCCCGCGCCATCCGCCTCCCACCCGGGGTGGCGGCACCCCCCCGCGCGCAGGCCCTCCAGCATCAGCCGGATGAGCGACAGTTCGTGGGCGCGGAGCGCGCCGACGCCTCGGTCAAGAACCCACTGCACCGCCTCACCGAGCCCCGCGATCCCGACCGTGTTGTGCGAGCCCGCTTCGAACCGCTCCGGCATTGACTCCGGCTGGCTCCTCGACTCCGACCACGAACCCGTGCCGCCCTCTCGGGTGGTTGCCAGCAGGGACGCCGACGCGGGCCGGACGTACAACCCGCCCGTGCCCTGAGGTCCGAGCAGCCCCTTGTGCCCGGGAAACGCGACGAAGTCCGCGCCGATGACCCGCACATCCACCGTCAGATGCCCCAGCGCCTGCGCCGCGTCCACCAGAATCGGCACCCCCGCGGCCTGGCAGCACAGCGCGATCTCCGCGACGGGCTGGATCGTCCCGCCAACGTTGCTGGCCATGTTCACCGCGACCAGCGCCGTCCGCCCGTCAATCGCCCGCGCGACCGCCGCCGGATTCACGAGCCCCGATACAGGGTCCGCCGGGACGACGACGACCTCGAGGCCCTCCGCCCCCAGCGCATCGAGCGGGCGCAGCACGGAGTTGTGGTCCATCGCCGTGGTCACGATCCGCGCGGGCGATCCCGGGCGTGTCAGCCTCCACTGCCTCCAGACGCCCTTGATTGCCAGATTGAGCGCGTCCGTCGTGTTCAGCGTGAAGACGATGTGCCCGGGGTCTTCGGCGTTCAGCAGCGTCGCCAGCCGCTCCCTGCACCGCCGGATGATCGAGGCCCCCTCCCGGCTCGCCCTGTACTGCCCGCGACCTGGGGACGCACCGACCTCGGTGCCGTAGCGCACCATCGCGTCGTACACGGCGCGTGGCTTCGGAAAGCTCGTGGCCGCATTATCCAGGTACAGCGCGCTCTCGCTCATGACGCCGGGTTCCTCCGCGACGACGCCCGCTCGGGGCCTACTTCGGGGCCTTGTAGAAGGGAAGCGGCGCGACCTTCGCGGGCAGAACGCCCTTGCCCGTGTCGATCTCGATCGGCGTGCCGGGTGCCGAAAGGCCTACATCGAGGAAACCCATCGCGATGCAGACCCCGAGCGTGGGCGAGGGGCACCCGCTGGTGACGGTGCCGACCTCCCGGCCTCCCTGCACGATCTTCATCCCCTGGCGGGCCGACCGCTTGCCCTCGAGGATGAACCCCGCCAGCTTGCGCGCCGGGCCGCCCCCGTCGCGGGTCTTCACCAGCGCGTCCATGCCGATGAACCGATCCCCGCCGACGCCCTGGTCCTTGTCGAGCGAGATCGCGAAGTCCACGCCGCAGGAGAGCGCGTTGATGTCCTCGCCCAGTTCGTGCCCGTAGAGCGGCATGCCCGCTTCGGTGCGGAGCGTGTCCCGGGCGCCGAGACCGGCGGGCCGCAGCACCGCGCCCGGCGAAGAGACATCCGCCCCCTGCAGCAGGAACTTCATCGCCATCCCCACCGAGCCCGCGGGCAGGATCACCTCGACCCCATCCTCGCCCGTGTAGCCCGTGCGGCTGGCGATGATCTTGATCACCAGCAGATTCTTCACCGCGAACCGGTACTTCTTGAGGGCCGGAATCTCCCCCGAGTACTTCGAGATCAGCTCCATGACCTTCGGCCCCTGCAGGGCCACCATCGCGGTACTCTCGGTCTGATCGTCGATCTTCACCGCCCAATCGTTCGAGGAGCGCACCGCCTCGAAGTGTGGCAGCAGCTTGGCACGGTTCGACGCGTTCACCACCACCAGGAACTCGTCATCGTCCAGTCGATAAACGATCACGTCGTCCTTCACGCCCCCCTGCTCATTGCACACCAGCGCGTACCGGCACTGCCCGGGCTGCATGTCGGATATCTTCCGGCTGCACACCCGCTCCAGCAGCCGCCTCGCGTGACGCCCCGAAAACTTCACCCGGCCCATGTGCGACACGTCGAACAACCCGCCCGAGCTCCGCACCTGCTTATGCTCGTCGATGAGCCCGTAGTACGTAAGGGGCATTTCCCACCCCGCGAAGTCAACGAGGTTCGCCTTGTGCTCGACGTGGAAGTTGTACAGCGGGGTTCGGAGCAAGTAGCTCTCTCTCTCTGGCGCGGGCGTCAGCCGACGCGCGCCGCTTGTGCGTGACCGCCCTCAGGCGGAGACCGCCCGCCAGGGCGCGTTGTCGATCAACCGGACTCCCCCCAGACGAACCGCCCAGAGGATACGGCCTTCGGTGGCCCCCGGGGGGAGGGGCATGAGCGTTGAGGGTTCGCGGACCGCCACGTACTCCACGTGTGCGCCGGTTCGCCCCAGCGCCCCCGCCGCCGCCCGCTCGGCGTCCTGCCAGACCTTCGCCTTCGCAGCCTCCACGAACGCCGACGCGAGCCCGGCCGCCGCTCGCCGGGCCGAGGGCGGCAGCTGGGCGTTGCGGCTGCTCATCGCCAGCCCGTCGGGCTCCCGCACGGTCGGGACCGAGGCAACCTCTACGGGCCTACCACCCCAAACCGGGCTCATGGCGCGGACAACCTGCAACTGCTGCCAGTCCTTTTCGCCGAACACGGCGCACCGGGGGCCCGTGATCTCGAACAGCCGGTTGACCACTTGGCACACGCCCTGAAAATGCCCCGGCCGACTCGCCTCCTCCAGCCCCGGCCCCGCCGCGACCGCCGGGAGCGAGGGCATCGGCGCGAAGTCCGGCTTTGGGTACACCTCGTGCACGGAAGGCGCAAGCACGCAATCCGCACCCGCCTGACGGCAGAGGGCCGCGTCCGCTTCGAGGTTCCGCGGATACTTCTCCAGGTCCGCGGGGTCGTTGAACTGGGTGGGATTGACGAAAACCGTCACGATGCATCCCGCGCTCAGATGCCGCTCGCGGGCGAGCGCTACCCCCGCTCGGATCAACGCCGCGTGCCCCGCGTGCAGCGCGCCCATCGTCGGCACGACCACGCACCCGCCCTCGAACGAGGCCCGATACGCCCGGAAGTCCCCCAGCGAAGAGTGCAGTCTCACGCCGGATCGTGGGGCGCTTTCCCGACGCTGTCAAGGGGAGGCTCCGGCCTGTCGCGGGTTGCCTACGCGGGCTTGCGCTGCGGGGCCCGGCCCATGAGCCACCTCGTAATGGTCTCTTCCGCAGGCGCCGGCAGCAGGTCCATCACGATCAGGTGGCTGGAGTCCCCCGAGTAGGCGCAGGACTTCACTCGCCCGCAGAGCAGGGTCGGGGTGGCATCGAGAAGGTGCACAGCCAGCACCAGCACCCGGCCCTCGTACACCAGGCGCCGGGACGAAATCGAAAGGTTCGCCCGTCCCAGGTGCGTCGTCGTCACGGTCCAGGCAGGTCCGGGCCGCCCTTTGTCGTCGAGCTCGGAGACGTCGGCGTCAGCTCGAAAGGGCCTGCCATTCTCGAACGGGGGCGGGGCCTCCGCCCGCCACGATGCGCCCGCCGAGTTGGAAGTGGGTCCGGGCATGCTGAACTCCAGACATCGGACGTTGGCGGCCGGGCCTTTGCAGGCTCCCGGGGGGTGATAACGCCGGGGCGGCGAACTACGCTCCGGCTCGTGGATTCCAGCGCCGAAACCTGGGCAGCTCGGCTGAACCGCCTCGCCCGAGGCACCCTGCGCGGGCCCGCGTGGGAAGCCGGTGCACCTGGGGCGGTACGGGCCGCTGAGCTTGATCGCCTGGCTCCCCGCGACCTCTCCTCCACGCTGCCCCACCGGGCCGTTCTTGCGCGGGCACTCGGGATCGACCCGGGCCCACCGCCGCGGGAGGCTTCACCCTGCACCGCCTGGTGGTGGGCGCTGCACGCCTGCGGGCATCGCCCGCCCCTGCCCCCAGGCGACGGGCCGCTCCTTCCCCACCTCCAGGCCGAGGGAATCGAGACATGGACGCAGGCCGAACTCTCCACGCTTCATGCCCTGTGGAACGCCTCAGAGCCCGGGGACGCCGGTCGCGCCCGGTGTCTCCTCGCTGCGGCGTGGCTCATCCGTGAGGTTCAGCCGGACAACGCGACGCTCCTGCCCTGGGCGGTGCACGTCTTCGTGCTCGGCGCACGCGCGGGCCTCACAAATGCCGAAGCACTCCACTACGCCGATACGCTGGTGCACAACGTCATCGCCGGGGGCAGCCTTTCATCCCCTCTCGCCGGCGCGATCCTGCTCGACGCGGCCCGGGCGCTCGGAACGACCTGAGCCCGTCCTTCCCCCGCCCCGCGGCCTGCGAACAATCCGCCTTCGACGGGAGCACGATGTGACCAACGCCATCGAACTGCAGGGCATCCGCAAGACCTTCGGCCCCAAGGTCGCCGTGGACGGCCTTGATCTTGTCATCCCCGCGGGCCTCATGGTCGGCGTCATCGGCCCCAACGGCGCGGGCAAGACCACGACCATCCGCATGATCATGTCGATCCTCTTCCCCGACAGCGGGCGCCTCTCGGTGCTGGGCCGGGCTTCCGCGGTGCAGAGCAAGGATCGCATCGGCTACTTGCCGGAAGAGCGCGGGCTTTACAAGAAAATGCGGGTGGGGGCGTTTCTCACCTACGTCGCCAGACTCAAGGGCGTCGATGCCACGGGCCTGCAAGGACGTGTGAACGGCTGGCTGGAGCGGGTTGGCCTGGCCGACTGCGCCCGCAAGAAGTGCGAGGAGCTTTCCAAGGGAATGCAGCAGAAGGTGCAGTTCGTCGGCACCATCATCCATGAGCCGGACCTCATCATCCTCGACGAACCCTTCTCGGGGCTGGACCCGGTCAACTCCCGCCTGCTCACATCGCTCATCCGCGAGCAGCACGCCGCGGGCCGCACGGTCCTGTTCTCCACACACCAGATGAGCCAGGCCGAGGCGTTGTGCGACCGCATTGTCATGATCCACCAGGGCAGGAAGGTGCTTGACAACACGCCCGAAGAGATCCGCTCGAGGTTCGATCCCCGGGCGATCGCCTTTCAACCCGCGGGCTCGCTGGCGAGCGGACCCCCGCCGCATCCCGACATCGAGAGCCTTGAGGCAGCCCCGGGGCACGTCCGCGCACACCTTCGCGACGGCGCAAGCCCGGGCGCCGTGGTCGCCGCGATCGCGGCGGCCATCCCATGCAACCGCATCGAGGTCGTGAGGCCCACGCTCGACGACGTCTTCGTCGACATCGTGACGCGCGGCGAGTCCGGCGACCGGCAGGCCCTGCTCGAATCGCTCCGCAGCGGCGGCGACATGGGGGGTGACTGATGCTCAAGGTCTTCCACATCGCCGTCCGCGACTTCAAGGCCACGGTCTTCACCAAGGCGTTCCTCATCGGCGCGCTTGTCCCGCCACTCATCATGCTCGTCGCCATCCCGCTTGTGACCATGCTGATCAAGAACGAGCCCCCGCCCGTGAAGGGCCGGGTGCGGGTGATCGACCTGTCGGGAGACGCCTCCGTCGTCCAGCGCGTCGGCACCGCCCTCTCGCCGGAGGCGCTCCGCGAGCGCGTGCAGACCGATCTTCGCGAGGGCACGGACAAGGCCAAGGAGCAGATCGACGCGATGGTGCCCGCCGGGCAGGCCCAGCAGGCCAAGGCGATGATGGACGCGCAGGCCGGAGCCGCGGCCCGCGGCGTGCCGGAGCTCGTGGTCGTCACCGACCCTCCCGCCAATCCCGTCGCGGACGTGGAGAAGGAAAAGGACCTTCTCAGGCCCCGCTCCAACGCCTCGGACGCGGGGGCGGAGCCCAACCCCGATGCCCCCCTTGCGCTCGTCGTGGTGCTCGAGCACGCCGTCATGCCCGGCCCGGACGGCACGCTCGAGGGATTCGATCTCTTCGTCCGCCCGAAGGTGGACATCCGGGTGCAGGGCCTTCTCCGCCAGCAGGTCCGGCGCGCCATCGTGGACGCCCGCCTCGCCGCCGCCGGGCACGATCCGGCGAAGATGGCGTCTCTGCTCAGGCTTGACGCACCCGCCGCCGTGGAAATGACCGACTCGGGCGAGAAGAAGTCCAGCGAACTTCGGCAAATCCTCGTGCCCCTCGCCTTCATGATCCTGCTCTGGGTCTCCACGTTCTCCGGTGGCCAGATGCTGCTCACCAGCACCATCGAAGAAAAGTCCAACCGAATCATGGAGGTCCTGCTCAGCGCCGTCTCGCCCGTGCAGCTCATGACGGGGAAGATCCTGGGCCAGATGGCCGCCAGCCTCGCGATCCTCGGGCTCTACAGCGTCCTGGGGCTGTCGGCGATCACGGCCCTCAACCGCGCGGACCTCATCGAGACACGCTACCTCGTGTATCTTTTCGTCTTCTTCTTCATCGCCTACTTCACCATCGCCTCGATGATGGCCGCCATCGGGTCCGCGGTGAACGACATCCACGAGGCGAACTCGCTGCTCACGCCCGTCATGCTGGTCGTCACGGCGCCGATGGTGCTGATGATGCCGATCATCTTCAACCCCAAGGGCATGCTGGCCACGGTCCTCAGCTTTACGCCACCAGTCAGCCCGTTCGTCATGCTCCTGCGAGTCTGCTCCAGCGACCCGCCCCCCACGTGGCAGGTGCTGCTCTCCATGCTCGTGGGGGTCCTCACCGTCATCGCGCTCGTCCGGATCGCCGCAAAGGTCTTCCGCGTCGGCGTCCTCATGTATGGCAAGGCTCCCAACTTCGCCACGCTCATCCGCTGGATCCGGATGGCCTGATCATGCCCGAACCCCCCTTGACCCCCGCGTCACCCTCCAGGTACGACCTCTACGAACGCTGCGTCCAGTCCCCTCGGGCCAGCGCCGCCTACCTCCGCGCCATCCATGGCAGGTCGCCCCGAGTCCTTCGCGAGGACTTCTGCGGCGGGGGCGCGCTCTGCCTGGCATGGGTCGCCACCGATCCCCAGGCCTCCGCCATAGGCATCGACCTGGACCCCGAACCTCTGACCCGGCTCCGGGGGGTGCCCCGTGTTCGGGCCATCGCAGGGGACGTGCTGGACACCAATGCCAAGGCTGACATCGTCGCCGCGACCAACTTCCCCCTTGGGTACTTCTACGAGCGTGCAGACCTCGTGGAGTACCTGCGGCGGTCCCGGGCACGGCTCAAGCGGCGCGGGGTCTTCGTCGCGGACATGTACGGCGGGCGGGACTCGATGCAGCTCCAAACGACGTCCGCACGCTTCACGCTCTCAGACGGCACGCCCGTGCTCTACGAATGGGAGCATCGCGAGGCCGACCCCGTCACCGCGCGCGTGCTCAACGTGATCCACTTCGCCGTCGGCAGGGGCCGGAGGGCGTCCAGGTTCCGCGACGCGTTCACGTACGCCTGGCGACTGTGGTCGATCCCGGAGCTCACCGACGCCTACCGCGAAGCCGGGTTCGGCGCGGTTGAGGTGTATGACCATGAGGCGGGAGCGATGGACCACCTGGGGACGCTGCACGTCCGCCCGTACGAGCCGGGTGCTGACACGCTGCCGGACAACTGGGTTGTCTTCGTGGCCGGGCGAGCCTGATTATTTCTTGGAGCCGGCCTTGGGACCGGCCTTCGGCGGATTCAGGGCCTTCATCGCGTCGTCATCCAGGTAGAGGATGCACTGGCAAGACGCACACAGCGTGAGCTTACCCTTGCTGAGCAGGGCACTCACCGCGTCAACCGGGATGCTCATTTGGCACGCCCCGCAGGTGTACTCGTGGCGCTTGCGGTCCTCAACCTGCACGCTCGCCATCGCCTCCTCGCCCCGCTGGTTGAGCAGCCGGGTGAGCATCAGCAGCACGTCGCTCGGAACCTCCGCCGCGGCCTGATCTCGCTGGGCCTTGAGTTCTACGAGCCGTGACTCGATTTCCTTGTAGCGGGCCTCGCGGTCCGTCTGGGCGACGCCCCGAACCTTGTCCCGCTCGCTCCGCTGTCCCTCGACGGTCTCGACGGTCTTGGAAAGGTCCTCGACCTTCTGCATGAACTCGAGGGCGGTGGTCTCGAGGCGATCCCGGTCCACCTTGTAGTTGTTCAGCTCGGTCAGGAACGCCTGGTATTCCTTGTTCGTCTGGGCGCCGTCCATCTGCTTGCGGATCGTCGACATCCGCTCGTCGAGGCGCTTCACCTCGCCCTCGCGGTCGCCCGCCTGGGCCCTCAGCAGCTTGATCTGCTGCTCGAGCTCGGACCGCTTCGATGAGAGTGAGCCCAAGTCCTTGTCCTGCTCGGCCAGGAACTTCTCCGCCGCCTGGAGCCGGGCCTGGAGCCCGCGTAGCTGTTTTTCGACCTGGTAGAGCCTGAGCAACTTGGCCGTGACGTCCATCGAGCACTCCCGAACCTGTATGCGGGAGTGTAGCGGCCCCATGGGGGGTTCGCACAAGTTGTCAAAAGTCCCCCCATGCGGCTCAGAGCGGGACGGCCCCCATCCAACCGCCCGCCCGGAACCCCGCGAGTATCCCATAGGCGACCGGCGCGACGAAGATCGGAGAGTCCAGAACGTCCAGCATGCCCCCGAACCCGGGCAGGATGCTGCCAGAATCCTTGATCCCCGCATCCCGCTTCATCATGCTCTCTGCCAGATCGCCCGCCTGACCCACCAGCCCGAGGACCGCCCCGCAGGCCGCACCCATCCACCAGGGAGGCGCCTCCACGCCCGCCCATGCCCCCAGCATGGCCAAGCCCCCGGCGCCGACCGCCGCGGAAAGGACCACCCCCCCTCCGAGACCTTCCCAAGTCTTTCCCGGGCTGAGCCAGGGGATCAGCTTCCGCCGCCCGATCGACTTGCCCGTGAAGTATGCCCCGATGTCGCACGCCTTGGTCACCAGCAGCACCCACAGCAGGACCCACGCGGAGTGCTCCGCCCGAATGGCCAGCAGAAAGCCGAACGCGAGCCCCAGGTACGCAAACGACAGCAGCGCGCCCCCGGTCGCGGCCAGGGCTCCGCCCGAATCTTGCTTTCTCGCCTGCACCAGCATCGCCAGAACGAGGACCACGACCCCGGCCCCCGGCAACACCACCAGACCCAGCGTGCCCTCGGTAGCCAGGCCCGCGGCCCAGGCAAGCAACCCGCAGACGGGCGCGACCCCCATCACGATCCCCGAGACCGGCGCCCCCTTCTCCCGAACGAAGGAGGTCAGTTCTCTCGCCGCGAGCGCCGCGGCCAGGAGCATCACAGGCAGCACAAGCACCCCCGCAGGCAATGCCGTGCCGAGCACGCCGGCGAGCAGGGACGGGGTCTCAAGCCCCGTCAGCCACTCATCGAGCGCCAGCACCCCCAGCAGCGCCGCGATCAGAACCGGGCCAAGCAGGAGTCTCTCACGCACCGCCCGCTCCTCCGGGCAGGGACAGCCCGCCGAAACGCCGGTCCCGCCTCGCGTACTCGCGCACCGCCTCGTTCAGGTTCTCAGGGCTGAAGTCCGGCCAGAGCACGGGCGTGACGTGCAACTCGGCATAGCTGATCTGCCACAGCAGGTAGTTGCTGACGCGCATTTCACCCGCTGTCCGGATGAGCAGATCCGGGTCGGGCATGCCCCGTGTGTACAACCTTGACTCGATCGCCTTCTCGTCGATCTCACCCGGCAAGAGCCTTCCGGCACGCACCTCTTCCGCGAGCCCCCGCACCGCGTCGGTGATCTCCGCCCGTGAGCCATAGTTGATAGCGAGGCACAGCTCCCCCCGCGTGCCGGAAGAGGTCGAACGCGTCACTCGGTCGATCGCCCCGCACACCTCGCTCGGCAGGCCCTCCCGTCGCCCTATGACACGGAACCGTATCCGACGGCGGATCAGGTCCTGCTCTTCTGCCGCCAGGTACGCCAGGCAAAGCTGCATCAGGCCCCGCACCTCTTCCGCCGGACGCTTCCAGTTCTCAAGCGAGAAGCTGTAGAGCGTGACGTACTCGATGCCCAGGTCCCCCGCGTGCTCGACCACGGCACGCACGCTCGCGGCGCCGGCCTGGTGCCCCATCTCCCGCGGCATGCCCCGAGCCCGTGCCCAGCGTCCGTTGCCGTCCATGATGATCGCCACGTGCCGGGGAATGCGCCCGGGGTGCACGTCGGGGAGCAGCCCCCGCGGGTTCGCCAGGGGGTTGCGGTCGGTGATCGCCCGCGCCGCGGCCAAGACCGTGGGGTCGCGTTCGTCGATCAGGGCCGGCCCCCGCTGTTCACATGGTGATGGTCTGTTCACGCCCTGGCCCCACGCTCACGACGTCAACCCGCACGCCGACCTCTCGCTCGATGAACTCCACGTACCGGCGCGCCGCCGCGGGAAGCTCCGCCGCGCTCCTGCACCCGCCCAGTTCTTCGCGGAAGCCGGGGAGTGTCTCGAACTCCGGCCTCGCCCGCGCCAGGTCGTACGCATCGGGCGGAAACTGGTTCGTCAGTTTGCCGTCGACCGTGTACCGCGTGCACACCCTGATCTCATCGAGCCCGGCGAGCACGTCCAGCATGGTGATGGCCAGCCCCGTGGCGCCGTTCAGCATCGCGGAATACCGCGTCGCCACCAGGTCCACCCAGCCCACGCGACGCGGACGGCCCGTGGTCGTCCCAAACTCCCGCCCGCGCGTCCGTATGCGGTCCCCGATGGCATCAAACAGCTCGGTCGGCAGGGGCCCGGCGCCGACTCGCGTGGAATACGCCTTCATCACGCCCAGCACGCGTGCGAGCCTCGCGGGGGGCACGCCCGCGCCCGACCCGATGCCCGCCGTGATGCACGTGGACCCCGTCACAAACGGGTACGTCCCGTGGTCTACGTCCAGCAGCGACCCGTTCGCGCTCTCGAACAGCAGCCGCTCGCCGCCCGCGAGCATGGCATGGAGGAGCGCCGTGGTGTCCTTCACCATGGGCCGCAGCCGCCCGGAGACCCTCGCGCACTCCTCCTCCAGACCCGCCACAGTGAGGTCCGGCGCCCCCCCCCCCAGTTCCCTGGCCAGAGGCCGTTTCAACGTGAGCGCGAGCGAGAGCTTCTCCCGGAGCGACTCGGGGCGGAAGAGGTCCGCCACACGCACCGCGCTCGCCCGCTGCACCTTGTCCGCGTACGCCGGGCCGATTCCCCGCCGCGTTGTTCCGATCTCCGAGATCGGCACCGGCGCGTCCGCGCGGTCGGGGCCGGAGGCCTGTCGCTCCGCCCCCACCCGCTTCAGCAGGTCCTCTCGCAGCGCGTCCTCCAGCTTGTGGTAGGGCAGCACGACGTGCGCGCGGCTGGAGAGCACAAGCCCGGACGTGTCCACGCCCTTGCTCGCCAGCCCGTCCAGTTCCTCGACCAGCTTCCAGGGGTCAACTACGACGCCGTTGCCGATGACGGCGGCCTTGCCGGGGTACAGAATCCCCGAGGGGATCAGGTGCAGGGAAAACCTCGTGCCCCCCACCACCACGGAGTGCCCGGCGTTCGCCCCGCCGTTGTACCGGACCACAGCGTCGTGGTCCGCCGCCAGCAGGTCCACCAGCTTGCCCTTGCCCTCGTCACCCCACTGGAGCCCGACGACGGCGGTCGCCTGGGCAGGGGGGCGGTCCGAAAATGAGTGGTCATCGGTGCGCGTCATGCGGAAGGCCTCTGGGTCTGCCCCCTTCGGGAGCGGACAGAGAGCATACACCCGCGCTCCGCCCGGGCACTCGCGGCTTCTCCGAATACCGACACGACGCTCCCTGAAGTCGCTGCCGGAATCGCCCGATATTCGCGAGGACCGAGGATCCGCCATGGAAGAACAAAGCGTCCGGATCATGTGCCCGAACCTCGCGTGCCGGAAGGTGCTCGCGGTCCCCGCATCGTGCCGAGGCAAGACCGTGCGCTGCCGCACCTGCGGCACGAACATCCGCGTGCCCAAGCCAACGCCGACGAAGCCGGATGGCACCGCCGCCGCGTAGGTCCGCGGGCCGGGCGCCCTTCCACTGGTAACTCTCCGGAGCCTCGGCTGCCTTTCAGAGCTTGGGCTGCTTCTTGATGTCCTCGTCATCGAGGAAGTCGAAGTCACCCACGCTGCTACCGTCGGAGTCCTCGAGCACGCTCTTGCGGGCCGCGGGCTTCGCCGCCGCCTTAGGCGCGGGCGTCGCGCCGGCCGACGCGGGCTTTACCTGCCCGTCCTCGAGCACGTCCTCGGAATCCACGTGCGTCGGGCGCCCGTCGATCTTGGCCACAAACACCATGTCGCCGATGGCCAGCAGGTCCCCCGCCTGCAGGTCCGCCTGGGAGACCCGCCTTCGGTTCACATACGTCCCGTTGCTCGATCCGAGGTCGCGGACGCTCAGTTTGCCGTCCGAGAGCATGACTTCGCAGTGGTGACGGCTGATGTTGCCGGAAGGGATTCGGATCTGGCAGTCGGTCTGCCGCCCGATCACCTGCACAGGGCGACGGAGGGGAATCTCCGACTGGCGTCCGTCCGCGAGAACAAGAATCAGGGAGGTGTCCATCGAAGCCCCTTCTGCTCGAAGCCCCTGGCGCGAACCACACCCTTGCCTCGGTGCAGCCCCTGGCGGCACAGCGATCCTTGCGGCCTCCCGCGAACGACACGCGGGGTCCCGCCAGCCCCACCCTTATGATACGGGGTCCGAAGGCCGAACGCCAGAGCCATTTCGCACGCCGTGCCCCACCCGCTCAGTCAACTCCCGCCCACCCGCCCCCACGCAGGAGCCGTGCTCCCGCCCCCGCGGGCCGACGTTTCTTCCCTCTACATCCACGTTCCGTTCTGCTTCCACAAGTGCCACTACTGCGACTTCTACAGCCTCGTGGACACCCGCGACCGTCAGCCCGCCTTCGTCGCGCGATTGACCGACGAACTCAGGGCCCTCGCCCCCTGGGCGGCCTCGCTCGACACCATCTTTGTCGGCGGGGGCACCCCCAGCCTGCTCGCGCCCCACCTGTGGGAGCACCTCCTGGCGTGCCTCGCCTCGTCGTATGACCTCTCCCAGCTTTCGGAGTTTACGGTCGAGTGCAATCCGGAGACGGTCACACCAGAGCTCGGAGCGGTGCTGGCCGCCGGGGGCGTCACGCGCGTCAGCATGGGGGCCCAGTCCTTTGACCGGGAGCACCTCAAGACCCTGGAGCGATGGCACGATCCCGACAAGGTGCCCGAGGCGCTGCACATCGCCCGCAGGGCCGGCATTCCTCGGGCCTCCATCGATCTGATCTTCGGCATCCCGGGCCAGTCGGTCGCCGACTGGGAGCGCGACGTGCACACAGCCCTGTCGCTCGGACTATCACATCTCTCCTGCTACAACCTGACGTACGAGCCCGGCACCGCCATGACCGCGCGGCGGTCGCGGGGGCAGTTCACTCCCACGCCCGAGGACGACGAGGTCGAGATGTTCCGACGCACGCCGGAGCTGCTCGCGTCCGCAGGCCTGAGTCGGTACGAGGTCAGCAACTTCGCCGTCCCCGGGGACGAGTGCCGGCACAATCTCGTCTACTGGCGCCAGGGCCAATGGCTCGCCGCCGGCCCCTCAGCCAGCGGGCATGTCGCGGGAATGCGGTGGAAGAACGCCCCGAGGCTCGACGACTATCTCTTGCAGGGCGACGCGGGCTTCTCCCCGGTCGTAGATGTCGAGCCGCCCGACCCCCGGCGAGCGCTCGCCGAGGTACTCATGACCGGGCTGCGCCTCACCGAGGGCGTGGATGCGACGATCGCATTGGCCGAGGCCGAGCGGGTCTCCCCGGGCGCCGCGGCGCGGCTGCTGACCACGGCAGACGCCGCGAGACGCGCGGGCCACCTTGAGGCCGCGACATCAGGCTGGCGTCTCACGGAGCCGGGATTGCTCGTTTCTCAGTCAGTCATCGTCGACTTCATGAGCGCCCTGGATCCCGCCTGAGGCCTCGCCCGGCGCTGCCTTCTTGATGTCGGGCCGATCGAGGCCAAGCCTCGCGAGCAGCCGGCGCAGGTCCGCGGGCCAGGGTGATTTCACGTCGAGCTTCTCGCCCGTGACCGGGTGGGTGAACGAGAGCCGGTGCGCGTGAAGTGCCAGCCTTGGCGAGGCGCGCCTGACCTCCGATGGCCCGTACGCGTCGTCCCCGAGGATCGCGGCGCCCAGCGACGCAAGATGCACCCGCACCTGGTGCAGCCGCCCCGTCACGGGTCGACACTCCACCAGCGCCCCCTTCGGGGTCGCGGACAGCACCCGAAAGGCGGTGAGCGCCTCCTTGCCCGCATTTCCGATCCGGCAGAGCTTCCGCGTGCGTGTGTCCTCGCCCATCACGCCCTGGAACTCCTCCAGGGGCTTTCGCACAACGCCCGAGGCCCGCTTTGGCGCCGAGCGGCAGACCGCCCAATAGAACTTCTGCACCTCCCGTCGCTCGAACGCACGCCTCAACGCGTCGTACGAACCGGGCGACAGCGCGACCATCACGAGCCCGCTCGTGTCCCTGTCCAGCCGGTGCAGGAGCCCGAAGTCTCTCGCCTTCCCGAGATTCTGCAGGCGAGATCCCCAATGGGCGAACATTCCGTTGAGCAGCGAGTCGTCGTCGTGCCCCAGGCCGGGCATGGTGACGACGCCGGGGGGCTTGCTGACCACCGCTACGTGGTCGTCCTCGTGCATCACGCGGAACGTCACCCGCTCGTTGGGCTTGATGGAGAGTGTCGCCATGCGCCGCGTTACCCGCCTCTCTCTTGGGTGCCCGCCTGTTTGTCCGCCGCCCCACCCGCGCGGTACGACGGGCACGCCTCGTAGTCCATGTACCACCGGAGCTCGCCGCCGTCGGTTCGCGGAGCGTTCCCGGGCTCCCCTTGCCCGCACCGGTTCGCGTTCTCCAAACTCGCCATCGCCCCGCGCACCGCACCCCCCACCGCGAGCACGCAGACGCAGCGGCACGCGCTCACAACAAAGGGCGTAAGCCCCGTGCGCCCGACCCCCCCCGGCCCGGTCCAGCTCACGCAGAGGGCGCCATCCTCCGCCACGTGCTGGGTCGCCCAGGGCAGGTTTCCCTGGGCGTCGATCGCCGCGAGCACCAGGTCCAGCCGATCGTGCCCCTTGGGTCGCCAGCCGAGATGTTCCCGCAAAAGCCTCGAATATGCCGCCGCGGGGTCCGCCGCCCCCATGTCGATCCTATGGGCTTGCTCGGCAGGGATGCCGGACTGCGCCACAACCGTGCCCTCGAGCACGGGCCACCCCGCGCACTGACCGCCGGGGGCAGACTCCTCGGTCATCCAGAGCCTCGTGCGCCCCCACGGAAAGTCGCGATAGTTCAGGTCGTACAGCAGCCTCACCAGCGCCGTCTCCACACCGGGGGTTGCACCGATCGCCACGTGGAAGTCCCCGAACGCCCGGACGCAGTTCGACGCGTGGAGGTACACGTCCGCGAGCATCGCGTCGATCGCCCCGTCCACCTCCGGGCGGAGCACGACCTCTCCCCCGATGCGGGGCGGACGCGCCGTCGCCTTGGGCGCAAGTTGGATCGGCTCCTGGCGTGGTTCGTCGTCCGGCACGGGGCCATTGTCTGCGCCGCGCGCCCGCCCCGCCAGCCCCTCCGAACACATATCGTTTGCCGTGACGGCCCGACTTCGGATCATTGACGCTTCTGCCAACCGAGCCGCCGAGGCCCTGCGCGTCCTCGAAGACCTCGCCCGCTTTGCCCTGGGCCGGGCGGACCTCTCCGAACAGTTCAAGCGGCTGAGGCACGAGGTCCGAGCCAACGCCACCGCCCTGGCCGGAGCCGCCGGGCGCCTTACACCCCACCGCGACGTGCCGGGCGACGTCGGCACCGCCATCCCGCCCCCGGCGCCGCCCCGGCGCTCGGGCCTGGCAGAGGTCGCCGAGCTCAACTCCGCCCGGGCCTCGGAAGCGCTGCGCACACTCGAGGAGGTCGCCAAGCTCACGGGGACGGGCGGCGCCGACCACCTGCAGGCCCTTCGCTACCGCTGCTACACGTCGTGCGCCGCGCTGCTGCAGGCGCTGGGGACAGGCCGCCCGGCACAGTGGCGCCTCTGCGTGCTGATCACCGAATCGCTCTGCGCCGGCCGCCAGTGGCTGCGCGTGGCCGAGGACGCGGCCCGGGGCGGGGCCGACTGCCTCCAGCTCCGCGAGAAGGACCTTCCGGACGCCTCACTCCTCGCTCGGGCGGCGGACTTCGCCGCCCTCTGCCGCGAGCGAACCGTCGCGTGCATCATCAACGACCGCCCCGACATCGCCCTCGCCTGCGGCGCCCAGGGCGTGCACCTGGGCCAGACCGATCTTCCCGTGCGCGCCGTCCGAACGCTCGCGGGGCGTGACCTGCTCGTCGGCGTGTCCACGCAAGACATTCACGAGGCGAGGGCCGCCCGAGAAGCCGGCGCAGACTACTGCGGCGTGGGGCCGATGTTCCCCACCGCAACTAAGCACAAATCTCTCCTCGCCGGCCCCGGGTACCTTCGCGCGTACCTCGCCGAGCCCGGCGTGCGCGATCTCCCCCACCTGGCCATCGGGGGCGTGAGCGCCGCGAACGTCGGCACGCTTGCAGAGGTCGGCTGCCGGGGCGTTGCTGTCAGCAGCGCTGTCTGCACGGCGCCAGACCCCGCGGCGGCGGCGGCCGCCATCATCAGCTCGCTCTCCCCCGCTACAGCGTGAGCACGCCCGCGAAGTTGGTGATGGACCCGAACATCGAGCCCAGGGTCTGGAACCCGCCGCCGTTGCCGCCGTCCCAGTGCTCCATGCCCGCGACGAAGTACGTCGGCGCCGTGATCTTGACCCCGTACCACTGCTCGCGGGCGCGCCCGGTGACCTCGGCCAACTGGTCAACGCTCACGTCATCAAGCTCTCTCGCGTCGAGCGTCCTGAGGACGGTGACGGTCCCGCCGTCCGTGAACGTGAAGGTGATCGTGACTTCCAGGTCGGACGCCCCCGGATTGAACAGGTAGATGTCCTCGATAATCTGCCCGCCCGCGCGGTTCGCGTCCATGTACCCCTCGCCGAACAGCCACTGCGTCGCGGCGTAGGTCGCGGCCACCACGCCCGTGCCGTCCTGCCCCTGGTAGACAGACCCCGACACCGTCACGGCGATGTTGCTCCGGTACACCACGCCGAACTGGCGGCCTTCGGGCAGACCCAGGTCGCGGATGCTGAGGGTGGTGCGACCCCGGGCGGGCGCAATGACCACCCGGGGGATCGGCGCCGGGTCGTTCTGGCCGATCTTGTCGACAAAGAAATGCAGCGTGATGGTCGCCGGGGCGTTATTCGTGTTCAGGACCGAAACGAACGCGTCCGCCGTGTACCGCGTGCCCGACTGATCATCCCCGTTCTCGTCGTAGAACGAGTCGTCATAGTTGATCCGAGGCACGATGCCCGCGAGCGCCCCGCCCTCCGGCGATCCGAGCGCCCCATAGCCCCGCGCCCGGCCCGGCTGGTACCTGGACTGGCTGGCGACGATCTGGGCGGTGGATGTCACCCGCGCGGAGTACGCCCCAAGCCCGAGCTCAGAGATATCCGAGATGCTCCAGCCCCCGCGGCGCTCCGCACCGACGTTCCGGGTGTCGGTGTACACCAGCCCCTCGACCGTGTAGAGCTCCAGCGTCACGGGCGCTACAGACCCCGTCGGGTTGTAGACCAGGATGTAGTCCCGTCCCAGAACGTTGTCCTTCACCCCATCCGCGAATGTCCACTGCGTGGACCGCTGATACGTGAACGACTCGCCGATGGTCGTGCCGAAGTCGTAGTGGCTGAACGTTGCGGCCAGGGGCAGCGTGGAGCGCAGCACCAGCGCATAGGGCTCGTTCTTGCGGACGATCGTCGCCGCCGGGTTACGCGTCTCCGCGATCGTGACCCCGCCCCGCGTGTTCGCGGCGATGGTCCCGCTGGAGATCAGCTGGTCCCGGTCGCCCGTCTCATACCGCGCGTGCAGCTCGTAGGTGACGGGCACGCCGTTGGTGTTTGTGATCGGCACGAACTCGTTGATGTGATCCGCGGCATAGCCCTCCGGGAATACCGCCTCGTAGTCGAACCCGTTGAGCACCGTGACTAGGTTCTGGGCGTAGGAGTACCGCGTGTGCTGCCCGTCGCTCACCGACGCCATGAGGTAGTACGCCCCGGTCGGGATGTCCGTACCGGTGATCTGCACCGTGGAGTTGACGAACGCGGTCTGCGGCATGTTCACCATCGCCGCCTGGCCCACCCACCCGTTGTACGGGTTCGTGTCCGTGTCGTAGAAGAAATGGATCGTCGCGCCGCTGTCACGATCTCCGAAGGCAAAGGGCACGGTGAGGGGCTGGCCTGGCCTCACCGTGGCGCCCGACGCGATGGTCATCCCCGCGACGTTCGGCCACTGATCGCCGCTGGTGGGCGCCGCAGACCGTACCGCTACGCCACCCATCTGCGCGATGCGGCCCTCGAGGAACGTCGGTCCGCCGCCGAGACGAGAGTACTTGAACCCGGACGCCGTTCGCGGGCCGAGCGGTGCCCCGCCGTACCAGTTGTTGTCGATCACCCTGCCGTCACCGTCGGTCGTGGCGGTGACGTTGATCGAGCCGTAGTACGCGGCGCGGACGTCCGGATGCAGATCGAGGATCGGGTCCAGCAGACGGTTGTACGCACCGGTCAGGCTCTGCCCCGCCGGGTTTGCCCACGAGGCGTCGTTGGTGCGGTAGTAGTTGTCAAGGTAGAGCGTGTTCGCGTAGAACGCCATCGCCGGGTCTTCTCCGCCCGAACGGATGGGATCCGCCGACGTGAGCGGGTGCGCGTCGAGCGTGGTCACCTGGTCGACCCAGATGCCCTTCTGGCCCAGCAGCCAGGCAAGTTCGGACATGACGCCCGCCCCTCGATCAAAGCCGATGAGGTGGATAGGGAGTTCTGCGAGCGGTGCGGGATTGCCGACCTCCGACGTCACGCCGAAGAGCGACAGAAAGATGTTCTGCGCGATCAGCCGCGTGTCCACCAGCGTTCCGAAGGAGGGAGTGACGTTGTTGTTCGATGCGGAGGCCCAGTCGACGCTCATCACCGCTTCCGCCCGGCCCGCCTGAAAGAACTGGCCCTGGCCACGCGCATCAAAGAGCGTGGAGGAGCTTCCATCTCCAGCAACTTCCAGGTGCAGGGCCCGCGTGTCCACCGAGGGCGTCCCGGCTCGGCTTTCGATCGCCAGCCGCATCGCGCTCACCCAGTCCGGGAAGCTGCCGCTGGACTCGTACCCATGGGTCAGGACGGTCACCCCCGCGAGCAGCTGCCTGCTCTCGAGTGCCTCGATCGGCGCCTGCCAGGAATCTCCGCGGAACGACTCGCGCTTCGACATACGCATGACCTCCCACAACACCCACTCAGTATTCCGGTTCGGATCGCTCGCTGGTTCCGCCCGATCCGGGGCTGTTCGCCCGGTCGTTGGCACCCGAGTCTCCCGGGTTGGTCCCCCGCGGGCCATGCCCGCGGGCCGGCCCGTCCCCGGATCGTACCCGCCCCGCCCGCCAGCGCCCGCCTCTGGCCTCCCGGGGGCCTCGGGGCCCTTGGCTGCCCCCAAAGCACAAGGGGCCCCGGCCTTCGCCGGAGCCCCATGATCGCTGTCCGTCGCCTGTTCAGCGCTTCGCGAGCAGGTCGCGGATCTCCGTCAGCAGCTTCTGGTCCGTCGTGGGTCCCGCGGGAGCCGGAGCGGGCTTCTGCTCCTCAAACCGCTTGCGGGCCGCGGAGTACATCTTCACCATCAGGAAGACGACAAACGCCAGGATCAGGAAGTTGATGACGTCGCTGATGAACGAGCCATACCCCAGCATCGCGCCGGCCTTTTTTGCGTCCGCGTAGGAGGTGTTGTCCGCCAGTGTCACACCGGAGATGTTGATGTAGCGGTTGGTGAAGTCCACGTTGCCGGCGATCTTGCCGATGATCGGGTTGAGCACGTTCTCGATCAGCGAGCCCACGATCTTGCCGAAGGCGCCGCCCATGATCACGCCGATGGCCATGTCGAAGACATTGCCCTTGATCGCAAAGTCACGAAACTCCTGAATGAAGCCCATGTGAGTACTCCCTTGAAGGTCCGCCGGTGCATCGCGAACGACGCACCTCTGCTCGACGGGTCAGAAGAATCCCAGGCTGCGCCGTGGGTTCCCGCCGGTCAGAAGTCCCATCCTAGCGTCACGAAGTACTCGAAGTCGTTCCTCCCGACTCCCGCGCCCGGGCCGCTGTCGTATCGGTCCGCAATCCCCGCGTGCAGGCTCATGCCCGCCGCCCTGTCCAGCACGGTCGTGACGCCCACGTGCCCGCCGGCCCTGAACTGAGGTACCTCGGAGAGGCTGGGCAACCACTCGACCCCAGCCGTCAGGGCGGTGCGTTCCGAGACCTTGTGCTCGAAGTCCAGCCCGACGATCGCCTCGGGCGTCACAGAGTTTGACTCGCCCCCGAACTCCCGGCTGAGACCAAGGCCCGCTCGCCCGCGCAGGCTCGTCGCTTCGGACCTGATCAGTTGATAGCTCGGCCCCAGCGCCCCAGACACCCGCAGGTTCCAATCCTGGAACTCGTCGTACTCGACCTTGCCCTGCGCGAACAGCCCCCAGCGGCTCTCCCCGAACCGCCAGTCGTTGCGGACCCCCGCCTCGGCGCGGTTCTTCGTTCGTGCGCCCTCGCTGGTGGCATACAGGTACCCCGCGGCAAACGCAGTCTCCATCGCGGCGGAACTTCGCCTTGCCTCCAGCCCCACGCGCCCGCTCCCGGATTCCGCGTTCCCCTCCGTGCCACTCAGGCCAAGCCTGACGGACCGCTTCCACTGAACCGCAGGCTCGGCGGCGGGCTGCGGCTCGGCGTCGGTCTTCGCCGTCGGTGCCGGCTCGGCCGTGGGGTCAAGGCCCGCGCTCCAAGGGGGAGAAATGAGCGCCGCGTGCTCCCTGGGAATCACCAAGGGGCCGAGCACCGGGTGGTCTGCGACAATCGTGCTGTCCGTGAGCCGCACCACGGAAACCTCGAGCACTTCTCCCGTGGAGAGCCTCACCTGATCCGCCGCCGCTCCCCGGACCGTCGCCGCGAGCAGCAAGAAGACGGCCCACCCGAACCCGACCACCTTGTGGGCGCGGACGTCCACGCACATCCTTGGTTGCGTCAATGTAAGCCTCCTGTTCTATAGTTACGCTGGCCGGGAGCCCGTCCGGGCGCGAACCAGCCCGGGCAGCGTATTCGGCCCGCTCGGCTTGATCACGCCCAGAATCCTCGGATCTCGATGACAGCCGCTCCGCGCGAGCAACGCATGACGAAATGGCTGAACGCAGGCCGGTGAACTCGGCCACTCGAACCGATGACTGCCCCCCACGACAAACAAGCATCCGCCGCGGTCACGCAGTTGCTCTTCCGCGCGAGGCAAGGTGACTCCACAGCCACCAACGAACTGTTCCCGCTCGTGTACGAGGAGCTCCGCGTGCTGGCGGCGAAGCACATGGCCGGCGAGCGCCGCGAGCACACGCTGAGCCCGACCTCGCTGGTTCATGAGGCATACCTGAGGCTCGTTGGACCGAGCGATACGTCCTGGGACAACCGGGCTCACTTCTTCGGGGCCGCCGCCATCGCCATCCGCCGCATCCTCACCGATCACGCCCGCTCCCGGGCCCGCGACAAGCGTGGAGGAGGCGCGTCCCCGGTCCGTCTGGAAGGCGACTCGCTCGCCGGCGACGCGGAGACCATCGACCACGCGTCGCTCGACGACGCGCTGACCAAGCTGGCCACGCTCGACCCGCAAAAGGCCCGCATCGTCGAACTCCGGTACTACGTGGGCCTCCCCGTCGAGCAGGTGGCCCAGGCCCTGGGTGTCTCGCAGAGCACCATCGCGCGAGAGTGGGCCTTCGCTCGCACATGGCTCCGCCGCGAGCTCTCACACTCGGAGGGCCAGTGACCCCCCCGCTCTTCCACCAGGCGCAGGAGGTCTACCACCGCATCATGGCGCTCCCGCCCGGAGAGCGCCAGACCGCCATCGACCACGAGTGCGCAGGGAACCGCGATCTGGCGGCGGAAGTCCGCTCACTCCTCGAGTTCGCGGAGGACGACGGGTTTCTGGACGCCCCGGCCCTCGGAAGCCCCATTCCCGCGCTCCTCCCGTCGGGGGGGCATGACGACCTCGTCGGGATGGCGCTCGGCCCGTACACCTTGCTCCGCCGGATCGACGCCGGTGGAATGGGAGTCGTCTACGAGGCTCAGCGGGACGACGAGCACCTCACTCAGCGCGTCGCCATCAAGGTCGTCAAGCGGGGTATGGATTCCGAGGAAGTGCTCCGGCGGTTTCGAGCCGAGCGACGCACACTCGCCGCCCTCAGCCACCCCGGCATCGCGCGCCTCCTCGACGCGGGCGTGACTCCTGACGCCCGCCCGTACATCGTGATGGAGTTCGTCGACGGCACGCCCATCGACGCCTTCTGCGCCCGCCAGGGGCTGACGACCGATGAGCGCGTGCGGCTCTTCCGGCGCGTCTGCGACGCCGTCAGGGCGGCGCACCACAGCCTCGTCGTTCACCGAGACCTCAAGCCCTCCAACATTCTCGTGACCCACGAGGGCGAGCCCAAGCTGCTGGACTTTGGCATCGCCAAGGTGCTCGGCCCCCACTCCCGGGCCGAGTCCATGACCGCTCCCCAGTTCCGGCGCCTCACGCCGGAATACGCGAGCCCCGAGCAGATCCGTGGCCTGCCCATCACAACCGCCTCGGACGTCTACTCGCTAGGCGTGGTCCTCTTCGAGGTTCTCACAGGCATCAGGCCCTACGAGTTCGATACCCGCTCCTTCGAGGAGATCGAGCGAGTGGTCTGCGGCACAGACCCCACCCGCCCCAGCCTCGCCGTGACCAGGCCCCGGACCGCCCCCCACAGCCATTCCGCTGTCCACGCACCGCCCCCGCCCCCCCCGCTGCCGCCCGGGCCGGACTCCCAGCGCCTCAGCCGCACGCTCCGGGGCGACCTCGACACCATCATCCTGGCGTGCCTCCATCGTGACCTCGCACGCCGGTACGCCTCGGTGGATGCGCTGATCGAGGACCTCGACCGATACCTCGCGCGGCTTCCGATCCGAGCCCGCAAGGACACCATCGCCTACCGGGCGTCCAAGTTCGTGAGGCGCAATCCCGTCGGCGTCGCTCTCGGCTCGCTCTCGTCACTCCTGCTGATCGCGGGTGGCGGCGGCATCGCCCAACAGGCGGATACGGCTTCCCGGGAGCGAGACTCCGCCTACGTCGCCCGTGGCCAGGCAGAGAAGGTCGCGGACTTCTTCCGCCAGGTCCTCGAGGCAGCAAGCCCCGACAACCTGGGGCCGGATGTCTCGGTCCGCGATGCGATGGAACAGGCCCGCGCTCGCGCCCAGTACGACCTGCGCACGCAGCCGCTCGTGCAAGCTTCGGTCCGCAGCGCCATCGGCCGGGTGTATGTGATGCTCGGAGAGTACCAGCTCGCGGAGGAGGAGCTGACCGCCGCGCTGAACACCCGCCTAGACCTACTCCCACACGACCACCACGACGTCGCCGAAGGCAAGATGGACATGGGCTTCCTGCGGCTGCGCACCGGCGACCCCGCCCAGGCCGAGCGGCTCTTTCGCGAGGCCCTCAGTCAGCACATCGCCGCCCGGGGAGAGGAGAACGAGGACAGCTCCCGCGCCTGGAACGACTGGGGCACCGCGCTCCGCGCCCTGGGCCGGACAGATGAGGCCATCCGGGCCCACGAGCGGGCGCTCTCCATCCGCCGCGGGCTTTCGCCCGGCGAGCCCTCTCTCCCCATCGCCGAGAGCCTGAACAACCTCGCCGGCGTCCACCTCGACAGCGGGGACGCGGAGACGGGCGAGCGTCTCATCCGAGAGTCACTCCTGATGCGTGAGGGGTTGCTCTATCCGAACCACCCGCTGGTGCTTCAGTCGCGGATGAATCTCGCCACCATGCTCGGCTCGCTCGGAAGGCTCAATGAGGCGTTACCGCTTTTCGAGGCCGTCCTGGCTGGTGCCCGAGACGTCTATCCGGCTCGCCATCCGGCCCTGGGCCACATGTCGCACAGCCTGGGCACCTGCTACTTCCGCCTAGGCCGCCTCGACGACGCCGCTCGCGCGTTTACCGAGGCCCTCGGCATCCGCGAGGAGACGCTCGCCCCCGACGCCCTCCCCCTAGCCATCACCGAGGCAAGCCTGGGGAGGGTGCTCGCGGCCCAAGGCAACAACGCTCAGGCCCTTTCCACGCTCCAGCACGCCATCGACCGTGTCGATGACGGAACCAGCCCCTTGCCTCCCCCGCTGGTGCCAGCCGCCAGCGAACTCGTCCGGATGTTGGAAGAGGCCGGAGAAAACCGCAGAGCGGCCTACTACCGAGGGCTGCTCCCCGATCCGGCGCGGTGACCCCCTGCTCGTTCAGGATTGGCTCTGGCCCCGACCTTCTACTTCGCGCGGCATGACGCCTTCCGTATGCTGCGGACTCGCCGCGCCACGCCATAAGGCATATCCTTCCGCTCCTCCGCCGAGGTAGCTCAGCTGGTTTAGAGCGCTGGATTCATAACCCGGAGGTCGGCGGTTCGAGTCCGCCCCTCGGCATTTCCGGCTTGAAAACGTGTACCGTTCGAACTTCCGCCGTCTTCCCCGCGGCCTCGCCAGGCCGCCCGGATGACGGGCTCGACGTCGCGCTCCCGTCCCGTGGCACCCGGCCGTTGTTGGCACTCAGGCTGTGAGCGGGTGGGACGGGAACGCGTCGGCGAGCCATTGAAATCCTGAGTGCCAGCGGAATCTTCGGTCGGAGCGTGCTCTGTCCAGAACCCTGGCGCAACCGGTGACGCTGTACGCGCGAACAGTCGTGCATGAGCAAGCGACGGCGTGAACGTGGGCTGTTCGGGCAGCCGATCCGCGAGGCGGGCGACCAACAGATCGTGCGGATCGTGAAGCTGGCGGCGCGGCTGGCGC
>JADYXW010000018.1 GCA_020853975.1 Phycisphaerales bacterium
AAGTGCCCCCCGAAGGACTCGAACCTTCGACCCGCTGATTAAGAGTCAGCTGCTCTACCAACTGAGCTAGGGAGGCGTTGCGGGGCCTTGCGGCACCGCAGGGGAGTTTAGGAGGGTCGGCCCATTTGTCCAGCCCGCGGCAAGCGTCAGTCGCCGAACCGGGGGCCCGGGGTTGCCCTTCGGCCAACGCTACTCCCCCAGGATTTGCGGCATCCAGGGACCGACGCCGGGAGCACGCGGCGGCGTCAGGCAGGCCCGAAAGCGCCTCGAATGGTCCTCGGGCCACCATGTCGGCCTCGCTCCGTGGCTCCGAAGGGCCCGCCGCAGCCGGGGTGCGAAGAATCGGGTATCACTCCTGGGTTGGCGCATCGAACCTGGGTGCCCCAGCGGAGGGTTCGCATGAGCAAGCATCTGATCTCGCTGGCCTGCCTCCTTGCCTGCCTGTGGATCGCCCCCGGGGTGGCATGGGCCCAGAACGAGGACGACCCCGACGAGCGGCGGACGCCGGTGGACCCACCCGATAGCCGCGCGGGCGACACGCTCCGGTGGGTGCTGCGGGTGATCAACGGCGAGGCGCCCGGCAAGCTCGAGGACCACTTCTCGGCCCGTTGCATCGAGATCGGCGCCGCGAAGGAGGCCATCGATGCGACCACCAATCTCCGCGGCAAACACTTCAAGAACAAGCGCGTCTACGCCGTGGCCTGCTACGAGTCCGAAGAGAACCCGGATTCGCTGGACGCGGTGCTCACGGGCCAGGACGTGCGTGCGTATCTCAGCGTGCTGCTCGTGCTGGACGCGAAGTCGGGGTTGATCGCGGGCCTCAACTACAACGCCACGGGCTTTGGAAGCCAGCCCGGCGACTGGAACTCCTTTGAGGGCGACGCGGGATCGCTGGGAGGCGAGGTCAGCTTCGGGTGCTACGAACTGGTGCCCGACCCCTCCGGCGGCGTGGGGGGGACGCTGAAGGCGGTCTACGAGATCGACGAACGCCGCATGCTGAACATTGGGGGGGTTTGGACGCTGTGGGCAGTAGGGGCGGTCGCGGAGCGGGTGAGCTCTGGCGGGGGCTCGTGGACGGATGAGGTGGAACTGCGGGACGAGATGAAGTGCCTGCCGGGCGGGTTCTTGTCCTCCAAGCCCGCGGGAACAAAGATCGCTCTCGCGACGCTCGTGGAGCGGGCGCTCTCGTTCAGCGACACGACGGCGACGGATCACCTTGTCGGGTGGGCCGGGCGAGACCAGGTCGAGGCGTACATGACCGCGCAGATGCGGGATGCACGCCGGAACCTGCCGCTGCTGACGATGAGGCAGTACTTCCACCTGAAGCTGGCCCCGGAAGAGGCCACGCGCGAGGCCTGGTCGAGTGCCGCGCGCGAGGCTCGGGCCCTGATGCTCGGGGCGGACGGTGAGATCGGAAACGGCTCGCCCCGGTGGTCCGCGCTCGGCGCCTGGACTGAGCCACGCTGGCTGGACCGCATCGGCCACTTTGCGAACGTCGAGGACATGGCCAAGACCATGGCGGATCTGCACCGGCTTGAGCGGCGCGAGGGCATGCAGCCGCTGGCGATGGCCCTCCGTGAGGACGGCGGGCCGCTGACACTGGACCCGGCAGATTGGAAGTCCGTCGCGTACAAGGGCGGCAATGAGCCCGGCTCGCTCAGCCAGGCCTGGTTGATGGAGCACACCGGCGGGCGGTGGTACGTGATGACCCTGGCCTGGAACAACCTGACGCAGCCCGTGGACGAGGAGCGGCTGGGCGCACTGGCGAAATCCGGGGTCTCTCTCCTGTCCAAGCACGCGGCGGAAGCGGGCCCGGTGGCTCCGGCGCCCGCGGCACCAGCGCCATCTCCGGACACTCGCCCCTCGGGCGTGCCCTAGGCGGCACACTATCATGGGGGCATGACGTCCCCCGACCCGCGCGCCGACGTGGTCATCTCGTGCAGCAACGTCGTCAAGCGGTTTGACGGGCGCACGGTGCTCAGCGGGATCAACCTTGAGGTCAGGCGCGGCGAGACGATGGTCATCATGGGCGGCTCGGGCAGCGGCAAGAGCACGATCCTGCGCCTGATGATCGGGTCGTTCGCGCCGGATGAAGGGGACATCCGGATGTTCGGCCGCTCGGTCCTGGGGCTGAAGCCCGAGGAGCGCGACGAGCTGCGCAAGAGGTTCGGCATCCTGTTTCAGTCCGGCGCGCTGTTCAACTCGATGTCCCTATACGAGAACGTGGCGTTGCCGATCCGCGAGCACACGGACCTGGACGCCGCGATCATCGATATCCAGGTGAAGATCAAGCTAGAGCTCGTCGGGCTGCTCGAGCACGCGGACAAGTACCCTTCTCAGATTTCGGGCGGAATGAAGAAGCGCGCCGGGCTGGCGCGGGCGCTGGCGCTGGACCCCGAGATCCTTTTCTACGACGAGCCGTCCGCGGGACTGGACCCGGTCACCAGCGCCCAGATCGACCAGCTCATTGTGGACCTTTCGCGGAAGCTGGGGGTCACCAGCGTCGTCGTGACTCACGAGATGGACAGCGCGTTCACCATCGCGGATCGCATGGCGATGCTCGATCGTGGCCGCATGATCATGGTCGAGACGCGCGAGTGGTACGACCGACTGAGGAAGGTGCCGGGATCGGAGACGGGAGGCCTCTCGGCCCCGGAGCTGCTGATCCGGCAGTTTCTTCGTGGCGACGCGGAGGGACCGATCACCGCGCGCAAGGATCAGAGCCAGCTCGAGCGGGCGCTGCTGGGCCCCATGACGGTCTCCAGCATGCCCAGCCTGACGCCGACGCGGACTTGAGCGGCGTAATCCCACTCGTGCCGCTCCGAAGAACCTGCCGTGAACACAGTGGTAAACCAGCACTTTCCGATGACGATCGAGGGCGCCCACGCCTCGTTGGCGCAGCTGGCTTCGGCGCCCGTGCGGCTCGCGCGACCCGTGCTCGTGCTCGACGGCTGGCACGGCCCCTGGCTGCTTTCACAGCGATTGGCGCGAAGGTTGAGCAAGGCGACGAGCGCCACGCCCGGTGATTTTCTCGCTGTGGGCTACCCGTGGGCGTTCAGCGTGGACGCCGCGGTGCAACACGCGATACGGCGACTGAGAACGCGGGGCTGGCTGGACCGCGAGATCGACATCGTCGGCCTCTCGATGGGAGGCCTGGTGGCCAGGGCGATCGCGGCCGGGGTGCCGGGCGTTGGCGCACGCGGCCGGGTGCGGGCGGTTCGGGTCTTCACTGTCGCGTCGCCTCATCGGGGGGCGATCTTCGCGGACCGAGCGACGATCGACCCCGCCTCCGGTCAGATGAAGTCGGGCTCGGCGTTCCTGAACTCGCTGGACGCGGCGCTCTCGGAGCGGGCCTACGAGCTGCGGTGCTACGCGGTCTTGCGGGACTGGCTTGTGGGCGCCAGCCGCTCCGCCCCGGAGGGGATGGACCCGGTGTGGGTCGATCTGCACGGCTGGCGGCGCGCGATCTCGCACTTCGCGGGCCCGTACGACCCGCGGCTTCTCGTCGAGATCGCACGGGCGCTCAGGGGAGAGCCGCCGACGGGCTCGCCCTCGCCCCCGCCCATGAACTGATGTGCACGCCGTTCGCCGGCCCGCGAGCGATCAGGTCTTGCCGATGGTGAGAGATGTGGGCTTGTCGCGGCGGAGTTCGGCGGCGACCTTCTCCCAGCCACTGCCGAGCTCGCCGATCGGGTCCGGCGGCACGATCGAGACCCTCTTCTCGCCCAGCTTTGCCTGCCCCGTCCGCACGCGGTCCTGGAACGCGAGACACTCCGACAGCAGCCTGCCCAGGATCTCAACCTCGGGCACGTTGGCCACGCGCTCGCCCTGGACATAGATGATGCCGCGGCGGTCGCCCGCGAAGACAGCGACGTCGGCGCCCTCCGCCTCTCCTGGTCCGTTGACGATGCAGCCCATCACCGCGACCTTCATGGGCACCGTGACCTTGTCCGCAAGCTCCTTCCGAACGTCCTGTACCAGCGTGAAAAGGTCCACCTGAATTCGGCCGCAGGTCGGGCAGGCGATGAGGTCCACGCCTCGGCGCTCGCGGAGACCGAGAGACCAGAGAAGCTCCAAACCGTCCTGCACCTCGTAGATCGGATCATTGGCGTAGGAGATGCGGATGGTGTCGCCCACGCCCTGGCAGAGCAGCGCGGAGAGAGCGGCGACGGAGCGGATGCAGCCGGTCTCCTTGGGGCCGGCGTGGGTTACGCCCAGGTGCAGCGGGTGGTCAAACCGGCGTGAGATCTCGGAGTACGCATCGATGGTGATCGCAGCGTCCATGGACTTGGCGGAGATCGCGATGTCGTAGAAGTCCTGCTCGTAGAAGACGTCGAGGTACTCCTCGAGCTTGGCGATCATGATGGCAAGGAGGTAGCCGTGCGCGCGGTCGGAGAAGATAGCTCCGAGCTCCTTCTGCCGCTTCTGCTTGTCCTTGCGCTCGATGATCGAGCCCTCGTTGACGCCCACGCGGATGGGGATGCCGCGGGCCTTGCACGCCCGGATGACCTCGACCACCTGCGCCCGGTCGCTGATATTTCCCGGGTTCAGCCGGATCTTGTGCACACCCGCCTCGATCGCCTCGAGTGCTCGCTCGAAGTGAAAGTGCACGTCAGCGACGATGGGCACCCGGACCTGGGGCAGGATCTCTCTCAGCGCCTGCGTGTCCTTCTTCTCGGGGACCGCGACGCGCACAATGTCCGCGCCCGCGGCGGTGAGCTTGTGGATTTCTGCTACGCACCTGTCAACGTCGTGCGTGTAGCCGGCGGTCATGGTCTGGACGGAGACTGGCGCGGGGGTCGTCGCGTTGCCATGGCGGTCGGGCAGCCCGCCCCCGATACGGACCACACCCACGCGGTCGTCGCCCACACTGATCTGCCTGGTCGGACGCCTCTGGTTCATCGGTGCAACTGTAGCGAGCTGAGCCCGCGCTCCCTACGCGCGCGGGGGCCTGTGCGACTTGGCGGTGAGGCCCCGCAGCAGCCCCGGCACGCGGTCATAACCGGGCTGCCCGGGCTGGATGCCGTCCACCTCGGGAGTGCGCCAGGTGAGCATGACCATGCCCGCGACAACGAGAGGGAGCGAAACGCCCGCGAGCCCGAGCTGGGTGCTTGTTCCGCTGTGAGTGGAGTCACTCCCCGAGGCGATGAGAAAACGTTCCCCGGCGTGCCCGACGAAGCCCGCGATGAACGTGCCCGCGGGCATGAGGCCCATGGCGATCGTGGACATCACCGACGACACCCGCCCACGCATCACGTCCGGCACCAGGTGCTGCATGGCGGCGGCCATGGAGTTCCACGTCCACATCCACAGGGCCCCCACGCCGAACATGAGGAGCATGCCCCACAGCGGGTCGCTCACGAGGGCGAAGGCGAAGAGCAACACGCCGCTCACCCCGACACACAGCGGGATGAAATGGTGCATGGGGTACCACTTGGGAAGGTGCTTCATCGCGAGCCCGCCGGTGACGGCGCCGAACCCCATGATGGCGAGCAGGACGCCGTACGAGTCCTCCTTGCGGTGGTACACCTCGGACACGATGAGCGGCATGACCTGCATGATGGGCGTCGCGAAGACGGCGAAAAGCACGGTTGCCAGGAACAGAGCTCTGGCGCCGCGGTTATGCCAGACCCAGAGCACGGCGTTCTTCGCGTGGGTGAGCGCCTCGCGGGGCCTCTTCCACATGCCCCGCATCTCGGATGGCGCCGGGGCATCGGGCGTGGTGAGCACCGCGAGCATGACGACGACGAAGGTGGCGGCGTTGAAGAAGAGAAGGGCCGCGGCGCCGCGCGAGGTGCCCTCGATCTCGGCCGCGGCGCTGGTCGCGGCGGCGATGCTCACGCCGTGTGCCACCGGGCTCCGGAAGGCCCGCATGATGACACCGCCGATCGCGGGACCGACCACGCGCGCCATGTTGAACGAGATGCCGTTGAGAGTGATCGCCCGGGTGAGGTCGGACTTGGGGACAAGTCTTGGGGTGAGCACCTGCCACGCGGGGACGTTGAAGGCAACCACGACGCCCTGCAGCAGCGCGAGCAGCAGGAACACCACGGGCGTGGCGGCGCCGGCTGCGACCACGCCCGCCATCGCGAGCGCGATCACCATCATCGCGGCCTGGGTCCAGATGAGCAACGCACGGCGGTTCACGCTGTCGGCGACGACGCCCCCGAGCATGCCCAGCACGAGCATGGGGCAGAGCTGAGCTGCGGCCAGATAGCCAAGCCACGCCTCAGACTTGGTCTCCTGCGCGATGATCCAGCGCAACGCCACGAACTCGAACCAGGTCCCGACATAGGACCCGAACGCGGCGAGCCAGATCGTGCGGAAGTGCCTGTGGCGGAGCACACCCCAGCGGGAAGAATCGCCGGCCGGGCTGGTCTGTGCTCCCCCGTTGTCCACCTGTCGCCGGCTCCTTCCTTGGAGGCTGATATTAGGGGGCAGGCCTCTCCGGGCCCGCAGGGCTCCAAGGATGTCGCATGCGGGTGGTCATCATCGCCGATGCCTTGTTCGCCAGCCGCGAGCGCCCGCTGTTGGAACGTCTGGAGGTCGGGCTGGCGGACGAGGGCGTGCGTGTGATCCACGCGGTGCCGGAGGAGGCCCGGGGCACGGGGACCGAGGGCCTCTACAGCCGCGCGCTTCGGTACACCGGTCGATCGCTTGCGCTGACCAGGCCCCTGCAGGCGATGCGGCTGGCAGGCGCGATCGACGCGATCGACGAGGCCGAGGGTGGCACGGGGATCAACCTCGTGCACGCCTTTGGCGGGTCGGTCTGGAAGCTCGCGCGGGGCGTGGCGGAGCAACTCCGG
Organism: Phycisphaerales bacterium; assembly: GCA_020853975.1. Taxonomy (GTDB): domain Bacteria; phylum Planctomycetota; class Phycisphaerae; order Phycisphaerales; family UBA1924; genus RI-211. The sequence continues at coordinate 6,807 of JADYXW010000018.1, forward strand.
GCGGGGCTGGCCCTGGAGGTGTGGCGGTCGGGGCTTGTGCCGGAGGTGCCCTCAAAGCTCGGCGCCTCGGGCGTGCCCGCGATGCTCCTGACGCCGGACACTTCGATCGAGCGATTGCTCGTGGCCCACGTCGGGTCGGATCTCCGCACCCGCTGCTGCCGGTGGGGCGTGCACGCCCCGCTGCAGCCCAGGGCGGTCTTGCCACCGGGCCGCACCTGGACAGCGGCGCTGGTCGGGGCAGGGCTGGACGCGGGGGCGTACGCGGCTGCGCTCCGCGGTCTGGCGGTCGCGGCGGGCGTGCGGCCGGACATGCACGTCTTTGCCGACGCGGTCGCTGCACGACGGGCGGGGCTCTGGGCCGTCGCGCGCCAGCTCGGCCTGCTCGACCGGCTGTCGTTGATCGAGGAGCTCGAGGGGCGGCGCGACCTGCTCATGCAGGCGGACCTCCTCGTGCTGCCCGAGGCCCGGGGCGACCAGCGGAGCGTGCTGCCGGAGGCCATGGCGACGGGGGTGGTGGTTGTTGCGGCTGCCGACCCGCTTGTGACCTCTCTCCAGGACGGACGCACCGCAAGACTCGTGACAGACCACGCCGCGTGGGGGGCGGCGTTCAGCGACATCCTCGCCAACCAGGCACGTACCCACGCCCTGACGCTCAGCGCCAATGAGTACGTCCGCGCCAACGCACGCGTGAGCGACTACGTTCGTGGAGTGCTCGCGGCGTACCAGTCGCTGGCGCCCGACAGCGCACTCCCGTTCACCGGCAAGGCTTGACGGCATCTCCCGCGCATGACGGAGAACCCAAATATCCCCGAACCCGATCCGGCAAAGACGCCCTATGACCTGGTGCCCGAGGCCACATCGCGCGGCTCGCGGCCACCCTCCCCTCAAAGGCCGGCGCCGAAGGCAACGCTCGACGCGCCGCCCCTGCTCGACGACGTCGACGATGACGCGGACCTCACATCGGACCCGGAGGTTGAGCGAGCGCTGAAGGGCAAGAGCCGGCCCGCGCCGGAGGACCCCCGCCCGGCAGAGCCCGTGCCCGAGGAGGCTCCGCCCCTGGTGACGCCGGGTCGCCTCGCGGCGAAGCACCTGGCGATCGCCGGGGGGGTCGTGTCGGTCGCTGCGGTGATCGTCGGTGCGTGGGGCGCCGGCGAGCGCTGGCTCGGGGGCGGGGTCATGGCCGCGTACCTCATCGTGCTGCACACATTCACGGGCGTACTGGCCCTGGGCGCGGCTGCACACCTGCACGCGAGGAGACTGGGACCGCCGGACCTGGCCGCGGCCCGCATGCTGGTGGCGGTAGGGGCATTCATTCTTGTCGTAATGCTGCCGATTCCTGGCCCTGCCGCGCTCGCCCGACCCCTCGCGGCCCTGTGCGCGGTCGCGGTCTATCTGCTGGTTGTGGGCGTGCTCTTCAGGCCGGGGGCGCAGCGGTATCTCGCCATGGTGGCCCTGCACGCGGTATGCGCAGCCCTCGCGTGGCTGCTCCTGTCCGTGCACGGGTGGATCGGCGAACTCCGGGCAGAGACCGTGCCCTGAGAGTGCGCGGGCAGACTACGCTTGGGCCTGCAGGGTGTAGCTCAGCTTGGTAGAGCGTGTGGTTTGGGTCCACAAGGTCGCAGGTTCGAATCCTGTCACCCTGATTCTGCTCCGACGTGCGGGGTGGTGCGACCGAGAGTTGCGTTCAGGACCCCGGGAGGCTTGGCTCGTCCAGCTCGGACTCGCGCCCGGCGCGGCGGAGCATCTCGCGGGCGAGCGTGAGCAACATCTGCTTTGCAGCGGGCCTCGCTTCCGCCCCCCGCCTCAGCTCGGCGACCGCGTCATCAAGCCGTCCTGCCGCGTGGAGGGCGAGCGCGTAGTCTCGCGCGACCGCCGGCTCTCGAGGCGCCCGTCCCGCCGCCTCCGCGAGCTCTGCCACCGCTCGCTCGCGCGAGCCGGTGACAGCCAGAGCTCGCGCGAGCCCGACCCGTGCCAGCGCATCGCTCGGACGTTCGGCCACGCGGGCCTCGAACATGCCGACCGCCTCCGCCGCCCGCCCGTCCTCGATCATCAGCCCGGCTAGTTGCTCGCGGCTATGGGAGAACGCGGGCCTCGCCGCGAGCGTGTCCCGCAGCACCTGCTCCGCGGCGACCCTGTCCCCGCCCCGGGCGAGCAGAAACGCGAGGTCGGCGGCGTTCTGGTCGCTGGTCCGGCCCGCGCGATGCAGCGCGTCCAGTTCGTCGATGGCACCCCGCGCGTCGCCACCGACCAGGCGGAGCCACGCGGCCCGCGTAGACGCCTCGGGCGTGAAGTCCAGACCGATCCCGCCCCTCCACCATGGGCCGGCGAGGCGGTACAACCTCGCACCCGCCTCGGCACTGGCACGGTCCCGCTGCGGCACGTCGACCTGGCCCAACGCGCCCTGGAAGGTGACGGTCACATTCGCATCGTGACGGCCCGCGCGAACCACCAGCAGTCTCACCGCCGCCGAGTGCACGAGCATCCCCGCGGCGAGCACGGTGAAGAGCAAGAAAGCAGCACCCGCAGCGGTGAGCTTCCCTCCCCGGCGGAGCTGCGCCCGTGCGAAAATGACGTCTCGGTCGCGGAGGACGCGGAGCGCCTTCCAGCCCACGTACGCGGCGATGATCCCGACCGGCGCGGCCATGAGCAGCGGCACGCGGTCGTACAACCCACGCAGCGTCAGAAAGGCCCCCACGCCGATCGCAAGGCACATGAACTCTTCGGGCCAAGTGAGGTCATAACGCGTAGGGCCACCCCGTGCCAGCGGGGGACGCCCGAGGGACATTGACAGCGCACCATGCGGGCATGCACCAACGCAGTCCAGCGATTTGATGCAGTTCTTGTCCAATACGGCCCCGTACAGCCGGACCTCATCGTGGACGCGGACGCCCGCGGTGCAGGCGGCAGTGCAGAGCCCGCACTGGTCACACTTTGCGGGATCGACGGTGACCCGGGCGACGGCGAGGTGCTCCGCGGGCAGCAAGAACCCCCCATAGGGGCACGCATAGCGGCATAGACCCCTCGCTCCCAGAAACAGCACGACCAGCCCGCCGCACACGACCAGAAACGGGATCGCGACCGCGAGCGACGGCAGGCCATCCCACAGCGAGGTCGTGGAGAGCGCGAGACTGAAGCCGGGAAACGGGGGACCGGCGACGGCCGCGGCACCCTCGGGCCAGACGGGCCTCAAAGCCGGCCCCAGCACCACCCTTCCGAACGTGGGCCACAGGAACATGTACGAGGCGAGCGCCAGCGGCGCATACCCCAGCAGCCGCGACCGGAACATGTGGGGACGCACGCCAAGCCGGCGCAGTATCCAAGCGGCAAGGTCCTGCAGCGCGCCCACGTGGCACACCCAGCCACACATGAAGCGTCCCATGATGGCGGTCGTGAGCAGTGCGAGGGCAAACAGGATGGCACCCGGGTTGATCTCTCCGAGTTCGAGGAGCTTCATCGAGTCGGAGAGAACAAAGCGTCCAACAGACTCGCCGGTAATCCACCAGTGCAGGACGTGCCCCACCATCAGGAGGTGCACGCTCAGCAGGGCCGCGAAGCGCCACCGCGCGATCGCGGAGGTGCGTGGCCGGGGCCTTCCGCGGCGCGGCTGCAGCACCGGGAGCGCGACACTCCGGCTCCTGTTCGCCTTGGGGTTAGCTGACCCGGTGCCCATGAGTGCTATCCAAGAATCTCGATACGATTATCCGCTATTATGGCGTGGCGAAGACAGGTGGGCAAGGCCAATCCGCCGGTATCTCGAAGTCGCCATCGGGCACCGGCCGCCCCCCGCACCCGGCACTCTCCCTTGGACGCACGCTACTCCAGTCTCAGGCTCAGGTAGTGAAACCCGGCGACCACCAGCGAGTGGTGAATCACACCGGCGCGGATGAGCGAGGGCACCTCGTCGAGGGGCACAAGCCTCACGCCGATCTCCTCGGTCGCGTCGAGGTTCTGGCCCGAAGCCGGCTTGGCGTTGAGGACGAGCCCGGTGTACGTGTGGTTGTTCATCAGGGCGGGGTTTGAGCTGACCCGCCCGATGATCTCAACCGCCTCGCCCGAGTAGCCGGTCTCTTCGAGGAGTTCGCGGGCACACGCCTCCGCGGGGCTCTCGCCCTCGTCGATGCACCCGCCGGGCAGTTCGAGCGTCACCTCGCCCGTGCCGTGACGGTACTGCTCGATCATGACCACGCGCCGGTCCCGGGTGATGGCGGCAACGTGCGCCCAGTCCGGAGCATCGAGGTAGTCAAACACGCCCTCCTTGCCCGACACGGGCGACCGGGCACGGCGGCTCCGCAGCGCGAACATCCGCGTGGACGCAACCTCCGTCGGGGGAGACACGATCCAGGGCTGGACGAGTCCGAAGAACGCGATGTCGGGCTTCGATCGCATGCTGTAGCCTCATCGGCTGGGTGGCCACCTCGCCTCCGCGCGGGACACCGTGGGACCCTTGCCCACGGTTCGATAAGCCAGAACCATTCCCCACCGCCCGCCGAAACCGTACACCCCGACCTCCCAACAACCCGGCAGGAGGTCTATGGAAACCTTGATGGGTCTGTGCATGGGCTTGGCGCTCGCCGCGGCGTGCGGGTTCAGGGTCTTTCTGCCGCTGCTGGTCATGAGCATCGGCGCCCGCGCCGGCATGATCTCTCTGGGGGAGAACTTCGAGTGGCTCGCGTCGTGGCCCGCGATCGTGGGCTTCGGCACGGCGGCGATTCTGGAGATCATCGCGTACTTCTGGCCCTGGCTCGATCACGCCCTGGACACCATCGCGACGCCCGCCGCCATCATCGCCGGCACGCTCGCGACAGCCTCGCAGATCGAGGGCATGAACCCGGCGCTCACCTGGCTCACGGGGCTCATCGCGGGCGGTGGCCTCGCTGGGGGCACGCAGGCAGCGACGGTCTCGACACGCGGAGTGTCGACGGTCACGACCGGCGGGCTGCTGAACCCGATCATCAACGCGATACAGGCCGCGGTCTCGGCGGTGCTCTCGGTGCTGGCGGTGGTCGTGCCGATCGCCGCGGGCCTGCTGGTCCTCAGCATGGCATTGCTCGTGGTAACGCTCGTGGTCCGCCGCGCCCGGAGGCGTCGCGAGGTCCGCGAGAGCGCGGCACTCAGGCTCGCCGCGTAGCGATGGCTAGGCCAGGCCGCAGAGCTTGTAGAGAATGCGGGCGCCCACGTTCGCGTCCCACTCCGGCTCGCCCTTCGACCCCGGGGCAACCTCCACGAGGTCAAAGCCGACAACCCGCTTTCCGCTCTTGCGCAGGCTGTCCAGCAGCATGACAGCCTGGTTGAACGAGAGGCCCCCGGGCACCGGAGTGCCCGTGTGCGGGCACAGCGAGGGGTCGAGCGCATCGATGTCGAAGGAGACGTAGACCACCTCGGGCAGCTCGCGCACGATGGCCTCCGCGATGGCTGGCCAGAGCGTGCCGCTCATCTGCTGCTCCGCGATCGCATCGTCGTAGAACACCTTGACCCGGTCTCCGGCCTCGTCGGCCATCTGCATCTCTCGCTCGCCAAAGTCCCGGATGCCCACCTGCACGAGCTTCTTCACGCCCTCAATCCGGGTCAGCACGTTGTGCATGATCGACGCGTGCGACCAGCGGAAGCCCTCGAACTCCTTGCGCAGGTCCATGTGGGCGTCCACGTGCAGCACGCCGATCTCCTCGAACTCGTCGGCGACGGCCTCGATGGCGCCGAAGGGCACGCTGTGCTCTCCACCAACCACGCCCGGCACCTTCCCGTTCTTCAGGATGCGGGCCACCTCCCCGTACACCCACTCGTTCACCGCCTGGCAGGCGTCGTTGACCCCCCGGATCGACTTCGCCATGGCCTTGGGCACTTTGCCACCTTCCGGCGCGCCGCCCTCGGCGATGACGGGCTCCGCCGCTCTTCCCGCCTCGCGGGAGAGCCTTCGGATCTTCGCTGGCTCCTTGAGCATGCAGATTCCCCGCTCATACACCCGTCCGAATCGACGGTCAAACAGATCTACCTGCATGGAGGCGTCGAGGATCGCCGCGGGCCCGCGCGCCGTCCCCCGCCGGTACGACGTCGTGGCATCAAAGGGCACAGGCACGAGCACGATCTTCGAGTCCTTCTCCGTGAAGGGGAGCCCGAAGATCCCCGAACCCGGGGCAGCGGCGGCGTCAGCGTCAAACGGCATGGCGGATCTCCTCAAGCGCACACAGTACCCTCCGCGCCCCGGCCGTACCCTGTGATCTGACGTGAAGTACTGCATGTTCATCCTCGCGGGAGCGCCCGACGACCCGCTCGATGCTCTCGATGGCGGGACGCCTCTCGAGCGGATCGCGCCGGGGGCGATCGCCGCGCTGGCCGGGGCGGGCCGCATCGGCATCGCGAGCACGACCCCCGACGCCATGGACCCGGGGCCCGACACAGGAACGTTGAGCCTGCTCGGGTATGACCCGCGGGACGGACACCCGGGCCGGGCCGCGCTCGAGGCACTGGCGGCGGGCCTCGCTCCGGAGCCTCAGGAACGCGTCGCGCGGCTGAGCCTGCTCTCGGTCGGGCCGGCCGAGAGAGGGCGCCCGGGCGCGGTGCTCAGCGCCGCCCCGGCGACCTCGCCCGAGGAAGCGGCGGCGCTGATCGACGCCATTCTCGCCTCGTGGCGTGATCTGGAACCGAAGCCTTCCTGGTCGCGCTTGCTCGAGCACGGGTCATCGTGGGCGCTCTTGGCCGAGCCGGACGGGGGGCCGCCTCTCGCGGTGACGGCTCCTTGGTTTCTCGTGGGCGCCCCGTGGCGGCAGCATGTGCCACGCGGACGCACCTCCGAGCACAAGCGGCTGTCGCGCCGGCTGGAGGCCGCCGCCCTGGCTTTGTCGGAGCACCCGGTGAACGCCGCCCGCGCCGAGGAAGGGCTGCCCCCGATCAACGCCGCGTGGCTTTGGGGTTGGGGCAGGCTTGGCAGCGTGCAACCCTTCGACGAGCGATTCGGCATTGGAGCGGCGTTCCTCTCCACGTCCCCGCTTCCCGCGGCGATCGGGGCCTGGCTGGGGATGGAGAACCATGTACTCCCCTTCGAGGCGCTCGCTCACGAGGCCATTGCATGCCTGCGAACCTGCAACCTCGTCATCGTCCACGTTTCCGAGCCGCACGAGTGCGCCGTGCATGGCGATGCACCCGGAAAGGTCGCGGCACTTGAGAAGATCGATCGCGAGCTGATCGCGCCGGTCTATGCGAGCCTGTCTCAGGAGTATGGCGATCCGGAATCACACCCGGGGCTGCCGGGCTGGCGGCTGCTGGTAACGAGCGATCACGCGACGCCCTGCGACCTCCGCCGCCCGGACCCGGGAATGGTCCCCGTGCTGCTCGCCGGGGCGTGGGTTCGATCGCTGGTGCAGCGGGGCTTCACCGAAGCGGCGGCCCAGGAATCAGATCTCGTGATCGACCCGGGGCACACGCTCATGGAGTTCTTTCTCCGGGGCGGGCTGGCAAAGGTCCGGGGGCGCTGAGAGCCGCCCGGCGAGCCTCAGCGGCAAAAAGCAACAACCCGCCCCTGAGGGGCGGGCTGTGCAAGTGGGCGCGGAGGGATTCGAACCCCCGTAGGCTTTCGCCAACAGATTTACAGTCTGCCCCGTTTGGCCACTCCGGCACACGCCCAGGGCCCGCGGCACGATGCCGTGGGGCAGAAACATACGCCCCCTCGCTCCAATCCTCAAGGCAAGATGGGGACGCAGCGGCCAAGTTGGGACTATCGGCCCGGTCGGGCCTGGGGCGTGGGCCGGGCCGGGCTCTTCGGGCCGCTCTCGGCCTTCGTAGGCGGGACACCCAAGGGGAGGGAAACACCCCGCGCTGCGACCAGCCGCGTCACCCTCGCGCTCGGGACCTTCCCGCAGGCCCGCAAGCCGATGCACAGCGCCTCATCGCTCACAAGCATCGAGAGCACTGGGGTGCCCCCGTCCGCGGGCGCAAGGGCCTCGAGTTCCTTCAGGAGGCGTCGGTCGGCCCCAAGTCGACGAGCCACGGCGCGGAGCGCACGCCCGCCCGGATCTCGCCTCAATCGCTCTGCCCGTACGGTCGCACCGAGCGCCACGACGATCAGCCCCAAGGCGACCGCCCCGCCCCAGATGAGCCACCCCCACGGCGCTCCCGGCGCCGCGCCGGCCTGCTCGTCGAGCCACATCGGCGCGACCTGGGGATTGGACGCGGCCGAGAGGAGGAGCGTCACGCGCCACCCCCGTCGGCGGTG
>JADYXW010000019.1 GCA_020853975.1 Phycisphaerales bacterium
CTTCAGACACCCACAACGGGCTGCCGGGCCGGCACCGAGAACAGCAGCACCAGTTGCACCCGGTTGCTGACCCCCAGCGTCGAGTAGATCGCCTTGGTGTGGTCGTGCACCGTGTGCCGGCTGCGATCGATCTTCGCCGCGATCTGCGGCTCGGTGATCCCCGCGAGCAACAACTCCAGCACACGCGCCTGCGCCGGGCTCAACCTCCCGAGCAGATCAGGCCTCGCCCCGGCGATGGCCGCCCCCTGCCTCGTCAGTTCGTTCATTGTCTGGTCGGTCACAGGGATCCTCCTCGCCATGCGCGAACCGTGGGAAACGACCCCGCGCCCGCTGGCCAGTTTTCTTCCCCGTCCCAAAGGCCGCCCTGTTCAGGCGGTGCTCGATCAACGCACCGCATTATCGTCGTGCCTTCCTTCGAGACACCCTGAGGAGTTTGCCCTATTCCGGTGGGTCCTCAGGGTTCAACCAGACCCTCGCGGATCGCGAACCGGGTCAGTTCCACCCGGTCGTGCATTTCCAGCTTGGACATCATGCTCGACGCGTGGTTTTCCACGGTCTTCACCGAGAGGTGCATCAGGGCGGCGATTTCCTTCTTGGAGAGCCCCTTCGCCACGTAGGTCAGCACCTCGATCTCCCGGGGCGAGAGCTGCGCAAGCCTGCTGTGTACCGCGGTTTCCGACAGCCGTACCCCGTCCGAATCGATGACCAGGCGGGCCTGCACCGACGCGGAGAAGTACGTGCGCCCCACCGCCACGGCCCGAATCGCCGCTGCCACCGACTCGGGCGGCTCGTTCTTCGTGAGGTACGCCATGGCCCCGCACCTCAACGCAGACTGAATGTACCTGTCGTGGGTGAAGGCCGAGAGGAACACGATCTTCGCGCCCGGCACCCTGGCCTGGATCGTCGTCGCCGCGTCAAACGCCGCCACGCCGGGCATGTCGACGTCCATCACGACCACGTGAGGCTGGTGCCGGATAGCGAGGTCGATGGCCTGATCGCCATCCACCGCCTCCGCCACCACATGAATCGCGGCGTTCTGGCCGAGCACCATCGACAACGACTGGCGGAGCAGCGCGTGGTCGTCCACCAGCAGGACCTTGATCAGCGTGGTCATGGAACCCCCGTCGAGGGCGCCGCGGTCGCGAGCGCCGCCCGGAGCGTAGCGAGATGGAACGGCTTGGCGAGCACCGACACACCTTCCCCCGCGTCGGGAAGGCCGCCGCCATCGACAACCACGACGACGCGGGGCTGGTGCTGTCCCGCCGTCCATCGGCGGATGGCCGCCGCCGGCAAGGGCCACACTCCTGTAACCAAGACCGCCGCCGGGCCGTCCGCGTCGGCCTGTGCCTGGTCGGCCTCCGACGGGTCGCGGCTGAGAACGGGGTCATACCCGAGCGTCTGCAGCATCGACCCCAGCAGGCCTCGCACGAGCTGGTTGGGTTCAATCACCAGCGCCCGGCCATTGCCGGTCTGGCGCCCCGACTCCTCCCCGGCGGGCGCCTGGCACTCGGGGAGCTCGATCGTGACCGCTGTACCCCTGCCGGGAATGGGATCGATCCGCATGGCCCCGCCGTGGGCCGCGACCCAGCCCCGCACGACCGAAAGCCCGAGCCCGGCGCGTTCGCCCGTATCGGCGTCTGTCTCGCCCGGAGCCGCACGCCCGCCATCGAGCACGATGACCCGGACCTTCCCCCCCGAACGCTCGACCGAGAGCACGACCTCTCCCCCGGGGGGCGTCGCGTCCCGCGCCTTGTGCCCCGCGGTGATGACCGTCTGCAGCAGTTGCACCGCATCACCCTCCACCCACGCGCCCGCGGCGCCTGAGGTCTCAAGCCTCAGTTGCACGCCGCTCCCGAACTGGCGCCGGAGTGCCTTGCCCGCATCACCGATCAGGCGCGCCACGTCGATGGACTGCCGGACGCTGCCGCCGTTGCCCGCGAAGGCCTGCAACGACGCCACAGCGGTCGTCGCCTGCTTCGCCGCTTCCTCGGCCCGCTGCAGCGACGCAACCGCGGGTGAGCCGGGCTGCAGCGTGCGGCTCGCGAGCTCGTGGTAGCCCCGCATGGCGGTCAGCAGGTTGTTGAGCTCGTGAGCGACCCCCGCCACCAGCGTCCCGAGCGCCTCGGCCTGGCGTCGCTGCGCCACCCTGGTCTCCTGCTCACGCCGCACCGCGTCCGTGGCCTCGCGCGCCGAGATGTCCATGCACACGATCGCCAGCTCGGTGCCGCCCCCGGGCCCGCGGGAGACCAGCGTGCCGGATTCCTCGACGACCATGGGGTGCCCGTCGCGATGCACCTTGATGAGGCTGCACCTCGTGATCCCGCCCCGGCGTGCCACACACTCCCGCAGGTGGGCCCGGGCCGCTTCGTGACTCTCCGGGTGCACGATGTCGAGCACGCTCCGGCCGATCAGGTCCTCGGGCCTGTAGCCGAGTTGCTCCGCCCCGGCTGAGTTGACGTCGAGCACGGTGCCGCCCGCGTCGAGCGTGAAGAGCATCGCGGGGTTGCGGTCGTGCACCAGCGACTCGCGGGGCCCGGGCACCCACCTCAGCGCCGCCGCACGGGCCAGCGCCCGCGAGACCAGCCCCGCGAGATCGCACGGAGCCTCCGCGGTCTCCATCGCGCCCGCGAGCAGCAGGCTCTGGTGCTGGTCCTCGGTGAGTGGAGCCATCGAGACCGCCACCCTCACCGCGTCGCCCCGTCCGCCGGGAGCCTCGCGCCGGTCCAGGGCGCCGAGCCAGTGCTCCGCGGCGATGACCGCAACCGGCTCGGGGGGTGACAGCCCCACGAGAGCTTCCGAGGCCCAGCGGCGAAACTCGGCGTCCCCGCCCACAATCTGAAGGTCCGAGTCCGCTCCGCCGGGTTGACCGATCTCGCTCACAGCGGCGTTCTCCCCGCACTCAGCCCTCGCCCGCGCCGGCTCCCGGAGACTTCGCCTCCGACACGGGCTTCGACAGCATCGCCCGAAGTGCGGTCGGCGGGATGGACGCGACGTAGAGACCCGACAGGCACACCAGCGTCAGCCACGCGTCACGCACCATCCCCACCACCCCGATCCCAACCAGCACCAGAACGGGCGCCACCGCCCGACGGCCCAGCATCACCGCCTTCAGCGAGAACATCGGGACGCGGCAGATCATGAGCGCCGCCACCGTAAAGGTCCAGATGATCACCGCCCAGGGGGGCGCCGTCCACGGCATGACACTCGAGTGCGCCAGCATCGGGGGCACCAGCACCGCGCCCGCCGCCGCCGGGCTGGGCATCCCCTCGAAGTGCTTCTCCACGCCCTTCTCCGCCTTGGAAGGCCCGGACGTGAACCGTGCCAACCTCAGGGCCGTGCACAAGGCGTAGCAGAGCGCCGCGGCGAGCGCGAACCCGCCGAACATCTTGCTCCCCGGCCCCCCCAGCCACTGATGAACGATGAATGCCGGCGCCACCCCGAACGCCAGGAAGTCGGACAACGAATCCAGCACCGCCCCGAACGTGGAGGTCACCCGCAGCAGCCTCGCCGCCCGCCCGTCCAGCGCGTCGAACACGCCCGCGATCACCACCGCCGCCATCGCACGCTCGGTGTTTTCTTTCAGCGTGTAGTGCAGCGCCAGAAGCCCCGAGCACAACGCCAGCGTCGTCAGGATGTTCGGGATCAGGGCCACCGCCCTGAACTCTCGCTTCCGCGGCCCCAGCTTGAGGAACATGCGCACCTCCCGAGCCCGCGCTCACCCCGCGCCGAGCACCGCCAGCACCGTCTCGCCCGCCACGGGCTTGTCCCCAACCTTCGCCAGCACCGTGGTCCCCGCGGGAACGTACACGTCCACCCTGGAGCCGAACCTGATCAGCCCGTACCGCTGCCCCGGGCCGAGCCTCGCCCCCTCCGGCACGCGGCAGACGATCCGGCGTGCCACCAGCCCCGCGATCTGCACCGAGGCGACCTCCGCCCCGTTCTCCATCCGCACCACCAGGCCCAGCCTCTCGTTGTCCACGCTCGCCTTATCCAGCGAGGCGTTGAGGAACTTGCCCTCGCGATAGCAGACCTTGCGAACAACCCCCCCCACCGGCGAACGGTTGACATGCACGTTGAAGACGTTCATGAACACCGCGATCCGGATCATCCCCGACGCCACCCCCGGGTCAATCCCCAGTTCCGCGGGCGGCTCCGCCGGGCCAACCATCACCACCCGGCCGTCGGCGGGGCAGATCACCGCGCCGCGCGTCGAGGGAATCCGCCTCTCCGGGTCCCGAAAGAACCAGGCGCACCACAGGGCAATGACGAGCGCCACCCCCGCGACGGCGTAGCCCACCCACTCCAGCCCCACGCGGTACGTCCCCAGGATGGCGATGAACGAAAGCAACGCCGCGCCCGCCACGAACCCCGCGACGATCGGCCTGCCCTCTGGCGCAATGGCCGGCGACGGCTCGTCGGGAATCAACGGATCTTCTGCGGGGCTCGGCATGCTCCGATAGTACCCGCCGCCGCCGCAACGCCCGGGGCCGAGAACACCATCCCTCGGGTCTTCGGCTTGGCCCCGCGAATGCCGGCTCTCTTCACCGCCGATATCCACCGGTCCATGCCCGATCCCCGCTCCATCCTGGTCTGCGACGATGAGGCCCCGATCCGCCACGTGATCGCCCACCGCCTCCGAGGCGCGGGCTTCACCGTGCGCGAGGCACGAACCGGACTGGAGGGCTTCAAGGCCGTCACCGGCAGCGAAGCCTTCCGCCCCCACCTCATCATCACCGACTACCAGATGCCCGAGATGTCCGGCATCGAGATGGCGGCCTCGCTCAAGCAGTTCGAGCCCGCCTCGGCGACCCCCGTGCTCATGCTCACCGCGCGGGGCTACACCCTCACGCCCGCGGAACTCGCCACCACCAACATCCGCCATGTCATCAGCAAGCCCTTCGGCGTGCGCGTACTCCTCGACCGGGTGCAGGAACTCCTCGACGCCCCGTCCTCGCGAATCGCGGCCTGACCTCCCCTCATGAGCCTCTCTTCCACCCAGAACGGCCCCGCGACCCGCGCCAGACTCATGGAGCGCTGCCAGCGGCTGGGCGCACCCGCGTGCGCGATCACCGCCTCTGGGCACATCGCCGCCGTCACCCCGCTCGCGCCCGAGCTCGAAAGCCTCATGCGCTCGCCCCCAATCGTCGCGGCGATCTCCGTGTGCAGCGTCGACGGCGTGGGCAAGCTCGCAACCTACGAGCTCTTCCCGGGAGCCCGGCTCATCGTCGTCCCGACGCCAGAGGGCCTGGCCCACCAGGGCCGCGTCGGGGCCCTGCTGCTCTCGCCCGGCGCGCTCGATGATCCTGAGTTCTCGCTGCTCTGCGCCGCGGCGGGGGTAGACGCCTCAACCGCGCGCGCCGCGCTCGGCCCCTCCGCCCGCTTCGACGCGTTCTCCGTGAACCTCGTCGCGGAGGCGCTGCTGTCGTCGTCCATGGATCTCACGGCACTTGAGGAACACGCCGACGCGCTCGAAGGTTTTACCCAGCAGCTCAGCGAGTCCTACGACACGATCGATTTGCTCTACTCGCTCGGACGCTCGATGCCCAAGCCCGACGAGCCCGAGAAGTTCCTCCAGACCGTGGCCACCCGGCTGCACTCGGTGATGGCCTTTGAATGGCTGGCGATCGTGATGCTGAGCAACGGCCCCTCGGTCTCAATGCGGGGCCGCGTCATCCCCGCCGGGCGGCTCCCCCTGCCTGCCGCGGACCTCCGCGCCATGGCGACGCCCCTGGTCCCAGCCTCGGAATCGCCCGTCGTGCTGCCCCGGGTCCAGGGTCTGTCCGTCGAGGGCTCGCCCCAGCTCGTCGCGCAGGCCATCCACTGCAAGGGACGGGTCGCCGGCGCCATCTTCGCGGGCGGCAAGAGGGGGCGAGAGACGGTTGTCTCCAGCTACGACCTGCAGTTCATCGAGGCTACGGCCGGCTACCTCTCGTCCTTCGCTGAAAACGTCACGCTCTACGAGGACCAGAACGCCCTGTTCCTGGGCACGCTGCGGTCGCTCACCGCCGCCATCGACGCCAAGGACCGCTACACGTGCGGCCATAGCGAGCGGGTCGCCTGCCTGGCCCGGGCCATCGCCCTCGCGGGCGGCCTCTCGCCCGCGCTCGCCGACCGCATCCACATCGCCGGGCTGGTGCACGACGTCGGAAAGATCGGTGTGCCCGAGGCCGTGCTCTGCAAGCCGGGCAAGCTCACCGACGACGAGTTCGCCCTCATCAAGCTCCACCCGCAGATCGGCCACCGCATCCTCAAGGATATTGCCCAGTTCGCGGACGTCCTCCCGGGCGTCCTGCACCACCACGAGCGGTTCGACGGCCGGGGCTACCCGCACGGGCTGGCCGGGGAGAAGATCCCCCTCTTCGCCCGCGTCCTCGCGGTCGCGGACACCTTCGACGCCATGAGCAGCAACCGCTCCTATCGCCCCGCGCTCACGCGCGAGCGCGTGTTGGAGGAGATCGTGAGGTCCGCCGGCACGCAGCTTGACCCCGCCTTTTCTTCCCTCGTGCCCGGGCTTGACCTGCGCGAGTTCGACCGGATGCTCGCGGAGCACAAGGCGCTCTCGATCCGTGCCGCGGCCTGAGCCCGGATCCCCTGGAACCTACAGCCCCTCGAACCGCTTCACCGTGGCGGCCTTGGCTCGCCTCACGCGATGGATGGCGCTCGCGGGCGGGGCCTCTTCCGGGGGCCTCACCGGCCCGATCTTCACGATCCGCTCCATCGCCCGCGTCGCGTTCGCTCTGGAATATTCCACGCCGATGAACTTCCGCCCCAGCGCCCGGGCGATCACGCCCGTGGTCCCGCTGCCCAGGAACGGGTCCAGTACCAGGTCCCCGGGGTCGCTCGTGGCCTGCAGCACCCGCGCGAGATACACCTCGGGCAGCTGGTTGTCGTGCCCCGGGCGCCGCTCCTTGTTGTTCCCCTGGATGCGCCCCCAGAACGGCCCGTACCACACGTCCATCGGCACACGCTTGCCCGGGGGGCTCCCGTCCTTCTTGCTCAGCGTCCGCGGGTCAAAGTACGTCGTCGCGCGGTCGGAGCTCTCGAGCACCCGCTCCGGCCTCCAGACCGGCTCCCCACCGTCTTTCACGAAGTGCAGCGCGTGCACCTTGCTGTTGATGAACCGGCTCCGCGTATTCTGCCCGAAGCGGTAGTGCCAGATGCACCAGTTCTCCATCACCATGCGCGACGGGGGCGTGCGCTCGCCCAGCCGCCCCTTCAAGTACACCACGATCTCCGCCGCCCAGTCGTCCGGGATGTTCACCCACATCGACCCGCCCGGGCGCAGGGCCCGGACGCACTGGTCCAGCCAGTCAAAGGTAAAAGTCAGATACTCCTGCTCGGGCAGGTCGTCGTGCCACTTGTCGTAGCCCCGCTTCCAGTTGAACGGTGGGTCCGCGAACACCACCCCCACGGTGCCCCGCGCCACTTCTGGGATCGCCGGCAGCACGCCGCGGCAGTCGCCCACGTACACGCGCGTGCGTTCATCCGAGCCCGGGAGCAGGCTCAGCCCTCCCCGCGTCCCGGGGCCTTCCTTCGAGCCCGGGTTGCCCTTGGATGTCGTTCGAGAGGCCAGCGTGGTCATCGCGCCAAGTGTACCGGCGCCGCGCGCGCCCGCCGCCGCCCCTTCTCGCCAGCGGGTCTATCATCCTCTTTATGCCCGTGCCTCCTGCGCGGGCGCCCCGGACCACAACAGGCTCACGCCGCCGTCCGGGGAGGTTCCCCGACCGATCCCCTCACACCATGACCAGCGCTCCCACGATGTCTACCCAGGACCCCACCAACCCGCCCTCCAATGCCAACCCCCACGAGGGAGTCCCCGGCGACCCTCTCGCCGATCACTACATCCCGGCCATGCCCGTCAAGGGCGAGATCTTCGAGGAGACTCGAACCTTCGCCGACCTTGGCCTGCGCAACAGCGTGATGAAGGGCATCGACGCCTGCGGCTTCAAGCACCCCACCATCACCCAGAGCCAGTTCATCCCGCCCATCATCGCGGGCCGTGATGTGCTGGGCCAGGCCAAGACCGGAACCGGCAAGACCGCCGCCTTCGGCCTGCCCCTTCTCCACCTTCTGGAGAAGGACACGCCCTTCCAGGCCCTGATCCTCGCCCCCACCCGCGAGCTCGCCATCCAGATCACCGACGAGATCACCCGCCTCAGCAAGTTCACCCCGATCCGCACCATGACGCTCTACGGCGGGCAGGCCGTCCGCGTGCAGGCCGGCAAGCTCGAGCGCGGCGCCGAGATCATCGTCGGCACCCCGGGCCGCGTCATGGACATGCTCGAGCGGGGCCTCCTCCACTTCAAGAACATCAAGGCCGTCGTCCTCGACGAGGTCGACCGCATGCTTGACATCGGCTTCCGCGAGGACATCCGCAAGATCCTCGACCAGACGCCCCCGGGCCGCCAGACCGTCCTGGTCTCCGCCACCATCTCCCCGGAGATCGAGAAACTCGCCCGCAAGTACCTCCGCGACCCTGAAAAGATCGTCGTTGCCAGCGGCTCGCTCACCGTGAGCATGGTCAAGCAGTACTACCTTCCCGTCAACCAGTGGGACAAGAAGAAGCTGCTCCTGCACCTGCTCCGCCACGAAGAGCCCGCCCTCACCCTCGTCTTCTGCCGTCTCAAGCGCACCGTCGACGAGCTCGCCACCGGCCTCACCCAGCGCGGCATCGAGTCCCACGCGATCCACGGCGACATGCCCCAGGGCAAGCGCAACAAGACCATGCAGGCCCTCCGGGGCGGGCAGCTCTCGGTCCTCATCTGCTCCGATCTCGCCGCCCGAGGCATCGACGTCGAGGGCGTTTCCCACGTCATCAACTTCGACATCCCCGAAGACCCGGAGGTCTACGTCCACCGCATCGGCCGCACCGCCCGCGCGGGCCGGGGAGGTGTCGCGTGGACCTTTGTCACCCCCGAGCAGGGTGAGCTCCTCACCAACGTCGAGAACCTCATCAACGCCGAGGTGCCCAAGCTCGAATACCCCGACTTCGCGCCCTCCGCGCCCCCCGAGGGCTGGCGGGGTGAGGCCCCCGGCGGCCGTCGCGAGGGTGGCCTGACCCTCGCCAACAGCCCCGACGCGCCCGCCGCGACACCGCCCAAGACCAGCCGCTTCGAATCCACCCTCCGCCCGGACCTGCCCCCGGTCGAGCCCGAAAAGGTCGACCCCAACAAGTTCCCGGGCGGCATCGTCCCCACCAAGCTGCCCCCCAAGCGGCTGATCCGCGGGTACAAGACGGGAAGATAACCGACGTGAGGGCCGCAAGCTCCCTATGCAGCCTCGCTGAATCCGAAGGTGCGGGTCGTTGACACCCCCACTCTGATCCGATATGCTTACCAAGCACACTCACCGGGCGCGCCGCAAGGCAGCTCACTTCGGTGAGTTTTTTGCTTTTTGGAACACCTTGGCGCGCGGGGGCGTGGTGAAGTACGACAAGCAGCCACTGCTATTTGATGAACAGGCCGACCTCCTGCTGCGCCGGGGTATGGCTGGCGACCGAGACATCATGATCAGGCGGCTCCGCCAGGTCAGCTACTACCGCCTCAGCGGCTACGCATTCCCATTCAGAGTCCCGGCGGCTACCAGGACGGACCAGCGCGACACTCAGTTCGCCCCCGGGACCACCTTTCAAGCAGTGTGGAATCGATATGCCTTTGACCGGCGGCTGCGGTTGCTGCTGTTGGACGCGATCGAGCGCATCGAGATTGCGGTCCGATCCCTGCTGGCAACGCATCACGCGATGCGCTTCGGCACGTTCGGGTACGCGGACTCCCCCACTTCGCTCCCCGAGCTGCGCCAAGCCGACCGGCCGAAGTTCACAGAGAAGCTCCGCGATGAGCAGGCCCGAAGCAAGGATGTGTTCGCGGGCCACTTCCGAGCCAAGTATGGGGACCTTCACCCCTACCTCCCCATCTGGATGGCTGCGGAGGTTCTTTCGATGGGTACACTTCTGACCCTCTACCGCAGTTGCGGACGAGACGTCAGGCAGGCTGTGGCGGATGAGTTCGGGGTCCACGAAGTCGTGTTCGCTAGTTGGCTCCTCACACTCAATACCATCCGGAACGCTTGCGCACACCATGGCCGGGTCTGGAACCGCGAGTTCGGAACCAAGCCGAAGATTCCCAGGAGGCAGCCAGAATGGCACTCGCCCGTGGAAATCCGCGGCGACCGAGTCTTCGCCGTCCTCACCATCTGCAAGTGGTGCTTGGATCGAATCGCCCCTCAAAGTCGGTGGCCGTGCCGGCTGTACGCTCTGCTCGCGGAGTTCTCAGAAGTACCAACGCTCAGCATGGGATTCCCGCCAACCTGGGAATCCTCTGCGATCTGGCGGCAAAGCATGGTCGAGCAGCCTCGGTCTTCCCGCTCCAGAGAATAACCGCACCCCAGGAACGCCAATGCCGGACCCCTGCGGGTCTGCCATTGTTCGAAGTGGAGGCAAAGGGCCAAGCAGCGACCCCACCCTCCCGAATTCATCAACACCCCCGGTTGCACGTGGAGAACGGAAAGCTCCACATGCAATCCCGATCCAAAAAGCGAAAAACGGCCCTCGCAGGCCGTCTTTCGTTCCACATAAGTGGAGGCAAGGGGACTCGAACCCCTGACCTCATCCATGCCATGGATGCGCTCTACCAAAACTGAGCTATGCCCCCATACGGGCTATCCACTTGTTCCCTCATCGACGCTTCCGCCGGGAGGGGTCAATGCTAGGGCTCGGCTTTCGGCGGTTCAAGACCCCGGGGTCAGCACGCGCCGCACCGCCTCCTTCACCCTCTCCACCGAAATGCGGTCGATTCGGCAACGCTCCGGGTGGCCGTTCGCGACTTCATGCTCTGGCAGCGTGGGGTCCGCGAGCACTACCTCCTCCGGCCCGCCCGACCGGGTCGGGATAATCGTCCAGCGATGATCCGTGGGTCCGAACAGGCTCACCAGCGGCACCCCAAACGCCGCCGCGATGTGCCGCGGCCCCGTGTCGTTGGTCACCATCAGCGTCGCCCCGCGCACCACGGCCTTCAGAGCCCCCACCGTGATCCCAAGTTCCGGCAGCAGCACGGGCTTGGCCACGCGGCAGGCCGCCGCAACCTCTCGCGCCAGGCCCGCCTCACCGGGAGACCCGTTGACGACCGTACCAAGCCCCCGCTCGCTCGCCAGCCAGTCCGCCACCGCCGCGAACCGATCCGGGGGCCAGCGCTTCGCCGGGTTGTTCCCGCCCGGGTTGAGCAGCGCGTAGCCGCCTGTGACCCCGCCCTTGGCCAGAATGTCCGCGCCACGCCCCGCCTGCTCGGGCGTCACGCCCAGCTCCAGCGGCCCACGCGCGGTGCCCGCAGGCAGAAGGAACTTCGCCGCCAAAGCCCAGTAGTAGTCCACCGCGGGCACTGTCGCCCACTCGCCATCGCTGCGCCTGGGCGGCTGCAGGCGGTCGGTCAGAAGCAGCCCCCGCGCATCACGGTCATAACCGATCCGCCTGGGGATGCCCGCGATCCGAACCGTGAGGGCCGTGGAGAACGAGTTTGTGAGCAGCAGCGCCGCCTCGTACCGTCTGGGCCTCACCTTCCCCGCCGCAAACTTCGGGCCCATGACCCCCACCGCCCGCGCAACGTGGAACTCATCCAGCACGTCCGCCCCCGCGAGCAGCTCGTCTATTCCCGGCCTGCACAGCCCGCCGATGAACACCCCGGGCATCGCCCTGCGGATGGCCCGCAGCGTGGGCGTCGCCATCGCGGCGTCGCCGACCCAACTGGGCAGCACGACCAGCAATCGCAGGGGCGTCGCTCGTGGTTCCGGCACCGGGCTCAAAGATAGCGTCTCAACCCGGCCCAAAGTCGCCGGGCCACAGCGCCGAACCCTTCCGCGCCCGGTGCCACGCGTTTGTCGCCCGCCGCACCTCCGCCGCGAAGGCCAGCGCCACCAGCCGATCGGCCCTCACGCCCAGCCTCAGCGCCCCCGAGGCGACGCCAAGCTCCACCAGCGGCACCCCGTGCTGCTCCGCGATCGATCGCGCCGACGCGAGCACAGTCTCGCGCGTCCGAGCGTCATCCAGGGCACCGTCTTCGAGCGGCCTCAGGTCCACCGCCGAAACTTCCGCCCCGCGCAGGACCCTCAGGCCCGAAGCCTCCGCCACGACAACCTCCGCCGCCGCCTGCAGGTCGGGCAGCTTCTGGTCCTCGCCGATCAGCAGGCATCGAGACGCCGACAACCCCGCGGCGATCCCGGCCTGAATGTCCCGCTCCGCGTCGCCGATCAGCCACGACCGCGCGAGGTCCAGGCCCAACTCCGACGCCGCCGCCAGGATCATTCCCGGCGCCGGCTTTCGCCATTCATGGTCGCGGCTGAACTCGGCCACGCTCCCCAAAGGGTGATACGGGCAGAAATAGAACCCGTCAACCCGAGGCCCGCCCGCCCGCACGATGGCTTCATCCACGCCCCTGTTGATCTCTTCGACGCGCTCGCAGGTCGCCCCGCCCCGCGCCACCACGCCCTGGTTTGAGACGACCACCAGCGCGAACCCCACCCGCGCGAGCGACGCGAGCCCCTCCGCCACCCCGGGCAGCAGCCGAACGAGGGCGGGGTCTGTGAGGTCCCCGGCCTTCGCGGGCGAGGCGGGCGCGGGGAGGCGCCGGCACTCGATCAGCGTGTCATCGCGATCCAGGAACACCGCGGGGCGCATGGCCGACTGTAGACGTACCTAGCGCCGCCCCGGTATGGCCGGCCTCCCCTCGCCCCCGGCGCGTGCGTTGGCCGATAGATTCACGCGTGCCCCCGGCGGGCGGGAGATTCTGGTTCGGGCTGCTGCTCATCGCCGGCGCCGTCTTCGGGGCGTCGTTCGCCCTGATGCGCCGCGAGGAGCGCCGCGCGCTCGACACGCTCCGAGCGCTCGACCTCAACCGTCAGGCCCAGCGCCCCGTGGCGGAGGTCGCCTCCGCGCTGCGCTCGCTCAGGCTCATCACCGTCGAGATCGACACGACCGTCACGGTTGAAAAGTCGGACTTCAGTTGGCGGGGCGACGTCTCCGCGAAGGTCACTGTGCCGGTCCGCATCTCCTTCGGCACAGACCTCTCCTCGATGTCCGTCACAAGCATCTCGCACTCGTCGCTGCTCGGCACCGGCCCGCGGGGAGGGCCCTCCGCGGGCTACGTCGTCCGCGTGCCACGCCCCACCCGCATCGCAACCGAGGTCTTTTCCGAACAGGAAAAGGCCGAGGTGGAAGCGGGCGGCCTGCGCCTCCGCTCCCGCGCGGGGGAGTACTACCTGGGACTGGCCCGCCGGGACGCGGGCCCCGCGGCCAGGGAACTTGTCCTGCTGCCCGCAGACGCGGCCAAGGTCGAAGACGTAACGAGGGAGCAGGTGGAGAAGCTTGTTCGAACCATCACGGGCGACGCCACGCCCGTGCGTGTCATCTTCGAAGAGCCGGCGGGGGATGCGCCATGAGCACACCGGCACCTGCCAGGCCCCGTCGCTCCGTGCTTGGCACGGTCCTGCTCCCCTGGCGGTGCCGGTGGAACCTCCTCCGCATCGCGCTCGCCTCGTTCGCGCTGTGGGTGCTCGTCGCGGACTCCGGCGCTCGGCTCGCCCGCCTGCAGATGGCCTCGCTCCCGGACTTTGAGTTCGCGTCAGAGGTCCGCGCTCTCCGCCTGGAGGGCCGCTACGGGGAGGCCGTCATGATCGCGGACGCGGGCTTGCGCTCCGCGCAGGGCGAGGCCCGCGCCGCGCTGGAGGCCGAGCGGGCCCTCACGCTCGACGAGCAGGAGAGCTGGCTGCGACGCGCGAGGGACGTGGGCGTGGGCGCCCTCACGGGCTCGGGCAAGTCGCTGGAGCGCGTGGTCGGAGCGGTCGCCGCCGACTTCTTCATCGTGGGCGACGTGCGGGACCTGCTGATCCAGGGCGGGCGACAGCTCATCGACGGAGAGAGCGACGAGGTGATCCTCGCGCTCAGCGTCGTCGGCATTGTGACCACGCTTGCCCCGGAGATCGACTGGGCCCCGTCGATCCTGAAGGCCGCCAAGCGGGGCGGGCACCTGACCGAGTCCCTGGGCAAGAGGCTGCTCTCGCTCATCCGGGGCCGAGCGACGGGCGAACTCGACGACGCGTTCCGCGCCCTCGCCTCGACCGCCGCCGGCACCTCCCCCGGCACGGCGATGCGAGCTCTTCGGTACGCCGAGAGCACCGAAGACCTCGGGGCCCTGGCCTCGTTCGTGAAGCGGAATCCGGACTCCGGCCTGGCGCTGCACGTGGGAGGGCCCGAGGCCATGCGTGTCGCCCGGGCCGCGGCGGACTCCGGCGAGGCGGGCCTGCGCACGGAGGCGGCGCTCGTGAAGGCCTCACGCAAGGGGCCGGCGGGCGTGAGGCTCCTCTCGGCCTCGTCCCGCGCTCTCACACGCCCCCACCCGCTCCTGGGCATCGCCAAGGCCATCTGGAAGGGCAACGCGGAGACCATGCTCACCCGCCTCACCGACCGCATCGACGGGCTCGCCACGTGGCTCATGCCGGCGCTGGCGGCGTGGCTCGCCGCGGAGTGCGGGCTGCTCTGGCGGCGCCTCACGCACGCCTGAACCCGCCGGCTCCGGAAAGAAAAAGGCCCGGACCAGAGGCCCGGGCCTGATGCACGCTCAGTGTCGGAGGCTCACTTCTTCGCCAGTTCGGCGATGATGCGCTCCTGCTCCTTCAGCCACTCCTGGAACTCCTTGCGGCCCCCGAAGAGGTTGCGGGCAAAGGCCGGGTTGTTGCGGATCATGTTCTTGATCTTGTCGAGGAAGCTGCGGGCCTTGCCGAGCCACGGGCCGCGCTGGGCCGGGGGCATCCCCTGGGCCACGCCCAGGTTGGTCTGGTAGAGGTTGTACCAGCTGTTGAGGTTGTCCTCGTCGCTCTTGACCTGCTTGCGGAAGTCCATCTGGCGCTTCTCGGCGCGGCTGATGGGCCACGCGACGCCGGGGACCTTCTTGCCGACCCAGTTGATCTCCTTGTAGCCCAGCAGCGTGGTCAGTTCTTCGAGCGTGTCGGCGGTGCCGCGGGAGAACTTCACCTTGTCCGCGAGCACGTGATCGAACGTCAGGATTTCGCCGGCCCGGTTGACGACGATCTCGCCGCTGGTCGCGTCGCCATACCACTTGACCTCGCCCGTGGGGAGCACGGTCGCGGAAAGGGGCTGCTGGATCTGCATCGCCCGCATGATGAGGGTGTCGTACCCTCCCCGTGACGAGATGCGCTCCATCTGGGCGAGAGATTCCTCGAGCTCAAGGCCCTCCACCGGGCGATCCAGCGAGCCGTAGAACCCCGTGCAGGCGCCGTAGTTGCCGTTGGTTGTGAAGTAGATTTCCTCGAAGCAGTGGGCGCTCATGGCGGCGGCGGAGATGGCGGTCTCGATCCACGCGACGGTGCGCCAGCGCTTCTTGAACTCGTTGTGCACGGCGTCGGAGATCTTCTGGACCTCCATGCCGTAGCCGCCGCCGGAGGTGATCCGCATCACGACCACGCCCGTGTGATCGGTGCCGATCTCCTTCTCGAGCAACGGGATCACTTCCTCGAGCACGTTGGCGACCATGTACACGCCGACCATGTTGTTCGCACGGTCGCCGAGCGTGAGCACCACGCCCCGCACCTCTCCCGGCTTCTTGGGGAGAAGAGTCTCTTCGGCGTCCTCAGGGTCGGCGGGGGTGGCCGCCGCCGCCGCGGGAGCGGGCGTCGCGCTGTCACGCTCGAGCGAGGCGACGTCGCGATCGACCGAGAACATCTCCTCGCGGGGTACGCCCGCGACCGTGGTCTTGATCCAGACGTACCCAAACTCCTCGCGGACGATCTGTCCCTCGAAGACCCGGCCGTCCTTGAGGGTGACCTTGTCGGCGAGGGCGCTGGGGGTCGTGACGCAGACCGCGGTAATCGCGGCGAGCGCCATGGCCATCGCACGGAGGCTGCGGATGATCTTGTTCATGTGGTCGGTCTCCGGTTTGATTAGCGGCGGTCGAGCTGCTGCTGCATGCGGATCTTCTCGATCCAGTTGTCGATGATCGCGAGGTCGGGCGTGCCGTCGCCGCCGATCGGAATGCCCAGGGGCGCGAGCTGGTAGGGGTCCAGCCCCTCGCCCCACTGGCGGAAGATGGCCTTGAGCGCCTCGAGCTTCTGGATCTGGGTGCTGCGGGCCCGGCGCCGGGCCTCCCAGTCGCCCTCGACGCGGACCTCGGCGTACTCGCGCCAGAGCTCCTGCACGCGGGCCATGGTGCGGTCAAGTCCCGTGCGCCAGTCGGTCATGTCACGCTCGGACCGCGTGCCCACGTCCACGCCCGCGCGATCGAGCCTCAGGGCCGCGAGCAGCTCGCTCTTGGTCTCGACGGTTCCCTTGCTGAAGCCGATGAGCTTGGCGTTCCGCTCGTTGAGGATCAGCACGTCGTTGCCGGTGTGCCTCGCGATCTGGTCGATGGTGTCGCGGTTGCCTTCCTTCGCGTCGTCGGTGAGCAGCTCCTCGCCCGGGTTGGTGGGCAGGCCCTCGAAGAGCACCGGGCGACCGTTCTCGAACTTGACCGAGCAGACGTACCAGTCCTGCGTCATCGCGCGGACCAGGTCCTCCGCGTAGGGGTAGCCGCTGAGGTGGGCCCAGCCCACGGCCCGCTTCAGCCGCAGCGAGATCTGCTTCTCCACCACGCGTTCGTGGCCCTTGAGCATCGTCGCGAGGTTGCCGATGCCGCCCACGCGGCCCTCGGGGTGGAAGTAGACCTCCTTGCTCATCAGCGGGAAGAACGCGGCGCCGCCCATCGCCCGACGAACCCAGAAGACCACCCGAGGCGGCTCCATGCCGGCGTCGGTCGCCATGTCGGGCAGTTCCTTGCCGATCACGTCGAGGATCTCCTCGGCGCGGTGGAACTCATCGAACCTGGCCTCGATGTCGCGCTTCTCCTCCTTGGTCTCACTGCCGCCACGCTGCTCCCAGGTGTTCTCGAGCTCGAACACGATCACCTGCGCCCGCTGAGAGACCGCGTCCTTCATCGCCTTGCGGATCGGGGACTGCGAGATCCCCTGCCCGAAGACGCCCGTCAGCGTCACGTACGCGTAGCGCGTCTTGTCGCTCGCGGCCTCCACGGGCGGGTCCTCGGCGACCTTCACGTTCAGGCTGGCCGGGGCGGGGGTCGCCTGCTCCGGGGCCGCGCCGCCCGCAGGAGCCGCGGCCCCCCGCTTGATCTCCAGGATGTCCGTCTTGGGGTACTCGGTGGTGAAGGGCAGCCCGTTGTAGTCCGAGGTGAACTTGACCGCCGTCGCTGTCTCAGACTCGATCGTCCCCGTGAGCACCGTCCCCTTGCGGAGGATCAGCACGTCCGTGCCCTTCTTGCTCGCCGCCGTGGAGTTCTGAGCCGCTGCGGGCGCGGGCATCAGCATCAGCGGGACCATCGCGCCGGCAAGCAGACCGCTCAGCAGCCCGAGCACAGGAGAGTTGCGTCGCGTCATCGTGTCACTCCTTCGAACCGGGCCAGAGGCCCATAGACCGCGCCTTCCGATCGGCCCGACCTGAGCAGGCCCGGCTTCCAAGCAACTTCGTTCGCCCCCAAGGCGGCTCCGCCTTCGAGAACCCCGGCCCGGAGGCATTCCCACCCGGACCGGGCCAAAGGATACGGCATCCGGGCCTGCCCGGGCGTCTCAGCCTTTGACCCCCAACCCCGCCGCCAGTTCCAACGCCTCCGCCCTCGTTCGGATTTTTTCCTCCAGCTGGGCGTCGTACACCCGGTCGAGCACATCCTTGAACCGGGGCCCAGGCTGCCAGCCGGCCGCGACGAGGTCGTCCCCTCCAAGGAGTGGCACCGGGGCGAGGCCGCTTGGCGTCGCCGCGAGCCTGTCACGGTCGTTCGCGACACCCGCCGAGAGTTCAGGCGTGCGCACGCCGATCAGCAACCTCGCCCACTCGAACCAGGGTCCCGCGGCTAGCCGCTTCCTGCCCGCGACCGATAACCCGGGCCACGCCCCGCGGATCGTCCCCGCTCCCTTCAGGACTGCTCCCAAGCCGTCCCGGTCGTGGTTGCTGAGGCACAAAGACCGCCGCCAAGCCCCCGGCCACTCCGCCTCCCCGTCGGGCAGGCCCAGGTCCAAGCCCCACGCCGCCAAGGTCGCGGGGTAGGGGGCCTCCCCCGGGAGGCTGGCGAGGTGATCCCAGCTCACCGCCGCCCGCTGGTCAAGCCCCAGCACCGGAGCGAGCAACCCAAGCGCCGCCAGACTCTTGGCACACGCCGCCCGCGACGGGTGCGTCATCATCCGGTGCACTTCTTCCCCGATGCGTTCGCGGCTGACCCCGCGCAGCGCGGCGGCGTCTCTCGAGATAGCCAGCGCTGTCTGCGCTTCGATCTGAAACCCGAGCTTTGACGCCAGCCTCACAGCCCGAAGTGCGCGCAGGTGATCCTCCGCGAGCCGCTGGGCCGCGTCGCCCACCGCACGCAGCACCCCCGCCCGCAGGTCCGCGACGCCGCCCACCAGGTCGATCACGCACCCGCTCAGGGGCCTTCGGGGAAGGTCCCCGGGATTCGAGGCCACATCCCCGAACGGATCGAGGAACAGCGCGTTCACCGTGAAGTCACGGCGCCTCGCGTCCTCCTGAGGCGTGCTGAAGGTCACCGAGTCCGGCCGGCGGCTGTCGGTGTACGTCCCGTCGCTGCGGAACGTCGCCACCTCCACCACCTCGCCTCTCCCCTGCACGATCACCACGCCAAAGCACTTCCCGACTTCGCTGGACCGGGGAAAGAGCCCCCGCACACGGTCGGGCGTGGCGTCCGTCGCTACGTCGTAGTCGCTTGGCGGGAGCCCGAGCAACTCGTCACGCACGCATCCGCCCGCGAAATACGCCACGTGCCCGCGGCCTCGCAGGCACGAGACGATCTCCGAAGCCAGAGTCCGGGCGGGTGAGTCCCCCGCGGGATGAGCCATGTTCCATCGTAGTGGGTGGCCCCGCGGGCCGACGATTCAATGCCGGATGGCCTCTGCGACGACGCGCACACCCGTGGGCACACAGCCCACGGCACCCGCGCCATAGCAGCTTGCTTCCTCGCCGCAGGTCTCGGTGCCGCCCGCCATGCACGAGGCGAGCGCCCGGGCCGCTTCTCGCGTCGGAGGTAGTTGCTCGCGCGGGCCCTGCAGCCCAACGACGAAGACCGTGCCCTGCCGCTGAGGCGCGCAGGAGTCCTTGAGAGCCGCTGCGAGCAGTTCCGATGGTCTCACGTCGCTCATGTTGCGTTCGCCGAAAGACGCCTCCCGCCACACAAAGCACTCGCACTGACCCTCGGGATCCTGGAAGAGCGCGAGGACCATCGAGGAATCCGCCCCGGTCGGGCCCGGCGTCGGAACCCCGTGGGTGGAGGCGCGGGGACCGGGCACAGGACCGGGAATCGGGGCCGGTGCGGGTGCCAGCCATACGACGAGCGTCAGACACGCCGCGAGAGCCACGCAGGCCGCGAGGCCGAGCAGTGTGCCAAGCCCCTGGGCGCGGGGCAAGTTCCGGGGCGTCTCCGCCGCGTGAGCGAGCTGGTCGTCCCATGCGCGGGCCTCATCCGCCATCCGCACCAAGTTGAGGAGCTGTTCGTCGCGCATCGCGTGCACTCCTTCCGACTATTGCCGCCCGCCCCCCGGGCGCTCGGCAGAATCGGACACGATCCCCTGCCTTGCCAGCACCCTTCTGAGGCGTTCAAAGGCCCCCCGACGTGCCTCGTGGGCACTGCTCGCCGCAACCCCAAGACGCTTCCCGAGCTCCCGGTCGCTGACCCCCTCGGCGCTGAGCCTGAGCACTGTGCGGTCCGTCTCAGAAAGCCCTCCCGGCTGTTCGAGGGCCGAACGGACGGCGTGGAGGGCCGCGGCCAGGTCCGACGCCTCCGCCGGCTCTGCATCCGCCGAGAGCGGCTCCCCGGCAGGCTCCGGCGCCGAAGAGTTGGCCCGGTCCCGCAAGTACCTGAGCCAGATGCGGTGCGCTATGGCGTAGAGGTATGTCGCGGGCGAACTTCGCTGAGGCTCGTACCTCCCCGCGGTCAACGCTTCCCACAGGGCGGCCCACGCCTGTTGGCTCAACTCCTCCGCCACGCCGAGGGACAGGCCCCGACGCGTGTAGAGCGATCGCACCGCGCCCGCGAGCCGGGCGTGCAGGTGGTCAAACGCCGCCCGGTCCGCGCGCGCGAGGCTGGCGCCCAGGCCCGTATCGGGCCTCGGGTCGCTGTCCGCTTGCTCGCCGCGAGAGGGCATCGTCACACGATACCCGTGTTGCACGCACGGGATCACGCGCTCGGTGAATTCCGCCAGACGGAATCATCCGGAGCCCTCAGCACACGCCCCGGATGGCCCGCTCCAGCCGGCGGGTCTGCGCTTCCTGATGGTGCTGGTGTACCACGAGCACCGCGTGCAGCACGCCCGGCACCCAGAGACAGAGCGTCAGCACCAGGTTCAGCACCGCCTGCAGCGGCTTGCCGCACGACAGCACCGCGAGCGGCGGAAGAAGAATGGCGAGCAGGTATCGCATGGCAGCCTCCCACGCGTTCTTCGGAACCAGCCCGCGCCGGTTCCGCCGCACTAGCGCCTGGGCTCCTCAACCGAGAGCCTCACGCAACCGGGCTCTCTCGCGAGTTCGAACGCCCCCGCGGGATCGAACATGACGCCCCGGCGGGTCACAAGCCCCGAGGTGTCGATCTGCCCGCGTGCCAGCGCGTCAAGTCCGTCCCGCACCGACCCTCGCCCGACACCCGCGACCTCGACTTCTCCCGCCGAGATCGCCACCGCGTCCAGCAGCGGCGCGGTATCGGGCAGCGCCTGCCTCGGCACGCCGGGCGAGAGCGACGCGACGAGCACGCGGCCTCGGGGCCGGACGAGCCTCGTCGCCAACTCCACCCCGCGCGTGGTGCCGGAGCACTCGAAGACCACGTCCTGATCCTGCCTCCGGCCCACCTCGTCCGCGTGACGATGCTTCAGCCGCCAGCGGTCGCAGATCGAGAACCTCGCGGGCTCGAAACCCAGCACACGCACGGACGCGTTCAGCTTCGCGAACACCTGCACCGCGATCAGCGCCAGCGCGTTGTCGCCGATGATCGAGACGTAGGTCTTGCCCTCGATGCGCGTCGCCCGCGCCGCGTGCAGCGCCATGCCCGCAACGCCCGACAGCAGCGCCGCGTCGTCGCCCAGCGACTTGGGAACCTCCACGAGGTTGGCCGCCGGAATGGAGAACCGCTCCGCCCAGCACCCGTCGCGGTCGTGCAGCCCCATCACGCGGCGGTCCGCGCAGTGCGCCGAGAGCCCCGCCCGGCACCGCTCGCACCCGCCGCACGACACCACGGGAGAACCGACGACCCGCTTGCCCACCCAAGGCGCGCCCGCGCCGTCCGACGCCCGCTCCACCACGCCCACAAACTCGTGGCCCAGCACGCCCCGGAACTTCAGGCACAGCTCCGCGACCTGCAGGTCCGCCGGCGTCACGCCCACGCGCACCGGCCTCACGACGACCTCGCCCGCACTCGGCGCCGGCTCGGGCCGAGACTGCGTGACGACCGTCCGCCCGTCGTACATCACCGCCCGCAGGGCGGCGACGGCGCGAGGCGACATCACTGGCTGTGCGGTTCCCACACCTCCCCTATCGGGTTATTCCGGACCCCGATTTACCGGCTTCCGCCGGCACCCACACCCGTTGAGGGGACGTACCTCGTCGGGTCCAGGCCCAACGGCACCGCCGAGGGTTCATGGGGGGGCGGGGGAATCAGCGGGATGTACTCCCACCACTTCCGCTTGCGGTTGTACCCCTCGTACACGTACACGGAGCCAGCGTCGAACGGTCTCTCGCTCTTGCCGTACCACGCCTGCCAGGCGGAGCGTTCATACCCAAAGTCCTGGCCCGTGAGCGTTCTCAGGCTCGAGACGGTCGAGGCGTTCACCGCGAGGCTCTCGTCCGCGAGCGAGGCGATCAGCTTTTCCACGACCAGAGGCTCGGGATACTGGCCCAGCGCCCGCGCCGCCTCTAGCCTCACCGCCGGCTCGGCCTCCTTCGCCGGATCGATCGCCGCGATCAGGGGCTGCACAGCGACCGGGTTGTGCAGCCTTTGGAGCGCCCGCGCCGCCTCGGTCCGCACGCCCGTGTCGCTGTCGCCCAGCATCGCCGCAAGCCGCGGCACGTGGTCCGTCCGCCCGTGCAGGCCCAGCGCCCGCGCCGCCGCTGCACGCACCCCGGGGTCCTTGTCCGTCAGCAGGCTCTCGAAAAGCTCCACGTACAGGGGCTCGCCCGCGAACGCCGCGTTCGACAGTAACTGCGCGCCTCTATACCTGCGCCCAGCGTCGTACTTGTCCAGCGCCATGTCCACCGCTTCCGCGGGGCTGGGCATCGCCGCGACAGAGTCCAGCACAGACGTCGCACCGGGCTTCAGGCCCAGCGGGTTGCCTGAGCAACCCCCCAGCACAACGCCGGCCAGCATAAGGGCGGGGGCGGTCAGCAACGGGCACAGGCGGCGGGCATCGAGCATGGCCTCAGTATATGAGTTTGGGGCCGGCCACACCCTGCCCGTCGGTCGCCCCTAGGCTCTTGTCCATTCCCATGAAGACCCTGCTTGTCACTCTCGCGCTGCTTCCCCTGGCAGCCTGCTCCGTCGGCGGCTCCCGCTCCGCGTCGTCGGAAAACGACCGCCTCCGCCGCGAGGTGCTCGACCTCCACTCCCGTATCGAGTCCCTGGAGCGTGAGCGCGAGGAACTCCGCGTGAAGGCGGCGGGCCTTATCGCCTACCCCCCTGACCCCCTCGCCCCGGAATCCCTCGAGGCGCTCCCCTTGTGCACCTCTATCTCCATCAGCTCGCTCAGCGGACTCCGGGCCGTGGACTCGGGCAAGACCCTCGCCTTCATGTTCGAACCCCGCGATGGCAAGGACCGCTTTACGCAGGTCGTGGGCTCCGCCACCTTCTCCGCCGCCTTCCTCCCGGCCTCGGGCAACTCGGAGGCGGCGCCGGTCCGGACCGCCCGCCTCTCCCCCAAGGAGCTGCGCGACGCGTACCGCAGCGGCATCACAGGGACCTACTACGAGGTGCTGATACCAGCGCCACCCGGCTACACGCCCTCGGGCGGCTCGATCTCGCTGCGCATCGACCTCGCCGACGCGGTCACGGGCCGCACGATCACCGCCGAAAAGCTCATCCCGGGCCGCTAGCGTTCACCAGAGCAGCCTGACGCGGATCGTCTCCGGCACGCTCCGCAGCGCCCGCAGCACCTTGGCCCCGTCGGTCGGGTCAACGTCGAGCACGACATAGCCCACGTCCTCGCTGGTGCGCAGGTACTCCGCCGAGATGTTCGCGCCAAGCCCCGCGATGAGCGAGTGCATGGTGCTCAGCACGCCCGGCACGTTCCGGTGGAAGTGCAGCACCCGGTGCGGGCGCTTCCCGGGCCCCGACGCGGGCTGCGACTGCTCGGGGAGCTCGACCTCCGGCACGTTGACGGCGCCCGTGGTGCTCCCGACGTTCACGAAGCGAAGCAGCTTCTCGCTCACGTCAGCCGCGATGGCGGCCTGGGCCTCCGCGGTGCTCCCGCCCACGTGCGGCGTCAGGATCACGTTCGCCAAGCCCTGCAAGGGGGTCACGAACGCCTCGCTCTGCCCCGCGGGCTCGTCCGGAAAGACGTCCAGCGCCGCGCCGGC
Source organism: Phycisphaerales bacterium (assembly GCA_020853975.1). Lineage (GTDB taxonomy): Bacteria > Planctomycetota > Phycisphaerae > Phycisphaerales > UBA1924 > RI-211. Next base: position 23,606 of record JADYXW010000019.1, read on the forward strand.
GAGGTGCCCGGACCGGATCGCCTCGGCCAGCGCCCTCACGTCCACCACGCTCCCCCGGGCGTTGTTGATGAGATACGCACCCGGCTTCATCCGCTTGACCTGGGCCGCGCCCATCAGCCCGCGCGTCTCCCGCGTCGCCGGCACGTGCAGGGTCACGACGTCCGACTCCTTCAGCAGGTCCGCGAGCGTCTTGCAGGCGCGGGCGTTGCCCAGCGCCATCTTCGGAACCACGTCGTGGAACACCACCCGCATCCCCATGGCCTCCGCGAGCACGCTCACCTGAGACCCGATGTGCCCGTAGCCCACGATCCCAAGCGTGCGCCCCCTCACCTCGTGCGCGCCCGCGGCGGACTTGTCCCACACGCCCCGGTGCATCTGCGCCGACTTGTCCGCCAGCCTCCGGTGCAGCGAGATCACCTCCGCGATCGTGAGTTCCGCGACGCTGCGCGTGTTGCTGAAGGGTGAGTTGAAGACCGGAATGCCCCGCCTCCTCGCGGCTCCCAGGTCCACCTGGTTGGTGCCGATGCAGAAACACCCAACCGCGAGCAGCCTCGGCGCCAGAGCCAGAAGGTCGCCCGTCAGCTCCGTCTTTGACCGGATGCCCACCAGGTGCGCTTCCTTCAGCAGCCCGGAAAGAGCCGCGGGCTCCGGCGCGCCGCTCAGGGCTTCCACCGAATAGCCCTCGGCACGCAGCGCCGCCGCCGCGGACGGATGCACACCCTCGAGCAGCACGGCGCGGATCTTCGACTTTGGGTACGAGGTCGGCATTCGGTTACCGGGCCATCAGCGTGAGCCTGGGGGCTGGTCCCACATGATCGGCGGAACGGTCCGGTCAGTTTGCTCGGGGACCGCCGGCGCGTCGGGCTCGATGCTGACCCACCCCGCCCTGACCGCTACGACCAGCACCACGAACAGCCCGATGCGATACCAGCCAAAGGCGCCAAGCCCGTGCCGCGTGAGGAACCCGACGAGCCACTTCACCGCGACCGCCGCCGAGACCGCCGCCACCACGATCCCGATGAGGCAGGGGAACGCGCCGAGCTGCTCGAAGAGATTTTCCGTCCCGCTCGCGCGGGCGTGCGCGAGGTTCTTGAGGAGCTTGTACCCGGTCGCCGCCGTGAGCGTCGGCAGCCCGAGAAGAAAGCTGAACTCCGCCGCCTGCCTTGGCCTCAGCCCCACCAGCATCCCGCCCGTGATGGTCATCATGCTCCGGCTCGTGCCGGGCCACATCGCGACGCACTGCAGAAGGCCGATCGAGAACGCCTCCAGAGGCGTCACGTCGTAGATCGACTTCTCACGGATCGCCACGCGCGGCGTGCTCAGCCTGCCGCTGCCCCAGAGCTGCATGACAAGCATGTACACCCCGCCCAACAGCACCGCCGCCAGCACCGGGCCTGGATGGAACAGCCTCGCCTCGATCCAATCGTCCAGCAGCTTTCCGAGCACCGCCGCGGGAACGAACGCGGCGCAGAGGTTGATGAACAGGCCCATCCCCTGTGGGTCCTTGCCCAACAGCCCCATGAGCATCCGCTTCACGCTGGGCCAGTAGAGCCCCAGGACCGCGAGAATCGCGCCTCCCTGCACGATGATGTTGAAGGCGTCGATCGCACGCTTGGACTCGGGCGTCTCGCCGAGACCCATGAGCCCCGACGCCAGGATCAGGTGCCCCGTCGAGCTGACGGGCAGGTACTCGGTGATCCCCTCCACCAGCCCCAGGACCACCGCCTGCCACGCTTCCAGGTGCACCGCGAACCTCCTTGTTCCGACCGTATTCCTTCCATGTCGAGTGGCACGATAGCATCGACCGATGCCCGCACGCGAGGTGATCACGATCGACGACCCCGCCGACCCGCGCCTCGCGGACTACGCAAACCTCACCGACGCGGTGCTCCGCGACCGCGAGCGGCTGGGCCTGCAGCCGGCGTTCATCGCCGAGGGAGAGCCCGTCGTCCGCCACCTCATCGGCTCGCGGTTCCCGGTCCGCTCCGTGCTCGTCTCCCCGGACAGGCTCGACCACCTCGCCGACCTCGCCGGTTCGTTTCCCCTCTCCTGCCCCCTCTTCGTCGCCACACCCGAGGTCATCAGGGGCATCGTCGGGTTCCCGTTCCACCGGGGCGTGCTCGCCTGCGGCGGGCGCCTCCCGAATCCGGAGCCGCTCGCCCTCGCCGCGACCTGCCGGGCCCTGGTCGTCTGCGAGGACCTCTGCAATCCGGACAACGTGGGGGCGGTCTTCCGCAACCTGTCCGCCCTCGGGGGCCAGGGGTGCGGCGTCCTGCTGAGCCCCCGCTGCTGCGACCCGCTCTACCGCAAGGCCATCCGCGTCTCCATGGGCCACGCGCTCCGCATCCCCTTCGCCACACTCCGGCCCTGGCCGGGTGGGATCGCGGCGCTGAAGGGCCTGGGGTTCCAGACCATCGCCCTGGGCCTCACGCCCTCGGCAGTTCCGCTGCAGAGCCTGGACCCGGCCCATTTCGCCCGGCCGGCGCTGCTCGTGGGGTCCGAGGGGCCCGGGCTGACCGACGCCGCCCTCGGGGCCTCGGACCTGTGTGCCCGGATCCCCATGGCCCCTGGGGCCGATTCCCTCAACGTCGCGGTGGCCCTGGGAGTGGCGCTGGCCCACCTGGTCACACCCCGGTAACGGGACCGCGCGAACCGAACACGCCCCGGGGCGTCTCACTATGATGGCGGGCCTGTTCTCCCGCCCGACGTCCCCTGGAGTGTGTCATGCGAAACCGTCTGCTCGCAGCCGCTGTGTGCGCGTCCCTTGCCGGCCTCGCGATGGGTGTGGAGCCCGGTGACGGCGTGGTCCGGGAGGGTGAGGGTGCCCGGCGCGCCGACCTCAACGCCCGCGAGCTCAAGCCATTTGACGCCGGGGCATGGGCCTCCCTCTCCGACTGGAAGAACGGCGCGGCTCTTTCCGCCTCCGCCGCCGCCGGCAAGCCCGTGCTGGTCCTCACCTGGACCGACTACATCCCCGTTTCGAAGCGGGCCTTTGCACTTGCACAGAAGCTCGCGGAGGCCAAGAGCGCCCAGGGGCTCATCGTCGTCTGCGCCCACGGCAAGGACGAGTGGGCGGCGGCCAGCAAGCCCGCGCCCGCTTCGGGAAACCTCCTGCTCGCGCACGACGCCACGGGCGCGTTCCGCGGCGCGATGAAGTCCGACAACGACCCCGATTTTTACGTGATTGATCGCGCGGGCCAGCTCCGCTACGCCGACATCGCGACAGAGTCCGTCGAGGCGGCGGTCGAGCGCGTCTGCGCCGAGTCGCTGGACGACGCCAAGGGGCTCAATGATCGCATCGCCGCGGACGCCCGCCAGAAGGACATCGACCTGAAGCGGGCCGAGGCCCTCCGCGCGGGCGTGGACCTCACCTCGCTCCCCGAGCAGCCCTTCGAGCTCCCGGAGGAAAGCCTCTACAAGCTCCAATCCTGGCCCGAGCTCCCCAAGGACCCGCAGAATGGGTTCCAGGCCAGCAGCCCGGGCGAGAAGCAGGAGCCCCAGAAGGCCAGCATCCCCGACGCCGGCTGGCTTCCCGCCAAGCCGGAACTCAAGGGCCGCGTGGTCCTCATGTACTTCTGGCACCCCGACATCCCCGCCAGCTACAGGGACATCGCCACCTTTGACCTCATCCAGACCCAGAAGGGACGCGACGTCGTCGTCGTCGGCGTCCTCTCGCCCTTGGGCGATGCGAACCAGGGCTATGGCCAGCCCACCATCGAGCTCGACCCCGAGAAACTCCAGGTCAAGATCAAGGACTTCCAGCGTGCTCGCCCCCAGCGGCACCCGATCCTCGTCGATCTCCAGGGCGGGCTCTTCACCACCTCCAAGACCTACTACCAGTCCTTCCAACAGGGCGTGCCGGCCCCGTGGGTCGCCATCGTCAGCAGCGACGGCATGATGCGCTGGTGGGGCTGGATGCGCTCGTCCGGCTACGAGGCGGCGCTGGACCGCGTGCTCACGGTCGACCCGGGCGTCAAGGCCCGCCGCGCCGCCGAGCAGGCCTACATCCGCTCCCACCAGGGCAAGTAGCCCTCCGGCGATGTTCGACGTCGTCCTCATCGAGCCCGAGATCCCCGCGAACACGGGGAACATCGGTCGCACGTGCGTCGCCACGGGCTGCTCGCTGCACCTCGTCCGCCCCCTGGGCTTCGACACCGACGACAAAGCCTGCCGCAGGGCGGGCCTGGACTACTGGCCCCGCCTCGCGCTCACCGAGCACGACTCGTTCGATGATTTTCTCCGGGCCCGGCCCCGCGAGGCCGGCGTGTGGCTCCTCACCACCCACGCCACCCGCACCGTCTTTGACGCCCGGTTTCGCCCGGGCGATGCCCTGGTCTTCGGCAAGGAATCCGCGGGGCTGCCGACGTCGCTCCACGAACGCTTCCCGCAGGGGCGTCTGTGTCTCCCCATGCTGCCGGGGGAGCGGTCGCTAAACCTCGCCGCGGCGGTGACCGCTGTGGTCTACGAGGGCCTGCGCCAGGCGGTGGCAGGTTCTGCGCTGGGTATTGATCCCCAAGGTCGCCTGGCCGGCACCCCCCACCGCAAAAACACCGGCGGCGAGTGAACCCAACCAGGGGGAGCCGCGTATCACCTTGCGAGGGCCGGACGAGACCCGGTCCCTCCCTGAACCTGACTCACGTTCTTCTCTCTCTCCTCCCGTGCGCCGTCCGCCCACCATCGGACGGCGTACTGGTTTTTGCACCCCGCCGCCGTGCCCCCAAAATGAAGCAGGCCCGGTCGGAGTGACCGGGCCTGTGGTCGCGGTTGCGGTGACGGCCTCAGTTGAGGCTCAGGCTTTCGAGGAACTTGGCGACGTCGGGGCTCGGCCGGCCGCCCATCGCGGCGGCGTGCTCGCTGGCCTCCATCGCCTCCTGCTGCTCCAGGGCTTCCTTGTTGCCCAGGAAATGCGCCTCGAGCTGCAGGCGGATCTTCTCCATGGCCTTGTTCTGGATCTGACGCACGCGCTCCTTGGTGACGCCGATGATCTGCCCGACCTGCTCGAGCGTCATGGGCTTGTCGAGCTCGCCGGACTCCAGGCCGAAGCGGTGCTCGATGACCGTGCGCTCCACGTCGGAGAGGTCCGCGCGGTTTTCGAAGACGATCCGCTTCACCTCTTCCGCCGCGTCCTTCTCGAACGTCGACCGCTTCACCTCGAGGAAGTTGGACTTCTCGAGCTTGGGGTCAAAGTCCGTCGGGAAACGCTGGCGGTACTTGCTCAGCTTCATGCCCTGGCGGCTGAAGGCCTTGAGGATCGCCCGGCAGGCGTACGTGCTGAACTTGTACCCGCGGCCCGCGTCGAACTTGTCCACGGCGCGGAGCAGGGCCATGTTGCCCTCGCTCACCAGGTCGGCGAAGTCCACCTCGCTCATGCGGGTGCGCTTCGCCATCGCCAGCACCAGGGCAAGGTTCGTCTCCGCGATCTGCTCGCGGATGCGGTCCGCCAGGCGGTGCCACTTCAGGATCTCCGCGGAATGGTCGGGCGAGGGCACGCGGCTCTCGGTCTTCCACACGTCCTGCTGGATCTTGTTGATCTGGAACCTGGCGAAGTTGAACTGGTGGAACAGGATCTTCTCCTGCGCACCGGTCAGAATCACCTGCTGGGCGCTCTTGACCGTCCGGTTGCCGCGGCTGGAAAGGTCGTCCATCACCGGGTGGTACCACGTCGTGTCCGGCTTCGGAACGTCCGGCGCGTCGACGTAGATCTTCCGATAGGCCTCCTCTTCCTCGAAGGCCGGGCTCGGGATGAAGTCCTGCTCCTGCGCCATGATCTGCTGGAGGAGCTTCTCGTCCTCCGCGCTCAGGCGACGGCGCACACCCGCCCGCGCGGACGCCCGCGCCGGCTTCTCCACAGCCTCAGCACCCAGACCCACCCGGCTGCGCCGGCGGACCTGATCGAGGGGGCTAAGGGTTCGCTTCGTCATAATCTGCCTCATGTTCCTTTTCCTTGCCGGCCTTGGCAACTGCACGAAAGGCCTGTCAGTTCCCTGGCCGCCCTGTCTCCACCCGGGCGACCCTTCGCTCACTGCTCCTGAAGGGTCCCGATCCTTTCTTGCTTCTCAATACACCGATCTGCCCTTCGGGGGGTCGGCCACAGATTCACCCCACCCGACCGATACGGGCCTCCATACTCTTGGGCCTCCCAACCGTCGCAAACCTACCTTTCATATACCAAATATGACCCGTAACCTCTGAACTTCAAGTAGAACTACCTGCGTCATTCATACCCGATGAGGTTATCGGGCCGTAACTCTGCCCAGCCCTCTTCCGCTCAGATGCCGCGGGGCTCTTGATACGATGCAAACTCAGGAAAGTTCCACGATTGCACGTGCTCGGGACACTCAGATTGGCATCCCTACCAGACACCAATCGGCTCCGCCGATCGGGACGCACACGCCGCTCGCCCGAGACCCATTTTGGCCTCAAACGTTGAACGCGCCTCGGTTATCGGGTACGCTGACCTCCGGTCGGTCACCCCGTTCCCACGAGTAGACCCACTGTACCAAAAGGCCGCCCGGGTGCCAAGCCCAGAAGCGCCTTTTCAACACGTGGTTCACATTCAAAGTTCGATTTTTGTGAGGTATCCATGCCCCTGACTCTCCCCACGCTGCCGTACACCCAGGACGCTCTTGAGCCCCACATCGATGCGGCCACGATGGGCATTCACCATGGCAAGCACCACGCCGCGTACGTGACCAACGCCAACAAGGCGCTCGATGGCACACCTTTCGCCAACTGGACGGCGGAGGAGCTCTGTCTCAAGCTGGGCGAGCTGCCCGAGGACAAGCGGGGCCCCCTGCGGAACAACGCGGGAGGGCACTGGAACCACTCCCTGTTCTGGACCATCATGGCCCCGGCGGGCAAGGGCGGGGGCGGAGTCCCGACCGGACCGCTCGCGACCGCCATCAACGCCGCGTTCGGGTCCTTCGATGCCTTCAAGGAGAAGTTCGCCGCCGCCGCCATGGGCCGCTTTGGGTCCGGGTGGGCGTGGCTCTGCGTGCAACCGGGCGGCAAGGTGGAGATTTGCTCGACGCCCAACCAGGACAACCCCCTGATGGGCAAGGCGATTGCGGGCTGCGGCGGGACTCCGATCCTGGGCCTTGACGTCTGGGAGCACGCCTACTACCTGCACTACCAGAACCGCCGCGCCGACTATGTCGGCGCCTGGTGGAATGTGGTGAACTGGGAGAAGGTCGGTCAGCTCTACGCCGCCGGGCACTGATCGTCGCTCCGGGGCTCGTTTCCTTCGCCTGTCTTGAGCGGTGGGCTCGCCTCGGCCTCGGGGACGGCAACCGTGGGGGGGACCTGCCACTATGCTGTCTGCGTGAGCACCATCAGCGAACTCAAATGGAAGTGGCGCGAGTCCTATGACCGCTGGCGAGCTCTGCCCCTGGCGCGCCGTGCCACCATCTCGGGCGGGCTCTTCCTGTTCGCGTCCGTCTGCGTCGCCCTCTCGGCATGGCTCTTCCTGGGAAAGTCCTCCGCCGCCAACGACGGGCGTGGCGCGGGCGAGGTGGTGCTCTACACCAGCGCGGACGCGCCGATCGCCCGACCCCTCATCGAGGAGTTCGAGCGCAGCACGGGACTGCGCGTCGCGGTCGTCACGGATACGGAGGCGACCAAGACCACGGGGCTTGTCGAGCGGCTGATGGCCGAGCGCACCGCCCCGAAGGCCGACGTTTGGTGGTCCAACGAGGCTCTCGGCACCACTGCCCTGGCCGAGGCCGGCGTGCTCGAACCGTTCGCCAGCCGCTCCGAGAGCGAACTGGGGGGCAAGTGGCCCTCGCACCTGCGCGCCACCGACCGCACGTGGTACGGCTTCGCTCAGCGCGCCCGCGTCATGGCGTACAACACCAATCGCGTCGCGAAGCAGAACGCGCCCACGAGGCTTCGGGACCTCACCCGCGCGCAGTGGTCCGGCAAGGTCGGCATGGCACGCCCGCAGTTCGGCACGACGCGCACCCACGTCGCGGCCATCGTCGCCATGCACGGCGTGGACGAGGCCCGGACCTTTCTGACCGGGTTGCGTGACAACGGCGTGCGGCTCTACGACGGCAACTCCGCCGTCGTCCGGGCGCTCTCCGACGGCGAGATCGAGATCGGCCTCACCGATACCGACGACGTGCTCGCCGCAAAGCGCAACGGCTGGCCAATCGAGATGATCTTCGAAGCGCCGGACAAGGTCGGCGCCTCTCGCCAGGGCCTGCCGAGCGTGGGCCCTGTGGTGATCCCGAACACCGTCGCGATGGTGCGGGGCTGCCCTCACCCCAACGAGGGCCGCAGGCTCGCGGACTTCCTGCTCTCCGGGAAGGCCGAGCAGATGCTCGCCGAGGGTGATGGGGGCAACGTGCCCATCCGCGCCGACCTTGCCAAGACGCTGGGCATCACGCCCATCCCGGAACCGGCCCCGGTCACGCCCGCGGAGATGAGCAAGTGGCTCAAGCAGGCGGATCGCCTGATCGCGGAGGTGTTTCCGGTCTGACCTCCCGTTGCGAGAGGTAGATGCCCGGGCGGGTGATCTCCATGCAGCGGCTGGGATCGGCCATGGGCCGGAACCCGAAACGCTCGTACAGGCCGTGAGCGTCCCGCGTCAAGAGCATGAACCGCCTGAGCCCCTGCAGCCTCGGATCGCCGAGCACAAAGGCCACAAGCGCCTTGGACAGGCCCCTCCCGCGGTGCGCCTCCAGCACGTACACATCGCACAGGTACGCGAACGTCGCGACATCTGTGATGACGCGCGCAAAGCCCACCTGACCCGCCGCCGGCGCCGGGCCGTAGATGCCGTAGCACAAGGACGCACCGATCGCCCGGGCCACCAGGTCCCGGCTGATCCCCTCGGACCAGTAGGATCGGGTGAGAAACGCGTGGACCATGTCGAGATCGATCTTCCCGGGATCGTCGCCGAGGAAGTACTCGCCGTGTTCTTTGCGTCTGCTCATGGCCCGGGACGGTAGGTGGAGATCGACGGACCGATCGGAGCCCGAACGCGACTTGGGGGCCGAGTTGTGCTATCTTGGGGGGTTCCAGGCAGCACCTGGCCAGTGGAGTCAGCCCGATGGAGAAGATGTTCTATTCGTTGGAAGAAGCCGCCGCCAAGCTGGGCAAGAGCGCGGACGACGTGAAGCAGCTCGCGGCCCGGGGGCAACTCCAGGAGTTCCGCGACCGCGACAAGCTGATGTTCAAGAAGGAGCAGGTGGACCTGCTGGCGGGCGGGGAGGACGACCTCATCCCTCTCGCGGGCGACAGCGGCGAGCTGGCCCTGGGCAGCAGCGGGAGCAGCATGAAGCTCGACGCGCCCGGCGGAAAAGACTCGTCCTCCATCTCGATCTTCGAGGCCGAGGGCACCGAGGATGCCGACGCCAACGCGGTCACGCGCGTGACCAACTCCCCCACCATCGCCGACCCGGGCAAGAGCGGCTCTGGCGGGCTGCTCGATCTCACCAAGGAGTCCGACGACACCTCGCTGGGCGCCGGGCTGCTCGAGGACGTGTACGGCGGAGAGACGGTCGCGCAGCAGACCGCCGCGGAACCCGCCATCGGCGGCGAGGGCGGGGCGCTCTTCGAAACCCCCGCGTCCGCGATGGAGACCGACAACGTCGCCGCCGCCCCGATGATGGTGGCGGCCGAGGTCTACGACGGGAAGGGCTCGTTCCTCGTTGGCGCCTGCTGCCTGGGCATGGCCCTCGCGGTGCTGGTCACCTCGTTCTTCCTCATCGGCGGTATGACCTCCACTGCCGGGGGAGGGATGCTCGCCAACATCGCCGACATGTTCTGGATCGGCGGCGCCGTGGTCGTCGTCTTCATCCTCATCGGCGTCATCGGCTTCTTCGTGAAGAAGGACTGAGAACCGCCCAACTCCACAGAACGAACAACGCCCCCGTCGGACGGGGGCGTTTTCATTTGCGTCCCGCGAGGGGTGCCGGGCCTTGTCAGCGGGGCTGATTCGCCCAGCCGTAGGGAAAGTTCGTGGGCGGGTCGGAGAGCTTGTACCACGAGGTGGAGAGCCCGCGGGCGTTGATGTAGAGGTCGTTGCACTCGGAATCGAGCGTGCGGTTCTGGATGCGCTCGATGCGGTCGGTTGGGGGCTTGAAGAGCTCCACGCCGCCGTCCACGAATGTGATGTGCGCGGCCATTCCATGGCGCATCGCGATCTGGTCCTCGTTGCCGAACATCCCGTCGCGGTACTGCTGGTTCCAGACGTAGGTGCTCTCCTCGAAGAAGAGAGGGATCCCCCGCATCAGTGTCAACTGAGACGCGGCGGCGGTGGAGAGGATGAAGGGCGTCGCCGCGGTCGGGGGCACGTACCCCACCTTCGCGGGCGAATCGATCTTCAGGCCTTCCAGCTCATCGAGCATGGTGTAGTCGAACTGCACGCCGGTCCTGCTGGCCCACATGTTGGTGCGGTCGGCGCCGGTCGCGGTCTTGCGCTTGTTCGTCGGGCACTCCACGATCTCGTGGGCGTTGGCGCTGTACTGGAAGAGGAAGCCGGGCTTGCGATAGCCGATGTCCTGCCCGCGCGGGTTCCAGTAGGGGCCGTTGATGACCTGGGCCCACATCGCGACGTCGCGGTCGTCGGGCTGCACGTTGGGGTCTGTCGTGGGGTTCCAGATGCGCTGACCGTTGGGCCAGGCGGTGCGCGGCGCGACCGGCCAGATCTGGTCCTTGTAGTCGGTGGCGTATGTGTACGCCGCGAGCCCAAGCTGCCGGGCGTTGGACGCGCACTTGACGGTGCGGCCGGCCTCCCTCGCCTTGCCGAGCGCGGGCAGAAGCAGGCCGATCAGCACCGCGATGATCGCGATAACCACGAGCAGTTCGATGAGCGTAAACGCCCTGAGCGCGCGCATGACGCCTCCTTCCTACCGAGGTCGCAGCGGCATGATACCGCGCAACCTCCTGTGACCAATGGTCCGCCCCGGAGAATCCACACTTTGTCCAAACCTCGCGCCCACGACCCACCCACGGGGCTATCGGGCCGGGAAGGGCCCCCTCGCCCCTGCATCGCTCTCTCTAGGCGGTTCTGGCAGCATCATCGCCACCAGAATCGTGGGGATGAACAGGAACGAGGTCCACCAGACAGCCTTGGCGGCCCCGTGGGTGTGCGCGATGGACCCCGCAAAGAACACCCCGACCGCCGAAATCAGCCGCCCGATGTTGTAGGTAAACCCGGCCCCGAGCGTCCGCACCAAGGTGGGGAACAGGGGCGGGACATACAGCGGGAAGTTGCCGAAGAACCCGAGGCCAAAGCAGAAGCACACGCTGGTGATCACGTAGATGTTCGACGGGGTGAGATCCAGCCTGAACCCGACGAGGAACGCGACAAGCGCCACCGCGAGCATGGTGACGAAAGACACCCGATAGCCGAACCTTTGCGCGAGGTACGTTGCGATGAAGTTGCCCCCGATGTTGGCGGCGAAGAAGACCACCGCGACCCGGGTCTTGAGCGCCGCCTTGTCCTCGGCGGGCCAGTCCTTCACCGCGTCCATCTCGCCGATGGCCATGGGCACGAAGAACAGGAACGCCCAGGCCATGACCAGCGAGAGCGAGTTGAAGAGCGAGAGCAGGATCGTCGTCCGGCGCAGACTCGGCGCGAACAGCGCCGTCACGGGCGGGTGCTCGCCCTTGCCGGCCTCGGCCTTCCAGTGCTCGGGCTCGGGGACCGCGGCCCGGATGAACACCGTGAGGAACGCCGGCAGCACCCCCACGACAAAGACCCACTTCGGGTCAAGGCCCCGCATCAGGCCGGAGGTCACCGACGCCATGATGCACCCGGTCATGTAGCCACTCTGAAGGAGCGCGCTCCCCCACACCCGGTGACGCGTCGGGAGCGTTTCGCTCACGAGCGCCGAGCCCGCGGCCCACTCGCCCCCGATGCCCAGGGCCGCGATGAACCTGAAGATCATCAGGTGCCACCACTCGGTGGCGAAGAACGACAGCCCCGTGAAGATCGCGTAGGTGAGCACCGTGAGCGTGAGCGTCTTGGCCCGGCCCAGCTTGTCGCCCACACGTCCGAAGACCGCACCCCCCACCGCCCAGCCCACCAGGAAGACCGCCTGGATGATGGTCGCCTTGGAGATCGTCTCGGGATCGTTGGCGGCCTTGCCCCCGAGCAGCCGACCGACGAAGGGCCCCGCGACCATCACGTACAGATAGCCGTCGAGCCCGTCGAATGCCCAGCCAAGGAACGCGGCGATGAGGGCCTTCTTCTGGACCCAGGTCATGCGCTCGGAGTTCGCGGCCGCGGCGGACTTCGTGTCGGGTTTCACGGGGGGCGAGGATACCAACTCCCCGGGCCCCGCGGCCGGATCACTCCGCCGGCGTCACTTGCCCTGCTTGGCACGCGAGGCGGCGGCGTTCTCCAGCAGGCTCTCCCGCAACTCGCCGAGCTGGGGCTCGGTGAGGTGCCGCTTCGCCTTTGAGAGCATCGTGATGAAGCGGTCGATCTCGGCGTCCTCGAAGGGGAACCCGAAGTTCTGTTGCCCCGTGCCCGAGTCGGCGAGGACCGCGCCGTCGGGGCCCAGGACCGCGGTCCACGGGATGCCGCCGGGCTCGTTGCAGTGCTTGTCGAGAAGAGCCTGCCCGCCGGTCATGCGGTCGGTGTCGATCTTGAGATCGACGAACTCAGCCTTCAGAATCTCCTTCACCTTCGGGGTCGCCATCCAGTCTTCGAGCCTGTGGCACCAGCCGCACCACGGCGCACCGAAGTGAAGAAGGACGTTCTTGTCCTCGGCCTTGGCGCGTGCGATGGCGGAGGCGAGCACCGTGTCGGCCTGCTGCGCCGGCGCCTGCTGTGCGGTGAGGAACTCCAGCACCTTGGCGGGCACGTAGCCGACGTAGGGGTCGCCCCCGGCGTCGGGGGCCGGCTTCTCGAAGGGGCTGGTGGCCTGGTTCGCGAGGACCTTGCCCGACGCATCGAGGACCGTGAGGAAGGGCACGCCGTGCTTCCTCAGGTCCGCGCCGTACTTCTCCGCGAGGTCCATCTGCTTGTCGAAGCGGCCGATGTCGACAAGGACCACCTCGTACTCGTAGGTGATCTTCTTGGAAACGTCACGGTTCCTCTTGAAAAGGTCGTGGAGCTGGTGGCACCAGCCGCACCAGTTGGCCCCCCACTGCAGGAGCACGCGGGTGTTGTTGGCCTTGGCGTGGGCGAGGGCAAGCTCGATCTGCGCACGGGCGTCCGCGCCGGTGTCGTAGATATCGGGGCGCGCCTTGGCCTGCGCCGACGCGGGAGCGGGCTGGGGCGTGGGGGCCTGGGCGTGGGCGAGCGAGAAAGCCATGAGCAGGGGTGCAACCAGCAGGGTGCGCATCGGCATGATGTCCTCCCGACGGGCATGATAATCGGCCCGGGTCGTTCGGGAGAACCAAAGCTGGATGGTGGGCGTCCTACACTCGACGCCGCGGGCGTGTGTCGTCCGCGTGTTCGCATTCGAGTAGGGAGGTTTCTCCGATGAAGTTCAGGCAGATGGTGGGGTGCGTCGCGGCGGTGGCGTTCGTGGTCACGGTGTCGGCGGCACAGCCCGAGGCCACCAAGCCCAAGGACCAGCCCAAGCAGCCCGCGGAGCAGCCCAAGGCCGAGCAGCCCAAGGCTGACAAACCCGCGGAACCCGCGAAGGAGAAGTTCGTGTACGTGAGCGTCAAGACATCGTTGGGCGAGTTCTTCCTCGAGCTCAACTCGGAGAAGGCCCCGCTGAGCGTCGAGAACTTCCTGAAGTACGTCGACAGCGGGCACTACGACGGGACCATCTTCCACCGCGTCATGGACGGGTTCATGGTGCAGGGGGGCGGGTTCACCGCCGACATGAAGCAGAAGGCGACGAACCCCCCGATCAAGAACGAGTGGAAGAACGGTCTGAAGAACGAGCGCGGGACCATCGCCATGGCCCGCACCAACGTCGCCGACTCAGCCACGAGCCAGTTCTTTATCAACGTCAAGGACAACGGCTTCCTCGACCAGCCCCGCGACGGCGCCGCGTACGCCGTCTTCGGCAAGGTCTCCAAGGGCATGGACGTTGTGGACAAGATCAAGGGCGTCAGGACCGGCACGAAGAACGGCATGGCCGACGTGCCCGTCGAAACAGTCACGATCGAGAAGGTCACGCGCAGCACCGCCGAGGCCGCGAGCGAGAAGAAGGGTTGACCTCCCTTCGGTGACCAACGACCAGCGAACGCCCGGGTCGCCCCGGGCGTTTTTCATTGGCGCGGGCCATACGCTCGGCCCATGCGCGTATCGCTGCTCGTGAACCCGGCGTCGGGAAGGGGCGTCGGGCGGGCGCTGGGAGCGCAGCTCGCCTCGGCGCTCTCCGCCTCGGGCCACAGCGTCGCCGGCTTTGAGCTCGGGGCCGAGCCGGGTGCCTTTCTTGCGCGCCTTCGCGAGGCTTCAGCGGCCTCCGACGTGCTCGTGGTCGTCGGAGGTGACGGCACCGTGCACCACGCGCTCCCGGGTCTCTCGGGCGGTAGGGCCGCCCTGTACCACTGCGGCATGGGTACGGAAAACCTCTTCTGCCGCGAGTTTGGGATGGTCCCCGAGCCCGGGCGCGTCGTGGCAGCGGTCGGCCGGGGACTCGTCCGCGAGATCGACCTCCCACACGTCGCCCGGCCGGGCGGCACGCCGCGGCCGTTCGCCATCATGGCCGGCATGGGGCCCGACGCCGGCGTCATCCGGCGTCTGCACCAGGTCCGGCGGGGACCCATCAGCCACGCCTCCTACCTCTGGCCCTTGGCGCAGGAACTGTTTAGCCCTTGCCTGCCTGTCGTGCGCATCGAGGTCGATGGCAAAGAAGTCGTGCCGCCGACGAGGGGCTGGCCCCTGGTGGCGAACATGAGACAGTTCGCGCTCCGGTTCGACCCGGCCGCAAAAGCCGACCCCGCCGACGGGCTTCTCGATGTCGTGTTCATGCCGGGGTCCGACGGGATCTCCGCCGCGGGGTGGGTGCTCTCCGCCAAGGGCGGGGACCATCTGAAGTCGCCCAAACTCGTCTATGCCCAGGGAAAGTCGGTGCGCATCGTGAGCGAGCCGGGCGGCAACACGCTGCAGTGCGATGGGGAGGCGATCGACGACGCCGCGGGTTGGCAGGAGCTGCAGTTCAGCCTGACGGGTCCGCGTCTGCGCGTGCTGATCCCCTGACGCCGTCCAGCCCGGGCGAGCGGCCCACACCGGTCTACCCTTTGCGCGTGGCATCGCTCGAGTTCAGCCTGTACGACCAGACCGGCAAGGTCCTCCCGCTCGCCAGGAGGTGGATCACCGAGCAGTCGTGCAAGTGCATTGAAAAAATGAACTTGCGAGGATCTGTCCGCGTCTGTGTGCTGGACGACCATGCCATGACCGGCCTTCACCACCGCACCCTGGGGATTCCCGAAACCACCGACGTGCTGACGTTCGATCTTGGTGAACCGTCCGAGAAGCGCCCGGGTGGCCCAGCCTGTTCGCCTGTCGGCGGAGAAATGTTTGGTATTGATACGGATATCTACGTGTGCCTCGATGAAGCTGCGCGCCATGCAGACCGGGGCGGGTATCCTGTCGAGCGGGAGTTGTTGCTGTACGTCCTCCATGGGGTGCTGCACTGCCTGGGCTATGACGACCACACGGACCAGGGGTGGGCGGCCATGCACCGAAAGGAAGACGAGATTCTGACAGCGATTGGTGTCGGGCCCGTGTTCTGGAACCCGGAACAGGGCCAAGGAGGCTGAAGTCGTGACCGCGGGAGCTTGGCTTGGGGTCGCGGCAGCGGCATTGGTCCTCGGATCCGTGCTCGCGACCTTGGTGCAGGCCATCCGCGACGTGTCACGGACCCGGCTCGAGGAGCTCGCCCTCCGCCGGGGGGGTGAAGCCGCCCGCCAGAAGATCGCCGATCTTGTGGACCACCAGGAGGGCTATGCGACTTCCATGGCGCTACCCCGTACCGCGTGCAGTCTGGTCGTGGGCGCAGCGCTGGTCATGTGGGTGACGGTCACGCGGGGGCTCACCACCCCCACGCTCCTGGAACTCGGCTTGGGCCTGGTCTTGGCGTCGATGCTGCTGTGGATCTTTGTCTCGATGGTTCCCATCAGCATCGCGAGGTACGCCGCGGCAGGGACGGTGCTCGCCTGGGCGCCGCTCATGAGGGCGACGTACCTGGTGGGGAGGCCGTTCGCGGCGCTGGCGGCGGGTCTGGACGAGATCATCCGGCGGCTGAGCGGGCGGGAGGACAAAGCCGCCGCCACGCAGGAGGACATCCTCGAAGCCGTTGAAGAGGCCAAGTTCGAGGGTGCGATGGACGATCGGGAGCAGGAGATGATCGAGGCGGTCGTGACCCTGCGTGACAAGACCGTGGCGCAGGTGATGACCCCCCGGACCGAGATCGAGGCGATGGAGCTCTCCAACGACCTCTCGACTGTAACCGCGACGATCCGGTCCATCGGCCACAGCCGCATCCCCGTGTACGAGGACAACCTGGACCACATCGCGGGTGTCTTTTACGTGAAGGACCTGATGAAGTGGCTGGCCGGCGAGGGGTCGCGCACGGGCAAGCCCTTCAACCTGAAGGCTCTCCTTCGCCCCGCGATCTTCGTCCCCGAGACCAAGACCGTGCGGGAGCTGCTGCCGGAGCTTCTCTCGAAGCGCGTGCACATCGCGCTGGTCGCCGACGAGTATGGCGGCACATCGGGACTCGTCACGATCGAGGACATCATCGAAGAAGTCTTCGGCGACATCCAGGACGAGTACGAGAACGTGGAGGACCAGCAGACCGAGGTGAAGATCGATACCGCCAAGCGCAGCGCGGAGATCGACGCCCGGGCGTACATCTCCGATGTCAATGATGCCCTGCTCCCCCTGGGGCTCGAGCTCCCCGCGAGCGAGGACTACGACACCGTGGGCGGCTTTGTCACGGTCACGCTCGGGCGCATCCCCGGCGCGGGAGAGGCCTTCCATCATGACGGGATGGAGATCCGGGTGCTCGAGGCCGAGCCGACCCGCGTGATGAAGGTGGAGGTGCTGGGAGGCACGTCCACCCCGGCGGAGGTCGCCCCGCCCGCTGCGGAGCGCGCCTAGCGGCCCGGCGCGAACGGCACGCCGCTGATCGCCAGAGGCTGAATCCCCGAGACACGCCACTCGCCGTCGTCGCCAAGGTGAAAGTCCAGCCTCCACCACGAAACCCCTGGGATGCCCGAGGCGAGCGTGGCCCGGACCTTGATCTGCACGCGACCTCGCCTTGGGGTTTCGCTCGAGGCCTGCACCTCGAGCACGCCATAGTCCTTCAGTTCCAACCTGCCGCCCTTGGCGAACTCGGAGGCGACCCGCTGCACGATCTCGTCGAGCGGCTGGGTGCCCTCACGCTCGAAGGTGATGAGCACGACGTTCGGCTCCAGCCGCCCGGACAGGCCGTCCGCGTCCGCCGCGGCGACCATGGCGACCAGCTCCCTCGCGCGGCGGCTGAGCAGCTCGGGCGTGGTCTCAACGAGGGAGGCAAGCACGCCGACGCCGACGGCTGCCAGCACAAGAAGCGCGGCGACGATGCGGCCCTTCTTCCGGGCCGGTTCGCGCGAGGCCAGCCAGACAGCGAGCGCCGCCACCACGAGGCAGGCGATGAGCGGCGCGGGTGATTCCACCGTGAGCCGCTCCACGATGGGGCCGGGCGCCAGGGGAGGCGGGTCCTGAATGGCCCAGGGGGCGGACTGGAGGGCCGGGCCGGGCATGTTTCGAGCCTCCGGGGCCTGTTGGCCGATGTGAGCGGGTGATCCAGGGCACGCGGCCCGTATGGGCGGACTGTACAACCCGGCGGAGCCGGTGAGAGGCGCGGATGGCGTCGGACGAGACAGTGCTGGAACGAAACCTTCGCGCCATCGCGGAACGTTCACCCCGGGTCGCGGAGAAGCTCCGCCTGGAGCCACCCCGGACCACGATGGGCTTTGCGACGGCCGACGACGGCCTGCTCGCGGGTTGGCTGGTGGAGGGGGGCACGACGCGGCAGCTCTGCAGCCGCAGGCAGCCCAGGGCCGAGGCCCAGCGCCTGGCGGAGGGCGTGGACATCGGTGCGAGCGCCGTGGTGGTCGTGCGCGGGCTGGGGATGGGGCACCACGTGTCGCTCCTGGCCGAGAGGCTTGGAGCCCACGGCGCGATCATCGTCTTCGAGCCCGACCTCGGGCTGCTGCGGGCGGTTCTGGAGCGGGTGGACCTAGGCCCCGCGGCGGCTCGGACGAACCTGGTGGTGCTCACGGACCCATCGGACACCGCCGCCATGGCCAGCGCCGTCACCGGGATCGAGGCGCTGCTGGCCTCTGGAACGACGATCCTGGACCACCCGCCCAGCCGCGCCAGGATCGGCGCCAGCGCCGAGGTCTTCGGGGCGGCGTTCGCGGGGGTCATGAGGGCGGTGCGGACCAACGTGGTCACGACCCTGGTGCACGCGGACGTCACCCTGCGGAACCTGGTGCAGAACATCGCGTACTACGCGTCGTGCCCGGGGGTGGACGACCTGGCGGGCAAGGCCGCCGGGCGGCCGGGCGTGGTGGTGAGCGCAGGGCCGAGCCTGAGGCGGAACGTCGACCTGCTGTCGGCGCCCGGGGTGCGGGACCGCGTGGTGATCATCGCCGTGCAGACGGTGCTGAAGCAACTGCTCGCGCGGGGCATCCGGCCTCACTTCGTGACGGCGCTTGACTATCACGAGATCAGCCGCCGGTTCTACGCGGGGCTGACGGCGGAGGACGTCGAGGGCGTGACGCTGGTCGCGGAGCCCAAGGCGAATCCGGCGATCCTGCGGGCGTTTCCCGGCGTGATCCGTTGCCCAGCGGAGGATGTTCTGGACCGGGTGCTGGGCCCGTCCATGGCGAGGCGCCGGGGCGAGCTGCAAAGCGGCGCAACGGTGGCGCACCTGGCGTACTACCTCGCACGGCACCTGGGCTGCGACCCTGTCATCCTCGTCGGGCAGGACCTTGGGTTTACCGACGGGCAGTACTACTCCGAAGGGGCCGCGATCCACACGGTCTGGGGGCCGGAGCTGGGCGAGTTCCGCACGCTCGAGATGCTCGAATGGGAGCGAATCGCGCGGATGCCCAGCCTGCTGCGGCGCACGACCGACCACCTGGGCCGGCCCGTGTACACCGACGAGCAGATGGCGACGTACCTCGTGCAGTTCGAGCGAGATTTCATGGCGGACGAGGCCCGGGGCCTTCGGGTCATCGACGCGACCGAGGGAGGCGTGTGCAAGCAGCACACCCGGGCCATGACGCTGGCGGAGGCGCTCGCGTCGTTCCCGGCAGCGGGCCCGGCACCGGGCTTCGCGCCCGTGCTCGGGCCGGAAGTCCGCAGCCGCGCCGTGCGGGAGCGGGTGGCGGCGGTCCGCGCCTCCGCGGCTCGGGTCGGCGGGCGCTGCCGCGAGGCGGGCTCCATCCTCAGGAGGATGCTGGACCAGCACGCGGACCAGTCGCGTGTGAACCGGCTGATCGCGGAGGTCAACAAGGTCTCCGAGAGTGCCATGGGCGAGGAGGCGTACTGGCTGGCCCAGCACGTGAACCAGACCGGTCAGCTCAACCGCTTCAAGGTCGATCGCGCGCTGGAAGCAGCGTCGGACCTGCCCCCGCTGGAACGTCAGAAGCGCGAGATCGAGCGAGACATCACCAACGTGCAATGGCTCGGTGACGCCGCCGACGAGGTCGTGGGGATCCTCGACCAGGGCGTGCGCGTGCTCGATGGCGGCCAGGTCGTGACGCGGGACACGAACGAGCCCCGGATCTCCGGGGGCGAGGCGCCAGAGGGCCGCCTGACGGCGTTCGTGCTCGCCGACTCAAGCCGCACCGGGCTCGGGCTGACGCGAGACCTGATGGCGCCGTGGGCGAATGGCAGGACGCGGCTTTCGCACACCCTGGATCGCTTGGGGGCGGCGCGGCGCGTCGCGGGGGTCGTGGTGCTGACGGACGACCCGGTGCGGGCGCAGGCCGCGGCCGCGGGTGGACCGCGGAGCCTGTCTGTCCAGTTCGAGCGGGTTGACAGCCCGGAGGCTCCACGCCGCGCGGCGAGCATCGGGGCGGCGCGGCTGTGGTCGCGCGCGTCGTGGAGGGGCGGCCTTGCCAATCTGACTGCCTTCGACGAGGTGGTGCACCCCGGGGTGCTGGCATCGGCGATGGCCCGGGCCGGGGTGGACGCCGGCATCGTGCTCGGTGCCGACTGGGGGCTCGTGGACCCGGGGCTGACCGACGCGGTCGTGCAGAGGCATCTTGAGAACCCGGGCAAGCACCCCATCGCCTTCACGCAGGCCCCGCCCGGGCTCTCGCCCATGATCATCTCTCGCATCGGCGCGGAGCAGATGGCCCGCGCGAGCGGGTTCACGGGCACGGTCGGCGCGCTGCTGGGCTATGTGCCCGCCGCCGCCCAGGCCGACCCGATCGCCAAGGGCGTGTGCGTAGAGGTCGATGCTCGCGTGCGCGACGCGCTGTGGCGGTGCATCCCCGACACGCCGGCGCTTTCGGGCGTGCTCGCGCCCCTCGCGGGGCTGGATGCGCTGACGATCTCGCAGCGCCTCGCGGGGCTGGAGCGCGAGATTGAGACCGTCGAGCTGACGCTCGGAGCGGAGGCGGACCCCATCGCGATCGACGACGCGCTCCGCGCCGGGCTGGAGGGCGCGGACCGCCCCGCGCTCACGCTCCGCGTCGGCGCGGGTGCCGGGGCGGCGCTGGTGGCGATGACCGCCGACGCGGCACGGAAGATGGGGTACGCGGGTGTGCACGCGCGGCTGAACGTCGCGACGCTTGGGGCGGGTCTTGTGCTCGCATCGCCCGGCTTCGGGCTGGACGTGCTGAGCGTGGACCTGGACGCGGACACGAGCGAGGCGCTGGCACGTCGCTGGGGGCGGAGCGATATCGAGGCCGTGCGGGAGGAACTCTGCCGCATGTTTGACGCGGCCGGAGGCGGCTCGGGCCTGCCCCGACCCTGGATCGTGCCTCGAATGACCCGCGGGGACTCGACGTACGAACAGATCGAAGGGTTCTACACGCGCTGGATCATGACGCTCGGGGCTGCGGTCATCGACACGCCGACCGACGCGATGCCCCACGAACGCATCCAGCCCCTGGGCTGGCCCGAGGGCCCGAGAGAGAGGCGCCAGGCGACTCACCGAGCGCTGACGCAGCACGATCCCGCGCTGGCGGCGGTGCATGCATGACAGAGGCCATCGCCATCATCCTCGCGCGGGCCGGCAGCAAGGGTGTTCCCGGGAAGAACGTCCGCCCGGTCGCCGGGCGCCCCTGCATCGCCTGGACGATCGACGCCGCGAAGGCCGCCCCGGAGTTCACGACGATCGCGGTCTCGTCCGACGATCCGAGAGCGCTGGCGCTCGCGGCGGAGGCCGGGGTCATCCCCCTCCATCGCCCCGCCGCCCTGGCCGACGACACCGCTCGGGTTGACGACGCGGCGCGCGAGGCGCTGAACCAACTTGAACGCCCTCCCCACTCGCGGCGGATAACCCCGACGACCCCGATCGTGATCCTGTACGCCAACTGCCCGGTGAGGCCGGCCGGGTGCATCTCAGCCGCGGTGCGGTTGCTGGTGGAGAGCGGCGCCGACTCGGTGCAGAGCTATCAGCCCGTGGGCAAGCACCACCCGTGGTGGACAGCGCGGCTATCCGACGGCGGGCAGGTCTCGCCCTGGGAGGGCGGGGTGCTGAACCACGGGGTGTTCCGCAGGCAGGACCTGCCGCCGGCGTTCATCCCCGACGGGGCGGTGCTGGCCATGACCGCCCGGGCCCTGAGGCTGGAGGTGCCGGGGGCGACCCCCGGCCCGCACCAGTTCTTTGGAGTGCACCGGAGGGGATTTGCGAATCCTGAAGGGTCCGTGGTGGACATCGACTCTCCGTTGGACGTGGTGGTGGCGAGCGCCCTGCTGACCCCGGGCGGGGCTTGCGGCTAGGTGTCCGAATCCGTAGCCTGTGTGTCCCGGGGGGGACCTTTGGAGTGACCAATGAGCGAACCCGGCGCCGAATCCGTCTCTGCTGAGTTGCTGGACCGCGATGGCAAGCCCCTGCCGCCGCTCCCCGCGGACGCGACCCCCGAGCAGAAGGACGCGCACTGGATGCAGCACGTCTACCAGGGCGACCGCATGCCCCAGCTCACCGTGCGGGCGGTGCTGATGGGCGGGCTGCTGGGCATGCTGATGGCGGCGTCGAACCTCTACACCACCCTCGCCATCGGCTGGGCCTTCGGGGTGGCCATCACGGCGTGCGTCATGTCCTTTGTCATCTGGAACGCCATCCGCGCCCTCACGCTGGGCTTCGCATCCAAGATGTCCGTCCTCGAGAACAACTGCATGCAGTCCACCGCTTCGGCGGCGGGCTACTCCACCGGCGCCACCCTCGCCACCATGTTCGGCGCCCTGCTCCTGCTCGCCGAGACACCCGACGGGCAGACCGCGGCGGACGTCAAGAGCTGGGACATTCAGCCCATCTGGGTCGTGGTGCTCTTCACCCTCTGCACGGGCCTCATGGGCGTCTTCCTCGCGGTCCCCATGAAGCGGCAGATGATCAACTACGAGGGGCTGCGCTTCCCCTCGGGCGTGGCGGCGGCGGAGACGCTGCGGAACCTCCACGCCGCGTCCAAGGAGGCGGTCCTCCGCGCATATGTGCTGCTGGTGGGCATGTTCTTGGGGCTTGTCACGGGCATCCTGAACACGGGCGAAGGGATGCTCGGCTTCCTGGACCGCTTCAACGAGTGGATGAAGAAGACCGTGGGCTTTGCATTTCGCATCCCCGAGAGCCTGCCCGAACGCGGCTTCTGGATGCTGCAGGGCAAGCAGTTCAACAACTACCAGTTCGACCTGTCCGTGCTGCTGATCGCGGCGGGCGTGATCACGCGCATGCGCGTCTGCCTGTCCATGCTCGCGGGCTCGCTCCTCCTCTACGCCGTCGTCGGGCCCGCCCTGGTGCAGAAGGACATGGAGTCGCCCGGCAGCGGCTGGAAGCAGTCGCCCGGCGGCGCGATAGTCTTTGAGCACGGCGCCTGGAAGCAGGACCCGGGCGTCACCTGGGTCTTCGACGCCCGCGAGCGCAGCCCCAAGTACCTCACCAACATCCCGCTCAACGTCCGCCCGGGCGACCTCAACAGCGAGATCGTCGCCAAGGCCCGCGAGACCGACCCCACACGCTATACCAACCCGGAGGGCACGCCCGAGGGCGCCGTCGCGGTCGCCTTCGGAGGCTCGACCTTCCGCGTGACCACCTGGTCCCTCTGGGGCGGAACCGCGCTCATGGTCTTTGCCAGCCTCGCCTCCCTCGCGGTGCAGTGGAAGACCGTGGCGCGGGCCTTTGGAGGCATCGGCAAGAAACAGGCCGGCGACACCCGCGCCAGCGATATCGAGGTGCCCGTCCGCTGGATGATCATCGGGCTTGTCCCGATCGGCATCGCCATGGTGGCCATCCAGGTGCTGGGCTTCCACATCACGTGGTACTGGGGCGTGCTCGCGGTAGCCCTCTCGTTCTTCCTCTCCATGGTCGCCTGCCGGGCCACGGGTGAGACGGACACCACGCCCATCGGGGCCATGGGCAAGGTCATGCAGCTCATCTTCGCGGTGCTGCACCCGGGCGACGTGCGGGCCAACCTCGCCTCCGCCGGCATCGCGGCGAACAGCGCGAGCTCTTCCGCGGACCTGCTGACCGACCTCAAGAGCGGCTATCTCCTCGGCGCCAACCCGCGCAAGCAGTTCATCGCGCAGTTCCTGGGCGTGTTCTTCGGCACCGTGGCCATCGTCCCCATCTGGTTCCTCATGATCCCCAACAAGGCGGCGCTCGAGAAGTACGCCGCCCCCGCCACCCGCCAGTGGGAGGCCGTGGCCCGTGTGCTCACCAAGGGCATCGACCAGCTCCCGCAATCGGCGCAGGTCGCGATCATGGTCGGGGCGCTCGTGGGCATCCTCCTGCCCATCCTCGAGAAGCTGATGCCCAAGTACCGCAAGTACCTCCCCTCGGCGATGGGCCTGGGGCTGTCGTGGGTCATCCCGTTCTCGAGCGCCATCGGCTTCTTCGCGGGTGCGCTGCTTGTCATGATCTGGGAGATGATGCACCGCAAGTCCGCGGAGAAGTACTCCGTGGGTCTGGCCTCCGGCCTCATCGCGGGAGAGGGCCTGATCAAGGCCATCCTGGCCATGACCGCAACCGCCATCGGCCTGCTCGCGGGCTGAACGCCGGGAAAAAAGGCCGGATAACGCCACGGGCGGGTTTGGGCGCGGCGCGGCCCTATCATTGGGCCTCCCATGCCGATTCCTCGCGTTGCCATCGTGGGCCGGCCGAACGCCGGCAAGAGTTCTCTCATGAACATGATCGCCGGGGCGAAGGTCTCCATCGTGGACCCGACCCCGGGGGTGACGCGCGACCGGGTCTCGGCGATCGTCGACCTGCAGCCCCCCTTCAAGGGCACCCCGGCCAAGACCGTCGAGTTCATCGACACGGGCGGCTTCGGCGTGTACACCGCCGAGGGCGCCCGGTACGACGAAGTCGGGCACGACCTCGCGAAGCTCACCGAGGGCATCGAGGAGCAGATCGCCCTGGCGGTCCAGAACTCCGACCTCGTCCTGTTCTGCGTGGACGCGCAGCAGGGCGTGACACCCGCGGACCGTGAGATCGCGAGGCTGCTGCGCGAGGGTCGCTATGGCCAGGCCCGGGGCCGCAGACGCGGCGCTTCCAAGGGGACCACGCCCCCCGTCCGCGTTGTCGCGACCAAGGTGGACGGTCCCAAGTGGGAGCCCCACGCCCACGAGCTCTCGGGGCTGGGCTTCGGCGAGCCGATCCCATGCTCCGCCAAGAACAACTACTTCAGGCGGGACTTCGCGGACACGCTCTTCGAGCTGCTCCCCGAGACGCCCCCGGACGACGCAAGACAGGCCGCGGCGGACCTGCACGTGGCCATCATCGGCAAGCGGAACGCGGGCAAGAGCACGCTGGTGAACGCGCTGGCGGGCGCGCCCCGGGTCATCGTCTCGGAGATCCCCGGCACCACCCGCGACGCGGTGGATGTGCGATTCGAAATGGACGGTCGGAGCATCGTGGCGATCGACACCGCGGGGCTCCGCCGCAAGAGAAGCTTCCAGAACCAGATCGAGTGGTACGCGCTGGACCGGCTGGAGCGATCGGTGGACCGGGCGGACGTGATCCTGCTGCTGATCGACGCGACCGAGAAGCTGAGCCAGGTGGACGAGCAGCTCGCCATGCTGGCGCAGAAGGCCTTCAAACCCGCGATCATCGTGGTGAATAAGTGGGACGCGGTGGAGGGCAAGCGCGACCCCAAGGGTCGGCCCGTCACCACCCGCACCTACGAGACGTACCTCCGCAAGGAGCTGCAGGGCCTGGCGTTCGCCCCCATCGCGTTCATGTCGGGCAAGACCGGCCTCAACATCACAGCGACGATCGACCTGGCGTTCGACCTGCACCGCCAGTCGTGCGAGCGTGTGACCACGGGCAAGCTCAACCGGCTCTTCAGGCGGATCATCGAGCAGCAGGGCCCCTCGGACACGGTGGGCAGCTTCGCGAAGGTCTACTACGTGGCGCAGACGGGCGTCGCCCCGCCCACAATCACGCTGGTGGTGAACAAGCCCGAGCTGTTCCGTCCGAACTACATCCGGTTCCTGCTGAACCGCATGCGCGAGGAACTGCCCTTTGAGGAGGTGCCCATCCGCCTCGTGGTGCGGGCACGCCGCCAGCGGGAGGACGACCTGGCCTCGACGGGCGAGGGAGAGGGCGTCGCGCGGGTCACCCGCGGGAGAAAGGGCGTGAGCGAGCGGCTGCAGGGCAAGAGGGCCGGGGTCGCCAAGGCCGGGCCGGTGCCCACGGGCGCCGATCTGCTCAGCGACGAGCACTCTGAACTGGTTGACCTCTCCAAGTTCGGGAATGACGCGTCGGAGTACTTCGACGACGGCCCGGACGTGAGCCCTGACGAGGGGGATGAGGACTGAGCACCCGGGACCGGGGCGGACGCGGGGGGTACGATCGGCTCCCCGCGAGGGGCCAACCCCCCCGCGGGCGAACAACCATGCCACACATCATCACCGAACCCTGCATCGGCACCAAGGACACGGCCTGCGTCCAGGTCTGCCCAGTGGACTGCATCCACCCCACGAAGAACGAGCCGGACTTCGCGACGGCACAGCAGCTCTTCATCGACCCGGACACCTGCATCGACTGCGCCCTGTGCGTCGACGAATGCCCCGTCAAGGCGATCTTTCAGCAGGAAGATGTGCCCTCGGAGTGGAAGCACTACGTGCAGGTAAACCTCGACTACTACAAGGCTAAGTAGTCGCCTGCCTCCCACAGGCACAGAATTCTCGTAGTTCTACTTGCTCAGAGGCCAGCCGCGCGGTAGAACCGAGCCACGGCAGGGGCATTTCGCCCCGTGTGGGGTGACCCCCGCTCATTCGTGCGGGAGATTCATCATGCGAGCTTGTGCGACGACAGTCGTCCTGGCGGTGTGCTGCACACCCGCCTTGGGCCAGTTTGTTTCGGGCTTTGAGGCACCAACGTACGCGGGGGCACCGGCGGGAACGCCCATTTCGGGCCAAGACGGCTGGTACCTCCCCGCGGTCGCGGGGTCACTGGACGGACTGGTCTTCACCTACGAGGCGAACGCACTCGGTCTCACGCCCCTGTCCGGGGGGGAAGGGCAGTTCGAGGCCGGAGTCTCGGGCGGAGGCACGGCGTTCGCCCGGGCCCAGCGGGACGTTGATTTCTCCGTGGGCGGCGATTGGACGGTGACGTTTGATCTCGCCGCCACCTTTGGCGGGGCTCTCCCCTCCGCGGCCAATCTCGGCAGCTTCTCGCTCCAGCCCAGCACGACCAACACCTTCTGGCAGACCCTGTACAACTGGGTGGACGTCAACACCTGCACGGAGTGGAACCTCGCGTTCATGCCCTTTGACTCGTTCGGGGTGCAGGCGGCCCAGCCGGGCCTTCTGCCCGACGTTGCGTTCGGCAACCTCGCCCCCAACCACTGGTACCGCCTGAGCGTCTCGTGGTCTTTCACCTCCAACCAGATCACCTCCACTTCCATCACCGACCTCGTGACTGGTTCCACCACGACGGTTTCGCCCGTCGGGTGGTACCTCTCGGGCGGCGCGGCCCCCGCCACCCCACTGCCCACCTCAGTTCGGCACTTCGTCGGGGGCGGGGCCGGCAACGCCATCGCGGTTGACAACTTCTCCATCTCGGGCGGCGGCGGCCCCAACCCCTGCGACCCGGACTTCAACCAGGACGGCAACTCGGACCAGGACGACGTGCAGTACCTCACCAACGTCGTCGCGGGCGGCGAGAACCCCACCGGCCGAGACCCGGACTTCAACCAGGACGGCAACGTCGATCAGGATGACGTCCAGGCCCTGATCAACGTGGTCGCGGGCGGCGAATGCCCGTAACTACTGGGCGTTTCGTATCTTGAAGGCTCCCACCCGGCCCCCGGCACCATCTGTGCCGGGGGCTTTCATCGCGACCTCCGGGATCGCGGGTCGAACCGGGGGGGCCGGGTGGGCGTAAGGTGGTTGCCCGGGCCCTTGGTGCGCGCGTACGACCGCCGATGGTCCGTCTAGACTCTCGCCCGTCCGTTCTGGACGGGTTTGTCATTCCGGAGTGTTTCATGGCCGAGCACGCCCATCCGCACGCCCACGCTCACGACGACTCGCACAATCACTCCCAAGACGGGGGCGTGCAGTGCTGCTCTCACCATGAGATCGCCATCGATCGGTGGATCCTGTTCACGCTGGTGGGCGGGGTGCTCATCGCCGCGGCGACCATCGCGAAGCTGACCAGCCTCGTCCCGACGAAGGTGGCAGACATCCCCGCGGGCGTGGGGGCAGCCCTGCTGTCGATCCCGCTGCTGATGGCGGCGTGGACCGAGGTCCGCACGGCGCGGGTTTCCAGCTCGTCGCTGGCGGCCCTGGCCATTCTCGCCGCGGTCGCGATCGGGGAGTACATCACGGCAGGCTGGCTGGCGTTCATCCTGGTGGTCTTCGGGCAGCTCGTGAGGCGGTCGGCGAGCGGCGCGCAGCGGGCGATCGAGCAGCTCGTGAGGCTCACGCCAACCCGGGCGCGCGTTCTCCGCGAAGGCCGTGAGGAGGACGTGGGCATCGCGGCGGTCAAGGTCGGCGATCTCGTGCGCGTTCGCCCCGGCGAGAACCTGCCCGTGGACGGGCGCGTGGCCACGGGTCGCACCACGATCAATCAGGCCTCGCTCACGGGCGAGGCGGTGCCCGCGGAAGTGACCGTGGGTGATCAGGTCTATGCCGGCACGACAAACATCTCGGGCGGCATCGACATCGAGGTGACACGCATCGGGGCTGACACGACCATTGGCAAGGTCATGGGGCTCATCCGCTCCGCGGAGCAGAGCCGCACGCCCCGCCAGATGCTCATCGAGCAGGTCGCGCGGTTCTTCGTGCCGGTGGTGCTCGCCGCCGCGGCGATCGCCTGGTTCGTCATGGCCCGCTCGGAGAGCGACGCGGTGCGAGCCCAGGCCGCGATCACGGCGGTCACGGTCCTGGTCGTTGCTTGCCCTTCGGCTCTGCTGCTCTCCAGCCCGAGCGCGATGCTCGCGGCGTTCGCGGCGGCGGCGCGGCTGGGCATCATGATCAAAGCCCCCAACCACCTCGAGGCCGCGGCCAACGTCAACGCCGTCGTCTTCGACAAGACCGGCACCCTCACCACCGGCAAGTTCCAGGTCACCCGCCTCTCGCCAGCCCCTGGCGTGGAGGGCGCGGACCTGCTGGCGGCGGCCATCAACGGCGAGCAGCACAGCAACCACCCCCTCGCGCAGTCCATTCTCGCCACTGGCGCGCAGGCCCGCCTGACGCCCGACGGCACCAACGACTACGAGGAGATCCACGGGCGCGGCGTTCGCGCCCGGACCAGCATGGGTGAAATCTGCGTGGGGCGCGCGAGCTGGCTCGTCGAGCTCCAGCCCGGCATCAAGCCCGTGCTCGAGGAGGTGCAGGACTCCATCGAGGGCATGACCGGCGTGCACGTCATGCGCAACGGGCAGTACCTCGGCGCCGTCGGCCTCGAGGACACGATCCGCACCAACACACGCAACGTCATCCAGCACCTGCGCGACCTGCAGGTGAAGCTCATCGCGGTCTTCACGGGCGACCGGCTGAGCGTCGCGAGGCGCGTGGGCCAGGCGGTGGGCGCCGATTCGGTGGAGGCCGAGTGCCTGCCCGAGGAGAAGCACGAGCAGATCGAGATGCTCGTGAAGGGGGGCTACCGCACCCTGATGGTGGGCGACGGCATCAACGACGGTCCGTCGCTGGCGGCGGCGGACGTGGGCGTCGCCATGGGACTCACCGGCTCGGACATCGCGGCCAACTCCGCGGGTGTGGCCCTGATGAACGACGACCTGTCGCGGGTGCCTTTCCTCATCGAGCTCTCCAGACGCACCCGGGCCATCATCACCCAGAACATCGTCGCATCCATCCTGATCGCGGCGGCGGGGCTGGTACTCGCCGTCACCGGCACGAAGGAGATCGGCGCCGCGGCCCTGCCCTTGGCGGCTCTGTACCACTTTGCGGGCGACCTGTTTGTCATCGGCAACTCGTTCCGGCTCTTCCGCTTCGGCGAGGCCTTCGCGGAGGCCGAGAAGCCGACCGAGGGCGCAGGCCGCAAGCGCCGTGATGCCAGCGTTCGCGGGCTCTCCGCCCAGCCCGTTGGCTGAGGTGCGGGAGAGGGCTACCTGAGCCCGCCCAGGCGGACCGCGGCGTTGATGAGCGCCAGGTGCGAGTACGCCTGCGGGTAGTTGCCCAGCGGCCGCCCGGTGTGGAGTTCTCGCTCCTCGGAGTACAGCCCCAACGGGCCGGCCTGAGCCGCGTAGGCATCCAGGAGCGCTCGGGCCCGGTCGGTCTCGCCGATGAGCCACAGCGACTCGATGAGCCAGCCGGTGCAGAGGTGGAACGCGCCTTCCGAGCCCGGCAGCCCGTCGTCGTAGCGGTATCGCAGCACGCCATCGCCGACGCGCAGGTGCCGCTCGATGGTGCGCACCGTGGAGACAAACCGATCGTCGCGGGGCGGGAGCAGGCCCGTGAGCCCGACCAGCATGGCCGCGGCGTCGAGGTCGGTAGAGCCGTAGTGAGCCGTGAATGCGCCGGCCTTGGGGTTGAAGCCCCGCGCGAGGATGTCCTCCCGGATCTCGTCGCGCAGCGCGGCTTCCTCCTCGCGGATGGGCTCGCCCAACAGCTCGCGGGTGCGGACGGCCCGGTCCACGGCGTGCCAGCAGAGCGCCTTGGAGTGCACGTGATGGCGCAGCGGGCCACGGATCTCCCAGATGCCGTGGTCCGGCTCACGCCAGCGCCGGGCCACGGCGCGCACCATCGCGTCGAGGAGGCGCCGGTGGTCGGGCGTCAGCGGTGCGCCGCACTCGGCCATCATGCAGACCAGGTCCGCGACCGGGCCGAACACGTCGAGCTGGACCTGGTGCGCCGCGCCGTTGCCCACGCGCACGGGACGGCTGGACTCGTACCCGCAGAGCCCCGCGACCTCGCCCTCGGGCCCGAGCTCGGTGCCTCGCACCGTGTAGATCGGCCTCAGCCTCTCGGGGCTGTCCAGGTCGTCCACGATGGCGAGCAGCCAATCGAGGAACTTCATGGCGTGGCCCGTGGACCCGAGCCTTACGAGGGCCGCGGCGGACATCGCCGCGTCGCGCACCCAGCAGAATCGGTAGTCCCAGTTGCGCCCGCCCCCGAGTTGCTCGGGCAGGCTTGTCGTGCCCGCGGCGAGGATGGCGCCGCTGGGCCCGTAGCACAGAGCCTTGATGATGAGGCCCGATCGGCGCACAAGGTCGGTGTGGAGCGTCGTGGTCCGCATGGCGGCGGCCCAGCCGTTCCAGAACGCGGCGGTCGCCTTGCGACGCCCGACCTCCGAGGGCCCACGGGCCGTGGAGGCGGTGCCGACGCGCAGTTCGAGCGAAAGGCCCGCCGCGGGGATGTCGAGTTCCGCCACCGCGGTGTGGTGCGTGCCGTCGGGCTCGATGATCCAGCGGACACCGGGTGAGACCAGCACGATGGGATCGACCGAGCCCTCGACCAGCAGGCCTTCGGGGAGCACGCGCAGGCGCGTCGAGACCCGGCCGAAGTCGAGCCTTGGCGCGAAGGTGATCCGGACGGGGCCCGTGCCATCAACCACGCGGAGGAAGTCTGTGCGGCCCGCCCGCTGGAACGCGCGTCCGCCCGAGCAATCGAGATAGTCCGTTACGCTGAACCGCCCGAAGCGGCTGACGGTGATGAACGTGGAACCCTCGTACGCGCGCTCCGGCACCGCCTCCCGCGGCTCGTCCGCCGGGGCGACCTCGAAATAGCCGGCGCCGGGCCCTCCGACGAGCGAGGCGAACAGGGGCGGGGAGTCGGCGCAGGGCGTGCCGAACCAGACGACGCGCCCGGATGGCGCCGTGAACGCGATGGACCGTTGATCGGAGAGCATCGCGTGGTGGTCGATCGCGGGTGGGCGATCCTGCGTCACGTGCTCCGCCCGGGCCTGGAGCAGCGCTCCCAGGAATGCCGCGACTTCGTCCACGTTGCCGAGCCTTGTCGCGGCGGAAGTCGGCCCGGGACCGACCTTCACTCCAAGGTGGGGCGAATGCAGCACCCCGAACGCGTCCTCGTCGGTGCGGTCGTCCCCCACGTAGACCAGCGCGGAGGCGCCGACCTGCATGATGAGGTCCCGGACCGCCTCGCCCTTGTTCGCCCGGATCAAGGGGAACTCCACGACCATGATGCCGTGCCTCAGCGGCACGACGCCCAGACGCGCCGCCAGCGCTTCGGAATCAGAGAGCAGCCTGTCTCTGAGCGCCGGTTCGACGTGCCGGTAATGGAGCGCGGGCCCGGCGGGCTTGGGCTCCAGCACGGCGCCGGCGTACGCGGATTCGATCTGCCGTAACTCCGCGAGCAGTTCCTCCTCGCGGCGGCCCCCGGACTCCGGCGGGGGCCGGTGCGCGTGCTCGGCGCCATGCCCGCCGACGAGGAGCAGCCTCGCGGTGGGGCCGAGCCGCGTGCCGAGATCGGAGAGCGAGCGACCGGAGATGATTCCGCCATAGGTCCGGGGAAGGGCGGCGATCGCGCGGAGCTGCGCGAGCGCGTGCTGCGCGGGGACGGCGTCCGCGGGATGGTCGGTCATGTGCGAGAGCGTGCCGTCGAAGTCGCACACGACCGCGAGAACGGGCGTGGTCGCCAGCGCGTGGACGTGCGTCGCGGTGGGGTTCAATCCAGCTTCTCCAGAAACTCGTGCGCCCAGTGGTGCACGTCGTGGCGTTTCACCATCATTCGCAGGATGGCCATTCGTTGGCGGGCGTCGTCGCGGGGCGTGCGCAGGGCCCGCACGAGCGCGGACGCGGTGCCGTCGGTGTCGCGCGGGTTGACAAGGGTCGCTCTGCGGAGCTGCCGGGCGGCACCGGCGAACTCGCTGAGCACGAGCACCCCGCCGCCGTCGGGTCTGGAGGCGCAGAACTCCTTGCAGACCAGGTTCATCCCGTCGCGCAGGGGCGTGACCATCATGATGTCCGCAGCCCGGTAGTAGGCGATGAGCTGCTCACGCGGGAGGTTGCGGCGGAAGTAGTGGACCGCGACCTGCCCGGGCGCGGAGTACTCGCCGTTGATCCGGCCGACGGTGCGTTCGATCTCCGTGCGCTGCTCGGCATAGTCGGGGACGTTCTCGCGGGAGGGGACGGCGACCTGCACAAGCACCGCGTCGCTGGCCTTGACGTCGCCGCTGTCGAGCATGTGCTCGAAGGTGTGCAGCCGCAGATCGATGCCCTTGGTGTAGTCCAGCCGATCGACGCAGAGGATGAGCTTGCGCCCCCCCATGGCCCTGCGGATGCCCGCGGCGGCCTCCGTGGTCTCGGGCCGCCTGGCGACCGCATCGAAATCGTCGAAGTCGATGGAGATCGGGAAGGAGCCCACGTGCACCTTCCGGCGGCCCATGAGGAGCGTGGTGTCGGTCCCTTCGAGGTCAAGAAACCGCCTCGCCAGCCTCGAGAAGTTCTGCGCATCGCTGAAAGTCTGAAACCCCACGACATCGGCGCCCGAGAGCCCGCGCAGGATCTCCGACCGCCAGGGCATCCACGCGAAGAGCTCTTCGGGCGGGAACGGGATGTGCATGAAGAAGCCGATCCGGAGGTCGGGCCGGCTCGCTCTCAGCATCGCCGGGACCAGTTGCAGGTGAAAGTCCTGCACCCACACGACGTCGCCCTCGCGCGCGGCGGCGGCGGCGGCTCGCGCGAACCGCCGGTTGACCTCGTGGTAACTCCGCCACCAGCGCGCGTTGAACTCCGGCGTCCGGATCGCGTCGTGGTACAGGGGCCACAGCGTGCGGTTGGAAAACCCGTGGTAGTAGTCGCGGATGTCGGCGTCGGTGAGCGACACGGGCCGGATCGCGATGGACTCGTGCGTGAACGGCCGCACGGATTTGTCCGCGCTCCCCGTCCAGCCGACCCAGGCGCCCTCGCG
Organism: Phycisphaerales bacterium; assembly: GCA_020853975.1. Lineage (GTDB taxonomy): Bacteria > Planctomycetota > Phycisphaerae > Phycisphaerales > UBA1924 > RI-211. The sequence continues at coordinate 57,024 of JADYXW010000019.1, forward strand.
TGCCCTCACGATCGGGTGCAGCGCTGTGACCAGCCCGCCCGGGCTCACGTCCCAGGCGTCCCGGTCGCCGCGCGCGCGGGTCACGGGCAGCCGGTTCGCCACGATCACGATGCGGCGCGTGGATCGCATGGGGCCTCCCGTGGAAATGGGTGCGGGGCGGCGCCCAGCGGACGCCGTCGGATGATACCGGTGCTCCCGCGCTCGATCCCACGAGGGCGCGATCAGAATCCCAGTTTGCCCAGCGTCTTGTTCATGCGGTCCTTGTTCACCTGGGCCGCAGCCTTTGAAGGCTGTGCCATGCGCTGCGCGCCCATCACCGGCGCTCCGGGCTTGAGCGCCTTCGACGTGGACGGCAGCTTGCCCGGCGCGAACCCGGGCTTCGCGGGCGCCTTCGCGGCTGCTTTGCCCACGCCGGTCTTTGCGCCCAGTGCCTTTGCCGCACCGCTGAGCCCCGGGCCCTTGCCCGCGCCACCCAGACCACCAGACTTCGACGGACCTGTGTTGCCTCTGGACATGTGTACCTCCCGATGGAACCCGCCACATCCTACCACAGTTCGCGGGTGCCGCACCCGGAACCCGTCCTCGACGTAAAGTCTCGGAAAGGAGGCAGGTTCATGACGAATCAGGTACGTCTTTGGAAGCGTGTCGCCGTGGTTGTGCTCGCGGCGGTGGCCTCGGCCTCTCTCGCCGCCTGCAACACGGTGAGGGGCGCCGGCAAGGACCTGGAGAAGGCCGGCGAGGCGCTCCAGAAGGCGGGCGAGTAGGACCACGGCCCGCAGATATACTTGCCCCCGCATGACCACGGACGGCACGCCACGCGAAAGCCCCGAACCCACAGGCCGGGGCCGCACGCTCGCGTTCGTTGTCAACACCCTGACACCCTACCGCATCCAGTCACAGCTCCGCTTCAAGCACGAGCTGCCCGGCTGGGACGTCAAGACCTACATCCACTGGGACGTGTCCAAGAACCTCTGGGTCTTCAAGAACCCTCCCGACATCGGCCTGGTCACCTTCGACGGAGCGGTCGACGTCTCCAGCTTCGGCACCTGGGCCCACTTCTCGGGCGACTGGCGCACCGGCGGGAAGATCATCCAAAGGCTCGAGCAAGATCGTCCGGCGGCGGTCATCGCCTGCGGCTACGGATATCCCGCGCCGCTCCGTGTCCTGCTCTGGTGCAAGAGGAATCGCATCCCCGTCTTTCTCTGGGGCGACAGCAACATCCACGCCGACAACCCCTCAGGGCTCAAGGGCCTCGTCAAGCAGCTCGGGGTGCCCAGGGTCGTCAAGCTCTTCAACGCGTACCTGGTGTGCGGCGGGAACGGGCGCGCGTACTACCTCCGCTATGGCGCCGCGCCCGATCGCATCTTCCCCTGCCCCGTGGAGCCCGACTACTCGCTCATCGAATCCGCCACGGACCAGGAGATGGCCGCGGCACGGACCAGCCTCGGGCTGACCGAGGGCCGCCGACGGATCGTCGTGTGCTCGCGGCTCGTGCCCGTGAAGGCCGTGGACCAGGCCATCGACGCGTTCGCCGCGGTCGCGGCACGCCGTCCCGAGTGGGAGATGGTGATCCTGGGCGACGGGCCGCTCCGGGCGTCGCTGGAAGCACGCGTGCCCAGCTCGTGCCTCGACCGCGTGATCTTCGCGGGGTTCCAGGACGATCAGCGCGTGGTGAACGCGGTCTACCGCCAGTCGGACGTGCTCCTCCACCCGGCCACCTGGGAGCCGTGGGGCGTGGTGATCCTCGAAGCCGCGGCGGCGGGGCTGGCAATCATCACCACCCGCGTCGTCGGCGCGGCCCTCGAGCTGGCGCAGGACGGCGTCAACGGCAGGCTGGTGCGGCCCCTGGACCGGCGCGGGCTGACGCGGGCGCTGCTCGACACAACAGACCCCGCGAACATCGACCGCTACAAGGCCGGGTCGCGGCGGCTCTCGGCGGACTTCAGGCGTGAGCAGGACCCGGTGCGGGGCCTCGCCGGTGCGTTGGCGTGCGTCGGGCTGGCCACGCGCGCCGAGCCGGGGTGAGGGCTTCGCTACGCGGGCAGGCCCTGCGCGTAGGCATCCCACTCGCGCTGCTGCAACCACTCGCCCAGCCTGGTGCGCTCTGTCACCGCAAGCTTGGTGATGAGCACCCAGATGTAGTATGGCTCCGGCAGGCCGACGAACGTGCCCTGCTTGTACGAGAGGATCGTCAGGAAGATCGCCTGGGCGAAGAGGCATGCGAGTGTCGCGCGGCCCGCGGGGTCCTCGCTGAACATCCTCCAGAGGTCGCGTGACGAGGTGAAGACCAGCCACGCCACCACGAGGTACATGGTGATGCCCACCAGCCCGTTCTCGCCGATGAGCTCCAGCAGCACGTTGTGGGCGTAGCTCATGGGCTCGCCCCGCAGGAAGCTGAAGTAGTTGGTGCCCAGCCCCAGCGCCCACGCGCCGGGGTTGGCCCACCACGCCTCGATGAGGTGGAACGCGTCGGCCGATCGCTCGCCCGTCTGCTTGCCCCACTCGGTGATGTTCCATCGCCCGAGCTGCTCCGCGTCCTGCCCGAGGAAGATCTTGACCGCCACCAGACCCACCAGCCCGAAGATCAGAACGCCCGCGCCGGTGACGAAGAACTGCTTGACGTTCGCCACGCGGCGCGCCAGCGGATAGAACATCAGGATCGAGAGCACGGCGGCGGCGAGCTGCCCGCGAGATCCCGCGGCGACCGCCATGCCCAGGCCCAGGAACAGCGCCCCAAGCCGCACGAGGTTGAGCAGCCAGCCGGCGCGCAGGGGGAGCATGAGCGCCGCGATGATGGCGATGTGCCCCCCGAGCTGCGCCGTCGCGAGCGGATTGCCGCGGTACTCCATGCCGGCGAGGGGGATGTTGAGCGTCAGCCGCCCGGAGAGGAACGAGGCGTTGGGATTTGTGAAGAACAGCGCGCACGACAGCAACCCCACGAGCATGGCTGGCACGAACGTCTTCCGCACGTCGTCCAGCGTCGTGAACAGGAAGGGCAGCAGCAGCACCTGCATGGCCCAGTAGGGCGCGCCGTCGCGGATTCGGGCCCACGCGTTGTCGGCGACGGGGGTCCAGGCGACCCCCATCAGCACGTACACGTACAGCAGCAACAGCAGGATGTTGGCCTTGTTGAGGAAGCCGCTCATCGCCGCCCGGTTGCGCATGAGGTTGCCCAGCACGCCCGCGGCGACACACGCGAACACCAGGAAGTTGAAGTACGAAGAGTTCTGCGCGAAGAACCCCATGTACGTCATCTGGAGCTGCTTCAGCGGATAGAGGGCGACCACCATCACGAAGGCAAAGGGCGGCTTCGAGAAGCTGTACAGCATCGCTGCGGCCATCCCCACGAGCATCAGATACCCAAACGCCGTGAGCATGAACACTTCCCTTACAGAACCGCCAGCGCCGCACAGGCGGGCCGGCAGCGTCCGCTATCTTTGGCTACCTATCGGTCAATCGGGGGGCCGGTTCGCGTCAACCGAGTCTGGGCGAGTGGATTGTGATGCGTGCGCGGCCTCCGACCCGCACACGCCGCGCCTCCGGCAGGCTCGGGCAGGGTTGTACACGCGGCGGCGCTGGAACCCGCAGCCGGCGAATGTTGCGCATCGGACCGAGAGCCCGCGGGAACTCGCCGATGACTCCGGGGTCAGGTGATGGAACGAGGGAGGACGAACATGCGCCGGAATTCGATGCCTCACGCCCGCGGCTGGTTCAAGGCCCTGGTGGTGCTTCTCGCGGGCGCCCCCGCCGCTCTCTCTCACGCCCAGAGCGTCGACCCCAGGTTCCATGTCTCTTGGGGCATGCAGGTCGCCAACGGGTACAGCATCCCGGTGCCCGCGGACGCGGGGATCCAGCGCGACCTGGTGCTCTTCCCGGGCACCTGGTTCGGCCGCTACCCGGCGCAGGGCCCGCACATGATCGAACTCGCGCCCGAGGGCAAGGAGGCCCTGTACGCCGACCACTTCGAGCGCATCGCCCGCGAGATCGCCTACCGCATCCCCGACGAGAACTGGGATGGCTACGCGGCGATCGACTGGGAGCTGTGGGCCCCCAACTGGTGGATGCACGAGAACGTGCCCAGCCACGGCGCGTGGGATGCCGAGGACCGCGACTTCCTCAACGACTGGCGCGACTACATCCGCCAGCACCGGGCCGAGCTGCTCGAAGGCCTCACGCTCGAGGAGCAGGAGGCCGTTTTCGCCCGCACCTGGAACGAGGCGGGCCGCGAGTTCTTCGAGCGGACGGTTCGCGAGTGCAAGCGTCTCCGCCCGAACACAAAGTGGGGCTTCTACAACCTGCCCGGCAACCAGTATCTGACGTGGATCAGCAACCAGCCCGTGCACACCAGCCGCCGCGCGATCTGCGACGACAAGTGGGAAGAGGAACTTGGCTGGATGCGGGACTGCGTCGACGTCTTCTACCCCTGCTACTACTACCCGTACAAGGGCGTGCCCGGCACCCCCCACTACTCCGCGCTCGAGATCGAGCTCAGCACCCAGCGCGAGTTCATCCGCCGCTCCTCCGAGCAGTTCATGCGGTTCGCGCAGGGCAAGCTCGTCGTGCCCTGGGTCTGCCACCGGTACAACATCCCTCAGCAGAACTTCCCGCACGTCTGGACCTCGGGCGATGGCGAGAACAACGACCTCGACAACATGTTCCGCGAGACCGCCCTCTCGGGCGTCCAGGGCCTGGTCATCTGGGGCTCGGTCTCTGCTTCGACCTTCGCGGCTGACTCCGAGTTCTTCACATCGCACCTCTTCCCAAGCACCCAGCAACTCCATCTTGACCTCAACCCGCCTCCGCCCCCGCCACCCCCGGGTGGTGACACGGGCGGCGGCTCCGGTGGCGACACGGGCGGCGGCTCCGGCGGCGACACCGGCGGCGGCTCCGGCGGCGATACCGGCGGCGGGTCCGGTGGCGATACCGGCGGCGGGTCCGGTGGGGAAACCGGCGGCGGGTCGGGTGGCGATCCCGGCGGCGGGGCGGGTGGCGATACGGGCGGCGGGGCGGGTGGCGA
>JADYXW010000020.1 GCA_020853975.1 Phycisphaerales bacterium
TCTGTTGACGGCGCTCGGGGTGTTCAAGACGCAACGGCGTCGCTCCTGAAGAAGGGGCAAGTGCGGGGACGCGTCTCCTGACGCAACATCCCTCTTCATGAACGCAAATGCAACAACCCCCGGGTTCCGCGACCCGGGGGTTATGCAAATAGCGGGGGCTGGATTTGAACCAGCGACCTTCGGGTTATGAGCCCGACGAGCTACCGGGCTGCTCCACCCCGCAATCAGTGAGCAGGTTGTAGGCCCCGCCTCCCACGGAATCAACTCCGGCGCCACCCTTCGGCGCAAATGCCCTGTTTCAGGCCACAAACGCGTGTGCTCGCGCCGGCTCCAAGGCCTGGGCCCATCGCCACTCACGCGTCCGCCTCGGCCACAATCGCCACCGACCCGCACGCCGACACCCAAGGCGCGTCTAGGATCGGGCCGCATGCCCGAGACCATCAACGTTCTGCTCATCGGCGGCGGCGCGCGCGAGCACGCTCTCGCCCTCGCCCTCACCCGTTCCCCACGCCTCGGCACCCTCTACACCACCCACCCCTCCAACCCCGGCCTCGCGGCGCTCGCCCAGCCCGTAGACGTTCCCGTCAGCGCCCGTGAGCTCTACCGCCTCGAGCAGTTCATCGCCCGCCAGAACATCGGCCTCGTCGTCATCGGCCCCGAAGAGCCACTCGCCGAGGGCTTCGCCGACCGCCTTCGCACCCCCGCCACGCGAGTCTTCGGGCATGGCAAGGAGGCTGCCCAGCTCGAGGCCAACAAGGCCTGGTGCAAGCAGCTCCTCCGCTCCGCCTCCATCCCCACCGCCGAGGCCCGCGCGTTCACCGACCCCGAGGCCGCCCGCGTCTACCTCGAATCCCGCGAGGGGGACGACCCGCTCCTCGCCAAGCTCTTCGAAGAGTCCTCCAAGTTCCGCGACCCACAGGACCGTCGGAAGTTCATTGATCAGAAGGTCCACGCGTCGCGCGAGCTCCAGGCCGCGTACGCCACGCCCCGCACCGACCTGCCGGTCCTCAAGGCCGCGGGCCTCGCCAAGGGCAAGGGCGTGGTTCTGCCCGGCTCGCTCGCAGAGGCCCTCGCAGCGATCGACTCCATGATGGTCCGCCAGGTCTTCGGGGAGGCCGGCCGCCAACTCGTCATCGAAGAACGCCTCAGCGGCCCGGAGGTCTCCGTCCTCGCCATCACCGACGGCCGCACGCTCCTCGTCCTGCCCCCGTGCCAGGATCACAAGCGCCTCGGCAACGGCGACACCGGCCCCAACACCGGCGGCATGGGCGCCTTCTGCCCCACCGCTACCGTCGACGAGGCCCTCATGTCCCGCGTCGAGCGCGAAATCCTCGTCCCCACACTCGACGCCCTCCGCCGCGAGGGCATCTCTTGCACCGGCGTGCTCTACGCGGGCCTCATGCTCACCCACGCCGGGCCCAAGGTTCTCGAATACAACGTGCGATTCGGCGACCCCGAGTGCCAACCCCTCATGGCCCGCCTCAAGTCCGACGTCATCGATCTCATGCTCGCCGCGTGCGACGGCACGCTCGATGACGCCCGCGTGGAGTGGGACCCGCGCCCCGCCTGCTGCGTCGTTCTGGCCAGCGCAGGCTACCCCGAATCCTCCACCAAGGGTGTCCCCATCCAAGGCCTCGACGCCGCCGCCAAGCTCCCGGACGTCACCGTTACGCACGCCGCCACCCGCCGGCTGCCCGATGGCACCATCGTGACCGACGGCGGGCGCGTCCTCAGCATCACGGCCCTGGGTGACACCATGGCCGACGCCCGCCAAAGGGCCTATCAAGCCTGCGACCTCATCGCCTTCAAGGGCAAGGTCTGCCGCACCGACATCGCGGCGTCAGCGACCTGAGCCCGCGAGCGCCCTCGCCTCGCGCCGCGCCGCTTCCCGAGGAGATACCTCGTACCGACCGCCGCTTCACCGGTCCCCTGCCAGCACGCTCCGCAGCCACTCGGGAACCTCGCCCGCTACGCCGGCCCCATACAAGCGGCAGACACCCCCCGAGCGTACGACCACGCGAGGCCCGCCCGCCTCCACGACTCCGATCTCTGCGCGCCGCGCCGACTTCTCCCCCAACGCCGCGTGCACCGTTGCCAGCCACGACACGCCCTGGGGCGGCTCGACCTCCACCCGCTCGGCACGCACCTCCGACAACAGCGTCGCAATCGCACCAGCCCCCGCCGCGTCACCAGCGAGGCTGCTCTTCCCGCCCGCACGCGACCAACCCTCGATGCCGCGGGCGAACGCCGCCGCCGGCACCGGTTCATCCCCCGCGCGCGGCTCGCATACCCAAAGCTCTCGGACATCCGACGGCGCGAGGCTCCACGCTATCCGAGAGATGACGGCCTCAGCCCGCGTGGGAATCGGAACGGCACCGGCCGACACCGCCGCGTACATCGGGCCCCACGCGGCTGTGCGGACGCCGCTTTCCGGGTCCATCCACCATGCCTCGGCTCGAGCAAGGTGCGTCGGGCCTCCGATCGGAGCCCCCAGCCGGAGTTCCTGCACCAGCGTGCGAGACACCACCACGCCGCCCTCCAACCTTCGCAGTTCAGACTCCACCACCACAACCACGCTGGGGCTCTCGGTCACGCCGGGCTCGGCGTCCTCTCTGAGAACGAACCTGGCGATGCGTACATCCATCAGGCCCGCGAGCGCCCGCTGCACAACCTCCGCCTCCGCCTCGGCCATCACCGGCGCCGAGACCGTCCACCTTCCCCGCGCCCGGACCAGGCTCAGCGAGCCCCCGCCCGCGCTGATCCGCAGCGCCGAGGGCTCCGTCTGGCCGCTCGCCAGCGCGCGGTCCGCCCGCCACGCCAGCAGCGAGGCCGGCTCAAAGAGCGACGCGAGTCCCGCCTGCCCATGTGCGCCCAACGTGCCACCCGACTCGTCCTCCACCTCCATCGGCGTCAA
>JADYXW010000021.1 GCA_020853975.1 Phycisphaerales bacterium
GGAGTCGCCTGGGGCACGGGAGCCCCGAGGCGGCTGCGGATGTCCGTCGGCTTTGCCATGTGTCTGCTCCTTAGAAGCCCATGCCGCCCATGCCGCCCATGCCGCCCATGCCGCCCATGCCGCCCATGCCGCCCATGCCGCCCATGCCACCCATCCCGCCCATGCCGCCACCAGCGCCGGCGCCGGCGGGCTCCTTGGATTCGGGCTTGGCTGTGATGACGCAGTCGGCGGCGAGCAGGACGGCCGCGACACTCGCCGCGTTCTGCAGCGCCAGGCGATCGACCTTCGCGGGCGTGATCACGCCCATCGACACCAGGTCGCCATACTCCTCCGTCAGGGCGTTGTAGCCGAAGTTGCCCTTGCCCTCCGCGACCTTGTTTACGACCACGGAGCCGCGCACGCCCGCGTTCTCGGCGATGGTGTGCAGGGGAACGGAGAGAGCCGCGATGACGGCCTTGACACCCGCGGCGACGTCGTACTTGAAACGGCCCACGTCGTCGCTGGTCGCATCGGCGTTCCTGCCGAACGCGGCGCGATACTCCTTCAGGCCCTCCAGCGTCTTGACGGCGCGGATGAACGACACGCCGCCGCCGGGGACGATGCCCTCCGCGACCGCGGCGCGGGTCGCGTGCAGCGCGTCCTCGATGCGGGCCTTCTTCTCCTTGAGCTCGGCCTCTGAGGCGGCGCCCACCTTCACGACGGCCACGCCGCCGGCGAGCTTGGCAAGACGCTCCTGCAGCTTCTCACGGTCGTAGTCGCTGGTCGCCTTCTCGATCTCGGCGCGGATCTGGTTGATCCGCGACTGGATGTCCTTGGTGTTGCCCGCGCCCTCGATGACCGTGGTGTTGTCCGCGTCGATCTCGATCCGCTTGGCCATGCCGAGCTGCTTGAGCTCGACCTTGTCCAGCTCCAGGCCCAAGTCCTTCATCACCGCCGTGGCGCCGGTAAGAATGGCGAGGTCCTCGAGCATGGCCTTGCGGCGGTCGCCATAGCCCGGCGCCTTCACCGCCGCGACCTGGAGCGTGCCGCGCAGCTTGTTGATCACGAGCGTGGAGAGGGCCTCGCCCGTCACGTCCTCCGCGATGATGACCAGCGGGCGCTTGGCCTGCATGACCTTCTCGAGCAGGGGCACCAGCTTGGTCACACTCTCGATCTTGTCCTCGTGCACGAGGATCATGGCCTTGTCGAAGACCACCTTCATCTCGTCCACGTCGGTCACGAAGTTCGGAGAAAGGAAGCCCCGGTCGAACTGCATGCCCTCGACGACATCGACGATGGTGTCGATGTTCTTGCCTTCCTCGACCGTGATGACGCCGTCCTTGCCGACCTTCTCGAACGCGTCGGCCATGATCTTGCCCACCGCCGCGTCGTTGTTCGCGGAGATGGTCGCGACGTTCTGGATGTCGGCCTTGCCCTTCACTGGCGTCGCCAGCCCGTCGATCTCCTTGGCCGCCGCCTCCACCGCGAGCTTCATGCCCCGCACGAGCGCGTTCGCGTCGACACCCGCCGCAATGTGCCTCAGACCTTCGCGGAACAGCGCCTCCGCGAGCACCGTCGCGGTGGTCGTGCCGTCGCCGGCCTCATCGCTGGTCTTGCTCGCGGCTTCTTTCACCAGTCGCGCACCCATGTCCTCCGCCTTGTTCTGCAGCTCGATCTCCTCCGCAACCGACACGCCGTCCTTCGTCACGGTTGGGCCGCCCCAGGACTTGTCCAGCACCGCGTTACGGCCGCGGGGCCCCAGCGTGGCCTTCACGGCCCGGGCGAGTTTCTCAACACCGGCGAGCAGCGACTGACGGGCGTTCACGTCAAACACGAGTTCCTTGGCGGCCATGGCGAGTGCATCTCCTGCTGTGTATTTGGACTTTGCTAGGTAGACCGTCGGTCGCCCCGGTGGGCGGCTACCGCGCGGTCTGCATGCTCGATAGGCAAGAGTGGTGCCAAGCGCCCCAGGCCCGGTGAGCCGGTCTGCAACCCCGCACGGCGGGCCCCGGTCTGTCAGGGCCATGCCCCGCCTGACGCGGCCTGCCAATCCGGCAGGTGGGCTGCTGCCACCCCAAGGCCGATCCGGGGTTCGCCAAAAGCGGCAGAGCCGGGTCATGGGACCCGGCTCGCCGAAGGGCTGAGGATGGAAGGTCGATCAGGCGCGGCGGCGGCGGATCATGCACAGGCCGCCCAGGCCCGCGAGGGCGATGGCGCCGGGGGCGGGCACGACCTCCGCGTTGCCGGTGAACGAGGCGTTGGCGTCGAAGGACTTGAACGTGCCGTCACCGTTCAGGAAGCTCCCGCCTCCGGATGGGGCGATGCTGGTGAGCGTGAAGACCGCCTCGGTGGGGTCGGCGAAGAGCACAGGCCCGCCGTTGAGGGCTTCGAGCACGGGGCCGGCCTGGTACTCGAAGTCGGGATCGGAGAAGAGCAGGGCGTTGGTGTTCCCGACGCGGACGAAGGCGCCGTCGCCCGCGAGCCCGCGGATCACGTCCCGGCGGACTTCGTCTTCGCCGATGATGTAGATCGTGAAGAAGCCCGCGACCGGCGCGACGGTCGCGGAGCCGGAGACGGCGGCGGCGCCGATCGCCATGTCCATCTCCATGTGCGCGCCGGTGATCGTGACCGGGCCAAAGCCCAGGTCCGTCCCATCGATGAAGAAGTCGAACGACGCGGACTGGTCGTAGGTCATGCGGCCCACGCCGGCCTCGACCGCGTTCGCCGCGTTGTGCAACTGGCGCCCGGGGATCGGGTCCGCGAAGCTCATGTACACACCCGCGTTGGCCGCCCCCGCGCATGCGAGGGTGGCGATAGCGGCAATCAGGCTCATCTTCTTCATGATCGGTCTCTCCATCTTCCTTGGTCTGCGTGCCCGGCTGTCGGTCGCCGGTACGGCCTCCGGTCTCACGCTCCGGGACGCCGCCTACGTGCGGGGAATATGCCACACGCGGGGGAGGGTGTCACCGTCCACGCGTGGATATCGCGAGAAATGCCCGGGAATCCGGGCTTATCGGCGGTGCGGTGCGGGCGATAACGAACGCCGCGTCAGGGCTGCAGCGTCGCGTGCAGCGAGAGCGCGGTCGCGCTCGTGACGCGCACGGGCACGATGCGGCCGGCCCATGCGTCCGGAGACTCGCCCGCGGGCAGGTCGAAGAGCACGATCATGTCGCTGTCCGTGCGGGCGGACATCTGCGGGGTGCTCTCCCGCGCGCCCGCCTGGTCTTCCTCGGAGTGCGACACCCCGCCCCCGCACGCGGAAGGGACCCGCCCTCCCACGGTGAGCGTGACCCCTCCCTGCGCGTCGCACGACGGGCCCCTGCGGCGCTTCCGCTCGCGCACGCTCAGCCCCTCCACCATCACGTCGAAGCGCCGGCCCACCTGCTCCGCGCCGATCCGCGACGACATCGCCCCCTGCGCCGCCAAAAGCTCGTTGTTCCGGCGGCGCTTGACCGCCTCCGGCACGTCGTCCTCGAACTTGCCGATCGCGACCGTACCGGGCCGGGGCGAGTACTTGAAGATGAACGCGTTCTTGTACCGCGACTTCTCCAGGAGCGAGACCGTCGCGGCGAAGTCCTCTTCCGTCTCTGTGGGAAAGCCCACGATGAAGTCGCCCGAGACCATCAGCGGGCGGCCCTCCTCCGGCCTGTCCAGGTGCGCGCGGGCCCGATCCAGGAACTCCAGGTACTCCCCCACGCTGTAGCCCCTGTTCATGAGGCCCAGCAGGCGGTCCGAGCCGGACTGCGCCGGCACGTGCAGGTAGCGGCAGATGCGGTGGTGATCGCGGATGGCCTCCAGGACGTCGTCGCCGAAGTCCCGGGGATAGCTCGTGACAAACCGCAGCCGCGCCAGGTGGGGCACTTCCTCGTGGATGCGTGCCAAGAGGCCCGCGAACGTGGTTACGGACTCGCCCGCGAACGGGTCGCGCCGGTGCCCGCCCTGGTAGCTGCGCCCCTTCTGGGGTTGCACCACGCCCCCCACGGACACCGCGGCCCCGTGCTCGAAGCGGTAGTGGTTCACCGTCTGCCCCAGCAGGGTGATCTCCACCACGCCCGCGTCGGCAAGCCGCTTGCACTCGTCGATGATGTGCTGGGGCGGGCGGTGCACCTCGGCCCCGCGCGTGAAGGGCACCACGCAGTAGGTACAGAACTTGTTACACCCCCGCGTGATCCTCACATAGGCGGACTTCTTCACCGGGCCCTCGTCCGCGCCCGGGGCCGTAGACCGCGAGAGGTCCAGCAGTTCCAGAGAGTCACCCGCCGCTGCGAGCGTCGCGCTCCGCCTGGACGTGTTCCCCTGCAGCGCGAGCTGCCCGGCGGATCGCAGGCGGTCATCCTCCGGCTCGTCTGCCATCAGGCTCTCGCGCGTCCGCACCGCGTTGTCCAGCAGCGAGGGCAGCTTGTCCAGCTCCCCTGGGCCGCAGAGCACGTCCACCACGGGCATGCGCCGGACCAAGTCCTCGCCCTCGCGTTCCGCCAGGCACCCGAGCACGCCCACGACCAGGCCCGGGCGACGGCGCTTCTCTTCCTTCAGCTCCCCCAGCCTCGACCACACCTTCTGCTCCGCGTGCTCCCGCACCGAGCAGGTATTGTACAGGACCACGTCGGCGTCCTCTGCCTCGGGCGTGAAGGAGTACCCCAGCGTGCGGAGCTGCCCCGCGACGAGCTCGCTGTCCAGCTCGTTCATCTGGCAGCCGAAGGTCTCGAGATAGACGCGTCGCCGGCTCATGGGCCGGGATTCTAGGGTGTTCGCCCGCTCGGGCGTCCCACTACACTGCCCCCATGCTGCGTGGGATGTCCCTGGCGCGAAAGTGCCTGCTGGTCTTCGGCGGCGCGATCATGCTGATCGTGCTGGCGGCGCTGTGGGCCCCCTGGCTCCGCATGACCGACCTTGTGGACGCGGGCCAGGCCGAGCTCTCCCGCCAGATGGTCGACACGTGGGAACGCCTAGGCGAGCAGGCCGGGCCCCAGCCCGAGCCGGTGGTCACCACCGCCGCCCCCATCGAAGAGCGGGCCGGCATCGGCGCTCGCCGCCTCAGCGTGGAGCAGGCGCGGGCCCTCGCGGACGAGGACGCGTTCGTGGGCCGCGCGCTCGACCAGTTCCGCGAAGACCCGGACCTGACCGAGGTGCAAGAAGCGCGGTTCTCCGGCACCACCCGACAGTACCGCTACGCCAAGTGCCACCGGCGCCGGGCGCAGGGCGACAGCGTGATCACGGAGATCATCGTGCTCGAGCGCCGCTCCATCGAGGCCTGGCGCCTCCTCGCCACCAACACCGCGTTCCTCGCGATCTCCGGCCTGGGCGTCATGCTCATGGCCCTGCTGGTGTTCTACGTCATCACCCAGCGCCTCATCATCGGCCCCGTCGGCGCGCTCAGGGAGGCGGCGGAGCGCGTCCGCGAGGGCAACCTCGCCGTCCGCTCCGGCGTCCGCACCGGCGATGAGTTTGAGCAGCTCTCCGACACGCTCAACTCCATGCTGACGGACATGCAGGCCCAGCAGGACCGCCTCCGCGCGATCAACACCGCCATGGACCTCAAGCTCCACGAGCTGGCCGAGGCCAACATGAGCCTCCACCAGGCGGCGAAGGTCAAGGGCGAGTTCCTCGCGAACGTCAGCCACGAGCTCCGAACCCCGCTCAACTCCATCAACGGCTTCGCGGAGCTCCTGCTCGAAGCCGCGAAGAACGAAGCGGCGAACCCGGGCACGCAGACCAACGTCGCGAAGCGCACCAAGTACCTCGAGAACATTCTGACCGCAGGCCGGGGCCTGCTCGCGCTCATCAACTCGCTCCTCGAAATGGCCCGGGTCGAGGCGCGCAAGGTCGAGCTGAGGCTCGAGCGCGTGAACCTCCGCGACGCCTGCGAGGGCCTGCTCGGGCTCATCGCCCCGCTCGCGGACCACAAGGGCGTGCAGCTCAAGCTCGAGGTGCCCGAGGACATGCCCCTCATCACGACCGACGGCAAGCGGCTCCAGCAGATCGTCTTCAACTTCCTCTCCAACGCCGTGAAGTTCGTCGAGCCCGCCGAGAAGACCGGACGCACGCCCACCGTCACGCTCCGCGCCGAACGGCTCGTCGCGACCGACGCCGGCGCCGACGAGCTGGTCCGCATCAGTGTCATCGACAACGGCCCGGGAATCCCCAGCGAGGATCACCAGCGCGTCTTCGAGAAGTTCTACCAGCGCGACGCCACGCACACGCGCGAGCAGGGCGGCACGGGCCTGGGCCTGGCCATCAGCAAGGAGCTGGCCACGATGCTGGGGGGCGAGATCCAGGTCGAGTCCGAAGTCGGCCGCGGCGCCATGTTCAGCGTCATCCTCCCCATGGTCTGCCCGGAGCCGAACCAGCCCGCCCCCGCCCCAGCCGCCTAGCGCCCCAGCGCCGCGATCCCCGGCGTGTGCCTCACCACGGGCGGCCCCTGCACCGGCACCTCCACTCCCACCGAGTCGATGCGCACGCCGGTCCATCCGTTCGCCCGGGCAAGGTGCCGCGCGATCGCGCGGAGCTTCCGCGCCTTTCGCGCCGTGATCGCCGCCTCGGGCGCGATCGAATCGCTCCGCTCGCTCCTGCCCCGGAGGCGCGTCTTGACCTCCACGACCACCATTACGCCCTCGGGGCTCTCGCAGACCAGGTCCGCCTCTCCCATGGGCACGTGCACGTTCCGACCCACCACGCGATAGCCGAGCGCCCGCAGATACTCCGCCGCGGCCTGTTCACCCAGCCTGCCCAGGCGGCGCGTCTGGGGCTCGGGCGTGCGGAGGCGCACCCACCAGCGTGCCACCCGGGTGGCGAACCTCGACCAGAGCCCCCGCCGCCGAGTCATCGCGCCGTCGCCGGCAGGTACCGCTCCGCAGCGATCCTCAGCAACTGCTCCCGCATCTGCGGGATGCTGGTGACGCTCGCACGCCCCGCGAGCCGCTCCAGATACCTCGCTTCCGCCACGCGCCGGCGCTCCCGGAGCAGTTCGTCCTCGATGGGAAGCTGCGCAGCGTACTCGTCGGGTGGGTCGATGATCCCCGACAAGTGCAGCCACGCCCACGACGTGCCCACGTCCAGGCGGGGTGACGTGTCGCCCGCTCCGAGGCCCGCCGCCGCGTTGTTGAGCACCGGCGAAGCGAAGAGCTCTCCCATCGCCTTGGGATCGGCGACCTCGCGCAGCTCCAACCCTGCCTTGACCGGGTCGTCGTCGCGTTTGTAGCGATTGGCCTTGAGCGTTGCCACGTCCTCGAAGGGCGTGCCGCCCGCCAGCGCCTGCTCCACCCGCGCCACGTCCTCCGTCGCGTCCTTGGGTGTCATGATGAGCCGGAACTGGTAGCGTGGCGGGTGGTGATATCGGTCGTAGAACCGGCCGTTGTACGCCTGCGAGATGTCCCTGGCTGTGACATTCAGCCGCCGCTCCACCTTCTGCTGGAGTTCCAGGTAGATGAGCGCGCTCTCCTGCCTCATGCGGAGCATCTGCTCGGGGGTCAGGTCCTCCTCCGCCAGCTTGCGTTTGAAGGCCTCCTGGCTGCCTCCCGACTGCCGGCGCGCCTCCTCCTGCAGGTTCTCGACCCACGCGAACAGGCCCTGCTGCTTCTCGACGGGCAGGTTGGAGAGCGCCTCGGCGCGCAGCAGCTCCGGGCGGATGATCTCATCAAGCCGGTTCACGATCTCGCGGGCCGCAAACTCCATCCACGCCTGGCGCCCCGCCTCCTTGGCGCGTGCCGCGAGCCGTCTTCCAAGCGGTTCCTGGGTGGGAGAGCCGACGTCAAAGAACGTCGACGCGAAGATCGGCTTCCCATTCACCTCGCCGATCTTGGCATCCACCAGGACAGGGCCACCCACCGGCGTTCCGGCGGTCCCCGGCTCGGGCGAGCCCACCCGGCCCTGCACATCCGTCAGCCCGCGGGATTCTCCGATCGGCCCGCTGATCTCCGCCGGCCTCTGGCCCGTGGCCTCCCGGTCCGCAGTCAGGTTCACGTCGAGCGCCCCCCCGGGCGCCGGTTGCACCGGCGCCTGCGTCACCACGACGGCAGCGGTCGGCGCCCCTCCTGCCGCAACAAAGTCCGAGGGCGAGAGAGAGCGGCTGCCCCTGGCGGTCGGCACCGAATCCCGGGCACACCCACCCAGCAGGCACGCCAGCCCGGCCACAACCACCAACGCCGTGCTCCCAGCCTGTCGCATAGTCGCTCCTGCCTTCGCCGAATCGTGCCGAAAAAGCACCCCCGACGACCTACACTGTGCTTCACCTCGCCCGGCCCCAAGCCGGGCTACGGAGTGGCCAATGCCCGACGCCGACGCTCCCAAGATTATCGTCGATTCCGACTGGAAGTCGCAAGCCCAGCAAGAGAAGGAGAAGCTGTCGCAACAGGCGGCCCAGAAGCAGGTCGAGGCCTCGGAGGCGCAGGGCCCCGTCGGCTTCGAGGACCTGGTGGGCTGGCTGGGCACGCAGGCGCTCATGTATATGGGCTACTTCCCAGACCCGCAGTCCGGGCAGGCAGTCGTCTCTCTCGAGTACGCAAAGCTGTACATCGACATGCTTGGTGTCGTCGAGTCCAAGACCACCGGCAACCTCTCCGAGAAGGAGAAGGAAGGCCTGAACAAGACCCTCGGCCAGCTCCGGACAGAGTTTGTCGAGGTCTCCAAGGCCGTCGCCAAGGCGGTCCAGGAAGGCCGCATCAAGCCCATGTCCAGGGGCGGTCCCGCGGGCTCGCCCAGCGCCGCCTCGGCGGGCCAAATGCCGGGCCAGATGCCCGGCGGGCTCTCCATGCCCTGACGGCGCCGGCCCGAGCCCCCTCCTCCTCGCTCGCACCGCACTCTCCAGGAACCCTCTCGTGACGACCGCCCACACCCAGAGCCACCAGGGACCGCTCGACCGAAACTACTTCCTCCTCCGACGCCTGCACTCGCTCACCGGCGTTGTCCCCATCGGCGTCTTCCTTCTCTTCCACCTCACCACCAACGCCTCCGTCGTCTGGGGCATGCTCGACAGCCGCGAGGGCGAGGCCCTCCGCGAGCGGGGCGTCCGCACCTTCCAGAACGAAGTCGATTTCATCCACTCCACGCCCTTCCTCTTCCTCGTGGAGATCTTCGGGCTCTGGCTCCCGATCGCCTTCCACTCCATCCTCGGCCTCTACTACGCCAAGACCGGCAAGGGCAACACCGCCTCCTATGGATGGGCCGCCAACCGGCGATACTCCCTTCAGCGCCTCAGCGGCTACGTGGGCGTGCTCTTCCTCTTCTACCACGTCGCAACCCTCCGCTGGCACTGGACGTTCCTCATGCCCGGCGGCGTCGCGTGGGACGGCGAGCGGGCCGCCTCCACCCTCGCCCTGGTCCTCCGGGGCGCCTCCGAGGCCGCGCTCGAAGCCGGCGCGTCGTACACCCTGGGCGGTGTCATCGTCTCACTCTTCTACATGCTGGGCGTGAGCCTGCTGGTCTACCACTTCGCGAACGGCCTGTGGACCGCCGCCATCACCTGGGGTCTCACCATCTCCCAGAAGGCGCAGCAGCGCTGGGGCGTGGTCTGCGCCGGGCTGGGCGTGGCGCTCATGGCCCTCGCGTGGTCCTCGCTCCTCGGCTTCATGACGCTCGACCCCAAGGACGCCGCAGCGATCGAACGCTCCCACTCGGGCCACAAGGGCCCGGCCATGCAGCTCGGCGACTCGCAGCACTGACCTTCCCCGCGCGTGCGGCCCACGGGCCGTCGCCCCTTTCTGAGGCCCCACCCATGTCAGAACTCAGAGTCATCGTCGTCGGCGGAGGCCTCGCGGGCCTCGCGGCGGCCGTCCGGATCGCAGAGGCCGGCCTGCCCGTCGACCTCTTTTCCGTCGTCCCGGTCAAGCGATCCCACAGCGTCTGCGCCCAGGGAGGCATCAACGCCTGCAACGAGGTCGCGCGCCAGCAGGGGTACAGCGAGTACGAGCACTTCGACGAGACGATCTACGGCGGGGACTTCCTCGCCGACCAGCACCCCGTCCTCGAGATGGCCAACTGGGCCCCGCGCATCATCGACCTCCTCGACCGCATGGGCGTGCCCTTCAACCGCACCTCCGAGGGATACCGGGACCTTCGCCTCTTCGGCGGATCACTCTTCAAGCGCACCCACTTCGCCGGCGCCACCACCGGGCAACAACTCATCTACGCGCTCGACGAGCAGGTCCGGCGCTACGAGTCCGAGGGCAAGGTCACCAAGTACGAGTTCTGGGAGTTCCTCGCGCCCGTCCTCTGCGACGGACGCTGCGTCGGCATCGTCGCCCAGGACATGCGCACCATGCAGACGCGAGCCTTCCGCGCAGACGCCGTCGTCATGGCCACCGGCGGGTGCGGGCTGGTCTTCGGCAAGTCCACCAACTCCATCATCTGCAACGGCGCCGCCGCCGCTCGCTGCTTCCGAGCCGGCGCACACTACGGCAACCCGGAGATGATCCAGGTGCACCCCACCGCCATCCCCGGCGCCGACAAGCTGAGGCTCATGTCCGAGTCCGCCAGGGGAGAGGGCGGACGCGTCTGGGTCCCCCGCCGCCGGGGCGACACCCGCGCCCCGCGCGACATCGCCGAGGCCGACCGCTTCTACTTCCTCGAGGAGAAGTACCCGGCCTACGGCAACATCGTGCCCCGCGACATCGCGACGCGCGAGATCTTCGACATCTGCGTCAACCAGGGCATGGGCGTCTCGGGCGAGAACCAGGTCTACCTCGATCTCACGCACAAGGACCCCGACTACCTCACCCGAAAGCTCGGTGGAATCCTGGAAATCTACGAGAAGTTCGTGGGCGAGGACCCCCGCTACACCCCCATGAAGATCTTCCCGGCGGTGCACTACAGCATGGGCGGGCTTTGGACCACCTACACCCCCGGCTCCTACGCGCCCGCCGCCCCACGCACCAAGCACAAGTCCGGCTCGGCCCCGCCCCTCAACGCCGCCATCGGCCAGGGCATGCAGCCCGGCGCCCTCAACAACGCCATGACCAACATCCAGGGGCTCTACGCCTTCGGCGAGGTCAGCTTCGCCTACCACGGCGCCAATCGCCTGGGCGCCAACGCCCTGCTCTCGTGCATCTTCGACGGGCTGTTCTGCGGCTCCTCCGTCGTGAACTACGTCCGGTCCGAGGGCGTCTCCGCCAGGCCAGCCTCCGGCATGCAGCCCGGGGCGTTCGACGCTGCGGCCGAGGGCCAGGTGAAGGCCGGGGCCGCCCTGCTCGCCACCGCCACCGACGCGCCGGGCGACAAGGCGACCAATCCCTACGTGATCGGAAAGGAACTGGGCGACGAGATGACCGCCGCGTGCACCGTGGTCCGCACCGAGGCCCGCCTGAAGCAGTGCCTGGTCAAGCTGGCCGAGCTGAAGGACCGCTACGCCAAGGTCCAACTCAGCGATGGCGCGGGGTGGTCCAATCAGGCCTTCGGCTACGCCCGCGCCGTGGGCGACATGCTCGCCATCGCGGAGGCGATCGCGAAGGGAGCGGAGGTCCGCAAGGAGAGCCGCGGCGCCCACTACCGCACCGACTTCCCCGACCGCAACGACGCGGAGTTCACAAAGACCACCCTCGCCTCGTACGACGCGACGAGCGGCGCCGCCTCCATCTCGCTCGTGCCCATCGACGCGTCGCTCATCGTGCCCACCGCCCGTACCTACGGCAAGAAGGACACGGAAAAGCCCGAGGCCAAGGCACAGCCCGCCGGCGCCGTCTGAAAAAACCCAACACCGCCCGCGCTCCCAGGAACTCCCACATGACCACCACCGACCACGCCGCCAGAGCCGCCGCCCGACGCAGCGCCAAGCCAGGACGCAAGGTCCTGATCCGCGTGAAGCGCTGCGAGGGCCCCGGCAAGCCCAGCCGCTTCGAGACCTTCGCCGTCACTATCGAGCGCGGAGCCAACATCATCTCCTGCCTCCAGCAGATCGCGGCCAACCCTGTCACGGTCGAGGGAACCCGCACGACCCCCGTCGTCTGGGACAGCGGCTGCCTCGAGGAAGTCTGCGGCGCGTGCACCATGATCATCAACGGCAAAGTCCGCCAGTCCTGCTCCTGCCTCATCGACGAGTACGCGCCGGCTGAGGGCGACGTCATCACCCTCGAACCCATGAGCAAGTTCCCCGTCGTGCGGGACCTCTGGGTCGACCGCTCCCGAATGTTCCACAACCTCAAGCGCCTCCGCGCCTGGGTCCCCATCGACGGCACCTACTCGCTCGGTGCCGGCCCCCGCGAATCCCCCGATGCGCAGGAAGCCCGCTACAAGCTCTCCACCTGCATGACCTGCGGCTGCTGCCTCGATGCCTGCCCCCAGTTCCTCCTCGCCGAATCCCCGGCTTCCTGGGATACCTCCTTTGTCGGTGCCCAGGCTTTCGGCCAGGCCCTGCTCTTCAACTCCCACTCCACAGGCGCCCAACTGAAGAACGACCGCCTCGAGGTCCTCATGGGGCCCGGAGGCGTCGTCGACTGCGGCAATGCCCAGAACTGCGTCAAGGTCTGCCCCAAGGAGATCCCCCTCACCGAGGCCATCGCCTCCCTCGGCCGGGCTGTCACCATTCGGGGATTCACACGCTTCTTCACCTCCTGACGCCCCCGGGTTGTCGGACCCGGTGCCAACCACACCGCCCACACGGCCCGCACCATCCGCGCCCCCCTCGCGCCGCGCGCCCGTACCCGTTCAGCCGCGCACGCCCGGGGCCGATGCTCGGACCATGACCAACCCGCGTGGCGACCGCAGCGTTCCCGGACCACTCAACACCCTCTCCGGCCGCGAGCCCTGGCCCCAGGCCCTGCCCCGCCAGGCCACGCTCCGCACCAGCGCCGCGGCTCTCGAAGCCCTCGCCGGCGCGGCCGAGCTCACCGGCCGCCTCTGCCGCCTCGCCGGCCTCGACGTCGACCCCAGCCTCGCGGCGGATTCAATCGCCCGCTGGCACGATTCCCAGGAGTGGCCCGAGCGCGCCATCCGCATCGGGCTCGTCAACCCCGCCGCCTGGTCGCGGAACGTCGCCGGCGCGAGCGGCGTCGTCCCCACGCAGTGCTTCGAGGTCCCCACCGCCCAGGCGGATCACGCCCTCCACACGCTCCGCATGGACGTGCTCATCACACCCGACGCCGAGGGCGGCTTTGTGTTCCGCACCCCCGAGCTCCCGGATCACGAGGCCGCGTGGTACGACTGGGGCATGCCCCGGCCCATCTCCTACCCCTCACTCTTCCCCACCAGGCTCGACGCCGCAAACGTGACCCTCGCCCCCTCGCCCGCGGGCGAGGATGCGATGCTCATGCGCCTGCTCGCCGAGACGCTCGGCACGCTCTCGCGTCACCAGGCCCGCCTGGACCTGACCGACCGACTGCTGGGCCGGCGCCCGATGGAGCTGAACCCCGGGACGTGCAACTCTCTCCGCCAGTTCTCGCCCACCAGCGACATCATGGGCCGCCTCGCGGCCCACCTCACCTCCCATCTCGCGGACTTCCGCACCGGGGCCACTCCCACCTCCGGAGAGCGCGCCGCCGCCCGCGTGCTGGGCGCCTGGGCCGCCGCCTGGCCCGGCAGCATCGACGACGCGACGCGTCGCGCCTCGATGGAGACCGCCGCCCGCGTCTGCGCCGACGAGGCAGAGACCATGATGCGCCTCGCCGCCGTCCGCTTCGGGTGCCTCGACGACGACCTGGGCCTGGAGGCCCTCCAGCGTGCCCTCCGCCTCATGCAGCCGGACCGCGTGGTGCTGCAAAACGACCCCGCGGCGTTCCTCGCCGCCGAACTCGCCGCGGGCGAGCCCGGCCCGTGGACCATCGGACGTCTCGCGGTCGGCGTGGCCCTCATGTGCGCGACCACGCCCGGTGAAAAGTGCTCGTATTTCCGCGATGACCTCGCCGACGACCTCGCCCACAGCCCGATCCTCGTGGGGCGTGACCAGGACCAGTTGCTCCTCCGCCGCGTCTTCGCCATGGCCACCGGCGCCGCGCTCGCGTCGAACCCGGCCCTCATCACCCCCAGCCCGAAGACGAAGAATGGCACGAAGAAGAAGGCCCGCCAAGGCGGCGCGAAAGCAAAGGCTACGGCAGCGGCTCCGACGCCCCAACCGCCCGGCACACCCCGGTCGCGCCTCGCGAAGGCACCGAAGGCCAAGCCCGCGAACCCCACGCCGAGCGCAACCGCAGAGACCGGCGCGGTGCCCGACGCACCCTCCCTGCCCACGGCCCCCTCTCGAAAGCCTCGACGCAAGGCCGCCTAGGGCGCCTCAACCCGCGACGTCGATGTGGGGCGGGGGCTGGCGCTGGTCGGCACGCCCGTGCGCGTCATAGCTGCGCTGGCGGTCGTCGTGGGATTCTTCCTGCTCGTTGCTGGTGAGCCTGCGCACGGCCTCGCTCGCCTCGACGCCCTCGGCGCCGACGATCAGCTCGTCCGCCTCCGGCGCACGGGGCTTCCCTCGTGGCGGCGCGGACTTCTCGCTCTTGCGGACCACCTGCACCCGCTCCGCTGAGGACGCACCGGCGACCGATGCGCCCAAGTTGGTGCCCACGATCGGCATACCCCAGCATCGGTCCGGGGGCCTTGCGGGCTTCAAGTTGCGCGCGGCCCCTTGCCGGCACTGCCGTTACCGGGCCAAGATTCCTGCGCGACCCGCCCCTACGCCCCGAGGATATTGGCCCCGCAATCGACGTAGATCGTTTCCCCCGTCACGCCCGAGGCCAGGTCGCTGAGCAGGTAGACCGCCGTCTTGCCAACGTCCGCGCCCTCGACGTTCCGACGCAGCGGCGCACGCTCCGCGACGCCCGCCTCCAGCCTGTCGGTGCCCGCGACAGCCGACGACGCAAGCGTGCGCAGATACCCGCCGCTGATCTGGTTCACCCGGATGCCGTCCGCGCCGAGCTCGCTCGCGAGGTAGCGGCTGGTGCACTCCAGCGCCGCCTTCGCCACGCCCATCACGTTGTACCCCAGCACCACCTTCTCGGCGCCGTAGTACGACATGCCGATGATCGAGCCCCCGCCGGACCGCTTCATCAGGGGCTGCGCACGCTTGGCCATGCCCAGCAGCGTGAACGCGGAGATGTCGATCGCCGACAGGTACTGCTGCCTGGTCGTCGTCACGAACTTCCCCGGCTGAAGGATGTCGCGGTCCGCGAACGCGATCGAGTGCACCAGGAAGTCCATCCGGTCGAACGACTCCGCGTACTTCTGGAACGCGCCGTCGAGCTGCTCGTCGCTGGACGCGTCCAGGGGCGTAAGCCACGGGTCCGTGACGCCCAGCTCCCCCAGAGACCGCTTCACCCGGTGCGCGTTGCGGTCGCCCGGCAGGTGCGTGAAGGCGCACCGCCCGCCGTGCTCCATGATCGCCCTGGCGATGTGCCACGCGTAGGAGCGTTCGTTCGCGACACCCACGATCAGTCCCGTCTTGCCTTCGAGCAGTCCCATGCAGGGCTCCTTCCGCCGCATGGTACGCGAGCCCACGCCCGAGGCGATCACCCCGGCTTCTTCGCGCCCGGGCCTTCCAGGGGCGAGAGGTCGTACGTCTCTCCAACCGGCGCGGGCGGGGCATCGCGTCCGCTCAAGGCCGCGCTACCCCTCTGCGGCTTCGCCAGCCCATCCTCGATGCGCTTGGCGATCGCTACTCCAAGCCTCGCATCCCGGTCGCTGGTGGCGTCGGAGTTCTTCACCGCCCACGTGCACAGCGACGCAAACTGGTACATCGCGAGCGCGAAGTACCCGAAGAGCGCCAAGAACCCGAGCCCGAACAGCACGAGCAGCGGCATGATGAACACGATCCTCGCCCGCCCCAGCGAGTACATGATCAGCACGATCTCGATCAGGCCAAGGGGCAGGCTCCCCGCCAGCGCGAAGGGCGCCATGCGGAGCCTGCGTCCAAGGCCCAGGTCGTTCGCCCAGTCCGCAAGGCACGACATGAAGATCGCCAGCGGCAGCAGCCCGGCGAAGGCGGTCACCGCCGCGATGGCCCCCGCGACGAAGTACGCGGTCGCCACCGGCCCCGGCCCCGCGTTCCGCCCCGACTGCTTCGCAAAGCCCGCCGCGAGGATCGCCCCCACCACGATCAGCCCGAACGCGGCCAGCCAGCACGCCTGGGACCATCGAGAGAGCCGCCTCAGCCACCTCCACTCTGCCTCAAGGTTGACTGTTGTGGGCTGCGTGGTCTGGCGGGGCTTGCACACGCCCATCACGCCCCACCACCACAGCAGCGCACACCCCGCCGCCAGCGCCGCCACCGCGGGCGTGAGCACCGTCGGTCGCCCCAGCAGTAAGACGAGCAGCACGCTGAGCGACACACCCCCCGCAGCCCCGAAGACAAGCTTCCAGGCCGCCGCGGCGAGCGATAGCAGGTACCTCTTCGGTGCCTCCGTCATCAACTCGCCGACCCGCCCCGGGTTGAAGCGGATCGGCACGCCGCACTCCGGACACCGCTCGCCGGACTTGAGCCCGATCAGGTCGTACCCGCAGCGATGGCACTGTCGGTGCTCACCGATGGGGTCGCCGGGCCGGTTCCGCCCGAAGATTGGGTCGCGGGGGTCGAGCATGTGGCCAAGGGTCTGCGCGCGAACAGCCGAACCGGTTTACCGCCCGGCGCTCGCCCGGTTGCCGATTGCCGCCGCCGCGCGAACCGCGTTACGGAACATTTCCAGACCCGGCGTTGGGGCCTTCCTCGCCTCGGGGTCCAGCCTCGTCCAGTGCGGGTGCCGGGTCCACTCCAGGAACCGTTCGGGGTGGGGCATGAGGCCGAGCACGCGCCCCGACGGATCACATATTCCCGCGACCGCCCCCGCCGAGCCGTTGAAGTTCTCCGTGTACCGCACCGCGATCTGCCCCGAAGCCTCCAAGCCCGAGATCTCGCCCGGAACCGAGGGCCACAGCCTGCCCTCCCCGTGCGCCACGGGCAACATGTTCGCGTCCGCCGCCCGGGGCTTCTTCGGGGGCGTGGGCCCCAGCGCATTGGGGGGCCGGGGCGCGTCATCTTCCGCCTGCAGGCCCCGCGTCCACACACACACCGATCCGGGCTCGTACTTCACACCCACCCAGTGCGCGTGAAACCGCGCGTCCTGATTGTCCGTGAGCGCCACGCGCTGCGCCGGGGGCGTCTGGGGCCAGGGCTCGCCCGCTCGCGGCCCGGGCAGCAGACCCACCTGCACCAGCACCTGGAACCCGTTGCACACTCCGATCATCAGCGCCCCGCGCTCCAGCGCCGCCCGCAGCGCCGGGTACAGCGCCTCGCGAACCTTCATCGCGAAGATCCGACCGGACGCGATGTCATCCCCGAAGCTGAAGCCGCCCGGGAACCCCACCAGCGAATACTCATCGAGCATCCCCGGCTCCGCCGCCAAGCGGTCCAGATGCACCAGGTCCGCTTCCGCACCCGCCAGCGAGAACGCGCGGCACAACTCAGAGTCGCAGTTCGTCCCCGCGGCACGCAGCACCAGGGCCCTGGGTCGTTCCATGCACGAGCGTAGGCCCCCGTCGGGTTTCGCCCCGAATCGCGGTATGATCAGCCGATGCCCGCCGCCGAAGAGCCATCACATCCGCAAGCCCAGAGCCTCGCTCGGTCCCTCTCGGACGCTGCACTGGCCCTCGACGCGCTGCGCAGCGACGCCCCGACCCTCGACGCAGCGCGGCGCGCCGCCGAGCGCCTCGTCTCGACCCTCGGAGCGGGTGGCAAGGTCCTGGTCTGCGGCAACGGGGGCTCGCTCTGCGACGCGGCCCACTTCGCCGAAGAGCTCACCGGCCGCTTCCGCGCCGACCGCCGCCCACTCGCCGCGCTGGCCTGTGCCGATGCCGGCCACATCACCTGCACCGCGAACGACTACGGGTTCGACCACGTCTTCGCCCGCTGGGTGCTTGCCCTCGCCCGCCCGGGCGACTGCGTGATCCTCCTAAGCACCAGCGGCAACTCGCAGAACATCCTGCTCGCGGCACACGCCGCCCGCGACGCCCGCGCCACCTCCATCGCCATGCTCGGCAAGGCCGGAGGCAAGCTCGCGGGTGCCTGCGATCTGGAGCTCATCGTGCCGGGCAACACCAGCGACCGCATCCAGGAGCTCCACATGCTCCTGCTCCACTGGTTTGTCGAAGCCGTCGAGAAGGGTCTCGGGCTCGCGCCGGCATCCTGATAACCAGATCAATACGTCCTAAACACCATCGCCCGGGTATCATTCGCCCGCGAGGAGGTTCCCAGATGCCCTTCTACTACCGTCTCGGCCAACTCCCCCAGAAACGCCACGTCCAGTTCCGCCGCCCGGACGGCGTGCTCTACTCCGAGGAGCTCTTCGGAACCGAGGGCTTTGTGGGCCCCTCGAGCACGATGTACCACATCAACCCGCCCACGCAGGTCTACGGCTGGAAGACCCTCTACTCGACCAAGACCGAGTACGTCGAGGTCGAAACCATGCGCATGAGGCACGTGAAGTCGGCGCCCATGCGACCCTTCGGTGAGGCTGTCACGGGCCGCGTCGTGCTGTTCGGCAACTCCGATGTCGAGATGGCCACCTGCAACCCCGCGGAGCAGATGCCCTACTACTACAGGAACAGCCAGGGCGACGAGTGCATCTTCATCCACTACGGCTCGGGCGTGTGCTACACCATGCTCGGCGCCCTCCGCTTCAAGCCCCGCGACTACATCGTCATCCCAAAGGGCATCATCTTCAAGCTCGTCTGGGACGAGGCCGGCGCCTCCGCCGAAGACCTCGAAATGGGCGGCGGCAAGCGCAAGCCCGCCAGGCGGACCAAGGCCGACAGTTCGTGGAGGCCCGCCGGCGCGCCCGACTCGCTCCCCACCGCCGACATGCCCCTGGGCAAGTTCCTCCTCATCGAGACGATGAACGGCAGCCACATCGGCCCGCCCCCGCGATACGTCAGCAAGGCCCACGGCCAGTTCCTCGAGCACGCGCCGTACTGCGAGCGCGACCTCCGCCTGCCCGTCCACGAGCCCGACAGCCGCATGCCCATGTTCGTCGAGGACTACGGCGACTACGAGGTCCGCGTGAAGGCCCGCGACTGCATGCACAGCTACGTCTTCCACTACCACCCGCTGGACATCGTGGGCTGGGACGGCTGCTACTACCCCCACATCTTCAACATCGACGACTTCAGCCCCATCACCGGCAAGCTCCACATGCCCCCGCCCATCCACCAGACCTTCGAGGCGCACAACTTTGTCATCTGCTCCTTCTGTCCGCGCCTCCTCGACTATCACCCGCAGGCCATCAAGGTCCCGTACAACCACTCCAACATCGATTCCGACGAGGTGCTCTACTACGTCGAGGGGAACTTCGGCAGCCGAAAGGGCATCGAGATCGGCAGCCTCACCCTCCACCCGCAGGGAATCCCCCACGGCCCGCACCCCGGCACCACCGAGGCCAGCATGGCCCACGACCGCACCCACGAGCTCGCCGTGATGTGCGACACCTTCCGCCCTCTCTTCGCCACCAAGGCGGCCCTCGGGCTCGAAGACCTCAACTACCCCGCGAGCTGGCAGGGCGAGCACTTCCCCAGGCTCGCAAAGGGCGAGGCCGTGCTCGGCGGTGTGCCACGCAGGCAGAAGGGCAAGCGCATCACCGCCAGGTACGGCACCCTGCTCGACGCCTTCGACAACGCGCTCCCGCCCGCTTCCAGCGTCAGCCACACGCCCGCCAATGTCTGGGCTCCCAACGCCCCGCTCCCCGAGGTCAAGTCCAACGGCTCCCACACCCCGAACGGCAAGGCTCCCAAGCCTCGCGCTGCGAAACCCGCCAAGGCTCGCAAGTCCTGATCGTCCGCGCACCCGACACCCCCCGGCTGGTGCGGGGGCTTCACTACACGTAGCATCCGCCCCATGAGGCTCCCGCTCCGGCGCTCCACGCTGCTGCTCATGCTGCTGGCCGGCTTGGCCGCCGCTCCGGCGCAGGCCCAGCCCGCCACGCCCGACTACGCGGGCCTCTTCCAGAACTCCCCGCCGGTCGAGGGCCGCGTCGCCATCCGCGCCGAGTCCGCACGCAGGTGGACCTCCGCCGGCGTGCAGCGCCTGCTGCTCACAGGCCGCGTCCGCCTCTCGCTGGGCGATCATGAGTTCCACGCCGCACGCGCCGTCGTGTGGCTCTGGACCAGCCCCCTCGGCTCCCAGCCCCGCACCAGCGTCTTTGCGCACCTCGAGGACGTGGGCGATCCGGCCGAGCCCGTGGGCCTTGGAGTCTCGTCCTCACGCGCGCTCGCGGTCCGGGGCGTTTTCATCTCCGACCAAGGCCCCTCGCTCTCCGCCGGCCTGGTCCGCGAGGGCACGCCAACCTCCGACTGGCCCGACGCCGAGCGAGCCTGCCTCGCCGCGGGCGAAGAGGCGATGACCACCAGCGTGAAGCGCGCCCGTGGCGAACCCATCGCAACCGACCTGCCGCCCCTGCCCACATTCCGCGTCTCACCCGTCACGGCGCCCGCGCCCGCAAAGCCGCGCCCCCTCATCCCGTGGCCGGGCGTCGCGCTCAATCCCCCGCCGGTCGACACGCCGCCGACCCGTCCCACCGGGCCGTCGCAGACGCCGCCCTCGCTGCCCATCGCAAGGCCACCCGCGATCTCGCCCCCCAGGCCATCCGTCCCTGCTCCCGCCCCAGCCCCCGCGCCAGGACCGAGCGCTCAGACGCCCGGCCCCGCCCCCACTCCCGGCCCCGACCCGCGGCCCGCCCAGTCGCCCGTGCAGTCGCCCGCGCCCGTCGCGCCCCCCGCTCCCATCGACGCCATCTTCTCACCCGGAGGCGTCGTCTCTCTCTCCCCCCGCAACTTCTCCGTCGTCCTCGGCGAAGATGAAACCGCCGTCACCGCCTGGGGGGGCGTGGCCCTCCAATACCTCGACGTCGCCAGCGGCCGGAGCCTCCAGCTCTCCGCGCAGCGCGCCGTCGTCTTCCTCGATCCCGGGCAGCCGGGCGACCTCGCGGGCCTCCGCTCCGAGAGCGTCCGCGGCATCTACCTCGAAGGTGAGGTCACCGCGACCGATGGCAACTACACGCTGCGTGGCCCGCAGATCTACTACGACCTCCGCACCAACCGGGCCGTGATGCCCGACGCCGTCTTCTGGACCTACGACCAGCAGCGCGAGCTCCCCGTCTACGTCCGCGCCAAGGTCATCCGCCAGACCGCCGCAGAAACCTTCGAGGGCGAGGGCGCCCAGCTCACCAACAGCGCCTTCTTCAACCCCGAGCTCTCCATCGGCGCGTCCAAGATCACCATCTCCCGCCGCACCAAGCCCGCCTCCGCCGAGACCGGCTCGCCCGCGACCTCCGCCCTGTGGGTCGACGCCCGCGACATCACGGGCCGCATCGCCGGTCTGCCCGTCACCTACTGGCCCCGATACGCGGGCGACCCCGAAGAGCGCATCATCAAGGACCTCCGCGTCGAGAATCGTTCCGGCTCGGGCGGCGCCGTCCTCTCCACCATCAACGCCTACGCCCTGCTTGGCCTCGAAACCCCGCGCAACTTCTCCCTCGACGTCCTCGCCGACTTCTACTTCGAGCGTGGTCCCGCCCTGGGCGTCAAGTCCGCCTGGGGAGACCCCCAGCACAGCGGATCACTCCAGGCATACACCGTCCCCTTCGACCGCGGCACCGACGTCTACAAGAGCGGCGCCGAAACCAGCCGCGACAACGAGTTCCGCGGAGTCCTCTTCGCCGAGCAGCGCTGGACCATCGACCCCGAGTGGACCGCCTTCGGCGAGGTCGCGTTCATCTCCGACGCGGGCGTCATCGACGCCTTCTTCGAGGACCTGGGCGAGACCCGCCGCGAGTTCACCAACCGCCTCGCCGTCCGCCGTCTCCGCGCCAACACCTATCTCGGCGCCGAAATCTCCGGCACGCTCGCGGACTTCATCGCCAACGAGTACCTCCTCACCAGCCAGGGCTACAGCGTCACCCGCACGCCCGAGGCCTCCTACATCCGCCTCGCGGACGACGTCCTCCCCGAGTCCGCGCCGGGCGTCCTCTCCTACTTCTCCGAGTACCGCCTGGGCCGCGTCTCCATCGCCATGGACGAGGCCTCCGCCCGCGAGCACGGCCTGTTCTTCA
>JADYXW010000022.1 GCA_020853975.1 Phycisphaerales bacterium
GCCATGTCGGCGATTCGAATGAACTCGAACCCGGTGTGGTTGGCATGAACATCGGCGAGGTCGATTCGCACATCGTCGGCGTTGCTGAACCAACCAAGCGTCGTTTCAACGCCGCCCCGATACACACTGAGTCTTACGGTTTACCCCGACCCCAGTCGAACAGTCGTCAGGAGGGCGAGAGAGCCCAAGAAGAAGAGTCGACCGTTGCGCATGAGTGGCCCCGACGTCGCCGCAGGATGATACAACTCACTCCGAGTGCGAGGGCGAGCACGCTCGAAGGCGCCGGCACGGCGGCCGCAATTCTGAATCCATACGCGAAATAGTGTTCGCTTGGCCTCGCCCCAGCCGCGCCGCCTTCGATGCGGTCGGCGACCCCAGCCCCAGTCGGAAGCTCCCAAGCCGACCCTCGGACAATTCGTGAGCGGTTTGGGCTAGTGGGGTAGGTGCTCTCCGTGTACTCGCTTGTCGCCCCCGCCACGTCGTACAGGCCCCAGGGCGAGGTGATCTCGTACGACCCCAGCGGGATGAAGAACGGGTTGGGCGACTCGAAGTCGGCGTTGGCTTCGCCGCCGGGGGGCGGGCCGTACAGGTACGGCGAGTCGGTTCCGTTGCTGTACTGCCACCAGCCGCCCACGCTGCCGTCGGGGTTCTGCTTGCTGGGGTCGTAGTGCGAAGCTTTCAGCCACTCGTCCATCGTGGGGATCCAGTAGCGCGCCCCGGGCGAGTGGGCCAGTTGGTCCGTGAAGTTGCCATTGCCATCACCGCCGAACGTGGAGACGTCGTACGCGCCGCTGAGGAACGCGGCACGCTCAAGGCTCTTGTTGTTGTGGAACCAGTTGGTGAAGATGGCGCACGTACGCCAGGTCGCCCCGCCCGCAGCGAACATCGACCGGGATTCCGAAACAGCGAAAGGCGCAAACTGCCCACCGGCCCAGATCACGGGCACCTCGACCCACGGGATCGGGTCCGGCCTGTGAAGCGCCGCGTTCAAAAACTCAGCCCACTGGCGCGACGTGACCTCGTACCGCCCGATCTTGTACTCATAGGCGACCGAGCCCCGGTTGTGCTCCAGACGCTGCGTGTTCGTGGACTGGTACGCCGGATTGCCCGGCGCGCCGATGGTGACAAAGTCGATGCCGGATGGGTCCGGCTGGGCCAGGGCGGGTGCGGCCCACAGGCCGAGAACCAGGGCGACAATGACACGCGCATGGGCAAGCCGGCGACGGGGCGTCATGCCTCAACTATGCAACAGGAACTCCCAGCCGCCAGCAAACTTGCAAGATTTCGCCCCCGTGCCCCCCACCAATCTACTGATCTCCGGCTTCCAGCCATCGTTTACAGCCTCCATGACTCCCTTCCGGCCCGGGCCCTTCCCCCGCCCCACCTACCATTGCCCGCAATGCCCGACCCCCAGCCCAACGACCGCCCGCGCATCCGCAACTTCTCGATCATCGCGCACATCGACCACGGCAAGAGCACCCTCGCCGACCGCCTCCTCCAGGCCACCAACGCCGTTTCCCCGCGCGAGGCCAAGGAGCAGATCCTCGACTCGATGGACCTGGAGCGCGAGCGGGGCATCACCATCAAGGCCTCCGCCGTCACCGTCTGGCACCGGCACAAGAAGGGCTCCAAGGCCGACGACCTCGAGACCGACTACGAAGACACCGTCGACGACGCGGGGCAGCACAAGGCCAAGAAGGGGGAGGCGCCCGAGGCCCACGGCGACCTCTTCATGATGAACTTCATCGACACGCCCGGGCACGTGGACTTCAACTACGAAGTCTCCCGGGCCCTCAAGGCCTGCGAGGGTGCCATTCTCGTCGTCGACGCGACCCAGGGCGTGCAGGCCCAGACCCTCGTGAACGCCTATCTCGCGGTCAACGAGAACCTCACCATCATCCCCGTCATCAACAAGATCGACCTGCCCTCCGCCCGCACGCTCGACGTCGCGATGGAGGTCGAGCAGACCCTGGGCTTCAAGGCCGAGGACTGCCTGCTGGTCTCCGCCAAGACGGGCCAGGGCATCAAGGAACTCCTCGCGTCCATCTGCGAGCAGATGCCCGCCCCGCGCGAGCCGGTGTGCGATCAACTCCGCGCGCTCATCTTCGACGCGGTCTACGACGACTACAGGGGCGTCATCGTCTATTGCCGTCTGTTCGACGGCACGCTCAAGGTGGGCGACAAGATCCGCATGATGGGCACGGGCCGCACGTTCCTCGTCACCGACATCGGCAAGATGACGCCAAAGCCCGTGCGCGTGGGCTCGGTCTCGGCCGGTGAGACCTGCTACGTCGTCGCCGCCATCCGAACGCTCGCGGACGTGCGCATCGGCGACACCGTGACGCACGAGCACAGGCCCGCCTCGGAGCCCCTGCCGGGCTATCAGCCCCCCCGCCAGATGGTCTTCTGCGACTTCTACCCCTCCACCAAGGAAGACGGCGAGTCCTCCGATTTCGAGGACCTGCGCGAGGCCATCGAGAAGCTCTCGCTCAACGACTCCTCGTTCACCTTCGCCCCCGTGCACAGCGAGGCCCTGGGCTTCGGCTTCCGCTGCGGCTTCCTGGGCCTGCTCCACATGGACATCATCCAGGAACGCCTCGAACGCGAGGGTGGCGTCGAGGTCGTGCAGACCGCGCCCACCGTGTCGTACCAGATCGTCTGCCGCAGCGGGACAGACGACATCGTCTCCCCCTCGGGCCAGGTCCTCAAGAAGGTCACCCCCGACAGCCCGCACTACTCCGCCGTGCCCGAGGGCCAGACGCTGCTTGAGGTGCACAACCCCGCGGAGCTTCCCAACCAGTCGCTGATCACCGAAGTGCGAGAGCCGATCTGCCGCGTGGACCTCATGATCCCCAAGGACAAGATCGGCGACATCATGAAGCTGTGCCTGGACCGGCGCGGGCTGTACAAGAACCAGTCGTTCGTATCCGCCACGCGCGACCTCATCTCTTTCGAGATGCCCCTCGCCGAGATCATCTACGACTTCTTCGACAAGATGAAGGGCCTGACCAGCGGCTATGGCACCATGGACTACGAGGTCATCCAGTACCGCACCGACAACCTCGTGAAGATGGACATCCTCGTCAATGGCGATCCCGTCGAGGCGCTCTCCGTCATCGTCCACCGCGACAAGGCCGAGCAGCGGGGCCGCTCGCTGTGCGCCAAGCTGCGCGAGCAGATCCCCAGGCACCAGTTCGAGATCCCCGTGCAGGCCGCGATCGGCGGCAAGATCATCGCCCGAGAGACCATCAAGGCCTTCCGCAAGGACGTGCTGGCGAAGTGCTACGGCGGAGACGTCAGCCGCAAGCGAAAGCTCCTCGAAAAGCAGAAGGAAGGCAAGAAGCGGATGAAGAACGTGGGGAGCGTGAACATCCCGCAGGAGGCGTTCATGGCGGTGCTGGATACGGGGGATTGAACGCCCCAGCCCTGCGTCGCCCCTCAGCGGTATTCGGCCCCCTCATCGGTCCCAACCGTAGTTTGTTCCTCGCGGCCAGCGTGGCTCGGCGGGAATGAGTGAGTCCGGGTTGACACACAATTCCTCTTGCGTTGCAAGGAGGGGTTGATATCTTCTTCCTCTTCCGGGAAACGGGCGCCCGATGCACGGGCATTCCGTTGAATGATCCGATAAGTCAGAGGGAGAAGAGCATGCGTCACCGCGCCGTCGCCGCCTCAGTCATCGCTACGTTCGTCACGCCAGTCCTTGCGCAGAACGTCGCGCTGAACAAGCCAGTCTCGATCGTGGCCGGCGCGGGCAGTGTTCTACCCCCGGCGGCGCCTCCGAGCGTCGTCACGGACGGTGTGTTCCTGAACGAGATCACCGCGTATCACGAAGCCACAGCCGTCGCAGGCTCCATCCGCTGGAACACAGGCGCCGCGGGCTCCACAACGATCGAGATCCAGTTAGGCGGCCTCTTCACCATTGACGGGATCATCGTGCAGGCCGATGACAATGACGCCCTCGCCGTCTCGTACCTGGGACCCGATGGCACCTTCCTGCCGCTCTACAACGTACCTTACGTATCGGTCGGGTTCGGCTTCAGAACTCGCCCCGGCCCCAGCCACACGACCTACGCAAACCTGACCCCTGTCGAGACCACCACAATCCGAGTGACCAACGCCGGTGGAGACGGGTACTACGGCATTTCCGAGCTACAGCTCCGCGGTGTCGCCGTGAGCCCTCCGTGCGATCCCGACCTCAACCAGGACGGCAACGTCGACCAGGACGATGTCGGGTACCTGATCAACGTGGTCGGCGGCGGCGACAACCCCACCGGCATCGATCCTGACTTCAACCAGGACGGAAACGTCGATCAGGACGACGTCACCGCGATCATCAACGTGGTCGCGGGCGGCGAGTGTCCCTAGCCAGACACCGCACCCAACACCCTTGGCCACTCGGGTGCGGGCCTCGCTCATGGGCCCCTCATCTCCTCCATATCAGCTTCTTTCCCGGCCTCGTCCCCGTCCTGCTCAGACTGCAACGACCGGAAGCTCGCACAGGCTCCGCCGTGGCCGTACGCGATGCAAACGCGGCAGCGGCCCCCGCTCGATCTCCCTACCTCCTCTCGATCGCCCCCACCACGCGCTTTATGAACTCCCCCATCGCCTCTCCGCCCTTGTGCCAGCGCCACACCAGCACCAGGTCATGCTCCGGGTCGATCCAGATCGTGTTGCTCCCCGCGCCGACCGCGGCGAAGCTTGATGCGGGCGCCCCGGGCCAGCGCTCCGTCGTGTTGAGCCACCACAGATAGCCATACCCCGGCTGCACGCCCTGCTGGCTCGTCGCCTCGCGGAGCCACCCCTCGGAGACCACGCGCCGGCCGCCCCACTCGCCACGCCGCAGCACCATCAGCCCGAACCGCGCATGGTCGAGCGTGCTCATCCACAGGCCCCCGCCCCAGCGCGTCCCGCCGCTGACCGAGGGCATGGGCGTGCCGCCAACGTCCACCATTGAGTTCGCGTAGGCGTGATAGCGCCACGTGCCCGAGGCGCCGATGGGGTCCATGATCTCGGCTTTGAGCACGTCGGGAAGCGGGCGTTTCCAGAGCCTCAGCAGCGACAGTGCCAGGCGGTTCACCCGCACATCGTTGTACTCGTAGTACGTACCGGGCTCCCGGATCTCGCGTGGCCGTCGCTCGTCGCGCCCGAACTCTTCGTGACCGATGAAGGTGCTTGCCTTGCCGAACACCTCGCCCTGCCACTCGCTGGTATGCGTCGCGTGGTGCTGCCACGTGACCCTCGCGTTGTGCGGGTCGTCATAGCCGCCATCGTGTACGGAGCGCGCGACGGGGTCGGTCACACTCCCGATCAGCCCGCGGTCGATCGTGACCCCCAGGATCGTGGACAGATAGCTCTTCGCGACGCTGTACGTCGGGTCCACCGCCGACGTGTCGCCCCACTCGGCGGCGATGTACCCATGCCGGATGATCACGCCGTTGGTGAGCGCCCTCGTGGTCGGCACGGGCCCGAGGGGCCTGCCGAAGATCGCCTCCTGCGTCGAGAAGTCGCGGGGCATGTCCGTCTCCTGCCCTCTGGCCCAGGCCACGGCATCGGCGAGCAGCGGCGCATCAAAGCCGAGCGACGCCGGGTCGCGGCGGGCCCACTCGCCGCGTGGCGGGGTGTACGGGCGCGGGGCGTGCGGCGCAGAGCAACCGACGATGAAGCCCAGGGCCAGAAGCCACGCCGCGAAGAGGTGACGCATGGGGGCAGTGTACATGCGGCACCGGCCCGCATTTCCGAGTGGTTGCCGAGCCCTCGCCGGCGCCGCACAAATGGCCTTGGCGGAACGTGCCCGTTCCAGTACCATGCACCGGGGGACCGCGATGGGCGTGGACTCTCCCAAGAGGGCCCGACCATGCGCCTCGCCACCATCGCGTGCCTGTTTCTGTCCCCCCCCGCCCTCGCCCAGTGCCTGAACTGGGCTAGCGCCGGCACCACGGGCCCCTCGCCCCGCCAGGACATGTTCATCGTCGCCGACAGGGCCAACCACAACATCGTGCAGTTCGGCGGCTATCGGGGCGGCGTCGGGTTCAACAACGAAACCTGGCTCCACGATGGCGAGGCCTGGGCGCAGGTCTTCCCGCCTCTGTCCCCTTCCGCGCGTGGTCACTACGCCATCGCCTTCGACGCGCTGCGTAGCCGCGTGATCCTGTTCGGCGGCACCGAGACGG
The DNA here is from genome assembly GCA_020853975.1 of Phycisphaerales bacterium. Lineage (GTDB taxonomy): Bacteria > Planctomycetota > Phycisphaerae > Phycisphaerales > UBA1924 > RI-211. The sequence goes on from JADYXW010000022.1 coordinate 6,171, forward strand.
GCTCCAACTACCTCGCCGACACCTGGGCGTGGAACGGCGCCACGCGTACGTGGTCGCAACTTTCGCCACCCGCCTCACCCACGGGCCGCCTGAATCACAACATGGTGTACGACGCGGCGCGCGACCGCATCGTGCTCTTCGGCGGCTCGACCGCCGCCGGCGCCAGCAGCCAGACCTGGCTCTTCAACGGCACCACATGGACGCAGGCCTTTCCCGCCACCACGCCCACGATCCGCACCGCGTACGCCATGACCTATGACCCCGTGCGCCAGCGAGTGATCATGTTTGGCGGCATCCCCACCACCTCCGCGCCCACGTACGAGTGGGACGGCACCAACTGGACATTGACCGCGACCACCGGCCCCGCGCCGCGCCTCTATGTCGCCATGTCCTTCGACGAGGGCCTCGGGAAGACCATCCTCTCCTGCGGCGAGCTCCCCGGCGCCACCGGCAGGTACAACGACACCTGGTCCTACGACGGCACCACCTGGGAGCTGCTCAGCGTGGGCGTCCCCGGCGTCGCACGCGACCAGAACGGTCAGGCGTACCTGCCCGGCATGGGCACGGTCATCTTCGGCGGCTATGCGGGCGCGGGCGATGTCCGCCGCGACACGTGGGTGCTCACCTGCACCTCGCCGCCCTGTGACGCCGACTTCACCTGCGATGGCAACGTGAACCAGGACGACGTGGCCTGCCTGATCGACGCCCTCGCGGGCAACCCGGGGTGCGAGTGCAAGCCGCTGGACTTCAACAACGACGGCAACACCGACCAAGACGACGTCACGGCGCTCATCAACGTCGTCGCGGGCGGCGACTGCCCGTGAGCACCAGCGAGCGCCGAGCCAGTTCGGGGTTTGAACATGGGGTGGCGCGCGATTCCGACGCTCCTGATCTCGCCGGGGGCTGCCCGCCGTACACCAAAGAGTCTTGACACGACGGGTACACTCACGCTCCAAAGGAGAAGTTGTCATGCCGATTGTTTCCCGTCTGAGTCGCTCCCTTGTAACCCTCACGCTCCTCACTTCATTCTCGGCCGTTGCGCAGCTCACTCCCGTCCCGATCGGAAGCGCCGCCAACAGCAACCTGCGCACGTACACCGGCGGGAGCAACTACCCCGTCGCTCCCGCCACACTCGTCATCGGCGGCGTGCCCTTTGACCTCACGCCCCACCCAGGCAGCAGCAACTCGCTCGGCGTCATGCAAAACCCCACCGGCAACTCCCAGCTCAGTCTCTTTACCAGTGTTCCCAACGCCGCCCGGGTCTACGCCCTCATCAACTCCGCATGGGGCCGGCTCGACGCCATCAATGGCCGCATCGAGTTCGTCGGCACCAACGGCGCCTTCGCGTCCTTCAACCTCGTGCAGGGCCAGACCATCCGCGATCACTGGACCGCGTACAACCAGGTCATCACCAACCCCACGATCGTGACCATGTCCTGGCCCAGCGGCGTCCGATTCGACCGTCAGACGTTCGAACTCCCGCCGGCCTTTCACACCGAGACCCTCACCGAAATCCGCCTGGTCGGCACCAATGCCGGTCAACCGCAGGGCGCCGCCTTTCTGGCGGGAGTGACGGTGGAGGCGGTAATCCCCCCCTGCGATCCCGACGTCAACTGCGATGGCAGCGCCGACCAGGACGACGTGGTCTGCCTCATCGACGCCATCGGCGGCAACCTCGATTGCATTTGCACCTCGCTGGACTTCAACAACGACGGCAACGCAGACCAGGACGACGTGACCGCACTCATCAGCGTCGTTGCGGGCGGCGACTGCCCGTAGGCCGCGCTGCAACCAGCGGGCCCGAACTCCGGTACCGCGGGTTAGATGACTCGCGGCGACTGCCCCATCTGCGGCTATGACCGGTCCGGTGACGCCTCGGAGCGGTGCCCGGAGTGCGGCACCACCGAGCGGCCCAAGCCCGCGCCAGAGAGATTGACCCCGATTCTCCGCCGGACGCTCTACGCCGCGGCGGCGGTCGGACTACTCCTGTACTACAAGATGGCCGCGAGTACCTATCGGTTCGGTGTGGCAATCGACTGGGACCACCCGGGCCGATGGCTCTCTGCTGACCGGATCAGCCGGATTCTTCTCACGTGCCCCGTCGGGGCGCTCGCCGCGGCAGCGGTCATCGTCCGCTTCCGCCCTGACGGACTCGGACGACTGCCTTGGGAATGGGAGATTCTCGTGCAACTGGTGCTTGCCATCATCACTTTGATGGGCATCATCGGCCTGCTCTTCGCATTCCCGACCCGCACGTGGGGCAGCGTCCGGCTCTGACCGCCAACCCCACCCTCGAACGCTGCAGCCTCCCCCGTCCTGCCGCGGTACACGAACAGCGCATGCCGCCCACGGACTGCCCCATCTGCGGCTATGACCGGTCCGGTGACGCCTCGGCGCGGTGCCCGCAGTGCGGGTCTCGCGAGCGAGGCGAAGAACGCGCGCTTCGGTTTCTGACGTGCTGCCGGCTGTCGCCCGGGCTGCTGGCCCTCTCGGCCCTCGGGCTCCATTCACTCATCATCTCGGAGACGTATTCGCGGGGAGTGTGGCCCGATTGGAACCACCCCGACGCATGGTGGACGCCGGACCGGACCGGGAGGCTGCTCGTCGTGTCCTTCTGCGCCCTCGTGCTCGCGTTCGTGTTCGTCTGGCTGCACCGCCCGGCGCGGCTGCAACGGCTCGACGCCGAACTGCAACTGGCGCTCTCGGTCCTGAGCCTCATCGCGGCCGCCGCCCTCACCTTTGTGACACTCGCCTGGCTTGATTTCATCTGACGGGCCGCCCAAAGCTCCCGTCACGCCGAAAGCGGTGCGGCGCGATTCCCAACTGATCGGACCGTGCGCTAGAGTCGCGGCAGACCCGCCCCGCAGAGGAGGCCACTCGCGCGAATGTCACTGCCCACGTCCACTCCAATCGCTCCCGCGCCCGGGCCGGCGGTATCGCAGGCCCGCTGCATCCATTGCACGTACGACCTGAAGGGCATCGCGTCCCGCGGCGTGTGCCCGGAGTGCGGGAAGCCGATCTGGCACTCCACCCGCGTCGTCGGGGGCGGCCTCGCCGCGTGGGAGGCTCAGCGCGCCGCGGTCGCCTCCCGCTACGCCGCACGCTCCGTCTCGACCTGGATCTGGGCCATCATCGGCGTCATCGTTTCCTCGCTCACCGGCACGTTCGGCCTGCCGCTCATCCCCGCGATCACGTCGGCGGTCGTCGCGGTCCTGCTCTGCGTGCTCCACCTTCACTTCACGTGGCGATTCCTCGCGAACCTGCCCGGTGACGCCTCCCGGCGGCTGCGGTGGATGCCCGCGGCGGGTGTCGCGGGCATTCTCATGACGCTCGGCCTCTTCGCGGTCGTGAAGCTCGTGGGCGCTCGCCCGTGGCCCGCGAGCATCGCAGAACAGATGCAGTCCACCCTTCACGCGCTCTTCGTCTGTTTGGGCTGCACGCATGTCTCGATCGTCATGGCGCTGCTGAGGCCGTACGCCCACCCCGTGCTCGCCCCCGAAAAGGCCACACAGTTCATCTCCACCGCGGGCCGGGCGCGCTCGACCTTTCTCTTCATGCTGGCGTACCTGGTCGTCCGCTGGACGCCGCTCTACGGCAACTCGTGGGTGCAGCTCGGCGCCCTGGTGCTGTGGTGCATGGTCATCGCGTTCGCATTCTCCGTCGCCGACCGCCTGAAGCGGCTGGCCAAGGCGCTCGACGCCGCATGGAAGGCACAGCCCGCGGCCGAGCCGGCTCAGCCGGTCTCTCCCAGCCTGCCGAGGATGTCGACCACACCCTCGACCTCGGGCAACGCCGAGACGTAATCCGCCTGTTCGCGGAGTTCCGCGACCGCGTTGCTCGGGCAGCCGAACCACGCGACGCTCTTGCGAATCGCAAGGTCGCCCAGCGTGTCGCCGATGCCCGCGAGGCGCTCCCGGCGAAGTCCGGTCATGCGAAGCACCCGCGCAATGCCCGTGTCCTTGTTCACGTGCGCCAGGTCGCAGTTGATCCACGCGACGGTGCTCGACACCCGCAGGGGCCAGCCCTCCCGCGCGAACGTCTCCTCCAGCCTGGGCTTGAACTCCCACAGCGTCTCTTTCCGCGGGTGCCACAGCGAGATCGACGCCGTCTTGCCCGGCTGAATCACCACGCCCGCGGGGCAGAGGTCCCGCTCCACCCACCTGGTCGCCTCCCGAACCGCGCCGAGGTGCTCGGGCGAGATTGCGGGATCAAGGTGGAACCCCTGCGTGCGCGGGTCAAAGACCCACACGCCCATCTCGGCGATGCAGGGCACGCTGGTGTTACTCAGCAGGCGGCAGAGACACTCGACAAAGGGCTGAGGCCGTCCGGAGCACAGCGTGAGCACCGGCCGATCGTCCTGAGATTCCGCCAGCACGTTGTGCCGAGCGATGGTGGCGAGGGCGTCGGCGTCGAGGGGCGCGGCGCTCTCCGGGCCCAGGCAGCCGTCGATGTCGCAGATGATGGCGTCGTAGCGTCGGCCCACGGCGGGTGAGCGTAGGACGTGCCCGAGGGTTCGCCGGGTGCGCTGGGTACCGAACCACTATCCTTGGCCCATGCTCTACGCCTTCGGGGCGGCGATCTTCGCCGCCGCGGCACTGCTGTTCCTGGTCCAGCCCATGATGGGCAAGATCCTCCTGCCGCAGCTCGGGGGCAGCCCGTCGGTATGGAACACCTGCATGGTGTTCTTCCAGGCCGTGCTGCTGCTGGGGTATCTGTACGCCCACGTGCTGACGCGCCGGCTCTCGACGAAGTGGCAGGTGCTGGTGCACGCGATCGTGCTCGCCGTCGCAGCAGCCACGCTGCCCGCGCCCGTGCTCACGGGCTCTCCCGAGGGGCAGAACCCGATGCTGTGGGTTGTGATGACCCTGGCGCTGTCGATCGGCCTGCCCTTCTTCGCGGTCTCCACTACGGGCCCGCTGCTGCAGAAGTGGTTCTCGAAGACCGACCACGCGCAGGCCCGCGACCCATACTTCCTGTACGCCGCCAGCAACGCGGGGAGCCTGATCGGTCTCTTCGCGTACCCGCTCATCCTGGAGCCCTCGCTGACCCGCGCCGGGCAGACCTGGACGTGGGCGCTGGGCTTCTGGGCCCTTGTGCCGGCGGTGCTGGTCTGCGCGGGGCTTGCCTCGAGGCGCGAGGCCGCCGCCCCCGAAGCAGCCGCGGGCGCCGCGCCGGAAACTCCCGTTACCTGGGCGCGTCGGGGCTGGTGGGTGCTGCTCGCGGCGGTGCCCTCCAGCCTGATGCTCGGTGTGACGCAGCACGTCACGACGGACATCGCGGCGATCCCGCTCTTGTGGATCATCCCGCTCGCGCTGTACCTCCTGAGCTTTGTGCTCGCGTTTTCGGGGCGCGCCGGGGGTTCGTCCCGCCTCTGGGGACGGGTGCTCCCGATCCTCGTGATCGCGGTGCTGCTCACGACCCTCGCCCGCGCACGCCACCCCGTGGTGGTCATCAGCGCCATCCACGTCGCCACGTTCTTCGTGGTCGCCATGCTCTGCCACCGGCGCCTCGCGGAAGACCGCCCCTCCACGTCGCACCTCACGGAGTTCTACCTCATGCTCTCGGTGGGCGGGGTGCTGGGAGGCCTCTTCAACGCGCTCGCGGCTCCGATGCTCTTTACCAACGTCATCGAGTACGGGCTGGTGCTGGGCGGGGCCTGCCTGCTCCGCCCGCAACTGGTCGAGGAATGGAGGGCCCGCGACCCGAGGAAGAGACTCATCGACGCCGGGCTCGCGCTGCTCGCCGGCGCTGTGGTCCTCGGGGTGGTCGCGTACACCGAGCACCTGACGCGCCAGGACCGCCTGCTGCAGGCCGGTCCCGGCCGATGGCTGGTGCAGTCGCTGGGAATGGACACGCGCCAGGCGGTGCTCGTGCTGACCGCGGGCGTGCCGTCCCTGCTGTGCATCATTCTTCTCCTTCGCGCGGGCTCGCTCCGCTTTGCCCTCGCCGCGATCCCGCTCCTCATCAGCACCTATTTCACCGGCATCTCCGGCTCGCTGCTGCACGAGGAACGCACGTTCTTCGGCGTGCTCCGCGTCAGCACCGACCCCAAGGGCTTCTGGTACAAGCTTGACCACGGCACCACGCTCCACGGCATCCAGGGCCGCTTCGAGGTCATGCGCCGTGTTCCAACCTCTTACTACCACCCCACCGGCCCCATCGGTGACGTCATCAAGGCGCGCCAGGCCGAGGGCCGCCTGAAGCGCACGGGCGTCGTCGGGCTCGGCGTGGGCTCTCTCGCCGCCTACGGCAGGCCGGGCGACGAGGTGGACTTCTTCGAGATCGACGAGGGCGTCGTCCGTATCGCCGACAGGCCCGAGTACTTCCTCTTTGTGGGCGACGCCATCGCCTCGGGCGTCAAGATCAGGCGATACATCGGCGACGGCAGGCTGGGCATCAGCCGCCCCGCGGACGATCCCGCCATCCCCGACGGCTACTACGACCTCATCGTCATCGACGCCTTCTCGTCGGACGTCATCCCGGTGCACCTGGTGACGCGAGAGGCGATCGAGGCCTACCGGCGCAAGCTCGCCCCCGCGGGCGTGCTCGCCTTCCACGTCTCAAACAGGTACTTCGAGCTGCGGCCCGTGCTGTGGCGCATCTCGCAGGACCTGGGCATGGTCTGCTGGCACCGCGACGACTCCGCCCTCACCGAAGAGATGAGGGGTCAGGCCAAGCGCGACTCGGTGTGGGTCGTGCTCGCACGATCGAAGGACGACCTGGGCCGCGTCGCGCAGTTCCCCACGCCCTGGGAGGCGTTCACGCCAAAGCCCGATCAGAAGACTCCGCTGTGGACAGACGATTATTCGAACGTGCTCGACGCGTTCATCGGCTGGGGGATGCCGGAGTAAAGCCCGGCCGCCCCGCCGCGACCCGCGCCGGCACCTCGCCCGGCGGCACCGGCTTCTCGGTCTGCTGGCCGGTCTCCAGGTCCTTGAGCGTGACACCCGCGGCACCCTCGATGATCGCGGCGAACCGGGCACGCGCCGCGCCCGCCTCCTGCAGCAGCTTGCCCACGTTCCGCGTCGTGCGATACGTGTGCCGCGCGTGCAACCCCGAGGCCCGGCACGTTGCGACCAGCGGCCTCACCATCGCCTCGCTCTCGGGCAGGCCGTTGGGAATCACGAACACGTCCGGTCGCAGGCCGGCGGCCTCGGCAAGCTTCGCGTCCGTGGGCATCAGGCCACGATCCTGCAGCACCAGCGAGAGCACGACATCGCCCATGCCGAAGCCGACAGCGGGCGTCGGGGGCCCGCCGAACAACTCCACGAGGTTGTCGTACCGCCCGCCCCCGGCGATGGCCCGCTCGCCGCCGCTGGCTTCGTGCACCTCAAAGACCATGCCCGTGTAGTACGCGAGACCCCGCACGATGGACAGGTCGAAGTCCACCCAGTCCAGGATGCCCGCCTGCGCGAGCTGCTCGCTGAGCGGAGCCACCGCCTGCGAAAAGAACGTCAGGTCCAGCACCGTGTCGCCCTTGGCGGACGCGGGGTCGTCAACGGTCGTGCGGATGATCCCCTTCTGGAAAATCTCCGCCTGTTCTGGCGAGAATCCGAACGCCGCGAGCCTGGCGGCGAACTCCGCCGGGGGCATCTTTCCCTTCCCATCCAGCAGCGTCAGCAGCTCCGCGTGGCGCGCCTCGGGCAACCCGCGAGAGCCAAGCCAGTCGCCCAGGGCTCTTCTGTGGTTGATCTTTACGCGGACCTCGCGGGGCCCGAGCCCGAGCATCGCGAGCATCGAGACGCACGTCGCGATGATCTCCGCGTCCGCTGCCGCGGTCGCGCGCGTCAGTTCCTCGGGCGTCTTCGGGTCGCCGGCGAGTCCGAGGAAGTCCACATTCCACTGGAGAAACTCTCTCAGGCGCCCGCGCTGGGGCCGTTCGGCCCTGAAGAACGGCCCGGCCATGAACCACTTCGAGGGCTTGGGGAGGGCGTTCGCCCTCGCCGCAAAGAGCCGCGCCAGCGTCGGCGTGAACTCGGGCCTCAGCGCATAGGTCTTCTCGCCCCCCGTCCTCTGGAACGAGAAGAGCTCGGAGACGATGCCCTGCCCGCTCTTGACCGTGTACAGGTCCAGGTGCTCGAACGTCGGCCCGTCCACTTCCTCAAAGCCGTGCCGCACCGACGCGCCGCGCCACGCCTCGGTGATGAAGCGCCGCCGGGCTGCGTCGGCGGGGTAGAGGTCTCTGGTGCCCGTGGGGGCCTGGTGCTGGTTTGCGGGGGCCATGGAGGGGTAGCGTAGTGGCCCACGCCCGCCCCCGCGCTGCCCGCTAGAGTGCGCCATGAACGCCCAGACATCGCCCAGGGGCCCGCTGTGGCAGAAGGCAATCTCCTTCGCCGCCCGCGCCCACCGGCACCAGCTCCGCAAGGACCAGGGCACTCCCTACGTCGCCCACCCCTGTCGCGTGATGGCAACGGTCGCGCTGGTCTTTGGGTGCAGCGACGAAGCCGCCCTCGTCGCGGCGGTCCTCCACGACACCATCGAGGACACCACCACCGACTTTGACGACCTTCAGAAGCACTTCGGGCCGGACGTTGCGGCGCTCGTCGCGGCGCTCACCAAGAACATGGCAAGGCCCGAGGCGGCTCGCGAGGCGGAGTACGACGCAGCTCTCGCCCGGGCCGACTGGCGGGCCCGCCTCATCAAGCTCGCGGACGTCTACGACAACCTCTGCGACCTCGAAACCTCCCCAGAGGCCGGCCGCGAAACCAAGGCCCGCAAGGCCTCGGACAAGGCCCGGCGCGCGCTCACGCTCGCGGCGCTCGACGAGGCCCACGAGCCGACACGGCGAGGCATCGCCGAAGTGCGTTCGCTGCTCGCAAGCCTGGGCTTGTGACGACGGCGCTCAGGGGCCCGCGACGGGCAGACGCTTGATCTGGTCCCGGGTGCGCTCGATCATCATCTTGAGGTTCTCAATCTGCGCGTCGAGATTGCGCTTCTGGAACGCCGGCAGGTTCGGGGCCCGACGCTGACGCTCAATCTGGGAGATCTGCTGGCGGTACACGCTGATCTGCGCCCGCAACTGGTCCGTCATCGCGGCGATCTGGGGCGTTTCCTTCAGGAAAAAATCCGGGTCCGCCTGGGGGGACGCCGCCACCCGCACGCCTCCGCCCGGAACCACCTCGAAAGGTTCCGCGGGCGTCGCGACAAACTCCTGGGGCTTGCCCTTGGGCGTCATCGCTTCCTCGCGGTGACGGAGCTCCTCGTGCTCCAGCTCCACCCAACGGGCGGTGTCGAGCCCGGTCGCGACCAAGGGCTCCTTACCCCGGGTTCCGAGCCTCTTGCACCGCACGTTCCACGCGGCTTCGAGCGTCGAACCATCCAGCCCGACGGCGTTGGACAGCTCCGCGAAGCTGCCCATCGCGAGCGTGACCTGCAACGCCTCGCCACGCCTCAGCACTTCGAGCGTCACGCGCTCGCCCGGCTCGCGCGAAACGATGGCGCACCGAGCCGCGGCCTGCGACGCCGTCGGCATCCCTCCAATGCTGCGGATCACATCGCCCGGCCTCAGCACGACCTCGGACTCAAAGCCCCGCACCGTGCCATTGATCTCCACACCCCCCACCCCCGCGTCGAACCGCGAAAACTGCACACCCATCGCGGCCCGGGGGGTCTCCATGAAGCGGCGCTTCGCGAGCCTCAGCAGCCGCTCCGAGGCTTCCGGAGCGGGCCGGTCCGGCCCCACGAGGCACCGCTCCATCACCGCCAGCGTCCACGCTGGATCGGTCGCGATGCGCCGCATCGCGTCGTCGCGCGCCGCCAGGTCGTCGCCGCCGAGGGCCGCCAGCTCCGGCCCCGGCTTCTCCGGCGGCGCGGCCCGCACCGTCGCGGCCAGGGCGAGTGTCAGCGGCAGGATGGACAGGGCTCGCAGCATCGCTCTCCACAGTTTATCAGCCCGCACCGCACCGCCAATCCTATTCGAGGTTCTGGATCTGCTCCTTGATCCGGTCGATCGCGCCCTTCACCTCCACCGTCGCCTTGGAGATCGTCGCGTCCGGCGACTTGCTGGCGATGGTGTTCGCCTCGCGGAGCATCTCCTGGGCCAGGAAGTCCAGCGTGCGCCCGATCGGCTTGCCGTCCGCCCGTGACAGCAGCTCGCGGAACTGCACGACGTGCGCCGACAGCCGCTGGAGCTCCTCCGCCACGTCGGTGCGCTCGGCGTAGGTCGCGACCTCGCGCACCAGCTCCACAGGCTCGGCCTGCTGACCGGCCTCGGCGAAGAGGGCCAGGATGCGGGCCCGGAGCCTCGCCTCGTACTCCGCGATGACCGACGGCGCACGCTCGCGGACCTCGCCGAGCCGCTCGTCGATCAACCTCAGGTGCATCTCCAACTCTGCAACGAGCCCCCTGCCCTCGCGGGCCCGCATCTCGATGAGCTTCGCGACCGCCTCGTCGAGCAGGGGCATGAAGGCCCGCCTCGCGGACGCCAGGATGTCCTCCTGGTTCGACGAAGGCTGCAGCACCCCGGGCAGCGAGAGCAACTGCCCGACGCCCAGGTCCGGCGTTAGCCCGTTCGCCGCGCACACCTGCTTGGCTTGCTGAATGTACCGCGCGAGCGCGGCCTCGTTGATCTCGTGAGCCGCGGCGGAGGATGAGTCCGTGCAGCGCGCCGTCAGCGTGACCGTTCCGCGGTGCAGCCGATCGCGCAGCCGGGTCTCCATCTCCGCCTCGAGGCCCTGGAACGCCTCCGCCAGCCGGATCGTCGCCTTGAAGTACTTGTTGTTGAGCGAGCGCACCTCGACGAAGTAATGCACCCCGCCCACCTGGGCGGACGCATCCCCGTATCCAGTCATGCTCCGGACCATGCGGCGCCTCCGGATCAGCCCTTGGGATTGTCGGCCTTGGGTGCTTCCGTCGGGGGTGCCGTTCCACCGCCGGCGGGCGCCGGGGCCTCCGCGGGCGCCGGTGCGGGGGGCTGGGCTTCCGGGGTCGCCCCACCCGTCGCCGGGGCCTCGGGCGAGCCGCCCGCGCCGCCCTCGGTCGTGCCGGTCGCACTCGGCTCCTCCGCGAGGGGAGCCGGCCTCATCGCAAAGTTCAGAACCACCGCGAAGGCCAAATAGACCACAAACACGATGATCGTGAAGACGGTCAGGGCATCGCCGGTCTTGGCGCCAAACGCCGTCTGGCCCGAACCGGCGCCCGACCCGCCAAAGGCCGAGGCCAGGCCGCCTCCCTGGGGCTTCTGGATCAGCACCGTCAGCACCATGATGACACACACGGCCAGGAACAGGACGGTGGTCAGGCCGACAAGCCAATCCGGCCAAACAAAGGCAAGCGTCGTCATAGGGGGCAAGTGTAGGCGAGGAAGAGGCCTATCCCCCTGCCGCGGCATCCAAGCGGAGTGTCGAACTTCTTGCGAACGCGCGGGCTCTTCAGCCGCCAACACGCGCCGAAGCCGCCGCCAGCTTGCAGATCGCCACAAAGTCTGCGGCGCTCAGAGACGCCCCGCCAACCAGGCCTCCATCCACATCCGGCTCGGCGAAGATGGCGCCCGCAATGTCGGGCTTGAGCGAGCCACCGTACACAATACGAACACGATTCGCCACATCCTTGCCGTACATCCGGTCGAGGAGGTTGCGGATTTGGGCGTGCGCTGCCTGGGCATCCTCGGGGGTGGCTGTCTTGCCCGTGCCGATCGCCCAGACCGGCTCATACGCGATGATCAGGCGTTCCGCGAGCGTTCCGGGAATCTCGGCAAGTCCTGTGCGCACCTGGCGGCTGGTGATGATGTCCTGGTGGCCGGCCTCGCGCTCGTCAAGGGTCTCGCCGACGCAGAGCACCGCGTCGAGCCCGACCTCGAGCGCGGCCCGGAGTTTTTTGTTGACCAGTTCGTCCTTCTCGCCCATCACGTGGCGCCGTTCGGAGTGCCCGCATAGCACGGTCTGCACGCCGCAGTCGCGGAGCATGGCGCCCGAGACCTCGCCGGTGAAGGCCCCGTCACCCTGGTGGTACATGTCCTGTGCACCGAGGCGAACAGAGGACCCGCGGTCGCGGAGGATGGACCGGACCGTGAGCAGGTAGGGGAAGGGTGGGAAGACAGCGACCTCGACCCCGCCCTCGTGGAGCAGCCCGTCGGTGACCCCACGGGCAAGGTCACTGCCCGTCGAGCGATTGGTGTTCATCTTCCAGTTGCCGCCGACAAAGGGTTTCCGATCGGACATGACCACAGGATAGTCGGCGCCGGGTTACCGAGAGGCACCGCGTCACTAGGATGGCCCGCGATCGCGCGATCGGGAGGACAGGCACATGCCCAGGCCGCGTCTGCCATGGCAGCACGAACTTCAGATCATCGATACTGCCATGCGGGGCGTCTCGGACGTGACCGACCCGAACCTGATGGTCCGGGCGTACTGGGACAGCATCAGCGAACTGCTGCCCGAAGCCGACTACCTCGCGCTCTCGCGGCGCGGCGTCGAGCCGCCCGACTTCCTCATCACGCGCTCCGCTCGCTTCACAGAGCACTTCAACCCGTGGACGCAGCGGGAACGCCTCCCGAGGATGCGTGGCGGCCTGCTGGGCGAGATCGCCTACGCCGACGCCCCGGTCGTGATCGAGAACCTCCCCGAACGCCTGCGCGACGACGATCCGGCCCACTTCTACCTGCGCGGCTATCAGGCCATGGTTGCGCTCCCCCGGTACGAAGGCGGCAAGGGCCTCAACGTCGGCATGACGCTCTACGAGTCCGCGGAGGAGTTTGACCCATCCCGCGTGCCGATGATGCACTGGCAGGCGAGCCTCTTTGGGAGGGGCACGCAGAGCCTCGTGCTCCGCAACCAACTCCAGTCCGCCCTCTCGGCCCTGGACCGTGAGCTGCGCGCCGTGGGCCAGATCCAGAGATCACTCCTGCCCGCAACCCTCCCGGACCTGCCCGGCGTCGAGTTCGCGGCCCACTACCACACCAGCGCCAGCGCCGGAGGCGACTACTACGACTTCTTCCCGCTCGAAGGCGGACGCCTGGGCATCTTCATCGCGGACGTCTCGGGCCACGGCACGCCCGCCGCGGTGCTCATGGCCATCACGCACGCGCTGGCGCACACCGCCCCGGGCACTCTCGCGCCGCCCCAGGATGTCCTCGCGCACCTCAACGCGCGGCTCGCGCAGTCCTACACGCTCGATGGCTCCTTCGTCACCGCGTTCTACGCCGTGTTTGATCCGCGTTCGCTCCGCCTCAAGTACTCCTGCGCGGGCCACAACCCGCCCAGGCTCAGGCGGGGCGAGACCGTCCGCGGCATCGACGCCGCGTCCGGCTTGCCCTTGGGCGTGCTCGACGGCCAGTCGTTCCCCGAGTCCACCATCGACCTCGTGCCCGGGGACCTGCTGCTGCTCTACACAGACGGCATCACCGAAGCCATGCCCGCCCCCGCATCGGACGGCAGCGTGAACCTCTTCGGCGTGGAACGACTCGATGCTATTCTCGGTCGCTCGCAGCGGTGCTCAGCCCGTGAGTGCGTGGATCTCATCACCCGGGAAGTCGCCGCATTCGTCAACGGCGCACCCACCGCCGACGACCAGACCCTTCTTGCCATGTGCTGCACGCCTCGACGCTGAAAGTGCTGGTCGGGCTAGAATCCCCGTCACCCCCGGCCCATACGAACACCGATCAAACCGATCCGAGTGGTTCGAGGCTCCGAGAGTGCCGAAGAGCAGGAATCAGCGATGTCGAACGTTGCCGCGGAGCCGAAGATGACCCCCATGCAGCCCGGAACGAGGCCGAAGTCGGGCCCTCGAGCCAGCGAGACCGTGGACGCCAGCACGCTGCTGTCCTGGCTGCGGAGCATGTACCTCATCCGCGAGTTCGAGAACCGCTGCGGCCAGGCATACCAACAGGCGAAGATCGGCGGGTTCTGCCACCTGTACACCGGTCAGGAAGCTACCGCCGTCGGCACCATCTCCGCGGTCAATGGCGATGACCCCGTCATCACCGCGTACCGCGATCACGGGCACGCGCTCGCCCGGGGCATGGACCCCGGCGCCTGCATGGCGGAAATGTTCGGCAAGGCCACCGGCTGCGCCAAGGGCAAGGGCGGCTCGATGCACATGTTCGACAAGCCCCACTGGCTCTTCGGCGGGCACGGCATCGTCGGAGCACAGGTCCCGGTCGGCACCGGCCTGGCCTTCGCCGCCAAGTACGAGCTCGAGGTCCTGGGTCAGGCCCTGCCAAACCCCGGAGTCACCCCGGGCGACAAGGCCAGGAAGAAGGTCTGCCTGACGTACCTGGGCGACGGCGCGCTCAACCAGGGCGCCCTCCACGAGGCCATGAATCTCGCGGGCCTCTGGTCCATCCCCGTCATCATCATCGTCGAGAATAACGGGTACTCCATGGGCACCGCCATCTCCCGGGGCACGACCATGGCCCACGACCTCACGAAGAAGGCCGATGCCTACGGCATCCGGGGCGAGATCATCGACGGCTTCGACGTGCTGGACCTCTACGACGACTTCAAGCCTCTCGTTGACTGGTGCCGCGAGAACCAGAAGCCCGCCTTCGTCGACCTCAAGACCTACCGCTACCTCGGGCACTCCATGTCCGACCCTCAGAAGTACCGGACCAAGGAAGAGGTCGACCAGTTCAAGTCCAAGGACTCCATCGACCGCATGGCGCACCGCCTGATGACGGAACGCAAGGCCAAGGACGGCTCGCCCGTGCTGAGCGAGACGGCGTTCGCCCAGATGCAGGCCGAGGTGCGCGAGATCGTCAAGACCGCCGTGGACTTTGCCGAGGCGAGCCCAACTCCCGACCCCTCCGAGCTCTTCACCGACGTGCTGCTCAACCCGATGAAGAACATGAGCCCGCAGGGCGAGTACAGGCATGGGGCCAAAAACCCACTTCTCTAGCCGATATGGCGATGGTTCCCGCCCGCCCCGTACGGTTGGGTCATGCGGGTCTCCAGGTGCGTCTGCCGGGGAATCTCCTTCGCCACCCTGCTTGCTGAGGCGCGCGCAGGCGGGCTTACTCTCGATCAGCTTGTAGACCAAACGGGCTGCGGCACCGGCTGCGGGCTCTGCCTGCCCTACATCCTCCGCGTGCTGCGCACAGGAGAGCCCGAGCAGGACATCCTGAGCGCCGCGGAGTTCGACCGACTGATGGCCGAGTGCCGAGGGCTGACGCCGACCGACAGCCGCGCCTCAGCGCCCTGACGTCGGGCAGTCCAGCACCAGCGTCGCGACGCCCTGGCCCACCAGCACCTTGCCGTCGAGCAGCACCACGGACGTCGGCGGCTCGAAGAGCGACAGCGTGTGCGTCGTCAGCACCTTGCCCGTTGCGGCCTGGAGCACGAACATCCGGTAGGGCGCCGTGTCCGCGATGCCCAGGTCGCTCTCGGGAGACTCGATGGTGACCAGCACGTCCCGTGCGACCAGCGGCGGCTCGAGCTGCGCCGAATCGAGCGAGTCCGCGCCCACCACACGCCCCGCACCATCCACCACCAGCGCACCCTGCGTGGTCGAGAGCACCAGCCGCTCGTCCGTGGCCATGCCCGCGACCGGGAGCGACATCTTACCGCGGGACTCCAGGGGCGCGGGCGAGACCGCCCCGCCCTCGAGCGCGACCTGCCACAGCCGCATCTCCGAGTCGAGCACGATCAGCGACCCTCCGACGACCCAGCCGTCGGTCGAGGCTCGCAGCGCCTCCGCGCGCGTGGACCATTTCACGATGCCGCTGCGCGGATCGAACCGCGCCACCCCCTCCGCGGATGCCACAAGCCCGTCGCCCCCGGGCCCGGGCCTGATCCACCTGGGGTGGTCGCCGAGCACGCTCGCCGGAAGGCGCGCCAATGGCTCGCCCGTGCGTGAATCAAAGGTGAGCACGCCGGCGCTGAGCTGGCCGTCCGGGGCTCGCACAGCACCGGAGACCACAACCACGCCCCCAACGTGGCTCACGTCGTACACCCGCTGCAGATCCAGAGGCTTCTTCCAGAGCGCCCGCCCGTCCACGAGCGAGATCGCCGCCGCGAATCCGGTGCGCTGCACCAGCACGATCTCCTCCGCGTCGATGGAAACAACGATCGACTCCGGCCTCACGTGCCCTTCGAGGGGTGTGGGGATTCGGTCGTTGGGGTCATAGACCGGCGGGGAGTCAAAGAGCGAGAGGAACTCGGGAGTGGTCCACCTCGTCCTGCCGTCAAGACCAACCGCCTCGATCGTCCCGCCGCGCGCCGAAGGCCAGAAGAGGTACGCAACGTCGAGCCCCACCTTGAGGGGCGTCGGCGCCCCGCGGGCGCGCCGGGTCCATACGGGGGCGAGTCGCCCGTCGCCCAGAGACGCCGCCCACAGCGCCGCCGTCTGCGTGCGCTCCTCGTACATCATCACGCAGTCCGTGCTCGTGCCGGGGCCGGCGCGCAGCATGGGGTGGAGAAGCTGCCAGCCCTCTAGAACCTGCCCGCCCGACAGCACGCTGCTCCCCAGCACGGGCAGCGGGCCCCGCTCGGCGAGCGATCTGGCGGCGGCGGCGGCCGCGTCGCCCACGCCCGTGCTGCCCTGCGCCCCGCGGATCCTGAGCGTCGGATGCTCGTCCGCGAGGCGTCGGAGCGTGCGGAACAGGCTCCCTCGCTCCTCCTCCCCGGTCGCCAGCCCCGCGAGCGTCCCGGCGAGTTCACCCAGGACGGCCACCTGGTCGGCGCGCCCGACCGCGACGGACAGCTCCGCCGCCGCAAGCCCGCGGCCGGCGGCGAGGCGCGCCTTCAGCCGGTCTCCGGCCTTGGCGTGGGCCTCGGCCGCCCTTCGCCACACTTCCGGCGCCACCGCCGCAACGGGGTAGCGCCGGGCGACCTGTTCATGGGCCAGCGGGTCCGTGGAATCACGGCGGGCATCGGCCAGCCCGAGCGCTTCCTCATCAAACGCGGCGTAGGGGGCGGGGCCCGCCTTGCGGAGCAGGTCGGCGAGCGAGTCCTCCGCGAGCTGGCCCGCCTGACGGCGCTGACCGCCGGTCGGGAGCACCTGCGCCAGCGAGTCGTCGAGCAGCACCCGCTGCAGAGACTCCGCCGCCTCCGCGAAGCGCCCCTGAAGGTCGCGCAGCCAGGCTTCCTCGAGCGCATGCGCCGCGATCTGGTCCGGTGACTGCGCGCACGCGGGCAGCCGGGCGATGATCGCGTCCAGGAGATTCGCGTCGGTGATGACGGGCGCCGGCCCCGCGGCGGTGGGGTCATGGGCGCTCCGCGCCATGGTGAGCAGCAGCATGAACAGCCGCTCGCGTAGCGTGTCGCGGTCCTGGACCTGGGCCGGCCCGTTCAGCACGCGCAGCGCCGTGTCCGCGAGCTGCGGGACACGGTCCGCGTGCCCGCTGCGGTGGACCAGCTCGACGTAGGTCAGCAGCGGCCTGGGGTCCCTGGGAGCCTGCGCCACGCGCCGGTTGAGCAGCCTCTCGGCGTGGTCCCACGGTACAAGGCTGCTCAGCGTCCGCGTGTCGTTGATCAGCAGGTGAGCCTCGCCCTCGGACACCTCGGACGACGCGAGCACGATGTTCCCGGATCTGGGGACGGGAAGCCTCACCTCATCGGCACCGTCGGGGCTCAGCACGAGAAGCTCGTTGCTCACGGGGACCACAACGCGGTTATCGCAGACCAGGACCCGCCCGCGGATTCCCCCGCCGCTGACCGCCGTCCCGAGCGGGACGATGGTGCCCTCGGCGAAGGAGGCGAGATCGACGCTGTACAGACGCCCCGGCGCCACCGCGATCAGTCGCGGGCCGCACGCGAGCAGGTACCGCGGATCGCCCATGGCGCTGCAGTCCCTCGCGGCCCGGATGCCCCCAGTGGCGAGCGAGAGCTCGATGACGCGCTCCCTGCCCGGCTCCACGAAGTAGATGCTCTCTCCCGCGACGACAGGAACCTGCATCTCGTACGGCGGGATGCCCGCGATCGATCGCATGGCGTTCATGTCAAAGCCGCGGGCGGCGCGCGTGATGCGGACCCACACCGGTCTGCCCGTCGCGACCTCGTAGGCCCCGAGCACGCCCATGTCATCGCCCCGGTAGACCACACCCTGGTGCACCATCCCGCCGTCGGGCCTCACCTGCGCGCGGCCCCAGGGGTTTGTCCCCACGCTGCCCACGAGGCGCGTCCAGCGCTCTCTGCCCGTGTGCAGGTCCAGGCCGACCAGGAACAGCACGGAGGTCCGTCGGATCGCGCTCGCCTTGCGGACGCTGAGCACGACCGTGTCGCCATCGATGAGCGCCGGCCCGCGCACCACTGCCTCATCAAGCTCCGGGCCCAGCTCGCCCGGATCGACCATCCACAGCAGCCGCCCGGTCGCGACGTCCCGCGCCTGCACGCGGCGGTCGCCCCGGCGCTGACCGCCCTCGGGGTTCCCCATCGGCGCGACCGCAACCCCCGAGCCCACCGAGACCGTCGCGGCGTCCTCCGACCACCCCTGAAGGCCGGTCAGGGCGAACATCTGCTCTGGGGCCTGCCGCGACGACCCTGAGAGCGAAGGGTCCGAGCGCCACAGCGGGGCGAGCGTCGTGCTGTCCCACGCGCCCAGGCGCTCTCCATCGTTCACCAGCACGCGGTCGCCCACGACCGTGGGAAAGACCCACGCGACCCGGCCGTCCTGGTCCTCTCTGCCGCCCGAGGCCCGCGAGTCCGCGTTCACTTCCTGCAGGGGCACGCGGGGCGGCTCGGTGGCGGAGAGCCGGGGCTGGGCGTCCAGCACGCCCCTGGCCGCATTCAGAACGACTGCCGGAACGGGCGCCGGGGCGGACTCTCTGGGCGGCAGGCCCGCGTCGTGCTGCCACCGGGCCGCCCAGGCCCGGACGTCGGCGCGAGGCAGGAACGAGGCGACCTCGAGCGCGAGGCCCGCCGAGTCCGCAGCGGCCCGGGCGCCCTGACGCTCCGGATGGGCTTCCAACTGCGCGAGAGTGAGCCTGGCGGCCTCGAAGCGTGCGTTCTCCAGGTCCGTCTGTGCGAGCCGGAGCGCCGCCTCAAACCCGGCGGGGGTAAGCAGCCTCGTGCGTTCAACATCCGCGAACTCGCCGAGCGCGAGGAGCTGCGCGGCGCGGGCCGATTCCGACGCCCGGTACTTCTCCAGCAGTTCCTTGTTGGAGAGCAGCAGGCGGTGCACGACCCGGCGCACGGGGACGAAAACATCCTGGTCCTTGGACTCGGGGAGCAGCCGCTCTCCCTCCTGGTCCAGGAGCATCTGCAGCACGCGGACGGCCTCGGAGGCGTTGCCCGCGTCGGAGAGCTCCTGCACGCGGATCAGCGCATCAGAGGCCGTGACGGACTCATCGGTGGAAACCGGCCTGGTGCGCTGCCCCCACGCCGCCAGGGGCAGCAGGCACAGCAGCAGGTACGCGCCGACGCTCCAACGCATCGAACCTCCGAACCTCCATACGCCCGCCGGGGCTCGCCGGCTGCGATCCCCTCCCCCGTTGCCGGCATCGGACCGGGGCAGACGCGGCTTTCGGGCGATCCCCCATCCGGCAACATCCGCGCCACCGGCACGCCCGCACACAGTATTCCACCCTCATGCTTGACACGACCGGCGCGAACGCCGATGGCCGCCATGATGCAGGCCTTCCGCCCGCTCCTGCCCGCCCACGCCACCCCGCTCGAACAGAGCCCGGGGATCGGCCAATGGCTGGACCCCATCCGCCAGGCGATGGGCGAGAGGGCCCGCGCGCAGCGCGTGGCCGCGCTGGTCATCGCCAGCTCCCTCATGTCTCTGGGCGACCTGTACATGACGCTCACCTACGTCACCAGCGTGGGCATGATCGAGCTCAACCCGCTCGCCCGCGGGCTCATGAGCCTCAACTCGCCCCTCCTGGTCATCGTCTGGAAGGTCGCGCTCACGGTCTTCGGCGCCGGGGTGATCCTGCTCGCGAGGCGAAAATGCCTCGCGGAAGCCGCGGCGTGGGTCGTGTTCTTCGCCATGGCGTTCCTCACCATCCACTGGAGCGGCTTCAACCGCGAAGTCGCCGAGATGACCGAGGAATACCACATGCTGGCGAACATCGGCGACGAGCGGTTCGTGCAGATGGGCGAGTGACCTCCGCCCCGCCGGTTCCGCTACACTCAGGCATGCGATCCGTCCTTCTCGTCGCGTCGTGCGCGGGCGTGCTCTTTGGCTGCGCCGGGGTAAAGCCCCCGGTGGTGCGAGTCACGGGCACCACCCTGCGCGAGCGTGCCCCCGACGCAGCGGTGCTTGACGTCGTACTCGATGTCGACAACACCGGGTCCGATGCGCTGCCCCTGCGGGACGTGCACTATTCGGTATGGCTGGCGGACCGGCTGGTCTTTCAGGGCTCGCGGTCGACCGCGTCCACCGCCGCCGCGTTTTCCCGCTGCTCGATCGTCCTCCCCGCGAGCGTCTCGGGCGACCTGGCCGCCTCGGGCACCCCGATCACCGTGAGGGGCGAGGTCTTCTACGACTCGCCCCGCGTCCTCGCCCGCACCATGGCGGAGGCCGGGGTCAGCAGCCCCAGCGTCACCTTCTCGCACGAAGGGTCGGTCGACCTCGCAGCCGTCGCGCCCGCCCCGCGCGGTACCGCCCGCACGCCAGTCCGCTGAGCGTCAGCGGAGCCTCAGAGAACGCGAAGCCAGGACCATCGCCGCGGCCCGCAGCACCGCGAACGCGAACAGCACGTACACGGTCGCGAACGCGACCACAATGCCGCACATCCCCAGCGTGCCGACCCGTCCCAGGTCCATCAGGTCGTAGCGGTCGGAGCCCGCGCTGTCGAGCGAGCCCGAGATGATGCACATCACGATCGCGACGGGGTTGGGCATCATCAGAATCGAGATGACGTCGCCCGTATCCATGCCCCCGCCCGAGGCCTCGATGAGCAACGCGATCAGCAGCGGGATCGCCGCCCACACGGAGAGCCAGAAGCCGAAGTTCGCCCCCGCGGCCCGGGTGCTCTTTCCGACGAGCACCGACGCGAACACGCCCACGGCCGTGATGGCCGCCAGCCCGCCGAAGAGCACCAGCGCCACCTGCGGGATCGCGAGGACCTTCACCGGCCCAAGGAACGAGACCACCACCAGGTGCCCGAGCATGATCGCGGGGACGATCCACTGGCGCCGGAGCGCCCCGACGAACTTTCCCCACACGATCTCCCGGGCGGTCATGGGCGTGGCGAGCAGCACCTCCCACGTCCGGGACTCTTTTTCGGACGAGACCGACTGGGAGGACGTGAAGCACGCCAGCAGCATCGTGATGACGCCCCCCAGCGCCATCGTCGGATAGTTGAGCGCCTCGTCGCCCAGTTCGTCCAGGTCCAGGCCGGCGGGCCACCCGCCCCGCCATTGCGCCGTCACCTGAAAGTAGATCCACAGCGCGATCAGCCCGATCCCGCCAAAGAGCACCCACGCGTAGAGCGGCTTTCCGAATGACCGCTGTCTCACCTCGCGCCACAGGACCGGGTTATCACCCACCACGCGGCTGGCGTGGGCCAGCGACGTGCTCGGCGCACGCGCCGCTGTGACCACCCCGGGGGCGGCGTCCGCCGTCGTTGGAGGTGCCGCCACCTCAGCCCCGGGCGGGGCCGCCTTGGTCCGCCTCTTGGGTGGTGCAGGCCCGGCGCCCGCTTCGCCCTCTCTCCGCATCGCGCGGCGGAGCGCCACAGTCGCCAGGCCGAAGGTCAGGCACGCGAGCACCCAGTTGTACGTACCTGCGATCAGCCACGCCTCCGTCTTGAACGGGATCGGCATGCCGCCCCCGCCCACAAGGTCCGCCGACAGCACCCCCAGCATGAGCGGCGGCGTGAGCACGAACATGGGAACCAGCAGCGCGGGCGACATCGACTGCTTGAACGTGGCGATGATGCCCACCGCCAGCGTGACCATGAACTGCGAGCCCAGGAACATCACCAGCCCGGACGCGGCGGCGACGGGCGACCTCTTGAACATCACCGAACCGAGCAGGGTCAGTGTCGAGGCGAGGGCCGCCGATGAGATCGTGATCCACGCGGCGGCGGCGATGGTCTCCGCTGTCACGCCGCCGAACAGGCGGAGGGCGAGCAGCAGGGGCGTCGCCGCCAGCGCAAGCACCAGGAGCTGCACGCCCATCGCGCTCAGCTTTCCCAGGAGAATCTGCCAGGCCTTCAGGGGTGTGCACAGCAGCGTGCTGAGCGTTCCCTTCCGCTTCTCGTCGCAGATCATGGGGGAGGCGAGGATGACGGCGGCGAGGATGATCGCAACGTACTGAAACCAGATGATGGTGACCGTCAGGTTCGGCGCCATCTGCTGAAGTCGCTGTAGCCGCTGCGAGGTGGTGCCGAAGTCGTCGAACCGGTACGCCATGAAGACCAGGGCCACCAGGGCCGTCATGCCCAGCACGAACCCGCCACGAATCCAGTAGGTCGAGGCCCGGCGCCCCGCCATCCAGACTTCCTTGGCGAAGACCGGCCCGGGGATCGCCCACGCCAGGTGCGACGGCCTGAGCCCGCGGAGCAGGCGGATCGCCAGAGGCGGCCGGGCCGCGGGGTCGGGCGCTGGGGTAGCCTCGTGGTCCGTCATTGCAGCGCACCCGTCGTGAGCTTCAGGAACGCGTCCTCGAGCTTGATGCCCTCCGGCTGGAAGGCGGCGATCTTCGCGCCGCCCCTCAGCAGCGCCTCGATAAGGAAGTGGTGCCCGTGCTCGCCCCCCATCAGTTCGATCGTCAGCCCGCGCTGCACAGGGTCCGCAACGACCCTCGCCACCCGCGGGTCGGCGGTCAGAATTGCCCTCGCGGCGTCCACGGAAGCCCCCTCCGTCTCCAGCCTCACCGCGATGCGCTCGCCCGTGCCCGCGACGCGGGCACGGGAGAACGCCTCCTCGATCGAGCCCGCGTACAGCAGCTTGCCCCGCTCGATGATGCCGATCGACGTGCTCATCTCGCCCAGCTCGGTCAGGATGTGCGAGCTGACCATGAGCGTCTTGCCCATCCGCCCAAGCTCCTGCAGCAGCATCCGCATCTCGATGCGCGCCCGGGGGTCCAGGCCGCTCGCGGGCTCGTCCAGCAGCAGCACCTTCGGGTCGTGGATCAGCACCCGGGCCACGCCCAGCCGCTGCTGCATGCCCCGGCTCAGGCTGTCCACCAGCGCCTCCCGCTTCGCGGTAAGGTCCGTCAGCTCCAGGCACTGGTCGATGATCTTGCGGCGCTGCGCCCGCGGGATCTGGAACGCGGACGCGAAGAACTGCAGGTACTCATCGACCGTCAGGTCGTCGTACACACCCAGGAAGTCCGGCATGTAGCCGATCACGCGGCGGATGTCGTCGCCCCGTGTCCGCACGTCCATGCCGCACACCTTCGCCGTGCCCGTGTCCGCGCGGAGCAGGCACGCAAGGATCTTCATGGTGGTCGTCTTGCCCGCGCCGTTGGGCCCGATGAACCCGAACAACTGCCCGGGGCCGATGTCCAGCGTGAGGTTGTCCAGCGCCATCAGCGCGCCGTACCTCTTGGTGAGCCCCTTGATCTCAATCATGGAATGCCCTCGATCATGACTCGACCTCGCTCACGGCACGCTCTCGCCCAAGACCTGTTCCCGGCCCAGCGGGATGAGCACCCGCATCAGCGTCAGCGTCCGGCTGTCCACCCCCGGCCCGGTCTGAAGCCCGGACGAGTCCGGAAGCCCCCGCACAGAGATAAGCAGCTCCGCCCATCCGCCGCACGCCACGCGAGCGTCGGCGGCCTGCGCCCGTGCGCGGCTTCCGGGCATCTGCATCACGGTGCCCATCGCCTGACCCGCCGGAGTTGCGTCCGTCACCATCCAGGGGTTGGTGACCACGTCCAGCGCCTGACCCTCGACGCCCGCCCACATGTCCGGCCTCACGCTCGATGGCTCCCCGTGCGTGGTCGCGCTCCAGGCCTCTCGCCCGTCTTCATCCGTGCCCGGGGCAAAGCTCATCGCCCAGTGGCCGTCGGAGGTGCTCAGCGTTCCCAACCCCACCTGCACCCCCTCGGGCAGGCCCACAACCTCCGCCCGCCAGCCCCCCGATGACCTGGAGACCACGCACCGTGGCCCGGCGTGCGGCTCTGCGGGGCGCTGGTCCATCAGGGTGCGATACGTCCACTGGCCTTGCGAGAACCCTCGCGTTCCCATGCCGCGGAGCGTGCCGAACGTCGGGCTCATCTCCAAGGGACCAAAGGCACGCGAGTTGCCACGGTAGGACTCCAGCGCGGAGACGCCTCGCCACCACACGCCGTCGCTGGCGTCGACGCGCGTGGTCATCGGGCGTCCGGAGAAGACCCCCGAGACCCCGGACCGCCACCGAGCCCCGCCCGCGGCCGGTCCGGGCTGCAGCACGTCGATGACCTCGCAGCGCCCCACGCTGGTCCGCCCCGTCCGGATGAACGATGGCACGGCGTACGCGAGCACCGCGGCGGCGAGCGTCCAGCCCAGCGCCGTCAACCAGGTGCGCTTCGCGTATCCCCGTCGCCTCAGGAAAATGCCGTCGAACGGCCCGACGAGCGCGGAGAGCACGAGCATCGCCCCCGCGATGCCGATGAACGTGCCGTCGGTCACCGGAGGCTCGATGGTCACAAGGTCGAGTGCGGTCCGGATCGCCAGCGCCGCGGCCCGATCTTGCCCGCTCGATCCGCCCCCCCACCAGCCCCACTGATTTTCGTCGGCCGATGCCAGCAGGTCCTCCGGCAGGATGCCCATCGCCCGGCCCCCGAGGAGCTCGCGCCACAGGTAGCGGCTGCCGGCGAGAGAAACCGTCGCCGGGAGTCTCGCCGGGTCCGCTCCCACGAGCGTGACCATCCCCATGCCGACCGGACCGCGCGCGACCATGCCCCTGGCCGGGGCTTCAACACCCTCGGGCCTCCAGAAGCACTCCCATCCTTCGGCGCGCCCCACCTCCGTGACCTCAAGGACCCTCGCGCTCACGGGCGACGTCGTCGCCTCGAGCGCCTGCGCGGTCTCCGCCCGAGAGAACAGGTGCCCCGGCGCCCTCGTGGGCCCCCGCTCCAACGCATTCACGACGTCCTGCTCGACGGGGACGAACTCCCGCCACCACGCCCCGGCACCGTCAACCATCAGCACCAGGCGCCCGCCCCACCTGACCCACTCGATGATCGCGGCACGGGCCCTGGGGTCCGCCTCGGACAGGTCGTCCGCGGAGGCGATCACCACGTCCACGCCCTCGTAGGAGAGCCACGACACCGGCAGCGCCTGGGGTGATCGGCGCACCACGTGCAGCCGGTCCCACACCTTGATCTCGCTCGGGCCGCTCGCGGTCAGGTACCCGCCCTGCGCCTGCAGCGCCGCCGGCCCCATGGCGCCCGTGGTCAGCGCACCGCCCGCGGATACCTCCCCCACCACCAGCGCCCGCACAGACCGATCGTCGATCTGAGGCCCCCACATCTCATCGCCCGCGCTCGGCACCGGCACGAACTTGATCTCTCGGTCCCACGAGCTGTTATCGTCCACCACGAAGAGCTCGGCGATGGCCCCGCCCGAGTTGGCGGCGTCGGGCGGGATGCACGCCGCGAACTCGAAGGGGACCACCTGCCCCGGGGTCGTCGAGACGGGGAGCGTGATCCGTGCCCGCTGCGTGGAGTCCTGCTTGTACCGCAGCGTGATCTCCCCCGAGAATGCGCCCGAGCCGCTCCAGAGCCACACCACCACGGGAGCCCAGCGGTCCGAGGGCATCACGCCGTCCCAGCCGAAGTCCACGCGCACCACTTCCACCGGCACGCGGGGCGGGAGGGTCCCGCTCCGCGTCGGGGGCAGGGCCGCGCCGGACTTGCCGTCCGAGCCCACGATCCAGGGGGCGGGTTGCCCCACCTGCGCCGCAAAGGCCGGCCCGGTCAGTGCCGCGAGCAGCACCCACGCTCGTCCTCGCCTCCTGCACGCTGACATCTGAGCTCCGCTGACGGCACGATCAGACGTGCACTTTCTTGTTGTAGACGAACCACTCGAGCATGACGATCGCCAGGCAACCCAGCAGCAGCCAGGGCCAGAGCTTGCGGTCCGCGATCGCGGAACCCTTGGTGGCCGCCGCGGCCTCCGTGCTCGCCAGCGACACGACCTCAACGCTCGCCAGATCCGACTCCTCCGGGTCGAGCAGGTTTGACGCGTAGTACCTGACCGCGCGATCGTCGATGTTCGCGTCCGTCGGCCCCGCGGCTCCCTTCCACGATACCTCGTACACGCCGGAACGGTTGAGCGGGCCGAAGATGATCCGTCCGTCCGCGCCGGCGAGCAGTTTCTGGGTTTCTCCCGCCGCGGTTTTCACCTCGATGTCGGAGGCCCCGGCGGGCAGCCGGTCCGAGAGGACCGAACCCGGCTGCACGCTGCGCCCGGCGGCCCCGGTCCCGCCGTCGTCGCCCAGGTACGTCGTCGCCGACGCCATGAACACCACGAAGGAAACGTTGAAGGGCCAGTTGCTCTCGGCGACGTCAAAGGGCACGACGATCGCCCGCGTGTCGGGCGTCGCGACCTCGAGCATGAGGGGCCCGATGTCGGACGTGGCGATCGTCGTCGCCACACCGCCGCTCTGTATCGCGAGCTTCGGGCACTTGGCGACGAGGAGCCCGTCGAGGCTCAAGCCCCGCAGCACGGGGTGGTCACGCGACCAGTCGATGATCGAGCAGCCCGTCGCGGGGCCGACCACACGCGCCCCGCCGCCGAGCGCCCCGAGCTTCATCGGCACCTCGGCGAGGATCAGATACCTCCCCGGAGGCAGCACCTCGCCCGCCTGGGCGACGACATCCGCCCCGGATGCGGGCTGGGCGACGGGGGCCGGCGCATCGGTGGCGGGGGTCGACGTCGCGGGGGCGGGTGCCGGAGCGGACGCCAGCCCTGTGCCCTTTGGCAGCCAGCCATCCAGCACCACCACGTCGAACTCGCCGGTGGTTCCCTCTCGTACCCGCTGCTCGAACTGCGCGGGCGAGAGCGTGACCAGCCTCGAGAGCGGCAGCCCCTCGAGTGCCGACGCCAGGAACAGGTTGCCCCGCGCTGAAACAACCGCCACCGCGAGCTTGCGCGCGGGGGGCACGACCAGGAACGCGCGGTTGTCAACGTCCAGCGCATCCCCTTCCAGCGGCCCGCCGTCGGACGGGCTTCGGAGCCGGACCTGCACGACCGCGCCCTCACCCCGCTCCAGCGAGAAGACGACTCCGCCCACGCCCGGGGTCATCCGTGGCACAGCGGCTGACGCCGTCTCGGTCGGCGCGACGCCCGCCGCGGCTGCCGCGGCACGCTCTTCGGCCCCGGCCCTGGCTGCGGCGGCGGCCCCGAGGCCGATCCCCTCTGCGCTCGCACCCGGGATCGTCGTGCTCCTAATGCCGGCTCCCACGCCGTTCAACAGCAGTTCCACGTCCACCGCACGCACCTGCGCCTGGTTGTTCTGGAGCGAAACGTAGACGCTCAGGCGGCTGGGGTTCTCGAAGCTGCGCTCCGCCCGGAGGCCGACGACCGCCGCGTTGGACGAGTCCCCCTGGCCCACCCTGTGAAACTCCACCACGTCCTCCGGCCCGGGCGACGCCTTCGAAGCGTCCCCAATCCGACCATCGGAGAAGATGTGCATGGTGAACGGTTCGTCGGCGGTCAGGCCCTCGACCTCCTGCCCCTCCACCACGCGTTTGCGCTGCTGCGCCTTGGCGAGCCGGATGGCCTCTTCGATCCGCGTAGGGCTCTCCGTGGCGGTGACCGAGTCGATCGCACGCTCCAGCGCCGCCTTGTCGCTGGTCATCTGCTGCACGACCTCGGCCTGCGTGTCGAACGCGATGACCATGGCCTGGTCCGCCGCGTCTTTCTCGGTGTCGAAGAGCCCGCCCTCGCGCATCGACGCGACGAGCGCCCGGGCCTGCTTCTTGGCCTCGTCCAGCCGCGCCGCGGCCCCGCCCTTGTCGTCCTTCTCGTCCAGGGACATCATCGAGGCGGACCGGTCGAGCATGATGACATGCCGCTGGCCCGTGATGGTCTGGCTCTTGATCTGGGGCTGGCCGAGCGCCGCCAGAATGGCCCCGAGCGCGAGCAACTGGAGGATGAGCAGGATGTTCCGGCGCAGGCGCTGGAAGGGCGCGTTGGCCTGCAGGTCCTGGATCGCCTTCTTCCACAGCAGGGTCGTGGAGATCTCGACGTCCCGGCGTCGGAGCTTCAGAAAATAAAGGATCAGCAGCGCGGGGATGGCGATCGCGCCGGCGATCAGAGCGTACTGGGCGGTGAGCCAGATCACTTCACCACTCCCCTCTTGCGGAGATAGTCCAGCACCAGCACGTCCACGGGCGTGTCGCTGCGGATGGTCATCATGGTCATGTCACGCCGCACGCAGAACGCGTTGAGCTGCTGGCAGTACGCGCCGAGCGTGGCCTTGTACCGCTTGAGCAGGGGCGCGGAGATCGTCACCTCGGCGCTGTCGCCATCCTCCACATCGCGGAGGCGCAGATCGCCCGTGATCTTCGGCTCCAGCTCCTCCGGGCTCATCACCTGGATGACGAACACGTCGTAGCCGTGCCCGACCAGGCGCCGTAGCCCCTCCTCGTACCCCTCCTTGTAGAGGAAGTCCGAGAAGACGAGCATGAGGCCCTTGCCCCGCCGGGTGAGCATGATGCGCTCCGCGGCTTCCTTGAACGAGAAGTAGCCCCGGGGTTCGAGGGAGCAGACCCACTGGGCCAGGTCGTGCGTGCGGCGCTTGCCCCGCAGGTCGCGGATGGCCGACACAACGCTCCCCGGCGCCTCGCCCATCGCGGTGCCGGTCACGCGGTTGAGGTTCACAAGGCCCACGTACCCCAGGGCCATGATCGCCTTCTGCATGAAGAGGAACTTGGAGGGCTCGCCGCAGTCGCTGCTCGCGGAGCAGTCGATGACCAGGTGCAGCGACAGGTCCTCCTCCTCGAGGAACAGCTTGAGGAAGATCTGGTCGAGGCGGGCGAAGATGTTCCAGTCGATGTGGCGGATGTCGTCGCCGGTGGCGTAGGGCCGGTGGTCGGCGAACTCGACGGACTGGCCCCGCTTCTTGGAGCGGCGCTCGCCCTTGAGCTTGCCGAAGAAGACGCGCCGGCTCGAAAGATCAAGCGGGTCGAGCTTGTTGATCAAGTCCGACGTGAGCAGGTCTTCGAGGCCCTTGGGGCGGGTTGGGTTGGCGGTCTTGAGCATGGGGTCGGCGCCGGAGCACTACATCCGCACGGGCTCGGTCGTGGTCAGGTCCAGGATCTGCTTCACCAGGCCGTCGGCGTCCACGCGGTCGGCCTCCGCCTCGAAGTTCAGCAGCACGCGGTGCCTCAGGCACATGGTGGCGATGTGCTTGATGTCCGCGAAGCCGACGTGGTATCGCCCGTCCACGAGCGCCTTGACCTTGCCGCCCAGGATGAGCGCCTGGGCCGCGCGCGGGCTCGCCCCACAGCGGATGTACTTGTTGGTCGGGCCGGTCGCCCCGCCCGCCGCCATGGACCCGCCCGGGTGCGTCGCCAGCACGAGCCTCGCAACGTACTCCTTCACGTGCGGGGCCACGATGCACCCCCGCACCAGCCTCTGCATCTCCAGGATCTGCGCGTTGTCCAGTACCTTCTGGGCGACGGGCGTCTCCGCGCCCGTCGTCCGATCCAGGATCGTCATCAGGTCTTCCAGCCCGCTGTAGCCGACCACGATCTTGAACAGGAAGCGGTCGAGCTGCGCCTCGGGCAGCGGGTAGGTCCCCTCCTGCTCGATGGGGTTCTGCGTCGCCAGGACGATGAACGGCTGCGCCAGCTTGTACGTGGTGCCCGCGCTGGTCACGCTCCGCTCCTGCATCGCCTCCAGCAGCGCGCTCTGCGTCTTGGGCGTCGCCCGGTTGATCTCGTCCGCAAGCACGATCTGGGCGAAGATCGGGCCCCTCTGGAACTCGAACCGGCGCCGGCCCGACTCGGGGTCCTCCATCACGATGTTCGTGCCGATCACGTCCGCGGGCATGAGGTCCGGCGTGAACTGGATGCGGCTGAAGGGCAGGCTCAGCGTCTCCGCCAGCGTGCGCACCAGCATGGTCTTGCCCAGCCCGGGCACGCCCTCCAGCAGCACGTTGCCCCCCGCGAAGAGTGAGAGCAGCACCGCCTCCACCACGTCGCCGTGGCCCACGATCACCTTGCCGATCTCGCCCTTCACCTTCTGGAAGGTGGCGCGGAAGTTCTCGCACGCCTGCTTGACCTCCGCGGGGGTCTCCAACTTCACGTCCTTCTGCGCCACGCTCATGGTGTTCTCCAGTCTCGCCCCCCGGGGTTGCCTCCCCGGGGGCGTCACAGCCCTGCGTCGGTCGTCACTCGGTCTTGTCGCCCTCGCCCATGTCTTCCTGAGCCTTCTTCTTGGCCTTCAGCAGCCTGCCCATGCCGGCGCCCGCGTCGCCCGGCACATCGGTGGGCCTGGGCTTCACGGGCATGGGCTGCACGCGCGCGTCGGCCCCGCCCATCGCCGCCGGCCCGCTCGCCTTGCGGAGCTGCTCCGGAGTGAGCTCAAACTTCGCGCTCGCCACCTGCCCCGCGCGCTTCACCGCGAGCCGCGCCTCGCGCTCCAGCTCCTCGGGCGTGGGCCCGCGCCCGCCCGTGGCCTGCCGCTCCGCGAGCTTGGCCCGCGCCGCTTCCCGCGCCGCCTTCAGCCCGCCCACGTGCTGCCCCGCGTGCGTCCGCGACGCACCGAACCCGCTCCGCACGAACCGCCACATCGCGGGGATGTCGATCCGCACGCGACGGACGCCCACATCCACCAGGAAGAGCGAGATCGCCGCCACCACCGCCCACAGCCACATGGGCCTCAGCGCCACCGGGATCTTGAGCCCCACCTTGTCCCACACGTTGTCCGACGCGGCCTGGCCCGTCAGCACGCGCCCGCCCGTCATCTCCGCCACCTGCGCCAGCAGGGGCATGTTGTCCTCGAGGGTTCGGTACTCATCCGCGAAGGGGCGGCTGACCGCGGCCTGCACGCTCCCCTCGATGTACCCGCCCGCCGCCGCCGGGTCCGGCGCCGCATACCGCAGACTCAGCACGTACGACCCCGGGCGGTCACTCTCGACCACGCCCTGGTACCGCCCCGGCCCGACCTGCTTCAGCGTCACGTCGAAGCCCTGGCCGTCCGGGAGCGCCACGCGACCCTTGAAGTTCGCGAAGTTCAGCCTCTCTCCGGAGCTGTCGAGTGCCTCGACTGTCACGAGCGTCTGGTCGCCCCGCGTCTCGGTAAAGACGCGCACGTTCGCGCTCCCGCCTGGCCTCATGATCCAGCGGACCTGCTGCTCCCAGAACTGGCGGTAGTTGCCCCAGGCAACCCAGTCCGTGTTCCAGCGGCTGGTGGCGTCGGAGGTGTACGCGATCACCTTGCCCAGGCCATACTGCCAGCCCGCGAGCAGCGGATCGCCCTCCTTCACCTTGAGGCTCACCAGCGCCAGCCCCTCGCGCTCGCCGGTCACCACGTAGCCGTTGACCGTGGGCACGCTGGTGACGCCCCGCAGGGTCTCGCCACCCAGCACGACCTGCACGGGGATCTGGGTTCCTTCCTGGATGAGGCTGCGCCGGACGGTCTGTGCTTCCTTGATGAAGATCTGCGGGATCGCCGCCAGCCCGGCCTGCGTGTTGATGTGGTAGTGCCTGCCCCCGGTGTACTTGCTGATCTGCTGCATGCGGCTGGTGTCGCCGCCGCTGTGGGGATAGACGCCGACGGTGCTGATGGTGATCTTGGCCTCGACGTACTTGTCCAGGAGCGTGGTGGAGGGCGAGGCGGGGTCGCCGTCGCTGATCATGATGACGTGCCGCTGCCCGGCGTCGGCCTTCTTCAGACCCTCGAGAGCGAGCTCTATAGAGGGGGAGAAGTCCGGCATGTCGCCGAACATGAGGTTATTGATGGCACGCTTGATCTTCGTGCCGTCACCCACGGGCGAGAGCGCGTGCACCCAGTCCGTCCCGCCTCCCCAGCCATACTCGATGATGCCCGCGAGGTCGAGCTTGGAGAGCGAGTTGACCGCGGCCTCGCACACCTTCTTGCCCAGGAACGTGCCGTCGGGCGCCTCGACGGAGTGGATGACCAGCGCCAGCGCGCCACGGGGCATCTGCCGCTTCTGGGGCGGGTCGAGCTTCACGGGCAGCGCGTCCTCGAGCGGCGAGCCAATCCAGCCCCCCGCGCCGAAGGCCTGAGGCCCGCCCACCATCAGCACGCCGCCCCCGGTGTCGTGGACATACTGCCTGAGGTCCTCCTGGGCCTTCTGCGTGAAGTCGTACGCGGACTGGTTGAAGAGCACGACCGCGTCGAAGGCGTTGAGGTCCGTAACCGAGGGCGGGAGTTGCTCCGCGTTGCGGATGTCCAGGTCGATCTGGGCCTCGCGCAGGGCGCGGATCAGGGGCTGGGCGGACGGCAGGGACGCATCCTGGCACAGGAACAGCACCTTGCCCTGCCCGGTCACAAACGTCACGCCGAGGCTCTTGTTGTTCTCAGCCAGCACGTCGCCCACGGCGCGCCCGTTCGCCACATCCGGCTCAAAGACCGCCTGGAACTTCTGCGGACCCGTGGAGATCGCCTTGATGGGAACCTCGAGCGCATTGATGCCCTGGCGGAGCTCCACCCGGGCCGCGAGCGCCTCGCTGGACGGGTCCAGGTCCACCGCCTCGCCGTTCATAAGGAGGTTCAGCCTGCCCGCGGTAGGCTGCTGCGAGAGGAGGACGATGCGGAGGTTCATCGTCTCACCCTCGCGGGCGTTCGCGGGGGCAACCAGCTTGTCGACCAGCACCTCCCGGTCGTACTTGAACCGCAGGGGCAGCACGTCGATGGGCACGCCCATCGCCTTCGCGGCTTCCGCCGCCTGCAACACGTTCCCATCCGTCTGATTGCCGTCGGAGATCAGCAGCAGGCGGTACGCCGCATCTGTGGGCTTGACCGCGAGCGCCAGACGCACGCCCCCCGCGAGGTTAGTCCCGTCCAGGGCGCCCAGGTGCTGCCTCTGCAGCTCCTTGGTCAGCTTGCTCGGCAGGGCCTGCACGTACGCGTTCTTCGCCGCGGTCACGACGCCCAGCCGGTTGTTCTTGTCGGGCGACGAATCGGCGACACCCTTCACATAGCCATCCGCCTCGGCCTGCTTCGAGCTCGGCACGGACTCGCTGGTGTCCATGATCACGGTCACCGCGACGTCCTTGGCCTCGCGCCTCCACTGAGGCTCGGCCATGGCGCCCGCGATGAGGCCGATCACGACCAGCCTCACGATCATCGCGACCCAACGTGTCACCGAGCCAAGGCCCGAGAGGCTCCGCAGCCCCAGCAGAACCACCACCAGCCCGCAGATGGGGAAGAGGAGCAACCAGACCGGCGTGTCGAACTGCACGGGGCCGACCGTGAGCGAGGCGAGCACGAGGGTGCCGTTCATCCGGGCCCCTTCCCGCGATCGCCCGGGGCGCCGACGTGCCGCTTGCCGGCCGGCCGCTCGAACGCCTGCAGCCGGTTGTTCCCCGAGTCGAGCACGAAGACGCGCGAACCCTCCAGGCACAGGCCCCATGGCGATGCGAGCTGCCCCGCGCGCCTCCCGGCCTCGCCGAACACGCCCAGACTCTCGCCTGTCACCAGGTCGAATCGCTGCACGCGGTTGCTCCCGAACTCCGCCACCATCGCCGTGCGGTCCCCAAGCAGGACAAGACCATAGGGGTAGCTCATCTGGCCCACTTCACGCCCCGCCCGGGCCCGGCCGCCGATCCACCGGACGAGCTGGCCCCCGGGCGTGAAGACGCCGATCCGGTGGTTGCACGCGTCGGTCACGATGAGTTCGCCCGTCTCCGGCTCGATCTCGATGGATTGGGGCCGATTGAACTCCACCGGGTCCGCCGCCTCACCCGAGCCGAAGCGGCCGAAGGCAAACTCGAACTCGAACTCCGCCTCCATGCCGGGTGCCTGCCCGGGCCTCGGGCGAAACGCGCTGATCCGGTCGTGGCCGCCATACTCGCTGACATACAACCGTGCGATGCCTTTGCCGTCGTGGGTGGGCATGACCGCGACGTCGGTCAGGTAGATGAACTGGCCCTCGCCCTCGCCGTAGGAGCCGAACGTGCCGAGCAGCGTGCCCCTGCCCTCGTTCAGCCCGCCCGGGGGCGACATGCCCGCGGGGTCATAGATCATCACCCGGTGGTAGTGTGTATCGGGGATGATGACCCGCGTCGGCCCGCCCGCGGGGGGTGTCCAGACTGTGATCCCGGTGGGCTTGCCGTTCTCCCACTCGGGCATGCGCCACCCGCCCAGGCAGTCGCCCTCGGGCGACAACTTCTGGACGCGGGCCATCTTGTCGATGACCCACAGAGCCTCTCCATCCGAATCCAGGCACCTGGGATACGAGAACTGCCCGGGGTTCGCGCCGACTTCGCCGAAGCGAACCTCCACCTCCAGCGGCCCGCCCGCAGAAGGGGCCCGCTCGCACCCCGCCAGGGCCAGCAGGACGCACGCCGAACCAATGTAGACAGACCCCAACTGCCTCAACGAGTGAGCCTCCGGTCCCGATGGTACTGTCCAACCCCGATCAGGATGCATTGCCATCCTTCCGAACCGCTACGCCCGGATTCCGGACCTGACCCTGCCACCCAGCCACGAGCCGACACCCGCGAGCACCCACGTTAGCACCAAGACCTGCAGGACTCCCGCGGCGAGTTCCTCGCTCCGCGCAAAGTGCAGGTCCCCAAGCAGAGTCTGTGCCAGGCTGACCGATCCCGGGGGCTGGACGATGATCGAGGCTTCGATCTCATGGATGCTAAGGGCCGCCGCACCCGCCGCGGCACACGCCATGGCCCCCCACCCGCGGGGAAGGCACACCACCATCCACGAAACCAGCCCCGCGCCCTGCAGCCGGCCCAGGTCCGCCAGCGCCCGGGCCTCCCGCGTCGCGAGCAGCACGCCGGTCACCGCACCCAGCCACGCAAACCGGGCCCCGTGCGCCCAGACCAGCATCCCCGGGCCCTCGGCGACCCCTTCCAGCCCCGGCACCTGTTTCGCACACTCCGCGATAGCCCTGCCCACCAGAACCCCGGGCAACAGGCTGAACCCAACCAGCACGCCGCAGAGCACCCTCGCTCCCACACGACTGGGCCCGAACCCGGACGCCGCCGACACCCACACGACCATCCCCAACAGCAGCGTCACGAGCCCCACGAGCAGCGCGACCCCCGCGCTCTGGCCCACGGCCACGCCGCTCACCCTCCAGAACGTCGCCAGCGACCCCCAGTCGCGCAGACTCCAGGCGCACAGGCACAGGGGCACGAGCGTCGAGCAGGCCCACACGACCCGGGCCAGCCACAGGCACCCGCCGCGGACGGGCGCAGGCTCACGCTGGCCCGCGCCGGCGTCCGACCCCGGCCTCGTGAGCCACCAGCCCGCCACCCCAGCCAGGACCAGCACGGGCCACGCGCTCACCCACACGCTCGGACCGCCCGGGCTCAGTGTCAGCTCAAACCACGACCGCACGGCGTAGGTGGGCGCATTCGCCAGGTGCAGCGGAACCGCCGAACCGAACATCACCAGCGCCACGATCGCCACCGCCCCCAACACCCATCGCCAGCAGAGACTCCCGATCAGCCAGACCCGCCGCAGCAGGCCCCAGGGCTCGAGCCTCAGGGCGTCAAGCAGCCCAGGGTCGAGCCGCCCCAGCCCGACCGCCATGACCATCCCCGCCAGGGGCCACGCCCAGAGGGCGAGGCCGCCGATGGCGAGCACGCGCCCCACAAGGATCGGCAGCCCGGTCCAGCCTTCCTGCGCGGCACGCTCGATGAGGTCGCCGAGCCATGTTCCGGGCGCGCGGGCCAGGCCGTACGCCGTGTAGCACAGGTATGAGGGCATCGCGAGTGGCACGAGCCAGAGGGCCGCCCGCTCCCAGGCTCGGCCACGCATCACCCAGGCGCATGGCAGCGCCAGCAGCGCGGCCAGCACGCCGATGCCCACCGCCCACGCCGCGCTGGTCGCCAACAGCGAGAGCGAGGGCGCCCACGCCCCGGGCCGGATCTGGGCCCGCGCCGCCACAACGCCGGAGATCACCGCCGCCGCCGGACCGAGCGCGAGCACGATCGCGGCGGCAGCAAGCAAAGCGGGCAACCCCCACGCGAAGAGCACAGGGGTTCCCGATCTGGATGTTGGGCCCGCGGGCTCCAAGTCCCCACGGTATGTTCAGACGCTCGTCAGGGACAGCCGCCGCCCCCCACCGCGTTGATGAGCGACGCGACGTCATCCTGATCGACGTTCCCGTCCTGATTGAAGTCCGGATCGATGCCGGTGGGGTTCTCGCCCCCGCCGATGACGTTGACGAGGTAGGCGATGTCGTCCTGGTCCACGTTGCCGTCCTGGTTGAGGTCCGGATCACAGGAGACAGGGTTGCAGAGCCAGGAGACGTACGAGCCGGGAGTGCCTAGGTCGTTTCCAGCGGAGGCCCGCGTGCCGTTGGCGTCACCCAGCGCCGACCTGAACCAGCCGGTGACGTCGTCCTGCCCGAGGTGCTCGGCGCACGTTTGGCCGCTGGCGTTCTGCGTGCGGGGGGAGCCGGGGAATGTCTGATCGCCGTAGGTCAGCCGGTCAACGAGCGTCCCGGTGTTATCGAAGAGGTTGATCTCGTCGTTCCGGGCGAGATTGTTGCCCCCCGTGCCGACGGCACCGAGGCCCCCGAGCACCTTCACCGTCTCCGACAGCCCCCACGCGGTCCGGAAGGTCGTGGCGGCCGCCTCCGTGATGACGACCGACTCGCCGGGCTGCACCACGCCAAAGCCGGAAAGGCTGAACGCTCCGGACACGGCGTGGTCATCGTCGAAGCTCCACCCCGTCATGTCGACGGGCTGGCCCGAGACGTTGGTGAACTCGATGAACTCGCCGCTCAGGCCCGAATACATCCACTCGGTGATCCGCATGCCGCCGGACGCGCCGAAGTTGTACTCGACGATCATGGGGTCCCACTCGGTGTGGGTCGGAAGGAACGACATCGAGGCGAAGCTATTGGATGCGGTCGCCGCCACGTAGTAGGGCACGCGCTGGCCGCTGGCAGCCGCCACGGGAAGGATGGCGGAGTAGTGCCCCGCGCCGTCGCCGGCCATCTGGGCCACCTGGTAGGTCCCCGCGGGGCCGGGGCGGTAGTACAGGTCCACCCGGGCGACAGCGCTGCCGTTGGGCGCCACGGTCGCCGTGATGGTGACCTGCTGCGCGGGGTCGGGAGATTCGTCCGAGGGCACCACACTGCTGATGGTGGGCCCGTTGGCAACCAGCTCCGCCTGCGAGTTCAGAAAGGTGGCGCGGTCGGTGACGAACTGCTGCAGCCCGGGCACCGTGCCGCCGCAGGGGCCCGAGCAACCGAGCGTCACGCTGCCGGTGAAGTTCTGCTGGAACTGCGTGTAGGTGTAGAGCTTCTTCGTGTCGGCCTGCACCGCGGCGTCGATGAGGTTGCGCATCGCGGTGACCCGGGGCTCCCAGTAGGCCCAGTTCAGGTCCGCCTTCGCGGTGCGGTAGTGCGCCATGTAGCGCTGCCTCAGCTCGGCAACGCCCAGCACGCGGTTCAGGAACGGCCTCGTGGTCGTGTTCGTGAAGCTGCGGTTGATGGCCCAGCTCGTCTGCGTGAAGGTCTCGTTCGCGTCGGTCTGCAGAATGAACGTCCGCCCGTCCGTCGGGTTGCGGTACGTCATGAAGTCAGCGCCCTTGTTCACGTAGCTGTCGTCGTCGGACAGGATGTTCTCGAAGACGACCGACCAGGTTGACGGATCGACCGCGACAATGGGATCGATCGTCGTGCGCCACGTGGACGTGACGCCGTTGCTCAGCGCGTTGCACACCGCGATGTGAGGCACCCACGGATCGGCGAACCCGCCCGGGTCCTTGATCTCGTACGCGGTGCTGTAGCCCGTGGACATCGCGCCGTTGTACCGCAGCCCCGGCCCGTTCGGGTTGTTCGCGCACTTGATGCGGAGCCCGCCCGTGTCCGCGAAGTGCGTCGAGAGCATCGCTTTGTTGAACTGCTGAACGTTCGCGTACACACCCCAGTTCTGCCCGTTGATCGTCACCACAACGTGGTTCGACCTTGGGTGAGGCATGAACTGCGAGACGTAGTTGTTGTAGAGCACCTCGCGGCAGAACGTCGGATCGTGGAATGCATTGTTGAAGTTGAGCGAGCCGTAGCCCATCAGGCTCTGCTCGGGGTCCACCGCGTCCATCTCGACATTCAGCGAGAACTTCTGGGAACCGGCGGGCAACGCCGAGTACGAGGTGTTCCCCCGGATGCGGAACCCAACATTGGGGTACGTGACCCCATCCACGGTGAGAGTGCCGATGAGGTTCGTCTGGGCCGCGTAGTTGTTGCGGAGAAGGGTTTCCCAGTTCGCTTCCTGGAACTGGATGTTCATCGTCCGTAGCACGGTCGTGTCGTACAGGTCCTGGGCCCGGCCCGCCGACGCCGCCAGACACACTGCCAACCCAAACGCAGCTCCGGCCAGAAGACTTTGAACGCTCATGGGTTCACTCCAGCCCCCACCACCAGCCAGACAACAGCCGCACTCGCGTCGGCTCGCGACGTGCCCCGCGCGCCCTGCCACCAAGGCCGGGCACGCGAAGGCAAGAAACGCTACGAGGATGTCTGGATTGCGTTACGTGGGCAGAAAATCAGTCTGCGAGGGCTGGGGCCGTCGGCGCTGCGCCCGCGGAGAGTTCGAGCATGCGGTCGAGGGCCCGCAGGGCCGAGGCGCGGACGTTGGGGTGCACGCGGATCTCATTCACCACTCTGGGCTTGCCATCCTTCCCCCCACGCCCGCCGAACCGTCCCATGAGGTGGTCCAGCACCCACAGCAGGTGGGGCTGGTCGATCCGGTACATCGTGGTGCACAGGCACTGGCAGTCGGAGAGGATTCGCACGTGCACCCCGCGCGCCGCCGCGGCTTTCGCGATCCGGTTCACGAGGTGCACCTCGGTCCCGATCGCCCAGCGCGAGCCCGGGGCCGCGCGCCCCACCGTCCGGATGATGTGCTCAGTCGAGCCCGACATGTCGGCAAGGTCCACCACCTCCTTGCAGCACTCCGGGTGCACGAGGATTGTGGTGTTCGTTCCCTCCCGACGGTCGGCCTCGCGCACCTGCGCGCAATGCTCCGGCCTGAACAGCTTGTGCACCGAGCAATGACCGGCCCAGAGCATCACGCGGCTCGCCTCCAGTTGTTCGGGCGTCGCGCCGCCGAGCTCTTCCCCGCGCCGCGCCAGCCTCGGGTCATACACGCAGGTCTGAGT
The DNA here is from genome assembly GCA_020853975.1 of Phycisphaerales bacterium. Classification (GTDB taxonomy): domain Bacteria; phylum Planctomycetota; class Phycisphaerae; order Phycisphaerales; family UBA1924; genus RI-211. The sequence continues at coordinate 45,256 of JADYXW010000022.1, forward strand.
CGCCACATCCACCCCGAACGCCGAGGCGGTGTTTCGCCCCAGGTGCTGGTCGGGGAGGAACAGCACCTTCACGTCATCGTGGGGCGTCTCGCCTCCCCGCATGGCCCAGGCAAAGACGGACGCCGCGTTTGAGCTGGTGCAGCACGCCCCGCCGTGGTCCCCCACAAACGCCTTGATCGCCGCGGAAGAGTTCACATAGGTCACCGGCACGATGCGTCCGCGCCACCCCCGCCGGGCGAGCGCCGCGTGCATGTCCTCCCAGGCCTGCACCGTGTCGTCGTGCTGCGCCATGTCCGCCATGGAGCACCCCGCCGAGAGGTCCGGCAGGATCACCGACACCCCGTCGGGCGTCAGCATGTCCGCAGTTTCCGCCATGAAGTGCACGCCGCAGAACACGACGTGCCTCAGGTTGCCCCGCCGGCTCGCAAGGTCCGCGGCGGTCTGACTGAGCTTCAGCGAGTCGCCCGTGACGTCCGCGTGCCGGATGATCTCGTCGGTCTGGTAGTGATGCCCGAGGATCACCAGCGACTCACCGAGCTCGCGCCGCCTCTCGCTGATCGCCGCCGCGAGGTCGTCGGGACTCATCCTGAGGTAGGGCTCCGGAAGCGAGGGCTGCCACAGCATGCAGGAGTGTACGGGGTCATCCCGCTCCCGCGGAACTACGCCGCGAGGCGAGACTGGGCGGCGGCCGCGTACTCCACGCCGGCGATCTGATCTCCCCCGGGGGTGCCCATGACCCGCACGACACGCGCGGACCTCTGGTTGGAGGCCTCGAGGAGCTGCCTGGGGTGGAGCGCAATGAGCACCTCGACCTCGTCGCCCGGGCGCAGGGGCCTGGGCGCCCGCACTCGCAGCATCGCGCCGCCCGCGGACAGGTCGCACGTGCTCGCCGCGAGGTACCGCCCCGTGGGGCGGTGAAAGAGCTTGCAGGGCCGCACCATCGCCTGTCGGGGCGAGCGCCGACGCTCGACCCCTGGCTCCGTCCCGGTCTCCGGCTGGCAGGTTCTCATCCCGCCCGTACATCGACCGGCGCCAAGTGCCACTTTCCACTCGCTGCCCAGCGTCCGTAAACACCCCCACACCCCCGGGCCGATAACACCCTCGTGGACATCTCGGTCATCATCCCCACCTTCCAACGCCACCAGAAGCTCGGCGCGTGCGTCGAGGCCCTCGCAGCCCAGGAGAGCCGCGCCGCATTCGAAGTTCTCATAGGCGTGGACGGCACCGACGAGGGCGCAGCGCGGGTGGCCCGCGAGGCCTGGGCCCGCGCCGGCCGCGACCCCTCGCGCCTTGTGGTTCACCAGGGCCCGAAGGCGGGCCTCGCCGCGGTACGCAACCGGCTGATCCCGCACTTGCGGGGCGACATCGTCGTCAGCCTGAACGACGACGTGATCGTGCAGCCCGGGTTCCTCGACGCCCACGCCCGCGCGCACGCCGCCCGCCCCTCGATCATCGTCGGACGCACACCCTGGCGCGTGCACAAGCCGGATAGCTTCTTCGCGCTGCTCATCCGCGAAACCTCCATGATCTTCTTTCACGACGTCATGGATCGCGACCCAGATCCCGCCCGCGACTGGGGCTTCCGCCACGCGTGGCCCCTCAATCTTTCCGTGCCCGCACGCATCGTCCGCGACCTCGCGGGCTGGGCGGTCTTCCCCGCGACCTACGGCTTTGAGGACGACGACTTCGCCTTCCGCGCCGCCACGCGCTTCGGGTGCCCGGTCTTCTACAGGCCGGCGGCGCTGGCCATCCACGACCACGCGATGTCCCCCCGGGACTACCTGGAGCGCGAGTACCGGCTTGGGTACGCGTCGTGGGGCTTCGCACACACGTCCGCCGAGTGCGCGCGGGCGATGTTCGGCCGCGACATCACCTCCGAGTCGGGCTACTCGAAGGAGTTCACCCGCCATCAGCTCGCCGACGCCCGGCGCGCCTGGCCTGTCCTTCGGTCGCTCGCGGACACACACACCGAGACGTTCGGCGAGGGCACAACGCTCGCCATCAGCCTGGCCTACCAGCAGCACCTTCCCCTCAAGCGCTGGGCATGGCGTCGCGGGCATCTGCACGCGTCCGAGGGCCTCGCGATAGACCCCTCCCTCGGGCTTGAGCCGGTGCTCAGCCTATCACCGCCGAGTCCTCGTACAACCGATGCACCCGCAGCCCCGCCCGCTCGTACACCCCACGGCGTCGCCAGATCTGCTGCTGGTTGATCGCGGAACTGATCACCACGTCCGTCGCGCCGCTCGCCGCCGCCCCTTCGGGTGATCGCACCGGAACGCCCCACAGCGTGCCGCCCTGGCGGGCCGGGTCGTCATCCGCAAACGCGACGATGCGGCAGGGCGCCCCGCGAAAGACCCGCTCCATCTCGATGGTGTGCCGACCCGTGCCGTGCACCACCACCCGCTGCCCCGCGAGCGAGCCGAGCACCGCCGCAAGCCTCGCCGGGCCGCCCTCCGGCACCGCGCCGGAGGCCCCGCCCCCGACCCCCGCGAAGGTCCATTCCTTCCCAGCGGGCCATGCCCGCGCGGGCCACCGCGGCGCGCCGTCCAGCAGCGCCTCCAGAGCGTTCAACTGGACATGGGTCGAGAACATTCGCGCCGCCCTCGCGTGCGCGCCGCGAGAGAGTGCACCCAGCCCGGCGGCGGCGCGCTGAACCGCAGCGGCCATGGCCGCGCCCGCCCCCGCGTCGTCCGCGTCCTCCGGCACCACCACAAGCGTGCCGCTCACGCCGTCCTCGACGAGTTCAGAAGCGCCGGAATCCGTCCGGGTGATCACGGGCACGCAGCCCCGGGACATGGCCTCCAGCACCGAGACGCTGAGCCCCTCGTGCCGTGACGCGAGCACGGTCATGTCCGCCGCCCCGAAGAGCGCCAGCACGCGATCCGTGGGCAGGGGAGACAGGACCGTGACCGAGCCCATGGCTCGTGCGCGCTCTCGCACCATCGCCGAGGCCGGGCCGTCACCCACCAGCACGAGTTCGTGACACACCCCCCGCGACTCAAGCCCCTCCGACATGTGCAGCAGTGCGCCGACCCGCTTCTGCGCTTCGTCGAACCTCCCGGCGTAGACCAGCCTCAGGGGCCGGCCCTCGCATGCCGGCCTCTTGGGCAGGGCGGGCACATCCACGCCGTGCGTGAGGCGGACGATGTCCTCCCCGCGCCCGGGGAGCATCGCCCGCAGGCCCGAGGCCAGGCGCTCGCTCACGCCCGCGAACTTCGAGATCGCCGCCTGGTACCGCGCCTGGATGTGGTACTCGTAGGGCAGGTCGTTGTGCAACCAGCCAAGCACCCGCGCGTCAGGGAGGCGAGTGGTGAGCCCCGCCGCCAGGCCGAAGCAGTCGCCGTGCTGATTGGGGCTGACGACGACCCGACCCTCGGGCGACAGACCCACGGCGGCGCGTTCGTAGGCATCCAGAAACTCTCCCAGCCGGCCCGCGGCCCGCTCCAGCGGCGGCATCCCCGTGAGGTTCGTCACGCGCACCCTGGCGTCCACCTCCAGGCGCAGCGGCGCGTGTTCGCCCGTGCCCGCGTGCACGATCAGCCCGACCGTCCGTCCGCGGCCCGCGAGGCCGTTGACCAGCCGTACCGCCCATGTCGCCACCCCGCCGGCTATCAGCCCTCCGGGGAGCGCCACGAGCAATGGAATCCGGTGTGGCATGCTTCCGCCTCTTCGCGCCCTGCGGAACCCCTTCATCGGCTCATCAGGCCGCAGAGCCGCACGACCCGGCGCACCCCCAAACATTCTCCGGCAATCGGTCTCTGCGACATCTGCGTGGCCCGTGTTTCACCGAGTCTTCACACTCCACAGGGTCAGATCTTCACGGCCTCTTTCTACTGTTCCCCCGTCCGCACCACGGGGGCCACCGCGGCCCACGGGCGAGCCCGCCCAGGGGGCGGAATCCCCGGCCGAACCCCGCGCCAAGGAACCGAACATGAAACAGCTCTCTCCCGCCTCCTTCGCCCTTCTGGGCACCCTCTGCTTCGGCTCGACGGCGAGCGCGCAGCAGAGCGTCGTGAAGGTCGATGGCTCCAGCACCGTCGCCCCCATCTCCGGGGCCATGGCCGAGGAGTTCCAGAACGCCAACAAGGGCATGAAGGTCACGGTCGGCACCTCAGGCACGGGCGGCGGGTTCAAGAAGTTCGTGCGTGGCGAGATCGACATCTCCGACGCCTCCCGGCCCATCACCAAGGCCGAGATGGAAGAGTGCACCAAGGGCGGGATCGGGTACATCGAGCTGCCGGTCGCGTTCGACGCGCTGACCGTTGTGATCAACAAGCAGAACACCTGGGCCGCCTCGATGACCACCGAGGAGCTCAAGAAGCTGTGGGAGCCCGCGGCGCAGGGCAAGATCACCAGGTGGAATCAGATCCGCCCCGAGTGGCCCGACGCGGAGATCAAGCTCTTTGGCGCCGGGACCGACTCGGGCACGTTCGAGTACTTTACCGAGGCGGTCGTTGGCAAGGCCAAGTCCAGCCGGGGCGACTACACCGCCTCCGAAGACGACAACACGCTTGTAAAGGGCGTCGAGGGCTCCAAGTACGCGCTGGGCTACTTCGGCATGGCCTACTACGAGGCCCACAAGTCCAAGCTGCAGGCGGTGAAGGTCGACTGGATCAAGGACGGCAAGAGCCAGACCGGCGGCGCCATCGAGCCCTCCGCCGCGAACGTGACCGGCGCCAAGTACAACCCCCTGTCCCGCCCGCTGTTCATCTACGTGAACAGGCGGTCTGCGGAGACCAAGCCCGAGGTCAAGGCCTTCGTCGACTTCTACCTGAAGAACGCCAAGACGCTGGTCTCCGAGGTGAAGTACGTTCCGCTGCCCGACGCGACCTACGAGGTCGTCTCCAGCCGCTGGGCCAAGCTCCAGACCGGCACCGTCTTCGGCGGCTCGCACGCCGTTGGCATCTCGCTGGCCGACGTCCTCACGAAGGAGTCGAAGTAGTCCGCTCCGGGGACGCCCCCGGCCAGATTCCGGTACGATGCAAGAGGGCGCCGACCGGTGCTCCCTTGCCATTCTCGTGAGCCCCTGAACGCCTCATGACCCAGATCGCCGCCAACCCCGCCCGCGGAGCGAGAGACGCGATCTCCCACGCCGCGCGTCGGAAGCCGTCCGCGGTGCTGATGGAGTTCGGGCTGCTCCTCGCCGCCGTCTTATCGATCCTCATCACCGCCGGCATCGTCTATGTCCTCTTCTCCGAGGCGGTCCCCTTCTTCCGTGTCGTCTCGCTGTGGGAGTTCTTCACGGACTCCCAGTGGACCCCGCTCTTCGACGACAAGCACTTCGGGATCCTCCCGCTGGTCTGCGGCACGATGACGACCACGGGCATTGCCCTCATCGTCGCGCTCCCCCTGGGGACCATCATCGCCATCTGGCTCAGCGACTTCGCGCGACCCGGGCTCCGGGAGACCGTCAAGCCGATCCTCGAGCTGCTGAGCGCCGTCCCCACGGTGGTGTTCGGCTACTTCGCCATCCAGTTCGTCAGCCCGGCGCTGGGCCGGGTCATCCCGGACCTGCCCCTGTTCAACGTGCTCGCCGCCGGCGTCGTCATGGGGATCATGATCGTCCCCTACATCAGCTCGCTCTCCGAGGATGCCATGCGGGCGGTTCCGATGCTGCTCCGCGAGGGTTCGTACGGCATGGGGGCCAACCGGTTCACCACCGCCATCCGCGTCGTCTTTCCGGCCTCGCTCTCCGGGGTGGGGGCCGCCTATACGCTAGCGATCTCCCGCGCCGTCGGCGAGACGATGATCGTCGCCATCGCCGCGGGCATGCAGCCGACGCTGACCATCGACCCGACGAGCCAGGCGCAAACCGTCACCGCGTACATCGTGCAGGTGAGCATGGGCGACCTTCCCCACGGCAGCCTGGAATACCAGACCATCTTTGCCGCGGGCCTCACCCTCTTCGTCATGACCCTGGGGTTCAACCTCCTCAGCGTCGCCCTCCGCCGCAGGTTCAGGCAGGTCTATTGATGCGTCCCATCGACCACACCATCCGCCGAGGAATCCTCGTCGATCGGGCGTTCTCGATCATCGGGTGGGCGTCGCTGATCTTCTGCCTGAGCATGCTCGGGCTGCTGCTGTACTCGCTGCTGTCCGACGGCGCCTCTCGCCTGTCGTGGGACTTCCTGACCTCGTTCCCGTCCCGGCGTGCCGCCGCCGCAGGCGCCAAGTCCGCCCTGGTCGGCTCGCTGCTGGTCATGCTCATCACCGCGTGCACCGCGATCCCCCTGGGCATCGCGGCGGGGGTCTACCTCGAGGAATACGCCCGCAAGAACTGGTTCACCTCGCTCATCGAGGTCAACATCGCCAACCTCGCCGCGGTCCCTTCGATTATCTATGGCCTGATGGCGCTGGGCCTGCTCGTCTACCAGTTCCACCTCGGGCAGTCCATCCTGACCGGGGGCATCACCCTCGCGTTCCTCATCTTGCCCATCGTCATCGTCGCCACGCGCGAGGCCCTCCGCGCCATCCCCCAGCACATGCGGGAGGCGGCCTTCGCCCTCGGCGCGTCGAGGTGGCAGGTCGTGCGGGACCACCTGCTGCCGTATTCCACGGGCGGTATCGCCACCGGAGTCATCATCGCGCTCAGCCGCGCCGTGGGTGAGACCGCCCCGCTGGTCACCATCGGCGCTATCTCGTACATCGCGTTCCTGCCTCCCGTGCCCTTCTCAGAACGCCCCTGGCTCCCCGCCACCAACGCCCAGAGAGCTGTTGCCCGCGCGGCCCAGGCCGACCCCCTGCCGGCGGGCCTGGGTACAGGCGTGAGCCCGCTCCGGGCCGGGACCATCGAAGTTCGCGTCCGCCCCTCCGACGGGGGCGGCGCCGCCGTGTCCACCACGCTCGCGTTCGATCCCTCCATGTCCATCGAGGATCTCCGTGCCGCCTTCGATTCGGTGCCGGGGCTCGCCGCCTCGCTCACGCCCAGCGGCTACCTCGCGTTGGCGGCTGACAGCGGCTCGGAGTTCCGCCTCGCGGGCGACACCGCCGGGCTGACCCGCGCGCTGGGCCTGAACGAGGGCGGCGGCCTGCACGGACCCGTAGAGTGGGCGTGGTCCCCCTTCACGGTGCTGCCCATTCAGATGTTCAACTGGCTCTCGACGCCGGACGAGGCCTTCGCCAAGAACGCCGCCGCCGCGGGCCTCCTGCTCATGGCGGTTACACTCGGCATGAACGGGGCGGCGATCTTCGTCCGCGCGAGAATGCGTCGGAGGATCAAGTGGTGACCCCCGGGAGCTCGACCATGGCCCCCCCGCCGGAACAGAGCCGGAGCCCCGAGCCGAGGGCCGAGACCCTTGCGGCGTCACCGGCCGGCCTTGGCAGCCACAGCCCAGCCAAGGCCGAGTGCCGCGACTTCTCGTTCTTCTACGGCTCGTTCCAGGCGGTCAAGAACGTCTCCCTCGTCGTCCGCGAGAAGGCGGTCACGGCGCTCATCGGCCCCTCCGGCTGCGGCAAGACCACGCTCCTGCGGTGCTTCAACCGGATGCACGATCTCTATCCAAACACCCGCTATCAGGGCGGGCTCATCCTCCACTCCGTCGGCGCCGACGGCGAGCGCCGCGAGCTCGACATCGTCTCTCCCTCCACCAACCCGGTCGAGATGCGCATGCGCATCTCGATGGTCTTCCAGAAGCCCAACCCGTTCCCGAAATCCATCTTCGAGAACGTGGCCTATGGCCTGCGCCTGCGCGGCATCAACCGCCGCGCCGACCTGCGCGACCGTGTGGAGGTCGCGCTCCGCGGCGCCGCCCTCTGGGATGAGGTCAAGGACCGCCTCCAGGGTTCCGCATACGGGCTCTCCGGAGGTCAGCAGCAGCGACTGTGCATCGCCCGAGCCCTGGCCGTCGAGCCGGAGATCGTGCTGTTCGATGAGCCCACAAGCGCGCTGGATCCGATCGCGACAAGCAAGATCGAGGATCTCATCGACAGCATCCGGGAGCGGGTCACCATCATCATCGTGACCCACAACATGCAGCAGGCCTCCCGCGTCAGCGACTTCACAGCCTTCATGTACCTTGGGGAGATGGTGGAGTTTGATCGGACCGCCAAGATCTTCCAGAACCCATCCAAGCCCCTCACGGAGCAATACATCAGCGGGCGGTTCGGCTAAATCGGATGTTGTAGGCTTCTATGGCGAGCGCCTGCATGATGACTTGCACGGGGCCTTGGTTCTGGTAACCTGATGGACGGGGTATTGCGCCCTGCCCGGTGCTTCTCGAGCCTGTGGGTTCCGGTTCTCTCGTCCCCCTTTTTCTCAGGAGTGTCTTGACCATGCAAACCGAATCCATCGGCTGTGGCCTTCTCGCTGCGCTCTGCCTCACCGGGGGCGCACTCGCCGCGGGCCCCGACGTCACGCTGCTCGACATCCAGTCCACGTCGAACTACGGCGCCGTGATGGTCGCCGGGCTCGGCTCGGTGCGGGGTTACGCGCTCGGCAGCCACACCTGCAATATGGGCTCGACCAACCTCATCTGGGCGAACAACGGCACCCCCGCCCTCGCGATGAACGCCTATCGCCTGCACAACGGCCGGCTGATACAGATCGGCCTCGCCAACTGCAAGACGGCGTGCTGCGCCGCCGCGGGCTCGGGCTGCGGCTCCTCCTGCAACGGCCAGGGCGGGTCCGTCCTGGGCGCCGGCTGCCTAGACGTCTACGGCTCCGGGTTCAACGGCGGGCAGACCCGCCTCGCCCCCCGCTCCATCATCAACGGGTACACCGGCACAATCGGCGCCTACCCCGGCACCACGGGCGATGCCATCTTCCGCCGCCTGCAGATCAAACAGGCCGATCTCACCGCCGCCAACTTCCCCGGCGCGCTCTACTTCGTCGAGGGTGTTTACGTCGCGACCGATGACGCCGCGGGCGGCGCATGGCTCAACAACGCGACGTACAAGCGCGTGACCGTTGACGCCGCGTTCAACCTCAACCTCACCGGCGCCGCCTACACGCAGATCCCCGCTATCCGCGCGTGGCGCGACCATGGGCTCGGCGCCAATACGGCCGACCCGTCCGTCAACATCGGCCAGGTCACCATCCCCGGCGAGGGCACCTTCTGGTGGGCCAGCAAGGTCCGCAACTTGGGCAACGGCCGCTGGATGTACGACTACGCCGTCTTCAACCTCAACTCCGACCGCGCGGGCGGCTCGTTCGTCGTCCCCGTCGCGCCGGGCGTGACGGTCTCCAACATCGGGTCCAACCAGCCCTTCTACCACTCTGGCGAGCCCGTGAACTACAGCGACACATGGACCGCCACTCGCACAGCGAACACCGTCACCTTCGCCACGCCCCAGACCTTCCAGCAGAACGCGAACTCCTCCGCCCTTCGCTGGGGCACCATGTACAACTTCTGGTTCGAGGCCGACGTGCCCCCCACCGCGGGCGCCGCCGTCACCCTCAACACCTTCAAGCCCGGCGCGTCCGTCGTCCCCGCCATCCCCGCCGGCGCACCCTCGGTGCCCCCCTGCAACCCCGACCTTAACGGCGACGGCAACGTCGACCAGGACGACGTGAACTACCTCATCAACGTCGTCGGTGGCGGCGCCAACCCCAGCGGCAGCAACCCCGACTTCAACAACGACGGCAACGCCGATCAGGATGACGTCGCCTCCCTCATCAACCGCGTCGCCGGCGGCGCTTGCCCCTGAGTAACCAGAGTTTCCCGTGACTCCACAGGCGTGAGCCCAGCGCTCGCGCCTTTTTTCTTGCGCGCACCGCCTCCAACCGCTGCCGCCGCCGGTATGCCTTCGCATCGACTTCTTCCGTCGCTCCGGGGGATTCCGGGAGCTTCCGTGGACCTTCGGCAAGACCTTCCGACCGTCGCCTGCCCCACCTGCACCTACGACCTTGCCGGCATCTCGGACGGCCCGTGCCCGGAGTGCGGCAGGCCCTTCTCGCGAGAAGCCATAGCCCTGGAACAGAGCCTCCGCGCCGCGAACCGGAGCATGTCCATGCGCCGTGGCTTCGCCGCCCTCTCGCTCGGCGCCTCGGTCGCGCTCTGCGTTATGTGCCGCCCGTGGGGGGAGGTGGACAACGGCCTCGCGGCTTCCTGGAGCATGTGGGTCTGGGGCTTTGCGCTGCTGTGGCTCTTCGGCGTGCTGCCCAGGCTGGCAGAGTCGCCCCTGGGAGCTCTGTGGCTGCTCTTCCCCGCCGTCGCCGTCCCCACGGGCTTCCACGGCGTGGGGCTGATCTTCGCCCTGCCCCCCTCGCTCGTCGCGGGCTACTGGAGCATCCGATTCGCGTACAGCCGCCGCCCGATCGCAACGCTCCTGTGCGTCGGGGGCTCACTCCTGCTCCCGGCAACGCTCTACGTCGCCTGGGTACACGCGCAGGTGTGGGTGGGCCCGGCGTGGACGTGGAGCTCCCTGGACCTCCCGGATTCGTCCGGCCGCTGGCGCGCCGTCTACAGGGCGGAGGCGCGCGCGTACGCGCTGACACTGTCGGTGCTGCTCTCGATCGTGTGGGTGGTGTTCGTCGGCTCGCTCTGGCGTGGCGCGGCACGCATCCGACGAGGCTCGCGCGGCCCGGCCTAGCCTAGCTTCATCGCCCGTGCCATCGCCCGGCCCATGTCCGCTGGGCTCATCGCGACCTCGACGCCCGCCGCCTGCAGGGCCTTGATCTTGCTGTCCGCGGTGTCGTCCGCGCCGCCGATGATCGCGCCCGCGTGGCCCATCCGCCGGCCCGGGGGGGCGGTCCGCCCCGCGATGAACGCCGCCACCGGCTTCTTCACGTGCTTCTTCACGTACTCCGCTGCTTCGACCTCGTCGGTCCCACCGATCTCGCCGATCATCAGGATGGCGTCGGTCTTCGGGTCCGCCTCGAACAGCCGGATGCAATCGATGTGATTCAACCCTCGCACCGGATCGCCCCCGATGCCCACGCAGGTTGACTGCGCCAGTCCCAGGCTCGAGGTCTGCCACACCGCCTCGTAGGTGAGCGTGCCCGAGCGGCTGACGATCCCCACGCTCTTGCCGAGCTTGCTCGCGCTCACGTGCGTGTGGATGTACCCGGGCATGATGCCGATCTTGCACCCCGCGTTCGTGTACCGGTCCTGCCCGGAGGTCCCGCCCCCGGTCTTCGGACCCGGCGTGATCACTCCGGGGCAGTTTGGCCCCACGAGCACAGCGCGGCAGGCGGGGTCGCTCATCGACGATGTCTTGTTGAACTCGTCCAGGAACGCCCGCACGCGGATCATGTCCTGGACGGGGATGCCCTCTGTGATGCAGCAGACGACGCGGATGCCCGCGTCCGCCGCCTCCAGGACCGCGTCCGCCGCGAACGCAGGAGGGACGAAGATCATCGTGGCGTCGGCGCCGGTGGCCTTCACCGCCGCGTGCACCGTGTCAAAGATCGGCAGCCCGTTCTCGTCCTTGGTCCCTCCCTTGCCGGGCGTGACACCCCCCACCATCTGCGTGCCGTAGTGGAAGCACCCCCTGGTGTGGCTGGCGCCGAAGGCGCCGGTGATTCCCTGGCACAGGACCCTGGTCTTTTCGCTGACGAGAATGGCCATAAGGACAGCAGGTTAGGCTTGGCCCGGGCGCTGCATCCCGCACCAGTCCCCCCACGCGTGGCGCAAGGCCGCCTCAAACCGAGCCACAAAGGCTCCCCCGTCCGCGAGCGAAGACGCCGCGACCCGCCGCCGCAAGCCCGCCCGCAGCCGGCCGAGCCCCGCCGGGTCCGCCCCGAGCTCCGAAGCGATGCGTACGTACGCGTCCTCGTCCCTCGCGATCCAGTCCGGGCACCCCGCGGCGTGGAGCAGGGTCACGCCGACCCGCGACACGTGCACCGCCCCCTCCAGCGTCACCACCGGCACGCCCATCCAGAGCGCCTCGCAGGTCGTCGTCGTGCCGTGGTACGGATACGTGTCCAGCGCGACGTCCACCCGCGCGTATGTGGCCAGATGCTCCGCGGGCGTCCTGGTCGTGGGCAGCACTTCGAGCCGCGATGGATCAATCCCCGCGCTCGCCGCGCCGGTACGCAGCCTCTCCCGCACCGCCGGGATGTCAAACCCCACGCCCTTGAGCAACAGGCGTGACCCCGGCACCTCGCGCAGCACCCTGCTCCACAGCGCCAGCACGCGCGGGCTGAGCTTCGCCGGGTTGTTGAACGAACCGAACGTAACCCCGCGCCCCGCCGCCGCCGGCAAGGGTGCCACGCCCGGCGCCGCATCCGGCGGCCTGAAGCACAGGAAGCACGGGTCGAGCTTGAGCAGCCTCTCCGTGTGCCACTGCTCACTGCCGGGCGGGTCGGTCAGGCTGTCCACCACGCGCCAGCCCACGCCCGCCATGCCGGTCGTCGCCGGATACCCGAGGTACGACACGCAGACCGGTGCCGGGTGGAACGCCATCACCGCCACGCGGCTGTCCACGGTGTGGCCCCCCAGGTCCACCGCGACGTCGATGCCGTCCTTCCGCATCTGGGCCGCCACCGACGCATCGCCAAGCGACTCCACCTCGCGCCAACCCGCCGCCAGCTTGCGCAGCCCCCCGGTCGTCGCGTCCCTCCTTCGGCTGGCGTCATAGACGTGCAGTCTGAGCCCCGCGGGAGTGTGCTCAAACAGGGGCGACATGAAGTGCGCCACGGGGTGATCGAACCAGTCCGCCGAGAGCAACCCGACCTTCAGGACCCTCGCCGCGTCCCTGGTGTTCGCGAAGTCGGGCCGCGCGCCCGCCACCCGGGCAAAGAGCGCTCCCAGCGCCCGCGCGTGCTCCAGCCTCTCCGCCGGGTTTACGTCCTCGTAGTTCAGCGAGTTCACGAGCTGTGTGCGGAGCAGCACGTCGTTCGGGAACGCGGCGGCCCCTTCCCTCAACATCGCCATGGCCTCGGCGGTACGGTGCGCTCGCACCAACGCCGCCGCGTGCTGCCTGAGGTACACCACCGAGCCCGGATCGATCTGCCTCGCCCTGGCAAACGCCTCCGCCGCCCCGTCGTACTTCTTCTGGTTGAGCAGCGCCCCGCCCAGACCGTTGTGCAGGCTGGGCAGCCCGCCGTCCATGCTGATCCCGGCGCGAAAGACCCGCTCGGCCTCTTCGAGCCTTCCAAGCACCACCAGCACGGTCCCGTGCGCGTCGCACGCCGCGGGCGATGGGGAGAGTTCCATTGCCCGCGCGGTGAAATAGACCGCCTGATCGGCCTTGGCAGTGTTGAGGAGCGCGAGCCCGAGGAGCCTCGACGCGTCGGCGTCAGCGGGCGCCTTGCGCACCCGCGCTCGCAAGCCCGGCTCCGCCTGCGCCGACCTGCCCTGAGAGATCAGGTCCGCCGCACGCAGCACGCTCGGGTCCGGCATCGCCATGGCTCGGCGAATGTACGCCGCCCGCGCGGCACCAGCGCGTCCACTCGCCGCGCAGCGCCGCCGTCCAACCCTCAGCAAACCTCCCCGCGTCACAAAGGGAAGAAGCCCGCACACGCTCCCGCAGCCCGGCCCGCAGGGCCCGCAGTCCGGCGATATCTCCCGCCAGAGCCGCCGCCCTGCTCGCGTACTCCTCCCCGCTCCCCGTGACCCACTCGCCGCACCCGGAGGCCTTCAGCACGCTCGCGCTCACCCGCGACGCGTGCGAGCGCCCTGTCAGCGTCACCACCGGCACGCCCATCCACAGGGCCTCGCAGGTCGTCGTCGTGCCCGAGTACGGGTGCGTGTCGAGCGCGATGTCCACCTCGGCGTACGCCCGCAGGTGCTCCCCGTACCCGCCCCGGTAGACCAGGATCTCGACGCGCGAGGGGTCGATGCCCGCCTGCGCCAGCCTCCTCTGCACCACGCCCCGGCTCGTGGGCTCGTCCAGCCCCTTGCCCTTGAGCGCCAGCCTGGCCCCGGGCACCGCCTTCAGCACACCCGCCCACAGCGAGAGCGTCGCTCCGGAGGTCTTCGTCGCGTTGTTGAAAGAGCCGAACGTCACGTGCCCGCGCGATGCCGAGGGCGAGGGCGCAACCGGCCCGCCCTCGTCCGGACCGCACGCCCCTGGGTCGAAGCACACCATGCACCCATCGAGCCTCACGAGCCGCTCAGTCGCGAACGCCTCGGTCCCCGCCGGGTCCGTCACCCAGTCCACCAGCCTCGCGTCCACTCCCGGGAGGCCCGTGGTGTTCGCATACCCCAGGTACGTGATCTGCACCGGCGCCGGACGGCTGGCGAGCACCGCAAGCCTCGTCCCGCCCGTGTGCCCCGCCAGGTCCACCAGCACGTCCACACCGTCGCGACGGATCAGGTCCGCCAACGCCGCATCGTCCAGCCCCAGGACATCGCGCCAGGCGTCGACCGAATCCCGCACGAGAGACGTCGTGTCATCACCCCGCACCAGCGACGAGTACGCGACGAACTCCACCTCGTGCTTCGAGGCGTGGCGCAGCAGCGGCAGCATGAACCGAGCCACGGGATGCTCGCGGAAGTCCGGCGAGAGCAGCCCGACCCGCAGCCTCTTCCGAGAATCACGCGAGTTCGTGTGGGGCCGTCCGGTCGGCGCCCGCTCCGCCATCATCGCCCCCAGCTCTCGGTGTCGGCGGCAGATCTCGGCCGGGTCCGTCCCGCCCGCGGCGTTCAGCGCATGGCACAGGTTCGCTCGCGTGCGCAGGTCGTTCGGGTCCGTCGCGACGGCACGCGCAAACCACTCCGACGCCTCTTCCGCGTACCCCAGACCCGCGAGACAGGTCGCGAATACGGAGACCGGCTCGGCCACCTGGGGGGCGCGCTGCATGGCGTGCATCGCCTGTTCCATCGCGGGCACGAAGAGCCCGCCCTGCGCCAGCATCTTGGCCAGCACCACCCGCGCGCGCGCGTCATTGGGGAACGCCTCGACCGCCGCCCTGACCTGCCCGACACCTTCGTCCCACCTTCCGCAGTCGAACAGTGCGCAGCCGTACTCAACCAGGGCGTCCGCCTGCGGCGGGCGATAGTCCGCCGCGACCTTCAGCCACTCCAGAGCGTCGGGCGTACGGCCGAGCCGGACGAACGAAAGTCCCAGCAGGTACGCCCCCGCTGCGTCGCCCTTCCCTCGGCGCATGGTGGGCAGGAGCATCTCCAAGGCGTCCGCGTAACGGCCCTCGGTCACGCGGTCCGCCGCCGTCTGGATGAGCGTCTTCACCCCGCCACTATCGGCCCCAAAGCCATGCCCCCAACGCATTTCCGCGAGTGCCGGCTTGACACAGGGGCGCTGGCCTGCTCCCATGGGGCATGGCACCGCTCACCGCGACAGAGATCACAACTCGCCTCGCCGCCGCCCTCGTCGCCGGGGCGCTCGTCGGCCTGGAGCGCGAGCGCAAGCGCCGCCCCGCCGGCTTCCGCACCATGATCCTCATCTCGCTTGGGTCGTGCGGCTTTGTGGTCGCGGGGCTCTCCACCCTCGCCTCGTTCCCCGACTCCGGGCAGGCGGAGGTCAGCCGCATCCTCCAAGGCCTGATGAGCGGCATCGGGTTCCTCGGCGCGGGCGCCGTCATTCAGAACAAGAAGGCGGTCCGCGGGCTCACCACCGCCGCCGCCGTCTGGGTCACCGCTGCCCTCGGGGCCATGTGCGGCATCGGGCAGTTCGTGCTCGCGGGGATTCTCGCCGCGTTCACGCTCTTCACCCTGATCGTGCTGGAACGAGTCGAAGAACGCTACTTCCCCGAGCCGGACTTTGACAACCCCGATCAGAGCGCGGCCGCCGCCGCCCTCAAGGGCGAGAGCCCGCGCCAGCCCCCACGGGGCAACGGTCCCCCCAGGACCTGAGCCCATGGCCACCATCGAACCAACCACGCACGAACGCCCGGCCGCGGGCGGCACGTTTCGCGTCCGCCCCGCCACGCCCGAGGACGCCGCCGCGATGCTCGACGCGGCCCACGACGCCTTCCGCACCAGCCCCTACCTGCTCACCAGCCCCGACGAGTTCACCATGACCGAGTCCGACGAGCGCGCGTTCGTCGCCGGCATCCTCGCGCACCCGCGCCAGCTCATGCTCATCGCCGAAGCAGGGGGCCTGGTGCTCGGCATGCTCGACATGCGCCAGCCAAGCACCCGGCGCAAGGCCCGCCATCGCGTGCTGCTCGGCATGAGCGTGCGGGAGGCGCTCCGGGGGCAGGGCGTGGGGACAGCGCTCATGGCCCGCGCCATTGAGCGGGCACGGGCTCACCCCGACCTTTCGCTCGTCACGCTCGAGGTCTACGCCGCCAACAGCCGCGCCATCGCGCTCTACGAGCGTTTCGGCTTCGTGCCAAAGGGCACGCTCCCCGGAGGGCTGGTGCACGACGACGGCTCCGCCTGGGACCAGGTCGAGATGTACCTGCCGGTCTAGCGGCTGTGGCCCGGCCGCTCGAATGTGTTGATGTACGCACGCCACGGGCCCACCTCGTCGCGCATGCTCCACGCCAGCGCGAGGCACGCCTGGCGGATGTGGTGCAGGTCGTGCGCCGCGCAGGTCGTGAGCAGTTGTCCCAGCGTCACCTCGCCCAGCGCGGGGTGCAGCCCGCGCCTGGCAAGGTCCGCATCGCACAGCCCCATCGCCGCCAGAGCCCGGAGCGATTCCCGCCGCAGCGACTCGAACTCGTCGAGAAGGCTCGCGAGGCTCCTGCCGCTCTCGGGCTTGATCGTGGCGTCATGCGGGAACGGGTCGAACGCGCGCGACGTGCCGTGCTCCAGGACGATCTTCGCCCGCGGGATCCAGTCGAGCCTCTCGCCCACGATCAGGTGCCCCACTACTTCGTACGCGCTCCACGTGCCGGGCCCATAGTTCCCCCGTACCGCTGCTTCCGGGAGCCCCGCGAGCAGGGCGCGCAGCACGCCGGGCGTACGCTCCAGCATCGGCAGAATCTGTGCAAGCACGCTCGCCTCCTCAGACCTTTGGCCCGCTCTCGCCGAGTTTCGCGATCGCCTCGCCGTACTCCCTGCGCAGCGGCTCCACCACTTCCTTGATGAACCGCTCGGTCTGCTCGACACTCCGCCCGACGTACTTCATCGGGTCCATCACGCCCTCCCAGTCCAGTTCGCCCGAGAGCGCGCCGCCCCTAGCCTTTGAATGGAAGTTCTTGTCCGCCTTCAACCGCTCCAGCAGGTCGTTGTCCAGCCCCTCCTGCTTCACGCGCATGCCCGCGGCCTGCGCGTGCACGCGGATCAGCTCGTGATAGTGCTGCCGGTCCCCGCCCAGCTTTACGCACGCCATCAGGATGTTCTCCGTCGCCATGAAGGGCAGCTCGGCCATCAGGTTCTTGCGAACCATCGCCTCATGCACGATCAGGCCGCTCGCGACATTGTGCATCAGGTCCAGCGCGCCGTCGAGGGCCAGGAACGCCTCGGGGAGCGACAGTCGCCGGTTGCTGCTGTCGTCCAGCGTGCGCTCCAGCCACTGCGTCGCCGC
>JADYXW010000023.1 GCA_020853975.1 Phycisphaerales bacterium
AGCATCTGGCCCCGGAACTTCGCCGCCTTCACCGCCAGCAGGCCGGGCTCGGTGCAGCGCAGGCCCGTGCTGATAGGGCACCACAGGTGGGGGGTATCCTTGCCCAGGGCCTTGTCCACCCACGCGTGCCAGTGGTTGAAGTCCTCGTACTTTGGCAGGCCGGGCCACGGCATGCCGTCGGTCATCTGGCCCTCGCGCCAGATCTCCAGCGGCCCCTCGGGCGCGAGCACAAGCGTGCCGCCCTCGCAGACCACGATGGTGAGAATGCCGCCGGGCCACTTGCCCTCACCCACGCCCACCATCGCCCTGTCCGGCTTCATCTCGGTGTCATAGAAGTAGAAGTTGCACGTGGAGTTCGCGAAGCGATCGCCCGACACCGGGTAGGTCAGCGTCGACAGCACGCTCTTCGCGTGGAAGTGGCTCATGTCGCGGGTGGGGGTGCGCGTGCACACGTGCGTCGGGCTCTGCAGTTCCGGGAAGGCGTAGAACAGCACGTCGGTGGTGTGCACCACCCAGTCCGCGATCTGCCCGCCGCCGTACTCGAACCAGCTCCGCCATTGGCGCTGCACCATCTGCGGGCGGCAGGGCGCTTCCGGCGCCCCGTTCAGCCACAGGTCATAGTTGAAGCCCTCCGGGGCCTGGATGGGCTCGCCCAGCGTGCCGTCGGCGAAGTAGAAGCCACCCGCGACGGCGCTCCCGCCATAGGTCACGTGCACCTCGATGACCTTGCCCAGGCCGCCGCCGCGCAGGATGTCCACCGCCGCCCGGCGCGGCGCGTGCGCGATGCGCTGCGCACCTGTCTGCGTGGCGAGGTCCGGCCTGGCGTCCGCCGCCCGCCCGAGCAGCTCCAGCTCTTCGAGCTGCTGCACGAGCGGCTTCTGGCCATACACGTGCTTGCCCCGCGCCAGCGCCAGCGTCATGATCGCGCAGTGCGAGTGATCGGGCGTGGAGACGATCACGGCGTCGAACTTGTCGCCGTGCTTGTCGAAGGCCTCGCGGTAGTCCTCGCACCGGAAGGCGTCGGGGTGTTCCTTCGCGGCTTTCTCCATCGCCTTGGCGTCGATGTCGCACAGGCCCACGATCTCCGCGTCCGGGTGGGAGCGCACCTGGTGCCGGTCCGCCTCGCCGATGGTGCCCACTACGCCGATCGAGAGCACGCGAAGCTTCGAGTCGCGCAGCCTCCAGCCGAAGGCGGGGTGCGCCAGCGCCGCGGCCCCCGCGGCGGCGACAGTGCTGGCGATGAACGTGCGACGCGTGATGCTGGCCTGCATGCGGCTCCTCGCTGCGGGGCCCTCGTCGGCCCGTGCACGCGCAGTCTACCTGCCCGCCCGCGGCCGTGCGGGCCGACCGCGCCGTGCACAAAAAGCAGCAAGTAGGGCTTGAATGCCCCCCCCGCGCGTGTACGCCCCCTCCAACTCAGAGAATCTGAACTATGACTGTCACTGCCTGATCCATCCCGCGGCCGATTCGATCTGTTCGAGTTCGTCCGGCGCCCTCAGCACCGTGTGCACGCCAGCCTTGGTGAGCTCGGGAGGTGGCGCCTCGCCGCGGAATCGTCCCCCTCAGTCAGCGCACTTCCTTCCTCACCCGTGCGACGCCGTGGCGTCCGGCGCGGCCTGAGCCTCCCTCCCGCACTCGTGCTGGCACGCCTGTTCCGCGCGCCCAGCGCACCTCCACCAGAGCCAGCGAGCACTCACGTCAGACAAGCACCGATACGCATCCGAGGCGTTCACATGCACCCACTGCCGCTGGGCCGTCCCCGCGCGCGCCTTCGGCACCAATCACCGCAACCACTGCCCGCGCTGCCTCTGGTCCCGCCACCTCGATGACCGGCCCGGCGGCCGCGCCGCCTGCTGCGACGCCTCCATGGAACCCATCGCCATCGAGGTGCGCGACCGGGGCGAGTGGGCCATCCTGCACCGAGGCACCGCCTGCGGCGGGCTCAAGGCCAACCGCATCGCGGGCGACGACGACGAGCGTGCGTTGCTTGCGCTCTCGCTGCGCCCGATCGCACACCCCGCGTTCCCCATCGATGATCTGAGGAGGACCTGGCCCCGCCCCGCCGGAGCTCGGCGCCACCTAGAGTGAACTTCAGGCCAGCACAAGGACGCACGATGCCCACGACACACGCCGCGTACGCCGCCCCCGCAGCCACTTCTCCCCTGGGGCCCCTCTCCGTCTCGCGTCGCGACCCCGGCCCCACCGACGTGGCGTTGGAGATTCTGTTCTGCGGCGTGTGCCACAGCGACCTGCACTTCGCCCGCAACGAGTGGGGCTTCACCGCCTATCCCTGCGTGCCCGGGCACGAGATCGTGGGGCGAGTGAAGGCGGTGGGGGCCAGGGTCACACGCTTCAAGGTCGGGCAGACCGTCGCTATCGGTTGCATGGTGGACTCCTGCCGCGAGTGCGCGGCGTGCCGTGACGGGTTGGAAAACTACTGCGAGAAGGGCTCGACCTTCACGTACAACAGCCCGGACAAGTTCGGCGCCGGACCGCACACGTTCGGTGGCTACTCCACCGCGATGACCGTGGACCAGGCGTTCGTGCTGAGCGTGCCGGAGACACTCGACCCTGCGGGCGCGGCTCCGCTGCTGTGCGCGGGCATCACCACCTACTCGCCCCTGCGCCACTGGAAGGTCGGGCGGGGCACGCGCGTGGGCGTCGTCGGCCTGGGCGGCCTGGGCCACATGGCCCTGAAGCTCGCCCACGCCATGGGCGCTGAGGTCACGCTCTTCACCACCTCTCCCGGCAAGGCCGAGGACGCACGCAGGCTTGGCGCCCACAACATCGTGATCTCGCGCGACGAGGCCCAGATGGGCAAGGCCGCCAACTCGCTCGACTTCATCGTGAACACCGTCTCCGCGTCGCACGATCTCAACCCGCTCGTGAACTGCCTCAGGCGTGACGGCGCCATGTGCCTCGTCGGCGCTCCCGAGCACCCGCACCCGCCCATCAACGTCATGGGCCTCATCTTCCAGAGGCGGTCCCTCGCTGGCTCCCTCATCGGGGGCATCCGCGAGACCCAGGAAATGCTCGACTTCTGCGGCACGCACAAGATCGTCTCCGACATCGAGCGCATCCCCATGCAGAA
Organism: Phycisphaerales bacterium; assembly: GCA_020853975.1. Lineage (GTDB taxonomy): Bacteria > Planctomycetota > Phycisphaerae > Phycisphaerales > UBA1924 > RI-211. The sequence goes on from JADYXW010000023.1 coordinate 3,092, forward strand.
GATCAACGAGGCGTACGAACGCATGCTCAGGAGCGACGTCCGCTACCGTTTCGTCATCGACCTCGCCTCGCTCAAGACCTGACGGGCA
>JADYXW010000024.1 GCA_020853975.1 Phycisphaerales bacterium
CCCGCAGGCCCGCGGGCGAAATGCGCACCTGGTCATCGTTGGCCGCGGCTTCCAAGTACGCCCCTACGCGCATCAGCAAGGCGGGCGGCGAGTCTGAGAGGTGAAGTGAGTAGCCCCCCGGGTAGAACCTTCCGGCGCAGTCGAGAACCTCAACGCCGCTCCACGTCTGGTGATCGCTCAGGGTGATGTTGCCGCCGACGATGAACTCTGAAATGCCACACGGCCCGCCGGATGTCGATCTCATGAGCCCAGCAAAGTTGCCCCCGAACTCGGCCCGTCCGATGAAGTCGGCCGAGAGCAGCATTGAGGAGGCCGGCGTGCCGAAGTTGCCCCCGATGGAGATGGTGCCGATCCCCTCGCCGTTCAGGCACTGCAGCGTGATGGCCCCCAGGTTGTTGAGGTCCGCGAATGAGCCGAGGACGTTGAGCGAGTCGATCTTCGACTCCGTGCGAACCGTCATTGGCGACGATGGCGCTGATGACGCTCCCCGCATCGATGGAGTCGATACCGTTCCTCGCCCGAATGCCGGTTGAGTCTGCGATGATCACATCGCCGATGACGAGCAGTCCGGTGATGTGCCCGTTCTCGGCGTGGACAGGGCCCTCGAGGTCGCCGGGCGTGGCGGGGGTCCCTATCTGCACGAAGTCGATGTCGCCGGTGGACGCCTTGATGGCCCCAAACGTGCCCGAGCCGTCATTGTCCACGCTCCCGGCCACGATCACGCCGATGGCGCCGACGCCGTCACGGTTGGGCCCGGCGGCGGTCACCGGGCTCTTGATCGAGCCGCCGACCTGCAGGCGGTAGACCGTGCCGCAGTCGATGGAGCCCGTCAGGTCGCCCGAGATCGCGGCGGTCAGCCGCACCGCGTCGCGCACCGACTCCGAGCCCGCGCCGAACGACAGGCCGGACCAGGAGGTGGCTGCAGGGTTATTGATTGACTCGTCGGGCGAGATTGGTAGACAGTCGATCCCGCCGGGTAGGAGCAGTAGTTCAAGTGCCGCACCGGAAGTCCGCGACCCAGTCACGGTGATCGGTCCGATCGCACCAGCGCCGGAGGTTGCGCGGACTCGAATCGCAGTCCAAGCATCATCCACACCCGTCAGGTTGATCGGGTCGCCCGGACCGGGCACAGGGTTCAGTGTCGCCGTGATGTCCGTCCAACGATTCGCTTGACACCCGACCGTGCTCTTTTCGACCACGATCGACTGCGCCGCCGCGAGTTCAGCGAGACAGAGACCCGACCCCCCCCCCTAACAACGTGATCAGAATCTGAACGGTGTGCCTCATGGCTTCTCCTTTGCCTTGTGCAACCCCGGAGAACACACAGGGACAGTCCGAGAATACCACACACGCCTGGAGAAGCAACCGAACTTGCCAAACGGAGGTTAAAATCGCCTGATATTGACCACGGCGACTGTGAACCACCAGATCCATAAACCAGATCCGAGCCACTAGTCCCCCCGGCGCGAGACCCTTCATGGTACCGCCACATTCCGAGTTGGCCGCTCTGGATCCCCTCCGTCCACTCACTCCCACTCCCCGCGATGTCGAGCAGGCCCCAGATGCTGGGCGTATTAGGATAACTGCCGAGCGGGATGTCATAGTGCGCGAAGTTGGGGAGCCTGAAGACGGCGTTGGCCTGGCCCGTGCCGTCGCCGCCGAAGGATGGGGGCGGGCCGTAGGTCAGCGGGATGTCGCTCCCGTTGCTGTAGGTCCACCAGCCGCCGTTGTCGGCGTGGTTCGGGTCCCAGTGCGCTGCTTTCAGCCACTCGTCGAGCGTGGGAATCCAGTAGCGAGCGCCCGGGGAGTGCGTCGCCTGGTCGGTGAAGGTGCCGTCGGGGTTGTCGAAGAAGGTGGAGACGTCGTAGGCGCCGGTCATGACGGCGGCGGGGTCGCTGGACTTGTTGTTGTGCAGCCAGTTGCAATACATGGCGGCGGTGCGCCACGTGACGCCGTAGCCCGCGGTCTGTCCCGCGTTGGCCTGCCCCGACAGCCGGTACTGCACGCCAGGGCCCTGGTAGTTCGTGTCGATCCCGGCGGACCAGTGCCGCGGCGTGCTCATGTGCAGCGGAGGCGTGGCGGTGCCCATGAAGGTGTTGAAGAACTCCAGCCACTGCGCGGTGGAGACCTCGGTACGGGCGATGCGGTACTCGTAAGAGACGCTGCCCCGGCCCGTGACGTAGCCGAAGGGGTCAAAGCCGCTGTACGCGGGGTTGCCGGGGTGCGTAATGGTGGCCCACTCGAAGCCGTTGGCGTCCGGTTGGGCGAGGGCGGCGGTCGCCCCCAGCCCGAGAACCAAGCAGCCCAAGGTGTGGCCAGCAGCCAGCGCGTGCAGGCAGCGCGTCTTCATGCCTCAACTATGCCACAGGAACCGGGACTCGGCCACCAAAGTGGTGGGTTTGGCACCAAATGCGCGCGCGGGGCAGGTTCAGGGGCTGTGGCCAACCGATGCGGCGTCAACCCTTCGGATCCGACTCGGAGCGTTCAGGTGGGCGGCGGTAAACAGTTTCCCTGTGCTGTCCCGCTCCCACGTCCAGGCCTTGCCGTGCTTGGACTCGTAGAACCGCCACATTTCGAACCAATAGCTGCGGAATGCGTGGGCGCCGAATGGGGCGAAGTGCGTCCGCACCTGCCTCATGACCTGCGCGGAGCTGCCTTTCATCCCCAGGACCGTGCGGCCGTGGCGGACGCTCTCGGTGTCGAGCGGCAGCCGCGAGTATCGCCCCAGCAACTGCATGATGTTCGACGCGGCGTAGGGCCCGACGCCCGGCAGGTCGATCAGCGCGTCGTACACATCATCGTCCGGTGTCGAAGGGTCTTCGAACCACGCGGGGCGGATGACCCCGCGCGCGAACAGGCGGGACACCTCGATGAGGCGGGCGTCGCGGTATCCCACGCGGCAGCGTGCCCTGAGCATCTCGGGCCGGGCCCGCGCCACGCGCGCCTGATCGGGGAAGCCCCCGGCACCACCGGGTGGAGCCTCGCCAAGAACTTCGCACAGCCTCCGGTTCATCTGCACCGTGCCGGGCCAGGTCACGTTGCAACTGGTGATGGTCTTGACGACGTCCTCGTACATTGTGGGTGAGCGGAAGAGGCGTGCGCGCCCGGATCGCTTCCAGCGCGGGTCGAGCCGGTGAAACCCGGCGATGTGGCGCTCGTCCTCGTCCAGCCTCAGCATGCGCGTCACCTGCGCGCGGAGCGAGGCCTTGTCGGCGGAGCTCAGCGTGCGGCTGGTCGCCGCCGTGAGGGGCGTGCCCGGGCCGGCGGGCTGCGTGAGTTGGGTGTGCACGACACCCCCCGGCAGCCGCAGGGGTCGAGACAGCGACTGCTCCTCCACGTCCCAGCGGTTTGGGGCGAGCAGGAAATAGCCGTATGAGCAGGCGTCGCGGGGCAGGGAGTAGTCCGCGGGCACGGGGATCCTGAGGCTGGGCATGGCGGGAGGCTACGCCTGCACCGGGCGACGGCTACGGTTGCGCGTGATCACCCGGATCAGAGGCACCGTCGAATCCGCTGCCGGCAACGCCGCCACACTGTCGGTGGGTGACGGGAGCATCGCGCGTGAAGTGCTGGTGCCGGCGTTTGACGTACCCAGACTCGAGAGGCTGATCGGGCAGGCGACGACGCTGCACACGCTGGAATACCTCGAGAGCCACAACCAGGGCGCTTCGTTCGTGCCCAGGCTCGTCGGTTTTCGCTCGCCCGAGGATCGTCGCTTCTTCGAGCTCTTCACGACCGTGAAGGGTATCGGCAACCGCAAGGCGCTGCGGGCCATGGCGAAGCCTCCGGCGGAGATCGCAGGGGCGATCGCGGGCAAGAACCCCCGGGCCCTCGCGGAACTCCCCGAGATCGGCAAGCGCCTCGCGGAGACCATCATCGCCGAGCTCTCCGGAAAGGTGGACGCGTATCTGTCCGGCGAAGAACGGGCGGACTTGGACGCGGCGGCGGAGCTGAAGCCCGGGTCGGAGGCTGGGGTCATGCACGACCTGATCGCGGCGATGGTCTCGCTGGGAGAGACTCGCGCGGACGCGGAGCGCCTGGCCTCCCTGGCCATCCGCCAGGCCAGGCGTGATGGAAGCGCCCCGGAGCGGGTCGAGGACCTGCTGCCCCTGGCGCTCTCGGGCCGGGGCAGGTAGGCTGTCATTTCGGCGTGTGTTCGGGGCTGTTTTTGGACCCCTCGCCGCAAACCGGCTGTGATGGTCGATATCCTCACGACCCATGCGGTATGCGATGATCATGGCCGGCGGCGCGGGGACGAGACTGTGGCCCATGAGCCGCCAGGATCGCCCGAAGCAGATTCTGAAGTTCATCCGACGGGGTGTGGAGGCGGCGGAGGTGTCGCTGCTGGAACTCGCCGCGGGGCGCCTGGCCGGCCTTGTTGAACCCACGAACCGGTACATCTGCACCGCGGAGGGATACCGGGGCGTGATCCGGGCGCAGCTGCCGGGCTTTGGCGATGAGCAGGTGCTGGGAGAGCCCGTCGGGCGGGACACGGTCAACGCGGTGGGGCTGACCGCCGCGGTGCTGCACAAGCGAGACAAGGACGCGGTGTTCTGCGTGCTGACGGCGGATCACGTGATCGAGCCGGAGGACGTCTTCCGCGCACGCATGGACCTGGGCTTCAGGCTTGTGGACAACGACCCGAGGCGCTTCGTCACGTTCTCTATCAAGCCCACGTACCCCGCGACGGGCTTCGGCTATGTCGAGCGGGGGACGCCCATCCGCGACGCCAAGAACGACAAGCACGGCGCGATCGACGGCGTGAAGGAGCACTGCTACCACGTCGCGAGGTTCGTCGAGAAGCCAGACGCCGCCAGGGCCGAGGCCTATGTCAAGAGCGGAGACTTCGGCTGGAACAGCGGGATGTTCGTCTGGAAGGCGTCGTCGGTGCTGGAAGCGCTCAAGCTCTTCAAGCCCGAGAGCTACGAGGGGCTGATGAAGATCCAGGCGGCGTGGGGCACCAAGAAGCAGAAGCAGGTGCTCGAAGAGGTGTACCCGACGCTCCCAAAGATCAGCGTGGACTACGCGCTGATGGAGCCCGCGTCGAAGCAGTCGCAGGCGGCGGGCAAGGCCTCCGACGCTCGCTTCAGCGTCTGCACCGTGCAGATGGACCTCACCTGGCTCGATGTCGGGAGCTGGCCCAGCTACGCGCAGACCCTCTCCGCCGACAAGAACGGCAACCGGGCCTCGGGGGCGGGGATGACAGCGTTCAACGGCTCTCGCAACAACCTCGTCGTTTCTCAGCAAGGGCACACGGTCGCGCTGCTCGGGTGCGAGAACATGATCGTGGTGCACACGCCCGACGCCACCTTGGTGATGCCGGCCTCGCGCAGCGAGGACCTCAAGTCCCTGCACGGGCAACTCCCGGACCCGCTCAAGTAGATTGGGCGTGGGCCGGCCCGCGCGGGCTCAGGCCACCGGCTCGATCGTCACCGTGAGGCGCTTGGACCGGAACTGATCCTGGTACAGCTCCGCGCGCTCGCGGTGCGTGACCAGCAGGAGGGCGACTCCCGTCTTGTGGGCGTCCAGCATCGCCTCCATCGCCTGAGTCTTGTTCAGGGGAGTGAGCTCCACGATCGTGACGACGACGTCTTCCATCGAGTTCTTGTCGTCGTTATGGAGCAGCACCCGGAACATCGGCAGGTGCTCCACCCGGGGCGGCGCAGGGCGCGGTGCCGTGGCGGTGGCGCCGGCGGGCGGTGTCGCGGGCTGTTCTGCTGGGGGCTGTTCCTGGCTCATGGCTGCGTCCTGTCCGCCCGGTTGTACGGTCCCGGCGGCCCTATGTTCTAGGCGACCGCGACGCTGACTTCCCACCCCGAACCAGAGCGAACGCGCCCCAAACGACACCCGAGCATGAACCCCTCCACCACCTTCATGATCGTGACCGGAGCCCACCTGCAGGCCGAGGCAAGCGACCGCCCCTGGGCGTACTGGCTGCGGGAGCGCCTCGAGGCCGCCGCGGGGGCCGGCGCGAGGGTGTATGTCTGTTCCGACCTGTGGTATCTAAACAACGACGAGCTGCGGGGACTTCCCACGATCGCCGTCGGAGGCCCCGAGGTGAACGCCCTCTCCGCGTACCTCGCGTCTCGTCTGCCCAGCGTCGTAGCAGTGGAAGGCAAGTGGGTCGTGCTGATGGAGCCCGAGGGCGGAACCCCGCTCGCCTGCTGCTGGGGCAAGTCCTCACAGGAGACGGGAGCCGCGGTAGAGGCGTTCGCGCAGCGGCACCTGGGCGCCTTTATCGCTGGCGCCTAGCGCGTCGAGCGGGAACTGGTCACTTCCCGATGCAGAACGTCGAGAAGACGCGGGCGAGCACGTCGTCTGGGCTGATCCGACCCGTGAGCTCGCCGATGCTGGTCGCCGCGTCGCGCAGCCGCTCGGCAACGAGCGCCGGCTCACCATCGGGCGACGCCTCGACATCGGCAAGCACCCGCGCCGCTGCGGCGATGGCGGCCCGATGCCTTGGGAGCAGCCCGGCGCACGACGCGCCCCGCGATGGCCCCCAGGTGGCGTCGGCGATGGCCCGGCGCAGCGCCGCCAAGTGCCAGCCGTCGATGGCGCACACCGCGAGGTCCTCGCGGCCCGGTGCTCCCCGGTCCGCGCAGGTGCGCACGCGGATCACGGCGCGGGCCCCGGCAGGCACCGCGGGCTCGAACCGGCCCGACGGGTCGCACCACAGCACGAGGTCCGCGGCTCGGATCGCGTCTCCCGCGGCGGCCTGCGCTTCCCGCTCCGCTTCGCCCAGCGAGTCCGCTCCGTCCTCGAGCCCCGGCATGTCGGCGAGCACCACCGCGCCGGCGCCGCACCTGTCCGCCGAGAGATCGAGCGTCTCTTCCAGCACATCCCGCGTGGTTCCCGCGACCGGTGAGGCGATCGCGCGGCGTCGCCCCAGCAGCGCGTTGAACAGAGTCGACTTGCCGGCGTTGGGCTCCCCGGCGAGGACCACGCGCGGCAGCGTCGAGCCCACGCTCGGCGTGCCGAGCATCCCCAGCATCTCATCCGCCATGGTCGCGCACGAGCCCGCGAGGTCCGAGGGCGCGATGGCTCGCACGTCTTCCTGATCCGTGAAGTCGATTCCCGCCTCGACGAGCGCGAGCAGCCTCGTGATCTCGTCGGCCCAGGCTCGATACCGCGCGCCGGTGACGCCCCGGGACAGGTCACGGGCGGCGGCGAGCTCGGCCTCTCCCTCCGCCGCGATGACCGCCGCCACGCCCTC
>JADYXW010000025.1 GCA_020853975.1 Phycisphaerales bacterium
AAGTCCTTGATCTTCTGCTTGCTCTTGGTCGCGTTCAGGTCTTCGCGGATCTTGGCGGCCTCGCCCGAGAGATCGGTGCGGTCGATGAGCTCGCGGATGGCGTCGGCGCCCATGAGCGCCCGGAACGCGTTGCCGTACTTGTCCTGCGCGGCGCGGAAGTCATCCTCGGTGAGGATCTGCTTGAACTTCAGCTCGGTGTCGCCCGCGTCCACCACCACGTAGTCCTGATAGTAGATGACCTTTTCGAGGTCGCTGGTCTTCATGCCCAGGAGCGTGCCGAGGCGGCTGGGCATGCTCTTGAAGAACCAGATGTGCACCGTGGGGCTGGCCAGGTTGATGTGGCCCATGCGCTTGCGGCGGACGCGGCTGTGCGTCACCTTCACGCCGCAGCGGTCGCAGATGATGCCCTTGTACTTCGTGCCGCGGTACTTGCCGCAGGCGCACTCGTAGTCGCGCTCGGGCCCGAAGATGCGCTCGCAGAACAGGCCGTCCTTCTCCGGGCGGTAGGTGCGGTAGTTGATGGTCTCGGGCTTCTTCACCTCGCCGTAGGACCAGGCCCGGATGTCGTTGGGCGACGCCAGGGTGATCTTGACGGCGGAGAAGTCGTTCACACGGTCGTAGACGGTATCAGCCATGAATCGGTCCTCTGGCGTGCGTATTCCGAACGGAGAGAGGGGGAGGTCTGGTGGAACGCCGGCCCCCGGGCGGGGCCGGAGGGGCGGCCTACAGCAGGCTGCCGCCCTCGAGCTTCTTCTTCTCCAGCGTGACGTTCAGGCCCAGGCCCTTGAGCTCGTTGCAGAGCACGTCGAAGGCGACGGGCATGCCCGCCTCGAGCTTGTTCTGGCCCTTGACCATGCTCTCGTAGATCTTCGTGCGGCCCTCGACGTCGTCGGACTTGACGGTGAGGAGCTCCTGCAGGATGTAGGCGGCGCCGTAGGCCTCGAGCGCCCAGACTTCCATTTCGCCGAAGCGCTGGCCGCCCGTGCGGGCCTTGCCGCCCAGAGGCTGCTGAGTGATGAGGGAGTAGGGACCGGTGGCACGGGCGTGGATCTTGTCGTCGACGAGGTGGTGGAGCTTGAGGATGTACATGTAGCCGACGGTGGTCTTCTGGTTGAAGGCCTCGCCGGTGCGGCCGTCGAAGAGCTGGATCTTGCCGCCCCGGGGCATGCGGGCGAGGAGCTCTCGCGGGTGCGGGTGCCCGCCCGACTTCTCGTAGTGGTCGAGGCGCGAGGAGACGTGCTTGTTGGCCTCGTCGACCGCGCGGTGGACCTCGTCCTCGGTCGCGCCGTCGAACACGGGCGTGACGGCCTGGAAGCCCAGGACCTTGGCGGCCCAGCCCAGGTGCGTCTCGAGGATCTGCCCGACGTTCATCCGGCTGGGCACGCCCAGCGGGTTCAGCAGCACCTCGACGCTGGTGCCGTCCTCCATGAAGGGCATGTCTTCTTCGGCCACGATGCGGGCGATGACGCCCTTGTTGCCGTGGCGGCCGGCCATCTTGTCGCCCACCGACAGGTGCCGCTTCGTGGCGAGGTAGACCTTCACCATCTCGAGCACGCCCGTGGGCAGTTCGTCGCCACGCTTCATGTGGCTGACCTTGCGGGCCTTCTCGGCGATGAGGGCCTGGATGCGGGGCCAGAACTGCTTGTGCAGCGTCTCGGCCTGCCCCTTGGTGTCCTTGCTGCCCTTGGCCCACTTGATATCGAAGGTGCGGACCTGCTCGAGGATGACCTCGGGGATGTCGCTGGCGCCGACCTTCTGGCGGGTCATGGGGTCGACCATGGGCGTACCCACGGCGTCGTTGATCGCGCCCGTCATCTGCTTGAAGAGCGAGATCGCCTTCTCGTCCATCAGTCGCTCGTAGTCGGCGATATCCTTCTTGAGCTGCTTTTTCTGCTCCTCGTTCATGTGGAGCCGGCGGCTGAACTTCCGCGCGCCGATGACCACGCCCTCCACGCCCGCGGGCACCTCGAGCGAGTCGTTCTTCACGTCCTCGCCCGCTCGCCCGAAGATCGCGTGCAGCAGCTTCTCCTCGGGGGTCAGCTCGGTCTTGCTCTTGGGGCTGACTTTGCCGACGAGGATGTCGCCGGGGCCCACGCGGGCGCCGATGCGGATGATGCCGTTCTCGTCGAGGTTGCGGAGCATCTTCTCGGAGACGTTGGGGATGTCGCGGGTGAACTCCTCGCGGCCCAGTTTGGTCTCGCGGATCTCCACGTCGAAGGCGTCGATGTGGATGCTGGTGAAGACGTCGTCCTTCACCAGGCGTTCGTTGATGACGATGGCGTCCTCGAAGTTGTAGCCGTCGAAGGTGTTGAACGCGACGAGCACGTTCTTGCCGATGGACAGCTCACCCATCTTGGTGCTAGCGCCGTCGGCGATGACCTGGCCCTTCTGCACCACCTGCCCGAGCTTCACGACGGGGCGCTGGTTGAGGCACGTGCGCTCGTTGAGGCCGACGAACTTGCGGAGCACGTACTCGTCCGCGTTGTCGATGATGATCCGCTCGCTGTCGACGGCGGTGACGGTGCCGGGGTTCTTGGCCCGCACCACCATGCCGGAGTTGTGCCCCACGGCGCTCTCAACGCCCGTGGCGATGCAGGGAGGATCGACCTTGATGAGGGGCACGGCCTGGCGCTGCATGTTGCTTCCCATGAGCGCGCGGTTCGCGTCGTCGTGCTCCAGGAAGGGGATGAGGGCCGCGGAGATGCCGATGATCTGCTTGGGGCTGATGTCCAGGAAGTCCACGGTGGACGAATCGGCCTGCGCCAGTTCGCCGTTCACGCGGGCCACGATGTGGCCCTTGCGCAGGCGTCCCTCGTCGCCCAGCGAGTCGGCGGGGGCGAGGATCGCGCGCATCTCCTCGTCGGCACGGAGGTAGACGACCTTGCCGGTGGCCTTGCCGTCCTTCACCTCGCGGTAGGGCGTGCGGAGGAAGCCGTACTCATCGATGCTGGAGTAGAGCCCGAGGCTGGCGATAAGGCCGATGTTCGTGCCTTCGGGGGTCTCGATGGGGCAGATGCGCCCGTAATGGCTGATGTGGACGTCGCGGACTTCGAAGCCCGCGCGCTTGCGGTTCAGGCCGCCCGGCCCAAGTGCCGAGAGACGCCTCTCGTGGACGAGGCTCGACAGGGGGTTGGTCTGATCGACGACCTGCGACAGCTCGCTGCGGCCGAAGAAGAAATCGATCGCGCTGCTGATGGACTTGGTGTTCACCAGGTCCGCGATCTTGATCACCTCCTCGGGATCCTTGACGCTCATGCGCTCCTGCACGGTGCGGCGGAGCTTGAGGAAGCCCTTGCGGAGCTCCTCGACCGCCAGTTCGTCCAGCGTGCGCAGGCGGCGGTTGCCCAGGTGGTCGATGTCGTCCACCACGGCGAAGGGGCGGCCCGTCTTGGCGTCGGTACGCCCGCTGCGGAGGTCCAGAAGGTACTGGATCACGCGCAGGAAGTCCTGCGGCGTGATGAACATCAGGGCCTCGGAGGTGTTCAGCTCGAACTTGCGGTTGATGCGGAACCGGCCCACGCGCCCGAGCCGGTAGCGGTTCTCGTCGAAGAACTTCTCGATGAAGAGGGTCTTGGCCTTCTCGATCTGGGGCGGGTTGCCCGGGCGGAGCTTGGTGTAGATCCGAAGGAGCGCGCGCTCGTAGTCCGTGGAGTTCGCGAAGGCGTCGCTGTTCTTGTTCTCGATGTCACGCTTCTCCTCCTCCACCGCGATGGTGTTGAGGATGAGCGCGTCGCTGGGGTTCTCGATCACGCGGACCTTCTTGAGGTCGCTGTTCTGGACCACGCCCGCGTTGTCGCCGAACTGACGCCCCACGTGCACCAGCACCTCGCCCGAGTTGGGGTCGATGATGTCGGCAGCGGCCCAGTGCTCCGGCTTCACCTTCTCGGGCGCGATCTCGGAGACCTCGTAGAACAGGCGGAGGAGCGCATCGGTGGACGCGACCGACTCGTCGAGGCAGCGGAGGAACGTGGTCGCCGCGAGCTTCGTGCTCTGGTCGATCCGCATCGCCAGCACGTCCTTCTTGGTGACCTCCAGCTCGATCCAGGAGCCTCGCTCGGGGATGACGCGGGCGCTGTGCAGCGGGCGGTCGGCCTCGCTGGAGAGGATGGAGAAGTCCACGCCCGGGGAGCGGTGGAGCTGGCTGACGATGACTCGCTCGGCGCCGTTCACGATGAACTCGCCGCCGCCCATCATGATGGGGAACTCGCCGAGGTAGATCTGCTCCTCGGGGGTCTCGGGCTTGCCCTCGCGCTTGAGGAGCAGGCAGATGCGGAAGGGCCTGCCGAAGGTCAGGCGGAGCTCGCGGCACTCGTCGGAGGTGTACCGGGGCTCTTCGAGCGTGTACGAGACGTACTCGAGCTTCATGGTCCCGTCGTAGCTCTCGATTGGGAAAACCTCGCGGAGCAGCGACTCGAGACCGATGGTCCCGTCGCGCTCGTCGGAGCCTCGCTCGAACTGGAGGAACCGCTCGTACCCGTCGGTCTGAACCTTGGTCAGGTCCGGCACCGGCAGGCCGTCGCCACGCTTGGCGAAGTTGCGGATCTTGATTTCGGTCCCATTCACGCCCGACGAAGACATCGCAGCCATCGGTATCCTCTACGATGGAGAGTCGCAGCCAAGCCCCCGCGCGCCAACGCGCGGCGTGAGCAAGGTCACACGTTCCTAGGATTCATGTCGTTCAACGGCTCGTCCCACTCGCAACCGCCTGCACCACCGCACTGGGGAGAACCCGGAAGTATAACCGCGGAAAGCCCTTTGGACAACCGACAGGGAAAACCCCCCCGGCCTCGCGACCGGGGGGGTCGGTCCAGTGTCCAGTTGTGCCGACCGTCGGATAGGTGCCTGAACACTCACCAAACGTCGGCCACCAACGCCGAACCGGCCGTCTTAGGCCAGCTCGATCGTGGCACCCTGCTCTTCCAGGGACTTCTTGAGCTTCTCGGCGTCCTCCTTGGACAGACCGGTCTTGACCGGCTTGCCGGGGGCGTCGACGAGAGCCTTGGCTTCCGCCAGACCCAGGCCGGTGGCCTCGCGGACGACCTTGATGACCTGGATCTTCTTGTCGCCCGCGGCCTTGAGGACCACGTCGAAGCTGTCCTTGACGGGGGCCGCGGCGGCGGCGCCACCACCGCCGGCCGCCATGACTACGGCGCCGCCCGAGGCGGCCTCGATGCCGTAGGTCTCCTTCATGTACTTGCCCAGGTCCACCGCCTCCTTCAGGGTCAGGCCGGCGAGCTTGTCACCCAGGTCCTTGATCTTCGCGTCAAAGGTCGTATCGGACATGTCGTGCACCTTTCTCATGCTGGCCTTGGGGGTTGCCCTTGGCCGAACGATTTCCCGAGAGGGGCCGGAACGCTCCGGCGTTTCATCCGCATCGCGGACCAGTCGGGAACAGACTTGTGTTCACGCCCCGCGTGGGGCGATCATCAACTCACTGAACGAACTCAACCGGCCTTGGCGATGGCCTCGCCCTTCTCGAGCTTGCCCTCGATGGCCTTGACCAGACCTGCCACGGTGGCGCCGGGGCCCTTGATCTGGGCCACGAGCTTTCGCGCGGGGCTGACGACCAGGGTGACGACGTTCGCGATGGCCTCGTCCTTGGTCGGGAACTTGCTCAGCTCCTCGACGCCGGCCTTGCCCTTGTAGAGCTTGCCGTCGAGCACCGCGCCCTTGAGCTCGAGCTTGGGGAGCTTGGCGGCGATGGCGACGATCTCACGTGCCACCTCGACGACCGACTCGCCGCCGTGGGCCAGGGCGTTGGCGCCGGAGAGCAGCTCCTCGAAGGAGGCGAGGGTGGTGCCCTCGAAGGTCTTCCTCGCGAGCGAGTTGCGGATCACGGTGATCTTGATGTTCTTCTTGGCGAGGGCATGGCGCATCTTGGTGGTGTCGATGCCCTTGACGCCCCGGATGCTGATGAGCATCGCGTCGGGGTAGGTCGCCGCCTCGCCGGCGATGCGGGCCTTGTACTCCCGCATGATCATGGTCTTCATGGTCTTTGACATGGCTGTCTCCTATCGGCTGTGCTTCGAGAGCTGTGCTGCCTGGCCTAGTGCTCGGCGACAGCCGACACGAACTTCACCTGGACGCCGGGGGTCATGGCGCCGCTCACGGTCACCTTCTTGACGTACTGGCCCTTCACGCTGGCGGGGCGAGTCTTCTCGATCGCGTGGATGAAGAACTCGAGGTTCTCCGCGAGGCTGGCCTCGGGGAAGCTCATCTTGCCCAGCACGGCGTGCACGTTGCCGAAGGTGTCCGCCCGGAACTCAACCTTGCCGGCCGAGTATTCCTTCACGGCCTTGGCCACGTCGGGCGTCACGGTCCCGGCCTTGGGGCTGGGCATGAGGCCCTTGGGGCCGAGCACCTTGCCCAGCTTGGACACAACCCGCATCATGTCGGGGCTGGCGATGGCGACGTCAAAGTCCATCCAGCCCTTCTCGATCTCCGAGACCAGGTCCTCGCCACCGGCCTTGATGGCGCCGTTCTCGAGCGCGGCCTTGCTGACGTCGCTCTGGCAGAAGGCGACGACTCGCTTGGTCTTGCCGATGCCCTTGGGCAGGCTGATCGCGCCACGCAGGGCCTGGTCGGCCTGCTTGGTGTCGAGGTTGAGGTGCATGCAGACGTTGACCGTCTGGTCGAACTTGGGGGCCTTGAACTTCTTGAGAAGCGCGACCGCCTCGGACGCCGCCATCGGGCCGTCGGGGATCATCGCCTGGTTCGCCTTCGCTCGCTTGGTGATTCGCAGTGCCATGGTGTGTGCTCCTGTAGTTCGGGCGTCAGGCGACGACCGTGACCCCCATGGATCGTGCGGTTCCCTCGATCACGCGCATCGCCGACTCCACGCTGTGGGAGTTCAGGTCGGCCATCTTCTCCCTGGCGATCTTCTCGACCTGCGCCTTGGTGATCTTCCCCACCTTGTTCTTGTTCGGAACGCCCGAGCCCTTCTCGATGCCCGCGGCCTCGACGATGAGCGCCGACGCGGGCGAGCTCTTCAGCTCGAACTCGAAGCTCTTGTCCGAGTACACCGTGACGATGCACCCGACCTTCTTCCCCTTCACGTGCTGCGTCGCGGCGTTGAACTTCTGGATGAACTGCCCGGGGTTCACACCCTTGGAGCCCAGCACAGGACCCAGCGGCGGCGCGGGCGTTGCCGCCCCGCCCACTGCCATCAGCTTGAAGACGTTAGTAACTTCTCTCTTGGCCATCGTTTCCAACCTCCCACCGGCGCCATGTGCCAACCCGGCCAGGGTCGGCGACGCTCGGTAGTGCCCGCGGTCCGAGTTTTTCCGGTCGCCCTTCGGGGCAGCCGGTCCTCTCGATTGAAGAGGCAATGCTAGCGCCCTCCCCGCTCAAGGCAAGGCGGGGCCAGGCGGAGCACGTCCGAGCGAGCGCAGAACCCCACGGTCAGCACCCGCACACGGGGCACCCGGAGAGCGCCGAGTTCACCCGTTCATATTCCGTACATTGGTTCAGGGAGCCAAGGCGGCGGTCATCGCGGCGTCCAGGTCTGCATCGATGCCCTGGGCCTTGGCCTTCCCGAGCATCGCCCGGGCCTGCTCGGCCTTTCCCTGCGCCTGCATCAGCACCGTGACCGTCCACCAGGACGAGCCGCTCCCCAGCCGGTTCGCGTGCATCACGGCCCGGATCACCAGGTCGCGCAGCCCGGCCTCTCGCAGACCAAGCTCATCGGCCCGCAGGGGCTCGCGAGCCAGGGCCGGCTCCGCGCGGTAGGCGCTGCGCATCATGGCGACGCCATCGTCGGCGCGCTTGTCGAGCAGCAGAGCCGCCGCGAGCAGCCTCATGGCCCGCCCGTCCTCCGGCTGGCTCCCCAGGTGCAGCGTGAACGCCGCGATCGCCCTCGGGACGTCACCATCCTGGAGAAAGCCGTGCGCACGCTCGATGTCGGTGGGCGGAGCCGGCGGCGGCTCGGGAGCGGCGGGCGTGCTCGCCACCGCAGCGGGCAGCACGATCACCTGCGGCTGCGCCTGCTGCAGGGGCGCGGAGTACCACGCGCTGCGTGTGTAGCCGATGGGGTAGGGGTAGTAGTACCCGCTGGGGATGCGGTCATCACCGCAGTGCCCGGCACCCGTGTGCGTCGATTGCCCGGTGCCGAGGTGGAAGTCGATCCCCCACTTCTCGCCCTGGTAGGTGCCGTCGACCGTGAGGCCGGAGCCCTCGGTGACGACGCCCGTCGGCAGGCGCTCCCATCCAGTGGTACACGGGCGAGGCAAGGGGCGGCACGGAAAGATCGGCCTGCTTGGGCCGCTTGAAGGCGGGAGCACGGCGGAGGGTGTCGGTGCGATCAGCGGCGTGCGCCGCTCGAGCAGGTTGATGTTCGCACGGCCAGCGCCAACGCCCCACGACGGACCGCTCGGGATCACCACGCGCTCGGGCTGGGCCTGACCCATCGCCGTGGCGCTCAGGCCCGCCGCCGCAAGAATCGCGATCGTCCGCATGGCTGACTCCTCGTGCTCGGGGCGTGCGCCGCGCCTGCCTTGGGCGGCCGGGCCGTGCCAGTCTACCTATTCGACACCCGACCCGGGTTTGGGTTCACACATCTTGTGCCCTGGTGGTATCCTCTCGGCATGAGGGCTTCCCTGCAGTGGCGTACCGCCGTTCTGATCGCGATGTGTTCGGGGGCGGCATGTCTTTCGGGCTGTTCGTCGATGGGCGGGGGCGGGTCTCCGCGGGCAACCAGCACCTCTCCCGAGGGCGGCAGCCTTTCGCTGGACCTGCCGACGCGGTGCTTCACCGCTCGCGACGGCAACTGGGCCGACTTCTACCTGACGGACCTTCCGGCCGACGTGTTCCACCAGGGGGCGGACGCGACCTCGATGCGGGGGACCATTCTTCACGTGCACATGTTTCTGAACCCAAAGGCCGGCCGCACGCCCCTGTCGACATCGGCGTCCACGTGCATCGTGCGCGTGCTTGTGATCGCGGACGGGCAGATCGGGGTGTACGGCGGGGGCGGGTTCATGTCGCGGGGGGGCGGGGTTAATGAACCCAACCTCACGGCGCGGCTTCGCGCGGGCACACTGGAACTCACGCGCGCCACGCCCGGCTTTGCGGATGCGCTCGGGCAGTCGGTGGTCAGCGGCACGTTCTCCTGCCCGCGTGACGACCGCGAGGCCCTGCTCATCTCCCGCGCGATGACGGCACTCGCGTGGCACGCGGCCGAAGTGACGCCTCAGCCTTTGGTTGACGTCGCCCCTCCCCCCGCGACCCCCTGAGCCCGTGCGGATGATCGGCTGACACCGGGTGGGCCGGCCTTGGCCTGCCCGCGGGCCGGTTTGTCGCGCTCTGCAATGAAAACGGCCCGGGAGGCGAACCTCCCGGGCCGTGGGTGATGCGAGAGCTTCGATCAGGAGATTGAGGAGAGCGGGTTGAGCAGGCCCAGCGGGATGCCCGTGGTCGCCCAGCCGCCGTTGACCGCCAGGTCGTAGTGGACCATGGTGGCGGCGAAGGGCAGGTTGGAGGCAAGGTCGACGCCGAACCACTGCGGGCCGGAGCGCTGGGTGATGATCTCGGGCCTCTCGTGGAGCTTGACCTCGGCAAAGCCGCGGGCGCGGATGGTGGTGGTGAAGGACGAGGTGGAGCCGTCGAAGAAGACGAGGTTGATGGTGATGGTGTTGGAGAGACCGGTGGGGTTGTAGAGGTAGAGGGTCTCGAACTGCTCGCTGCCGGCGGTGCTGGTGTTGATGAAGGCGTCGCCGAAGCGGAACTGCGTGCCGGCGACGGTGGTGGGCGTGGTCGAGTCGGCGTCGCCCTGCTGGTACTCGGCGCTGGTGGCGACGACGGCCTCGCTGGCCGACCACCGGACGCCCGCGGGCTGGTCCGCGAGGAGGCCGAGCGAAGCGGCGGTGACGATGGCCTGGCCCTTGGCGGCGATCTCGATGCTGCGCCCGAACTGGGGCAGGTCCTCGCGGACGTAGGTGCCGGTGAGCGTGACCGTGATGGCGACGTCGTTGGGGTTGAAGAAGGTAATGTCCGAGTTGACCTTGGTGCTCTGCGCGACGTTGGTGATCACGCCGACCTTGGAGCCGCCCGCGGGGTCGCCCAGGGTCGCCCAGCCCGCGTCGCCTCCGGGGGTGTAGTGGCTCATCGAGCCGACGATGCCGATGAAGGCGGAGTTGTTGGAGGGGCTGGAGGCGACCGCGGAGAGGCGGACGCCGAAGGAGCCGATGGGGAACTCGGTGATGTCGTTGATGGAGAACCCGCCTCGGCGGAGGGCGCCGAAGGTGCGGACGAGGGAGACCTCCGAGCCGTCCTTGAAGGCGGTGAGCGTGACGGTGATCTCGAAGTTGTTGGGGTTGTAGAGCAGGATGTAGTCCTGCACGGCGCCCGGGTTGCGCTCGACGCGCGGGAAGTACCAGGTGGGCGAGGTGGTGGAGGTCAGGCTGTCGCCGATGGCGTTGCCGAAGTCGTAGTGCGCGAGCGTGGCGCCCAGGGGCTGGTCGGACTCGAGAACGATCGCGTAGGGCGTGTCACGCAGCACGCCGGGCGTGATGTAGGAGGCGCCGTCGACGATGGTGAGGCCGCCGCGGCTGTTCGCGGGGATCGTCGTGGTGCCCAGGAACGACTCGAGCTGGCTGCCGGACTCGTAGCGGAGGTAGACGCTGTAGGTCGCGGAGACGTTGTTGGGGTTGGTGATGGAGAGGAACTCGCGGATGTTGTCGTTCGCGTAGCCCTCGGGGAAGTAGAGGAAGTTGGTGAAGGGCTGCACCTGCACGCGGATCTGGTAGGAGCCCGTGGACTCGCCCAACCCGTCGACCACGACCCAGTACTGCGTGCCCGCCGGCGACACGAAGTCGACGGACGCCGTCGTCCCGGGGATGCCGTCCGCGTCGAAGTCAACCTCAGAGGTGACGAGCTCGTTCGCGGCGTTGAGGATCCGCACCGAGGCGTCGAGGATCGACCCGTCGGGCGTGGTGATCTGCACGAAGACCTTGCCGGCGGCGGCGGTGGTGAACGTGAACAGGTCGCGGTCGTGGGCGGGGCTGATGGTGTCGAAGGCGGCGCCGTAGCCCGTGCGCGGGTTGAGGGTGATGGAGGTCGGAGTGTTGAAGTCGATCTCGGAGGGGTCGGGTCCGCCGCCGCCGCCGCTCGGGACCGGCCCGGTGATGCGGAGCGAGTATTCGCCCGTGAGCGGGTCGGAGTTGTTGTCGATGGCGGAGATGAGCACGTAGTAGCGGGTGCCGACGGCGGGGGCGGTCACGGTGGTGGAGAGCTCCTCCAGCGCCGCGCTGCCGCTCACGTCGGCGATGAGGTTGAGGCCCGCGTCGAAGACCCGCAGGCGCGGGACGAACCCGCCCGCGGCGGCGAAGGGAGACAGGCGGATGACCTGGTCACCCGCGAGCAGCGAGACAAAGGTCACAAGGTCCGTGTCGTTGGTCGGGCTCAGCCGGGAGTTCGAGGGGTCGCCCGCCTCGCTGCCGCCCATCTGGGCGATGCCCGTCGTGGTGTTGAAGAAGACCTGGTCGGTGGCGGCGAGGGTGAACTCGCCCTCGTTGGGGTGGTCGTCGATGGGCGGGGTCTGGATCGAGAGGTTCCACTCACCGTTCAGGGTGGTGTTGACGTTGGGGTTGCCTTGGTCCTCGAAGCCCCAGACGACGATGAAGTACTGCTCGCCCCGGACGACGTTGACGTCGACCGAGAGCGGGTCGGAACCGGTGGTGTCGCCGCCGATGCTGTCGGCGAGGATGGTGCCGGAGCTGTTCATGACGCTGATGCGGAGGCGGAGGGTGCTGGCGCCCTGGCGGTCGACGGTGAGGGTCGCCACGCCGCCCGCGGGCGCCGTGAACTTGACGAGGTCCGAGTCGGTATCGATCTCGACGTCGCCCGTGAGCGAGCCGAGGCCGGTGGAGGCGTCGATGACGACGCCGGAGGCGAGCGGGAACTCGCCCGTGTCGAGGGTGGAGTCGAGATCGGTGTCGCCGTCGGGCTGATCGTCGGTTGGGGGGAAGGTGAGGGAGACGGAGTACCGCCCATAGCCGCCGGAGGGGTTCGCGTCCTCGACGACGAGGTAGTAGAAGGGGTAGTCGCGTGCGGGCGGGCCGTCCTTCTCGCGGGAGGGCGAGATCGGGACGATGACGCGGGAGTTGACGGTGGTTCCGGAGGCGTTGTCGTTGAACCCAACGCGGACGAGGATGGGGTTGCCCAGCGGGTCCTCGCTCACCTCGTAGAGCGTGACGGTCGGGTCCAGCGTGCTGTCGAGCGAGCTGACCGTGATGGTCATGGAGGCGAAGAAGTCGGGGAAGGCGAAGCGGAAGAGGTCGGTGTCGCCGGGCTCTTCAATGGAGCCGGCGATGGAGCCCTGACCCAGGAAGTCACGGAGGGTGATGGACTGGGCGTCGGCGAGCTTGGCGAAGTCGGCGTAGTCGTCGATCTCGGGCACGTTGGAGACGGTGACGGTGTACGCACCCTCGCTGCCGCCCGAGCCGAGCACGATGATGCCGTAGCGCCCGCCCCGGATGGCGGAGCCGTTGATGATCTGCCCGCCGTCGTTGGTGGGGTTGCCGATGGCGACGAGGTTGGTGCCCTGGTCGGTGATCTCGTAGAGGACGAGGGTCGCGTCGAGCACGGAGCCGGTGGGGCGGGTGAGCCTGATCTGGAGCTCGCCCGAGCCGGGGGAGATGAAGGTGAACGAGTCGACGTCCACGGGCTGGAAGGGCGTGTTGTTGATGACGCCGGAGATCGAGCCCACGCCGTTCTGGCCGCTGCGAAGGTCGCCCATGATGATGGGCGTGGCGAGGTTGAACGCCGCGGCGTTGGGGTTGGTGTCGATGTGGTCGTCCTGCACGGTCTGCCCGTTCTCGACGTCGTTGGCGAGCTGGGGCATGGCGTTGAGCAGGATCTGGTAGCCGCCCGTGGCGCGACGGATATCGATCTCGCGGGCCACGTTGGGCACGCGGTCCTCGATCAGCGCCGCGGAGCCATCCTGGAACATCATCCCGCTCTCGACCTGGATGTAGTACGTATTGCCGGCGACGACGGGGATGACGACGCGCGGATCGCGTCCGAAGAACCGGTTGATGACGGGGTCGCCGTTCCCGTCCACGAGGTTCGCGAACTGGATGTCGGCCAACTCGCCCGCGATGGCGGGGTTGTCGTCGGCGTAGGCGATCTGCTCGAAGTCGTTGCGGAAGACGCGGATCGCGGCGTCCAGCAGGCTGGTCTTGGTCCCCACCTGCTGACCGTCGGTCACCAGGCCCCGGAAGTCGGTGCCGTATTGCTCGCCGTAGGCATCGATGAGCAGGCTGGTGCTGACGCGGATCTCGACGTTGCCGGTGAACTCGGCGCGGAAGAGGTAGAGGTCGGTGTCGTCGATGGTCTCGATGTTGCCCAGGTCCGTGGTGGTCTGGAACTGGAGGTTGGTCGAGGGGTTGATCTTCTGGACGCGCTGCGCGTTGCCGTGCAGGGGCTCGGTGTTCGCCGCGACGAAGTTCGTGCCGTCGCCCGTGCCAAGCGTGGAGCCCACGGCCAGCGCCCTCACGAACTGGTTCTCATCGGGCTCCTCGACCATCACGGCGTTCACGTCGTCGAGCACGCCGTCGCCGTTGATGTCCACAGGCAGCGCGTCGGCGATGACGGTGAGGGTGTAACGGCCCGTGCCCGTGCCCGAGATCTCGATGTAGTAGGTCTCGCCGCCCCAGATCGGGGGCATCTCGAACGTGGGCTGTGCGCCGCCTCCGGCGAGGGAGTAATCGATCGAGCCAGCGGGGTCGGGGAAGGGCGGGGACTTGGTCTCGTTGCTGTAGATGAGCTTGAAAGTGGAGTCGTACACGCGGACGAACGCGTTGATGAACGAGCCATCGCTGCCCGCGACCGTGATCTCCATCCGCGTCTGGCGGCGGTCGTGGCGGTCCCACTCGAGCGGGTTCCCGTCGTCGAAGGGCGAGAGCGCGAAGACGGTCGCGTTCGCGGGCGGGTTGGCGGCGGTGTTCTCCACGCCGTTGGTCATGCGCGAGTACGCGAAGAAGTCCGCGACCTGGCCCCGGAAGGCGGAGTACTGCGCTACGTGGTTCGCGCGGAGCCCGGCGGGCGAGCCGTCGTCGATCAGGGTAAAGTCGCCGCCGGCGTAGAGCACCTGCTGGGGCGCCCCGGTGCGAAGGTTCGTCGCGATGCCGGGCTCCTGCTCGTCGTTGACGACGGTGAGGGCGCGGACGGCGCCCTGGGGACCGGCGCCTTGCGAGAACCAGCCCCACGCTCCGAACCCGCCGTCCTCACCCTCGAAGGTATCCAGGCCGATCAGGTTGTCGAACCCGTTGAAGCCCGTCCACGAGCCGCCCACGACCAGCACGGGGTCGATGGTGGTGTTGTTGATGTCCGCGGGGTCCCAGACGGTGAGCGCGAAGACCTCGGCGTTGGGGATGCCGGTATCGTTGTCGGTGATGTCGTCCCAGCTGACGAACGGGTTGTACGTCGGGCTCTGATCGTCGAGATCGCCCTGGAGCAGGCCGAACTTCGCGATGTTCTCGCGTGCGACGCCGCCCGCGCTGGTGAACGAGCCGCCCGCGACCAGCATCGGCGCATCGATGAACTCGCCGGGGTTCTCCGGGTCCTCGATGGTGAAGGTGGCGGTGGTGAAGGCGTTGATCACGCCCGCGACGCTGGTGTCGACCACGGGCCTGGACGGAGAGACAAAGATCTCCCCGGGGGGCGTGGGGTCGCCCAACAGGCCGACGGAGACCGCGAAGTTCTCGTCGTTGCCGTTGAGGTCAAAGTCGCCGCCGATGAAGAGCGAGGGCTCCGTGTCACGCACGGCGAGGACCTCGTCGAGCGGGGGTGGGCCCGCGGTCGCCTGGCGCTCGGTGAGCGAGTAATCCGGATCAAAGACGGAGAGAGCCCGCACCGACCCGTTGTCGATGCCCGCGCCGATGGGCAGGATGCCGGTCTCGAGGTTGATGTACGCGAGCCTCTGGAGCGCGGCCCCACCGATGTCGGTGAAGTCGCCACCCAGCACCAGGCCCTCGTCCAGCACGTCTTCGGGGAGCGTGGATTGCGGGTCGATGTCCCACGGAACGGGGTCGTAGATGGCGGCGGCCCGGACAGGGCCGTTGGCGTCGCCCAGCGTGGCCCACTCGAACCGGCCGGTCTGGGTGTTCTGCACCCAGACGGCGAGGTTCTTGATGATCTGAGGGCCGAAGGGCGTGGGGATGATGAGATCAAAGTCACCGCCCACCACCAGCACGCGGTCGGTGAAGCCGTTGGCCGGCTGCGCCGTGGGGTCGGTGTCCCAATCCTGCAGCACGTAGATCTCGGGCCCCGCGGTGCCTGCGGTGTCCGCGTTGTCGTTGAAGCCGTACGTCACGTTCTCCTGAGCGTCGAAGTACTGCGCGCCGGTGAACCAGTAGTCTGCCGCGTCCCACAACGTGAGGTTGCGGCTGCCCACGGGCCACGCGGTACCCGGGTCCGCGGTATCGAAGATGCCGCCGATGAACAGCGACGTGCCGTTGTCGTCGTTGTTGCCCGAGTAGTCGATGAGCATGTCGACCTGGGGCACGATCTGGAAGAGGTCGGTGTCCCCCGCGGTCCACAGGCGGCCGGTGCCCTGTGCGCCGACGCGCAGCCCGCGGTCGCGGACCACGTTCTGGTCCGCGTCGAAGGTGGCGAAGGGATCGGTCCAGGTGAGCCCGGTGGCGAGGTTGAACTGGCGGCGGATGTTCTCGAGGTCCGCGGGCGTGGGCGTCTGCGGGATCGTGGGCGTGTTGACGTGGTCGTCGACCGTGGTGGTGCCGTTGCTGGGCGTGAAGGTGTGCTGGGCCTCGATGTTTACCGTGTACTGGACCTGGCTGTTGATCTCAAAGCCGTCCACCACAACGAAGTACTTCTGTCCGCCCACCAGGCGGATCTGCAGCTCGGCGCTCGCGCCGGAGTAGTTGTCGTTGAACCCGATGAGGTTCCCCGAGGCGTCGTACACGCGCACCGCGGGGTCGGTCACCGGCGCCAGGCCCGTGGGCTGCACCGTGATGAACGCCAGGCCATCGCCCTGGGCCGTGAAGTCGTACAGGTGCGTCTGGAACGTGGGCGCCGCGATGTTCGGCGTGGGAGGAGTCGTCGGGGCGCCGAAGCCCTCGAAGGCACCGCCCGGCACCGATCCGAGCCGGCGGACCGGGTTGAGCTCGATGTTCTCCGACGCGGTGTCGAGCACGATGTAGAAGGGCCCGGTCGCGAGCGAGACGTCGAACGCCGGGTTCGCCGCGTTGCGGGGCCTCACCTCGTCGCTGCGCACGCGGAGGTAGTACGTCGCGCCCGGCGTCGCCTTGAATGCCGCGAACGCGTCGTTGATCCGGCCCGCGTCGCTGTCCGAGGAGATCAGCACGCCCGCGGCGTTGTAGATCTCGACCCGGGTGTCCATGCGGTCGGGGATGGTGCTCGCGGGGAGCGGCGCGGGGTTGTAGTTCGTGAACTGGACGTTCACGGTCACGAGACTGTTCTGCGAGGGGTCGTTGGGGGCGATGAAGCGATAGACCACGTCCTCCTGGCGCCGGATCAGGGCGTCCACGATGGGCGTGGGCGGGACCGCGGGCGGCGCCGGGGGCGGGCTGCCCGCCTCGATGCCGATACCCGTCTCGGTCCAGAGGTCGAAGGTCTTGCTCTGCGCGCCGATCTGCAGCGTGTAGGTGTTGTTCGTGGGCTGGCTCGGGGGCGTCCCCGTGAAGTCGCTGGACACCACGACGAAGTACGTGTGGCCGGTCTCTGCGATAAAGCCCGCCCAGCCGTCGCGCTGCACGCCCGAAGTCAGGCTGCCGTTGTTCGAGCCCTGCGCCACGATATCCGCAAGGTCCGCGGAGCCATAGACCGTGACGCGGGTGTTGAGGCTGCTGGTGGGCGTCTCGTTGACGGTGTCCGCCAGGATGCGGACGAAGTCGTTGCCCGTCGCGGTGAACTGGTAGTAGTCGTTGTCGGTGGAGTTGACCGCGGGGTTGATGGCGCCTGCGGATGAGCCGTTGCCCTGCCCGTCGAGCGTCACGACGATCGCGGTACCGAATGAGCCTTCGAGGAGCTTGCGGTCCTCCAGGGTCATCGCCCCATCGAATGGCCGCTCTCCCTCGGCGCCCATCGCCCGCCCCACGTGCCGGAGCAGCGCGTCGATCCGCGAGCCGCTCGCGCGCCCGAGGCCGAACTTGCCGAAGAGAGAACGAAGGGTCCTGCTGTTCATGTCGGGCTCCACAAAGACTCTGTCCAGTTCCATGAACGCGCCGGATCATTCCGGCGCTGCGCTTGCTGTGTCTCAAGCCGAGCGACCGTCGGGCTTTCGCTCCGAACGGCGGGGGTCCGTCTGCTCCGGGCAGCTCTTTCACCGCCATCGCCGCGGAGGCGTAGGCAGCGCGACCACCGCACCCGCTCTTCCGACACCAGCATAACGAAGTCCACCGCTCGCCGTCCAGTACCCCGATTTGAATCCGAACAAATTGTCAGGTCCACCGGGTCCAACCGTACGCCGAACGCCGCCCTGTCCCTTCGCATCCCATCCCGCTCTGTTGCCTCCGCTCTTTCCATTTCATGGCCGTGACCTGCCAACCCCCGGGTACCATCCGCCATGCCCACGGTTCATCCCTTCGCCGGTGTTCAGTTCGCCTCGTCCGGTGACCTCTCCGCCCTGGTTGCCCCCCCGTACGACGTCCTCGACGCCGAGGGCAAGCGGCGACTGCTCGCCAAGGATCCTCGCAACATTGTCGCGATCGACCTTCCTCACACCCCCGCGAAGGAGCTTGGTCCTCCCGAGGCCTACGCCGCCGCCGGCGACCGGTACCGCTCGTTCCTCCGCGATGGCACGCTGAAGCGGGCTGGGACCCCCACCATCTACGCCTATCGCCAGTCGTTCACGAGTCAAGCCGGCACGCAGATCCGTCGCTCGGGGATGTGCGCCTGCGTTGACACCGTCCCCTTCGGCCATCGGCCGGGGGGCGGCATTCTGCCCCACGAAGAGACGTTCAGCGGCCCGAAGGAAGACCGCATGGCGCTCATGAAGGCCACCCGCGCCCAGCTTTCCCCCATCTTCGGCCTGCACGCGGACGAGCGTGGTCTCGCGACCGCCCTGCTCACCAAGCTCATGGCCTCCCGCCCCGCGGACGTTCGAGCGACCACGGACGACGGCACGCTCCACGAGGTCTGGAATGTCACAGACGCCCCCACCATCCGGGCCTATCAGGACGCGCTCGCGGGCGAAGATATCTTCATCGCCGACGGGCACCACCGCTACAACACGGGCCTCAACTATCTCAGGGCCTTGGAGTCGCATGGATCCCTGCCCGCCGAGCACCCGGCCCGGCGCTGCATGATGGTCCTGATCGGCATGAGCGACCCCGGCCTCGTGATCTGGCCGACGCACCGCGTGCTCGGGGGCATGGCGGGCTACTCCTGGGACGCGTTCCAGCGGGCCGCCTCGACGCACGTGCGGACCAAGCCTGTTCCGGGCGGGGTCGCGGCCCTGGGGAAGGCGCTGGAATCCGACACCTCCATGGGCCCGCGCCGCTTCGGCCTTCTCGACGCGGCGTCCGGCGCCGCCCTGATCGCAGCCCCGCTCGGGGAAGATCCGCTGGCCTCCCGATTCCCCGCAAAGCCCCGGGCATGGCGCGATCTCTCGGTCGCGTTCTGCCAGCACGTGCTCGTCGAGCAGGTCTGCCAGCCCGCGCTGAACTCCGGGAACCCCGTGAAGTGGGCCTTCCCGCACACCATCAAGGAAGTGCAGGACATCGTGAGCGGCGCGGAGACGGGCGCGGGCGGCGGCAAGCAGTTCGCGCAGCTCGCGGTGCTGGTGAACCCAACGCCCCTGGACGCCGTGAAGGACGTCAGCCGCGCGGGCGAACTCATGCCCCAGAAGAGCACCTTCTTCTACCCGAAGCTGGCGACCGGGCTGTTCATCAACCCTCTGGAGTAGCGGGCGGCGCCCCCGCCCCGGGGTTCTTGTGCTTCCAGTCGGCGAGCGCGCCCGTCGCGCCCGTCAGCCACTCGCGAAACGCCGGGGCGTCGCGGTAGCCCTCCAACTTCGCTGTGATCTCTCCCTCGCGCATCACCAGCATCGTGGGGATGGTGTAGACGCGGAGCGCCTTGGCCTCGTCGTTGGGCTTGGTCGCGTCGAGCACCACGCCCTCCGTGTTCTCGCGGATCCACCTTGCGATCTCCGGGTCGCTCAGCGCTCCGGCCCGCAGCCTCGTGCACGGCGCGCACCAGTCCGCGGAGACGTACACGAGAACCGGCAACCCGCTCGAGGCCGATGCGTCGCGCGCCCCCGCGAGCGTGGCGTGCCGGAACGCGGGCAGCGGGTCCTTCCGCTTGCTCTCACCCCACCTCGCGAGCACCCCGAATACTACGAACAGGAGCACGCTGACGATCAGCACGCCCTTGCCCCGGGATTTCGAATGTTTCGACGCCATGGCACACCATATCGGCTGTCGGGCCCCGGGGTCGCACCCCGTTTCAGCGCGTCGCCCGCACCGGCCGGCGAGGCCGCCCCCGGGCACGCCGCGGCGAGCATGGCCGCCACGAACATCGCGGGGCCATGAGGATGCGGAGCGTGCGCATCAGCCCGGGCCGCCCGCCCCCGGGTCGAGCTGGTGGACGAGCCGGCGCACGTACCGCCACTGGCCGAGTTCGCCGGGCACGTCTGCCTCGTTGCCCGCGCGGAACATCGCCGCCACACGCGCCCGGTGCTCGGCGTCTCTCGCGCGGGCCCACTCCCGCCATCGCGCCCGCGCCGCGTCGCCCTCAGCCGCCAGCTCTTCCTCGATCCGCTCGCGGATCCCGAGCATCTCCGCCAGGAACCCGGCGGGGAGAGCCCCGGCGGCATCGGCACGCGCCCCCAGCAGCGCCCGCGCCCGCCTCATCGGGTCCGCGAGCGTGTCCCGCGCCTCGTTGATTGCGGACGCATCCTCGTCCTCGCCGCCGGCGTCCGGGTGCATCCCCGCGACCGCCCGCAAATAGGCTCGGCGAACGCGCTCGCTGTCCAACTCGAAGGTGCGCGGCAGGCCGAGCAGTTCAAATGGGTCTGTCAGCCTCGACATCGCGGGAGAAGATAGCCCCCCACCTCCGGCGATGCCCCTCACGCCCCGTCGGGCTCCGCCATGCCCCGTCATGCCCCGTGCCGGTGCTACCCTCCGCCGTGGCCACGCACATCGGCATCGTCGGCGTCAGCCCGGAGGGTGCGGCCCTCTTCTTCCAGCAGGTCACACGCTGGGCCAGCCGCCTGCACGGCCCGCGCGAGCAGCCCCGAATCACCGTCCACAACGAGCCCCTCTCGCTCTACCTCGACGCCATCCGCCAGAACGACTGGCACGCGGTCGACCGCCTGCTGCGCCGCTCCGCCGAGCTGCTCCACCGCTGCGGCGCCCAGTG
Organism: Phycisphaerales bacterium; assembly: GCA_020853975.1. Lineage (GTDB taxonomy): Bacteria > Planctomycetota > Phycisphaerae > Phycisphaerales > UBA1924 > RI-211. The sequence continues at coordinate 20,338 of JADYXW010000025.1, forward strand.
CTGCGTGTGCCCGGACAACGTGGTGCAGCACGCGCTGCAGATGGCCGAGGTCGGAAGCCCCATCCCGTGGCTCGCGATGACCGACCTTGTCGCGGAGGCCGCCTCGCGCGACAAGCGCACGCGCCTGGGCATCATCGGCACGCAGCTTGTCGCCAACTCGTCCACCTACCAGACGCACCTGGGCGTGCGGGGCATCCGCGTCGCGGCGCCGGAGCCCGACGAGGCCGCGGCCCTCGAGCAGATCATCTTCGGCGAGCTGATCTACGGCGAGATCCGCCCCGAGAGCCGCCTTGAAGTCCTCCGGATCATCAACCACTTCGCGTCCAAGGGGTGCGACGGGGTGATCCTGGCGTGCAGCGAGGCGCCGATGCTCGTCACGCGAGAGAACTCCACGCTCCCCGTCTACGACGCCGCCGACATCCTCGCCGAGGCCGCCGTTCGGCGCTCCCTCGCTGTCTGATTCCGTCCCACAACCCCAGCCCATCACCATCACATGAGCGACAAGCCCACCAGGTACCAGACCATCCTCCTCTTCGGCGCCCCCGGCGCGGGCAAGGGAACCCAGGGAAAGATCCTGGGCCAGATCCCGGGTTTCTACCACCTGTCGTGCGGCGAGGTCTTCCGCACGCTCGACACGACCTCGGACCTGGGCCAGACCTTCCTGCGTTACTCGTCCAAGGGCCTTCTTGTGCCCGACAAGGTCACCGTCGAAATGTGGCGCCGCAACATGCACGCGCGCACGGCGCTCGCGGACTACAAGCCCCACGCGGACCTGCTGGTCCTGGACGGCATCCCGCGCAACGTGGCGCAGGCCCGTCTGCTCAAGAAGTACATCAACGTGCTCGAGATCATCCACCTTGTCTGCCGCGACAAGGAAGAGATGATCAAGCGCCTCCGGCGCCGGGCCCTCAAGGAAAACCGCATCGACGACGCGAAGGAAGAGGTGATCCGCAAGCGCTGGGAGGTCTACGAGCGAGAGACGTTCCCCGTGCTGAAGTTCTACCCGCGTTCGATCATCCGCGAGGTAGAGGCGACGGGCTCACCCGCCGCGGTGCTCGACCAGATCCTCACGCACGTGGTCCCGGTGCAGGAGAAGCACTTCACGAACCCGATCACGGGCGAGCCCACGAGCCGCAAGCGCCGGGCAGCCCGAAAGGCCTGAGCCCGATCAGCCCAGAGCCCGCTCGAGGTCGGCGGTCAGGTCGCCCGCGTCCTCGATGCCCACCGAGAGCCTGACGAGCCCGTCGTCGATGCCCAGCACGCGCCGCGCTTCCGCGGGGATGCTGGCGTGCGTCATGATCGCGGGGTGCTCGATGAGCGACTCGACGCCGCCCAACGACTCCGCCAGGCTGAAGAGCTTCACACGCTCCAGCATCTGCCTGGACGGCGCCAGCCCGCCCTTCACGACCACCGAGATCATGCCGCCGAAGGCACGCATCTGGCGGGCGGCCAGCGCGTGCTGCGGGTGGCTCGCAAGGCCCGGGTAGATGACCTTCTGGATCCTGGGGTGCTTCTCCAGCCACTGGGCAATCGCCAGGGCGTTGTCGCAGTGCCTCTGCATCCGGACGTGGAGCGTCTTGGTGCTGCGGAGCATCATGAAGCAGTCCATCGCGCCCGGCACCGCGCCCACGGCGTTCTGGACGTACTTCAGCCTCTCGCCCAGCGCCGCGCTGCGCGTCACGAGCGCTCCCGCGACCAGGTCGCTGTGCCCGCCGATGTACTTCGTGCAAGAATGCAGCACGATGTCCGCGCCCTGCGCCAGCGGATTCTGCAGGTACGGGGAAGCAAAGGTGTTGTCGACCAGCAGCAGGGGCTGCTCGACAGGCGCCCCCAGGGGCCCCAGGTCGCCGCTGCGCACGCCCGGCGCCGGGGCCGGCTTCGCGCCCTCCACCACGCGCTTCACGCCCGCGATGTCGATGACCTTCAGCATCGGGTTGCTGGGGGTCTCGAGCCACACCAGCCGGGTCGTGGGCCTCATCGCTCCGCGCAGCAGGTCCAGGTTTGTCATGTCCGCCCGGGTGACCTCGAGCCCCAAGTGCCGGTACACCTTGTCGAGCTGGCGGAACGTCCCGCCGTACACGTCGTCGGAGAGCACCACGTGGTCCCCCGCGCGGAGCTGGTGCAGCACGCAGTCCATCGCCGCCAGACCGCTGGAGAAGACCATGCCCACCCCCTCGGGCCCCGCGTCCTCGAGCGCCGCGAGATTCGCCTCCAGGGCCGTGCGCGTGGGGTTCTTCGACCTGGCGTAGTCGTACCCGTCCTTGAACACGCCGGGCGACGCCTGCACGAACGTCGACGTCATGTACACCGGCGTCATGATCGCGCCGGTCGTCGGGTCTGGCGTCTGGCCCGCGTGGATGCAGCGTGTGGCGAACTTCCCGTGCGACGCGTGACCTTCAGCCATTGGGTGCTCCTCTACAGCAGCGTACGGTAGGTGCCGGTTCGCCCTCCTACTAGGACCCCTGCCCGGGCATCCTCCCCCAACCCGAGGAAAAACACGCGCCTTTGGTTGCACAAACTGCCTTTCGGGCGCATGGTTCATGCGTGGCGATGTCCCCTTCCCGACCAGGAGCCCACGTGCGCCGACTGCTGCAGACTCTGACGTCCCTGCTCTTTGGCCCACTCGCGGGCCTGCTCACCCCCGGAGCGCACGCCCAGGACTACTTCGACGTTCCCACCCTCTACACGCGCTCCCCCGAGGTCTTCCGCGCCATGTTCGAGCGAGCCCGCTGCGAGACCGTCTCCGGCATCATCATGGGTGACTCGCAGGAGACCTCGCCCGGCGGCGCGGGCGCCATCTACATCCCCCGCTTCCAGTTCGAGTTCTGGGATCGCTACGCCAACGCCCCGCAGACCCCGCTCGCGCCCATGGCCGCCTCCTACGGCACAGCCCCCGTCTACGCCGACTGGCTCCTGCGCGTCGCCAACCCTATCCCCGGCATGTCCCCCTCGCGCCTTCCCGCCGCCTCGCTCCCGCCGGGGATCAGCGCGGGCAGCACCTCCACCCTCGACGGCAGCAACGCCAACGGCCAGTGGTACCCGCAGGTTGTTATGCTCCAGCACGACGCGTGGGACGTCCACCCCTACACCGGTCTGCGTGGCAAGCCCTATTTCCAACTCAACGACCAGATCTACCTGGATGTTTTCGCCGCAACGAACCCCTCCAGCGGTGAGCTCCGCGTGCAGGCCTCCTACGCCCCCACCTCCTCGCCTCTTTACAGCGCCCCTCCCCTTGCGGAGTACGTGACGTCCATGGGCTTGGAGAGCCCCGTCGCCGCCATCAAGTCCCAGCGGCTCGGCCCCCTCCCATACTCCCCCACGGGCTACCTGCAGGTCTCGCTCAGCGGCACCGACCCAACGAAACTCACCGACGTCATCGGCGCCCGCTTCGTCAACACGCGCAATCCGCGGGGCTGGGTTTTCACTGGCCTCGCCGCCGGGGGCTACACCATCGAGGACGCCCTCAACCACCACGCCGACTCCGGCCCGGTCCTCGGTGCACTCGACCCGGCCGTGCTCGTGATCTCCTTCGGGGCGAACGACTGCGGCAGGGGTGTGACCGCGGAGCAGTTCGAGGCCTGGCTCGTTATTTTCATCAACTTCGTCCGCCAGAGCACACGCGCGGACCTGCCGGTCATCATCCTCACGGACCCATACCGCCGAGGCTTGAACGACCAGCAGGCGGCGCAGTACGACCGCTACCCCCGCGCCGCGTACAACGTCGCTCAGGAAGACCCTCTGGTCTGCAGCGTGAACTCTCGCAGGTTGACCGAAGCCGCGGGCTGGACCGCCGGGTTCTGGATCCCATTCATGTGGGACAACGTCCACTACTCCACCGCGGGGGCCTTCCTCAAGAGCCGCCTCGAAGCCAAAACCCTCTTCGACGCCTTTCTGCCCGCGCCACCATGCAAGATTCCGACGCGGGATGTGCCCTGTGGCAGCGTCGACCCTTGCTACCGCCCCAGAAACTACTTCTCGATGCCGGAGTAGCCGCCGACCACCCCGTGCCTGCGGGGCCCTTCCACGACCCCTCCCCCCCCCCGCACCCGGCAGCCCAAGGACCCGCACCCCCCTCTTTGGGCAATGGCCTCCCTTGAGGGCTACCCCGACCTCCACAAATTCTGCTTGATTCCGCACACAGGTCCGATACCGTGGGCCTCCGCGCGCCGCATGGACCGCAGTCCGGCGATGCGCGTTGTGGTCGAGAGAGAGTCGAAACCAAGTCCACGGGTTTCCAGGGGGCACTGGAGCTTCGCGGGATGGATCCCGTCGCATTGCTAGCTGGCGCCTGGTGCGTGCTGACACAGACCGCCCCGCCGCCCGCCGCTCAAATCTCCCTGAAGCAGAGCCTTGGCCCGGTGGTGGCCCCCGCGGGCCTCGAGAAGCCGCTCGGCTCGGCGGCGGTCACCGTTCCCGGCGCACGCTGGCTCCGGCTGCAGTTCGGCAACGCGAGTCTGCCCGGTGACCCCGCGGGCCGCGGCGCGGTCGTCCGCCTGACATCTCTGACCGACGGGGCCGTGCAGGAACTCACTTCCGAATCTCTCGCGTGGTGGAACTCCACCTCCGCGTACTTCAATGGCGACAGTGTGCTCGTGGAGCTTGTGTCCCGGGGCGAACCGGGCGAGGTCGCCCTCGAGATCACCGGCGCCTGGGTTGGAGGGCCCGCCTCCACGTATGACTCTCGCTCGCTCTGCGGCGTGGACAACCGCACGCCCTCCGCGCAGCCCTTCGCCGCCCGCTACATGCCCACGGGCTGCACCACCTGGCTCTTCGAGGACGCGAACCACACGTTTCTGACCGCGGGCCACTGCTTTGTCGGCTCCACGGGCGTCGCGCAGTTCAACGTCCCGCTCTCGCAGGCGGACGGCACGGTCGTCCACCCGCTCCCGCGCGATCAGTACCCCGTCGAGCCCGGCTCCGTGCAGAACCGCTACCTGGGTGTGGGTGAAGACTGGTCGTACTTCGGCTGCTTCCCCAGCACGCAGACCGGCCTGACCGCGTACCAGACGCAGCTCGCTGCGCTCCCGCTCTCTCCCGCCACGCCCCCGGCGGGACGCACCGCGAGCATCAGCGGCTACGGCATCGTGGCGGCGCCGATGTCGCCCACCTGGAACAGCGTCCTCAAGACCGACACCGG
>JADYXW010000026.1 GCA_020853975.1 Phycisphaerales bacterium
CCCCGACGTTGAGCGATCTGGCGGAAGGTACACCAGGATTCGGAGTTGACCACCAAAGTGGTGAGGTTGGTAAGAAACGCGCGCGCAGTTTGGGTTCGGAACACCGGAAGTGCTCCGTGCCCCCGCCATGCCTTCCATCGCCCTCGCTCTCTTCACGCTCACCCTCGCCGTCCCCGCCCTTGCCGGGCCGCTCGACCCGCCCCCGGGCCCGGTCACCAGCACCGGAAAGACGCTCACGGAGATCGAGCCACGGGTCGCGATCAATGCGTCCAATACGCCGGGGGATGCGACCAGCCTTTTCAGGATCTCCCAGCCCGGGTCGTACTACCTCACGAGCAACGTGTCACTCCCCGCCGGAGTGCCCGCAGCGATCACCATTGACGCGATGGGCGTGACGCTCGATCTCAACGGTTTCACGATTGACGGGAATGCCCACTTCGCCATCGGGATCTCGGTTCGGGCCGCGGGTGTCTCCATCCGCAACGGCACGGTCACCCGCACCGGGTTCTCCGGTATCTCCATGGACCAGTTCCCGACCGGCGCACCAGGCATGGTTATCGAAGACATCCGCGTTATCAACCAGTTGGGCTCGGGGATTCCGCCGGGCGGTTCGCCCGGAGCCGGTACGGCGGGCATCTTCGCCGGACGCGGGGCCATCATCCGTAACTGCTACGTCAACAACGCCGCGCTCGGAATCGCCGCCGGGTTCAACTCCAGCATCAGCGGCTGCACCGTTGAGTTTGCACGCCAGCACGGGTTCCATCTCCAGGGCGGGGCCTCCATTTCCGACTGCGTCGTGGTCGGCACCGGGGGCGGCCCGACCGAAGGGGGGCACGCGTTCTTCCTTGGCACCGGGTCCTCCGCCACCAACTGCGTCGCACGGTCAAACACAGGGTCCGGCTTCGTCACCCAGGACGAGTGCTCCATTACCGACTCGTCGGCGACGAGCAACATCACCCAGGGATTCTCCGTTGGCGATCGATGCCACCTTCGAGGGTGCATCGCCGCCACCAACGGCGCGAACGGCTTCCTGGCCGGCAACGGCGGATCCATCTCCACCTGCACCTCCTCCGACAACACCCTCGCCGGCATCGAGGCCGGAGAAGGCTGCGCCGTCACCGGGTGCGGCGTGTACCGCAATCGCTCCATCGGTATCGCCACGAGCGGCGGCGCCACGATCAGCGGGTGCACGGTTCGCCGGAACTCGTTCGACGGCATCTGGGTGACGGCCCAGAGCCTTGTGATCGCAAACACGTGCGCCTCTAACGGCAACGACGGCAACGGCGCGGGAATCCACGCCACCGGAACGGACAACCGCATAGAAGGCAACAACTGCACCCTCGCCGACCGCGGCATCGACGCCGACTCTAGCCACAACATCATCATCAAGAACTCCTGCTCGGGCAACTCCAGCAACTGGGACATCGCCGCCGGGAACGTCTGCCTCGTCGTCCAGGGTGTCTTCGGCGGCGCCGTCGTCGGCGACTCGGGCGGTGCCGCCCCCGGCTCCGCCGATCCCAACGCCAACTTCACCTACTGATCAAGACCTCCGTTCCCGCTCGACTCAGGAGGTTCACTTTGACTCTCAGGACCACTGCCATCCTCACCTCACTCGCCCTTCCCTCCACGGCCCTCGCGCAGCCCGATGTCTCCGCGATGCACAAGTTCTCATGGAGTGAGAACTGCGGCTGGATGAACTGGCGCGACGCCGGCGACGGCACTCAGCGCGCAACCATCGAGCCCGGCGGCCGCTTCCTCTCAGGCTTCGTCTGGATGGAGAACGTCGGCTGGCTCAACCTGGGCGACGGCTCCCCCGCGAACGGCGCCACCTACGCCAACACCACCGGCTCAGACTTCGGCGTCAACATCGATACAGCCACCGGCCAGCTCTCCGGCCTCGCGTGGGGAGAGAACGTCGGCTGGGTCAACTTCGGAGGCGGTACGCTCGCCACCCCGCCCGACCCCGCCATGCTCGACCTGGGCGCGAGCCGCCTCTTCGGCTATGCCTGGGGCGAGAACATCGGCTGGATCAACCTCGACCACGCAGTCCACTACGTCGGCTTCGGCTGCGAGCCCGACCTCAACCAGGACGGCAACGCCGACCAGGACGACCTCGCGTACCTCGTCAACGTGCTCGGCGGCGGGGACAACCCAACCCGCATCGACCCCGACTTCAACCTCGACGGCAACGCCGACCAGGACGACATCGCGGCGCTCATCAACGTGATCGCGGGCGGACCATGCCCCTGACCGCGAGCCGGCCCTTGCACTGTCAACACCAGGCCCCGGTCCCGCGAGGGGCCTTTCTACTTCAGTCCTCGCCCGTGCCCGGCGGCGCGAAGTCGAACAGCATGCAATAGCCGGCGCGCCAGATCGGGAACTCAACCTCGCATCGATATCCCACGAACTCCGAAGCCTGCCACCCCAGGCGGTCCAGCACCTCGTGCACAAGCCCGCCATACCGCGCGTACCCGGGGGTCTCGATGTGCCCGAGCCCGGCGCCCAGCAGCGTGAGGCGAGGTCCCCCCGGGAGGCGCGTGGACCAGCGCGCCGCCGCGTGTCGCGACACGTCCGGCATCCACAGGTGCGTCTCGAGCGAGGGCATGCAGCGCCGCGCCAGGTCCACGTGCAGGAAGACGTCGAACACCAGTCGGGCGGCGGGGATGTTCTGCAGCGACCACACCTCGCCGATCGGCGGGTTGAGCGTCGAAGGATGCGGGTCCGCCCTGCCACTCCGCAGCGCCGTCACGATGTCCGCGGGGCCATCCCGCCCCTCCGTATCGATCACGTTCACAGAGCGGCTGCCCGAGACGCGCGTCACGACGCGCGGCAGCGGCGCCGTGCAGAAATCCGACACCAGCGTTCCGGGAGATGCCCCCGACGCCGGACGCCCATCCAGCGTCAGGAAGGGGGGAGTCTGGTCCTTGTCCTGAAGGCTTGCGGTGCCCCCCACTTCCAGCGGCATCGAGGGCTCGCGCCAAGAGTGGCCGACCAGAGCCCGCAGCCTCGCCCACTCGGTCTTCTGAGAGTCGGCCCTGCTGGGCCGGATGATCGACGCATGAATGTCGGCCGCCGACCAGCGCCCCACGATTCCCGCCGCGGTGCGATACAGCGTGGCACGCTGGGCCGGATCGTCCGCCCGCGCCCGCCCATCCTCGGGCCCGGCCTCGACCGGAGACGCAAGCAGCCCCCGTAGCCCGCGCTGGCTTACGTGCAGCGCGTCGAGCAGGCCGTCGAATCGGTCTACCGCCGCCCGCGCGCCGGCCAATCTCTCGCCCCCGAGCGCGCCGAGTTCCCGGCCCTCCATCGCATCGAGGAACAGCCTCAGCCCCATCACGCCGGGCAGAGTGACCAGCGTGTGCGCGTCCGCCTCCTGCCGGGCTGCGGCCTGCACGATGCGCTGGCACGTCGCACGGTCCACCCCCAGCACCCGAGACATGGCGCTCGCTCGCCTCTGTGGCTCCGGCAACAGCTCCAGAAGGTCGCGCAGCTCGGACTGCAGCCGCCGTGCCAACTGGTCCGCACTCGACCTGTCCTCTGCGGAGAGCACCCGTCCCCTTCGACGGCGGCCCTCCGCCGCTGGCGTGGCCCCGTTCGGTTCCCCTGTTCCGGTGGTCTTTGAAGGCGGCATGATCTTCTCTTCATTGCGCCGTACGGCCCCAAGTCTAGTAAAATTACGTTGTTGACACATGCTTATCTTTGAGAGATGCTGTTCTCAGAACAGTTCTACGGCTCAAGCCTGCCCCCTCCACAGCCCCAGATCCTAATCCCGGAGCGCAACCATGAATCGCAACTGTCTGTTCCTGCTCTGCTTGACGACGGCCCCCGCCCTCGCGCAGTGGTCCTCAGACCCCGCCGTCAACCTTGCGCTCGACGATGGCCCTAACGATCAGGTGCAGGCGAAGGTCGCCCCGACCTCCGGCGGCGGGTGCTATGTCAGCTGGTACGACAACTCCCTGGGCGGCTACGACGTCACCATCCAGCGCCTCGACGCCGCGGGCAACGAGCTGTGGCCCCACGGCGGCATCCAGCTCGTCGACCGCTCTGTCTCTTCCACCACCGACTACGCCCTCGTCGCCTGCGCGAACGGCGACGCGCTCATCACCTACCTCGACAACCGCTCGGGCTCCAGCCAGATCGCCGTCCAGCGCGTGAGCCCCACCGGCGCCCTTCTCTTCGGACCCGATGGCGTCACCGTCTCCTCGGGCACCGGCGTCAGCGGCAACTCCCGTATCGCCGAGCTCTCCGACGGTTCCATCGCCGTCGGCTGGACGCAGACTCCGGGCTGGTTCATCCGCACCCTCACCGCCGCCGGCGCGACGCTGGCGGGCCCGCTCACCAACACCGACACGGGCCACACCATCTTCCTCTGCGACCTCCAGCCCGGCGCTGGGGGCTCGGTCATCGCCCTCTGGTCGCGGTCCTTCGGCACCAACTACGCCACCACTGCCAAGTGGCTCCTCGCCCAGAACTACGACGCATCGCTCGCGCCCCTCTGGACCCCGGCCCCCGGCCTCCAGGGCGTCGCGGTCTACGCCCCCCAGCCGAGCACCCCCTGGCCCACCGGCACCGGCACCTACGGCACGCAGGGCGGCTCCATCCAGAACGGCTACTTCCCCTACTTTCTCTCGGACGGCGCGGGGGGCGGCGTTTTCGGCTACTACGAGAACGGCGGGCCTCGGAACGCCTATATCCAGCACGTCCTCGCCGACGGCTCGCTGAAGTTCCCCCACCCCGGCGTCGCCGCCAACATCACCGGCACCAGCCGCATCCGCGTGGGCAACCCGGGCTTCGACTACGACCGCACAACCTCCTCGTACTTCATCGCCAGCGTCGAGTCCGACGCCTCACCCCAGACCAACTACTCTACCTTCGTGCAGTTCATTGACACCGCCGGCGCTCGCGTGTGGGGCGATACCGGCGTCACGGTCGTCCCCGTGACCGGCTTTCAGCAGTCTTCCATCCAGTGCCTTTCCCGCCCCGATGGCGGCGCCTCCGTGTTCGGGTTCGACGGCCGGAACGGCGCCAGCAGCATCCACGAGGGGTTCGCCGTCGGCGTGAGCGCAGAGGGTGAATCCCAGTGGTCCACGTTCTTCTCGTCGACGGTTGAGGCCAAGAGCCGACTCGCCGCTGCCCACAGCACCAGCGGCTTCCACATCCTCGCGTTCCAGAGCGGGGCCGTCGGCGGCACCAACGCCTACGCCCAGAACGTTAACTTCGACGGCTCGCTCGGCAACCAGTCCTTCCCCTGCGACCCTGACCTCAATCAGGATGGCAACGTCGACCAAGACGACGTCTCCTACCTCGTCAACGTCGTCGGCGGAGGCGACAACCCCACCGGCATCGACCCGGATTTCAACCGCGACGGCAACGTCGATCAGGACGACGTCTCGGCGCTGATCAACACCGTGGGTGGTGGCGGCTGTCCCTGAGGCCATGAGACACAAAGAGGGCGAGGGCCGCCGGTCTCACCTTCCTTGACCGACGGCCTCTCGCCTGACTCTGTCCACCCAGTATCAGGCCAACCCGCCGGCTAAGCAAGGCTTTTTTGCTCGCCGGCGGAAAGCCCGGCCCCGATCAAGGAATGGCCGCGGCTACCGGCGCCGCCTCGGGCCGGCCCCGGGCCTCGCGCTCCACGGCATCTACAAGGATCGCGACCTCGCTCCACCCACCGCCCACCGGCACCCCGCGGAGCGCGTACCCCTCGAGCCGGAGCTCGCTGGGGCGTACGGCCGCCGACCGGAAAAACGCCGCTGCGGATTCCTTTGCCGCGCGATCGATGGTAAGCCACGCGGCAACGGACGTCGCGGGGGCGGCTTCCGGCGCCCGCCCCCTCAGGGCCTCCAGGTTGAACCGGTCCCCCGCCTCAATCACGCGGCATCGCACGCCGAAGCGATTCAGACCCTCCCGCTTCGCGGTGCCGGCGTCCACGAGCAACGAAGCCGCCTCGCTCGCCCCCGTCATCCACCCTGTGGCGAGGTCGATCTTTACCGCCGCGTTCTCGCTGACGCCGATCCCGAGTCTGTGCCCAGATTGCTCCAGCGCCGCGACCAGCCTCCCGAAGCGGTGCCTCTCGAAGAAGTGCGAGTCCATGATGGCCCAGGGCATGAAGCCCATGCCGGGTCCGATCTGCGCCCCGTTGCGGAGCGCGTCCAGGCTTCCACCCGTGAGGAACATGGGATCGGACATCATGGCGTCGCCCGCGCTGGTCCCGGCTATGACCCCGCCCCGCGCGAGCAGGCGGCGCATGGCCAGCGCCTCGGGTGAATCCTGCCCTCCCGGCTTGTAGCGATCGGTCACCCGCTTCTGGTCACCCCCGGTGAAGAACATCCCGCCCGCCCGGTCGACCAGCCCCACGGTCTGGTCCGCTGGGGTAGGCCTTGAGATGACATTGATCTCGCTCCGCGGCGCGTACCCCGAGAGACGCCGCACTTTGGACGCCCCGGCCTCCGGCTCGTCCGCAGAGGCGGCGGTCGCGACCACGATCCGCGAACCGGGCCCGCCGGAGAGCGTGATGAAAGCGGAGTAAACCAGCGCGTTCTCTGCCTGGAGGTCTCCCCCCGCGGCGAGGAGTACGCCGCGCGAGCCCTCGACCGGGCCACGAGCACACGCCTGGAGAGCCAGCAGAACTCCGAATGTGAGAAGTCTTCTGAGTACACCCATGACATCAGCATACGAAAAGTCGTGCCCCGGCTCCGCACCCGCCCGAAACGGTAATAATGATCCGCTCGCATCGGGGAGGTAATGATGGACAAGCCTGGGAAACCGCTCGGAAGGCAGGCGCCGGATCCGCTCGAGTGGTGGGTCCCCATCCGGATCACCGCCATCTACATCATCGTGGGGCTCCTGTGGATCGGGCTGTCGGACCGTGCCGCTGAGGCTCTCGCGGGTTCGTTCGCCGAATCGGCCCGGTTCCAGACGATCAAGGGCAGCTTCTATGTTCTGGCGACGGGCGCGCTGCTGCTGCTGCTGATCCGTTCGTACACGAGACGCCTGCTGGTGACGCGGCGCGCTCTCAGGGCGAGCGAGCGCCGCCACCGGGAACTCCTCGACGAGGCGCCGGTCGCGATCGTCCTGCTCTCACAGGGATGCATCGAGTATCGGAACAAGGTCGCACGCTCGCTCCTGGGAGACCTGCCGGAGAACACACCCTTCGCCGGGCTCGTGGCCGCCGAGTCACGCGAGTTTCTGGAGGCCATCCTGCGAGAGCCCGGCGCCACTTGCCGCACAGCCAGCCGCCCTGAACTGCTGCTGCACCTCCCGGGCAGCGAGGCCGCGCGCCTGGTCTCGGTCTTCGCCTGCGAGTCACCTTCGTACCCGGGCCGTATCCAGCTCGCCCTGCAGGACGTGACGGAGCTGAGGCAACTGGAGACGATCGCCGCCCACGCCCAGAAGATGGAGGCGGTGGGCCAGCTCGCCACCCACGTCACCCACGAGTTCAACAACATCCTGACCGCGATCCTGGGGCACGCCGCGATCGCCCGGGCCTCGGCCCCTCCAGAGCTTGCCGGGCCGATCTCGGGCATCGAATCCGTAGGGAAGATCGCCCGGGGGCTGACGCGCTCCATGCTCAGCCTGGCCCGCGCCAAACCCTCCGACCGCCGGCCCGTCGCGATCGCGCCCCTCCTCACGGAATCGGTCGAGCTCATCAAGGGCGTCCTGCCCCGGTCGGTCCGCGTGCACCTGGACACCTCGCTTGTGAGCGGCCTGGTCTGCACCGTCGACGCGTCCCAGATCAAACAGGCCATCCTCAACCTCGCCATCAACGCGAGGGACGCCATGCCCGGGGGGGGGCCACCTCCGTATCGCGGCCCGCCCGCGGGCCGGCCCCACCGGCGCCGAGGGCATCAGCATCGACATCGTCGACACCGGCAACGGCATGTCCAACGAGGTTCGCGACAAGATCTTCACGCCCTTCTTCACCACCAAGCCTCAGGGCCGGGGCAGCGGCCTGGGCCTCACGATCTCCCGGAGCATCATCGAGGACCACCACGGGTCGATCACCGTCGCTTCCAGCCCGGGACACGGCTCGACATTCAGCATCTGGCTGCCCGCGGATCGCGCCCCCGCCGCCCCCGCCGCCCCCGCCGCGGCAGCCGCGCCCAAGTACTCTCGCCAACTCGGCCTGATTCTCGTCGGGGAGGACAACGGAGGCGTCCGCGACGTGATCTGCCACATCCTCCGTAGCCGCGGGCATGAGATCATCCCCGCTGCCGATGGCCGGGGCGTGATCGAGGCGATCGACCGCCACGCGGAGCACCTCGCGCTGCTCATGCTCGACATCGACCTCCCCTCGGTCGCCGGCCCCGAGTGCCTCGCCCACGCCCGCACGCGCTCCGCCTCGATCCCGTGCCTGCTCACCTCGGGCGGCGCGATGCCCACGCTCTCCCCCGACCTCACGGCACACACCCGCTTCCTCGCCAAGCCCTTCGCGATGGACGACCTGCTCGACGCTGTGGACGCACTCCTCTCCGAGTGCCCGCCTCCAAGGGCCGACCACACCGCCCGCGACTAGGGGCACGGACCCCCTGTGCCCCGAACAACGACCCCAACCGGCCTCAGCCGGGCCGACCTCTCGCTCCACCCGGCGGGCGAGCCCGCGAAATCCCATCGCACGGTGCGGGCGCTCCGCCGCAGCGTGCTCAGCGCCGCACCGATGGCCTCCGAGGCCATCAGGTTTCGCGTGCTCTGCTACTACCACGCCGACGCGTACTTCGGCGCCATCGGCGGCAACATCTGCATGATCGAGGTCAAGAAGGGCCGCGTACTCCTCTCGTTCATCCATGGCAGCCTGCTCGAGGACCCGGGCTCGCGCCTCACCGGCACCGGCAAGTTCAAACGGTTCGCCCGCGTTGACTCGCCCGGTGACGCCGAGGACCCTGCGATCCGGGCCCTGGTGACGCGGGCCGCGGCGCTCCGCCCCTGGGACTGATCACAGCGCGGGAGGGCCCCGGCCGCTACCCTCTGGTCATGCCCACGCACACCACCGCTGACATCGCCACGCTCTTCCCCAACCTGATGGACATCCAGGACAGGGCGCTGCGCGACAACGTCGCCGCCGTCTGGAACGAGGCCCTCAACTCCGGCTGCGGCGGGAAGGGCTGGACCTTCGACGAGATCCGCGCCATCCCCTTCACCCTCCTCGCGGGCAACATCGACCTCCGCTTCGTCGAGCACCTCAACTCCTGCTGCAAGCAGTGCATCGCCATCACGGGCGTCCTCCGCGAGGTCTTCGGCTCGCGCGTCCCCATCCACCTCGACCACCTCATCGCGGGCTCACTCCTCGCCGACGTGGGCAAGATGCTCGAGTTCGACAAGGATGCCTCGGGCAAGGTCATCAAGGGCCGCTTCGGTGACATGCTCCGCCACCCGTTCAGCGGCGTGGCGCTCTGCTACAAGCACCACATCCCCGCGGAGGTCATGCACATCATCGCCACCCACTCGCACGAGGGCGACAAGGTGGACCGCACCATCGAGTCGTGGATCTTCCACCACGCCGACTTCATCGACTTTGACATCGCGAAAGTACTGGGGAAGAAGGCCGCCGGGAAATAGCCGCTCGCGGCCGAAGCTCAGACCCGCTAGGCTACCGCGATGTCCAGCCCAGGCGGCTCGCCCGCCGAACCCACGCCCCCGCCCGCGTCCTCGCAGCGCAAGTGGCTCGTCGCCGCGTGGCCCGGCATGGGCAACGTCGCCGTCATCGCCGCCGGGTACCTCATCCAGAAGCTCGCGCTGCGCCCCGTCGCGGAACTCGGCACGCCCGGCCTATTCGACATCAAAGACGTGGAGATCGAAAAGGGCGTCATCACCACGCCCCGCCAGCCCCGCAGCCTGCTCTTCCGCATGCCAGAGCCCAACCCGGCCCTGGACCTCACCGTGTTCCTGGGCGAGGCCCAGCCGGACCACGGCGTCTTCGCGCTCGCGCAGGGACTGCTCGAGCACACCGAGGAATACGGCATCAACCGGGTCATCACCTTCGCGTCCATGTCCACGCCCATGGACCCGCGTCAGCAGCCCCGCGTCTTCGGCGCCGCCACGTCGGGCTCGCTCCTCGACGAGATCTTGCGCGCTGAGGTACAGGTCATGAACGACGGGCAGATCGGCGGGCTCAACGGCGTGCTGCTCGGAGCCGCGGCGCAGCGCTCCCTCGATGGACTGTGCCTGCTCGGAGAGATTCCCTACTACGCCGCGGGTGTGGGAAACCCGAAGGCGGCCAAGGCCGTGCTTGACGCCTTTTGTGTGCTCTCTCGCCTGGATCTGGACCTGGACGAACTCGCCCGCCACGCCGAGGCCATGGAAGAGTCTCTTCTGAAACTCCAGGCAGAAACATCCGTCGACACCGACGAAGAAGAGGAGATCGCGAGCGAGGCGACCCCGCCCCCCGACCGCGAGCCCAAGGACGCGCCGTCCGAGCCGGACCCCGCGACGCTGGACCGCATCGAGCGTCTTTTCGCCGAGGCCCGCCGCGACCGGGCCAAGGTCGTGAATCTGAAGCAGGAACTCGACCGCACCGGCCTCTTTCGCCGCTTCGAGGACCGCTTTCTCGACCTCTTCAAGCGCGCGGAGTGACCCACTCGCCCACCCTGGGAGGAAGCCATCCCGGGCAGAGCGCCAGCAGTACCCCGAGCACCGCCGCCGATTGCCCGTTCACCTGCCACGCGTCGAACGGCACCATGAGCAGGAGCCCCACCAGCGCCCACGCGGGCCCCTGGGCATATCCGACGCCGGCCCGCATCCCGGCGTGCACCCCCGCGCCCACCCACGCCAGCAGCAGGAGCGCCCCGACAACGCCCCCGGTCGCCGCCGCCTGCAGAATGGCGTTGTGGCAGTGCCCGTGGTCGCTCCCGCGAAAGCGGGCGAAGGCCGCCGCATCGCGCCGATCCGCGTGCGCCGCCACCCACGCCGAATAGCCGCCCGCGCCGACACCCGCGACCGGGTCGGAGCCCACCGCGTCCACGGCCCAGATCGCCATGAGCACACGCAGCCCGTTGTCCGAGTTGTAATCGTCCTGTTTCAGCGCCCGGCTCGCCTCGGTCCACACCGCCGAAACGCGCGCGGACAGCACGTCGCCCACGCTGACCCACACCCCGGCACCCACCACCAGCGAGACAATCGCCGCGGCGATCACCGGCTTCCAGGCGCGAGCCCGCAGAACGGCCGCACCCGCGCACAGCACGATCAGCCCCGCCGCCGCGATCCACGCCCCGCGCGTGCCGGTGACGCCGATGCCCGCGAGGCTCACCGCGGCACCCGCGAGCCCGGCCCACCTTTGCCAGCCCCTGCCCATGAGCCCCGCCGGCAGGTGCAGCCCCAGCGCCGTGACCAGCACCAGCCCCGCGTACACAGGTGGCCACCACCCACCCACGCGCCCCGGGCCATGATCCACGAAGCCCGGGACCAGCCAGTCCACACCCTCGTGCTCCGCCCACCACACCACGACCTGAGCCACGTTGCCCGCGAGACACCCGACCGCCATCGCCCCGATCAGGATGCCCCGCCATCGCAGCACGGGCCATATCGCGAGCACCGCCAACCCGAACCGGAGCGCGCCCCATTGTTCCAGCCCCCTCACCCGGTCAGGGGTCCAGAAAAGGCCGATCGCCGTCCACGCCGCGAACGCCAGCCCCAAGAGCGTGACGGGTTGGAGCAGGACGTACTTCTGAGTCCCCCGGACCGCCACCAGCCCGATCAGCCAGATCGACACCAGCACCCACACGCCGATCTCCGGGGCAGTCATGGGCAGGCCCACCGAGGCGCAGAACGCCGCGGCAAAGATCAGGTGCACCGCCTCGCCCCGCGGCAGCCGGTCCGACTGCGCGCGAAAGGCCCGCTCAGCCCCGAACCGGTTTATCCATGGCGCCGTAAGGGTTTTGTTGATCATCCTCATCCGCCAGCGTAACCGATCGGTCACCCGGTCGAAACCGGAGCCCGCGCCATCGGTATCACCCTTGGTTGGGGCGGGATAGGGGCTGGATCGGGGCTGGGCCCCGGTCGATAGCCGGTGTACCCTGTTCGCGAACCGATCGGAGGGGCCCATGGGCGATATCCGCAGGGTTGTGCGCAAGGCGTTCTGGCGACTGATCGCCATCGACTCATTCCGCGTGCTGGCGGTGGTCCTCACCGCGGCGCTCGCCGGGTTGATCGTGACGCGCCTGGTCGAGCGCCTGTTCGCGCTCGGGGCCACGTTCGAGCCCCTGTGGCCCCGCATCTTCCTGTTCTCGGGCGCGGGCGTGGTGCTGCTGACCGCGATGATCTCGCTCCTGCGGCGCAAGCAGACCCTCGCGGTGGCCCGCGAGCTGGACGAGCGCGCCGGGCTGAAGGAAGCGCTGAGCACCGCGCTGTACGTGGAAAAGACCGACGACCCCTGGTGCCGCGCCGTGGTCGAGTCCGCGTCCCGCACCGCCGCGGGCGTGCGTGTGGACCGCGCGATCCCGATGGAAGCGCCCAAGGCCTGGCCCGCGCCCCTCGCGACCGGGCTCGCGCTGGTGCTGGCGTGGTACGCGATCCCCGACTCCTGGGATCCCTTCGGGCACAACACCAAGAAGAACGAGGAGGTCCGCAAGGTTCAGCAGGTCCAGCAGGTCAAGGCCGAGATCCAGAAGAACGACGACAAGATCCGCGAGCTGCTGGCCAAGGCCAAGGTCGAGTTCGTGGAAGAACCCTCGCTCAATGAGGCGGCCGAGCAGAAGCCCGACATGACCGACCCCGACGCGATGCGCCGCGCCGCTGTCAAGAAGCTCACCGACCTCGCGGACAAGCTCGAGACCCAGAAGGAAGGCGAGAAGGCGGCACAGATCGAAGCGCTCAAGGAGGCCATGCGCCAGCTCAAGCAGCCGGGCCAAGGCCCGCTCAACGAGTTCACGCGCCAGCTCGCCAAGGGCGATTTCAACAAGGCCCAGGAGCAGCTGCAGGAGCTCTCCAAGCAGCTCGCCAACGACCAGATGAACCCCGAGGAGAGGGCCGAGGCGAAGAAGCAGATGGAGAACCTGGCCAAGCAGCTCGAGAAGCTGGCCAACGACCAGCAGGACCTCGCCAAGAAGCTCGAGCAGCAGGGCCTGGACAAGAAGACCGCGGAGGAACTCGCCAAGAAGGCTTCCACCGGCAACCCCGAGGACCTGAAGCAGGCCCTGGAGCGGGCCAAGAACCTGACCCCCGAGCAGCAGAAGCAGCTCATGGAGATGGCCAAGTCCGCCCTGCAGTCTCAGGGCATGTGCGACAAGATGAGCGAGAGCCTCTCCAAGATGGCCCAGGGCATGAGCCAGGAGGGACTGCAGCAGGAGGGCATGGAGGGGATGAGCGAGCTCTCCAAGGCACTCTCCGAGGCGGAGATGATCGAGAGCGACATGCAGAACCTCGACGCGGCCCTCGACGAGGCCAAGAAGCAGCTCGCCGACATGGCCGGCCAGTGCATGGGCGGCGACCAGCCCGGTGAGTGCCAGGGGCAGGGCCAGGGCGCCTTCCGCGAGGGCACCAGCCGCAAGCTTGGCCAGGGGACCGGCGGCCCGGGCCGTGGCAACGGCGCCAGCCCCGAGTCATCCCCCGTGGATTACAAGATCGACAAGTCCAAGGCCAAGGTCGACAACGTGGGCGGACCGATCATCGGCAGCCGCCTGGTCCAGGGCGAGCAGGTCCGGGGCGAGGCCAAGGCCCAGTTTGAGTCCGTCGTCGCCTCTTCCGCCCAGGAAGCCGCGGAAGCCATCGACGGCATGCAGGTCCCCCGCGAGTACCACGACGCCGTCAAGCACTACTTCGGGAACCTCGAAAAGAAGGTCAAGGACGCCCCGAAGGACGCGCCCAAACCCGCCCCCGCCGGCAGCGGGAAGTAACACCAGAGCCGGCCCCGCACGGCCCGCCCCGGCCCCATCCCTGATACACTCCCCCATTCATCAAAAGGGAGTGTGCGGATGAAGGTCATTGTGGATCGCGGCGCCCTGCTCGACGGCATCAACCTGGTTTCCGGCGCGGTCGCGTCCAGAACCCCAAAGCCCCAGCTCACGTGCGTCAAGATCTCCGCGACCAAGCAGGGCGGGGCGGGCGAGCTGACCCTCGCGGCCACCGACGCCGAGGTCGCCCTCAAGCTGTCCCTCTCCAAGGTCGACGTGCAGACCCCCGGCGAGGTCCTCATCCCCGCCGACAAGCTCCGCCAGATCGTCTCCGCCGAGGAGAACGAACCCACCCTCACGCTCGAGTCCGAGGGAGAGGCGGTCCACATCCGTGGGGTCGACGCGCACTTCAAGGTCTTCGGCTACCCCGCCACCGACTTCCCGCCCATCCCGGACTTTGCGGGCGCGGTCAGCGGGAGCGGCTCCGCTAAGGCCAAGGCCGTCATGACCCACCCCGCGGGCTCCCTCTCGGAGCTCGTTTCCCGCACCCTGTTCGCCACCGCCCGCGAGAACAGCCGCTACGCGATCAACGGCGTGCTCATCAAGCGTGACGGGAAGCGCCTGGAGTTCGTCGCGACCGACGGGCGTCGCCTGGCGCTGGCCCGCGCGAACCTCGCCGCCGCCGAGAAGGACGCCAAGGCCGTCTCCTGCATCGTCCCCTCCAAGGCCCTGGTCATGCTCCAGAAGTTGATCCAGGAGCACGAGGAGCACGTGCAGATCGCGATCACCGACAACCAGATTCTGTTCAGCTTCGGGACGCCCGCGAGCCCGGGCCGGGCGGTGCTCGTCAGCAACCTTGTCGAGGGCGCCTTCCCCCCCTACGAGGATGTGATCCCCCGCGATAACGACAAGAAGGTCACCTTCGACCGCGACGTCGTCACCTCCGCCGTCCGCAGGGCGGCGCTCCTCACCAACGAAGAGTCTCGTGGCGTCCGCATGGCCTTCAAGGGCAAGGCCCGCTCGCTCGAGCTCTCCAGCCGCGCCCCGGAGATGGGCGAGGCCAACGTGAAGGTCGATCTCGCGGGCTACGACGGCGACGACCTGGAGATCGGCTTCAACCCCACCTTCCTTGTCGAGGCGCTGAAGGTCCTCACCGAGCCTCAGGTCATCCTCGAGCTCAAGGCGACGAACAAGCCCGGGCTCATCAAGTCAGGCAACGACTTCCTCTACGTCGTGATGCCCGTCAACCTGCAGTAGCGCCGCAGTAGGCCCGCCACATGCCGCGGATCGCGCCCTCGAACCGCCCGCAGAATCCGCGCGGGTCGCAGAGCGCGGACGCCGCCATCTTCCCCCTCAGCGTCCGCCTGTACTGCTCGATGCGGCCGTGGTCCCGCGCGAGCCCCGCCGCCAGCGACACGTACTCGTCCTCGCTCCGAGCGATCAGCTCAGGAACCCCGGCGTTAGTGAGCAGGCTCACGCCCACGCGTCCCGCGTGCGTGCGCCCTTCGAGCGTCACCACGGGCACACCCATCCACAGCGCCTCGCACGTCGTCGTCGTGCCGTGGTACGGGAACGCGTCCAGCGCCACGTCCATGCCCGAGTAGAGCGCCAGGTGCTCCGCGAGCGTCGCTGTGGCGGCGAGAAACTCCAGCCTCTCCGCCCCCACGCCCTCCGCTTCGAACCCATCGCGGATCCGCTCCGCCGCTCCCTTGGACCTGAAGTCAAAGGACTTCAGCACCAGGCGGGAACCGGGCACCTCACGCAGCAGCCTCGACCATAGCGCAATGAGGCCCCTGTTGATCTTGCGGCTGGCATTGAAGCTGCCGAACACAGGCCCCGCGCCCACCCTCGCCGGCTCCGGCGCGTCCGCCAGCGGGCGATAGCACAGGAAGCACGGGTCAAGCCTCCACAGCCTCTCGGTCGCCAGAGCGTTCACCCCGGGCGTGTTCGGGTCCGTGAGCGAGTCGACGATCCGGTAGTCGACGCTCCGCAGCCCCGTGGTGTCCGGATAGCCGCAGTACGTCACCTGCACCGGCGCGGGCTTCAGGTTCATCGCGGGCAGGTTGTTCCCCAGCGTGTGCCCCGCGAGCTCGATGAGCACGTCCACGCGATCGGCGTTCACCCGTTCCGCAAGCTGCAGGTCCGAGAGGTCCGCCGTTTCCCGCCACACCGAGGCGTGCGCTCGCAGCCGCTGCGTCACCCGGTCCGGGTCGCGGGTGCCGGAATACACCAGCAGCTCGATCCCCGCGCGGTCGTGGTGCTCCATGAAGGGCTCGATGAAGAACGACACCGAGTGCTGGCGCAGATCCGGCGAGAGCAGGCCCACGCGCAGTCGGCGTGCCGGGTCGCGGCTGCCCGCGTGCTCGAATCGCACATCGGGCTTGAGCCGGTCCATCAGCTCCCCATAGGCCCGGTGCGCTGACGCGATCTCCGCCGGGTCCACCCCGTAGAGGTACGTCAAGGCCGCGGGCAGGCCCGCGACCAGCATCGCCTCCCCCGGATAGGCGCGTATGGCGCCCCTGGTGAACTCCACGACCTCCTCGATGTACCCCATCGTGAGCAGCGCGCCCGCGTAGGACACCGCCACCTGCGCGTCCGGACCCTGCGCGAGCGCCGCGCGCAGATGCTCCGCGGCGGCGGGCGCGTCGTGCATGTCCATCAGCGTGTTCGCAAGGGCGAGCCGGGCCTTGGCGTCCGTGGGGGCGGCCTCTACCGCGCGCCGCAACCAGGCGAGCGCCTCCACCTGCTTCCTGCGGGCCTGCAGCACCATCGCGAGGTTGACCATGAGGGCGGCGCTGCCCGGTTCCGCCCCCTGGGCTCGCAGTGCGTAGTACTCCGCCTGCTCGTGCCTTCCGAGCCGGAGCAGCACCAGCGACATCAGGCTGTTCAGCCCGGGGTCCCCCGGCCCCTTGGGCAGCAGCCGCTGCGCGAGCGCCAGCGCCTCCTGAGCCTTGCCCGAAGCAAGGAGTTGCTCCACCTTCAGGACCTGGGCGACGAGTTGGCTCACATGGCCCCCCCGCACCAGGCCCGCCACGCCCCCCGCAGGGCGTGCTCAAAGTCACGGGCGTACCCGGACGCGTCGCACACCGGGGAGTTCAGCATCGCGCTTCGCGTGCCTTTGTGCAGCGAGAGGAGCCTCGCCGGGTCCGAGGCCAGCCCCGCGGCGATCTCCACGTACTGGTCCTCCGAAGCCGCGACAAGGTCTCCAAGGCCCGCGCTCGCCAGCAGGCTGGCGCCCACACGAGCCCGGTGAGACTCGCCGCGCAGCGCTACCACGGGCACACCCATCAGCAGCGCCTCGCAGGTGGTCGTCGTGCCGTTGTACGGGAATGGGTCCAGCGCGATGTCCGCCCGGTGGAAGGCCCGCAGGTGCGCCGAGGGGTCCATCTCAAAGCCCGCCCAGTCCACGCGGCT
Organism: Phycisphaerales bacterium; assembly: GCA_020853975.1. Taxonomy (GTDB): domain Bacteria; phylum Planctomycetota; class Phycisphaerae; order Phycisphaerales; family UBA1924; genus RI-211. Next base: position 17,238 of record JADYXW010000026.1, read on the forward strand.
CGCATCCCCCCCCTCGCCCGCAAAGCGCCGCTCAAAGCTCGCTCTCACCCCGGAGAACGGCGCCGCCTTGATGAGCAGCCTTGAGCCCGGCACACGCCCCAGGATCCGCGCCCAGGCGTGCAGCGCCGCCGTTTGTACCTTCTCCAGCCGGTTGAAGCTCGCAAACGTCACGGGCCCCATCGACCCGCCCTTCGAGTAGGTACGTAGTGATGGAGACAGCGCCGGCTCCGGCGTGTGGTCCGGCATCGCGAAGCACACGAAGCAGCGATCCAGCCTGAGCAACTTCTCAGTCGCCCACGCCTCTGCACCGGGCGGATCGGTCACGGCGTCCACAATCCGCCAGTCGAGCGATGTCGAGCCCGTCGTGTGGGGCCACCCCAGGTACGTCACCTGCACCGGCGCCAGCCTAGGGATCATCGCCTCAAGCCTCGAACCCGCGGACCACCCAGCGCAGTCCACCGCGATGTCCACGCCATCCTGCTCCGCGGCGGCGGCGATCCTCGCGTGCGTCCACTCCGACATCTCACGCAGCTCGCAGAGCTGCGAGAATGCCCCCGTCACGCCGTCCGGGCGCCCCGTGGAATACGCCAGCACCCGCACACGGCCGGAGTCCATTCGGCTCAGCAGGCCCGCGAGAAAGAACGCGCACGCGTGAAACCGGAAGTCCGGCGAGAGGAACGCGACCGTCAGCCTCTTCTCCGGGTCGCGCACGTTCGCGAAGGTCCGCTCGGGCCCGCCCCGGCCCGACGCCGCCGCGAGGCGCTTGATGACGCCCATGTGCTCGTCCGCGTCCACGCCGTCCGCAAAGTTCATCGTCGAGGCGAGTTGCACCAGCAACCCGACGTCGCGGGGCCACGCCGCCACGCCCAGCCTTGCGATCCGCAGCGCCTCGTCCACTTCACCCGCTCGCACCGCGAGCTCAGACCAGCGGCGATAGACCTCAGGATTGCCGGGCACGGCCCGCACCGCGTCTTCCAACCCCGCCCACGAGGCGGCAAAGTCCGCTCGCTCCAGGTGCACCTGCACGAGGCTGAGCCTCGCGTCCAGGTCTGCCGGCGCCGAGCGCACCACGGCCCCGAACGCCGCCGCCGCGTCGTCCAGTTTTCCCAGCCCCCAGAGCACCTTCGCATGATCGCTGCGGAGCGTCGCGTCCCCAGGCGACGCCGCCGTCGCCCGTGCAAGCCAGTGCTCCGCCGCCGCTAGGTCTCCCGCGTGAAACTCGACCTGCGCCCTGGCGTGCATCAGCCGGGCATCTCGCGGCGCTCGCACTATTGCCCGGTCCAACGCCGCCCGCGCGCCGGGCGCATCCCCGCTCAGGACCAGGCGGTGCGCTTCTGCGATCTCGGCGGCGGCGTTCATGCCCCGATCGTACCGCCCCGGCACCACGCGCCCCACGCGCCGCGGATCGCCTCCTCGAATCTGCGGCCAAAGTCGCGTGCGTCGCACAACGCCGACGACAGCATCCGCCCGCGCAAAGTCCGGTGATACTCCGTGAGCCGGGGCACGTCTCGCGCCAGGTCCGCCGCGAGCCTCACGAACTCGTCCGCGTCCCGCGCCACCAGCTCCGGCACGCCGGCGGCGGTCAGCAGGCTCACGCCCACCCGCGAGCGGTGCAACCGCCCCGCGAGCGTCACCACGGGCACCCCCATGACCATGGCCTCGCACGTGGTCGTCGTGCCGTGATAGGGCCACGCATCCAGCGCGATGTCTACTCGCCGGTACGCTTCGAGGTGCCTGGCAGGGTCCGGCTCGTACGGCGCCCACACCAGCCTCGACGGGTCGCCGCCCGCCCCCGCCCAGCGCCGCTCCGCCTCCGCACGCGCCGCGCGGCTGGCATCGGTCTTCAGCATCAGCCGCGAACCCGGGCACGCTTCCAGCACCCGCGCCCACAGCCTCATGCAGCCGTCCTGCACTTTGGCCAGCCGGCTGAAACTGCCAAAGGTGAGCGGCGCGGCCCCGCCCGAAAGATGCTCCGACAGTGCTTCGCCGGGAGTTTCCGCCGCCGCCTGATAGCACAGGAAGCAGCCCTCCATCCGCAGCAGCCTCTCGCGGTGCCACGCCTCAGCGCCGGCCGGGTCCGTCAGCGCGTCAACCAGGCGCCAGTCCACCTCCGGCAGGCCCGTGGTGTTCGGGTAGCCAAGCCAGCTCACCTGCACGGGCGCCCCGCGGGGCGAGAGCGCGGGCAGCCTGCCGCACTTCGTCCAGCCGCTGCACTCGATCAGCACGTCCACCCCGTCCGCCCGGACCCGTGCGCAGATGTCGTCCGCGCTCGCCCGCGAGCAGTCCCAGTATGGCAGCGCTCTCGCGAATGCGCGGCTGGTGTCGTCCATCTCATTCGCCGCGTACATCACGAGGTCCATCCGGTCGCGATCAACCCCCGTGACCAGCGCGCCCAGGAAGAACGCGCACGCGTGAAACCACACGTCGCCCGAGAGAAACGCCACCCGCAGCCTGCGGCCCGGGTCTCGCGAGTTGAAAAAGACCGGGGGCGGCAGCGTCGTCCCCGACATCCTTGCACGGTGCACCAGGTCGCCGAGCCTGCTGTGCAACGCCGCATGCTCGGCCGGGTCGGTGCCGTCGTCGAAGTTCATCGCGTAGCAGAGCAGTTCCAGCAGGTCGCGATTCTCAGGCAGGGCCGCGACGCCCATCCTGCCCGTCTCCACCGCGCGGGGGATGCACCCGGCCCGGATCGCAGCCTGCAGCCACAGCCAATAGGGCTCGGCCCTGCCTGGCAGCGCCGCCACACCCCGGGCGAACACGCTCCAAGCCCCGGCGGCCTCGCCCGCTTCGAGCATGATCCGCCCGAGCGAGTCGATGGACGCGAGGTCGCCTGGGGCCGCGTCCAGCGCCCGCTCGCCCGCTGAGATCGCGCCCTTCACGTCGCCGCACGCGAGCTCCGCCGCCGCCATCCCGCGGAGCAGGGCCGGGTCTTTGGCGTTCCTGAGCAGTGCAAACCGGAGGAGCTCCCGTGCTCTGAGCGCCTGCCCGGTCCGCAGGAGTGCCTGCGCCTGATCCAGCGGGCCCGGGCCCATCATGGGCCGAGTCTCCCGCAGGCTTCGCGCCACATTCCCCGCACGAGCGCCTCAAACCTCCGGGCAAACCCCTTCGCGTCCATCAGCGGGCTCCGCTCCATGCGGCCCCTGAGGGTGGCGTGGTATTCCCGCAGCCTGGCCCGATCGCCCGCCAGCCCCGCCGCGATCCGCACATAGTCGTCCTCGCTCTTCGCGACGAGTTCCGGGGCTCCGATGGCGTGCAAAAGGCTCACCCCCACCCGCGCCCGGTGCGTACGCCCCGCGAGCGCCACGACCGGCACGCCGCTCCACAGCGCCTCGCAGGTGGTGGTCGTGCCGTTGTACGGGAAGCTGTCCAGCGCGATGTCCATCCGCCGGTACATCGGGAAGTGCTCGCCCGGCTTCTTCGCCCATTCACTCGTGATGATCCTGTCCCGCGAGACTCCCAGCCTCTCAAACTTCGCGATGAAGCTCGGCGCCACTTCCTCCGCGGCGATCTGGATCTTGATCAGCAGGCGGCTCCCGGGCACCTCCCGCAGCACGCGCGCCCAGGTCTCCAGCGCCCGATCTCCCACCTTCATCATGCGGTTGAACGTGCCGAAGGTGACGGGCCTGGGCTCTCCCCCCGGCCCGGGCGCACAACACGGAGGCTCGCCCTGCTGCCTGGGCGCGCCCACCGGGGGCTCGAAGCACAGGAAGCACTCTTCCAGCCTCGCAAGCCGCTCCGTGCACTGATCTTCGCTGCCGGGAGGGTCGGTCTGCGCGTCGATGATGCGGTAGTCAACCCCCGGCACGCCCGTGGTGTTCGGATATCCGAGGTACGTCGCCTGCACGGGGGCGAGGCGGAGCGCGCAGCACTCCATGTTCAGGCGGTCCGTCCACCCCGCGCAGTCGATCATCACGTCGATGCCGTCCCGCTCCGCCTGGGCCCGGATCTCCCAGGGTTTCATGCCGCTGACATCCCGCCACTCGCCCAGCCCTTTCATGAGCTCGGTGTACTCGTCACGCTTCGTGGGATGTGCGTACAGGAAGGGCAGCAGCCTCGACCGGTCAAACTCCCGCAGCGGCCCCTGGAGGAAGAACGCGCACGCGTGAAAGTAGTAGTCCGCGGAAAGAAACGCCACCCTCAGGGGCTTCTCGGGGTCCATCCTGTTGCGGAACCCGCCCCCCGCACCGATCCGGGCCGCGACGCCCCGCCCCAATGCCGCGTGCTCCTCGCGGTGACGGCGCGGGTCCACGTCGTCCATGAAGTTCTGGTAATAGACCACAAACTCCAGGAGCGCCGGGTCGTCGGGCCGAAGGGCGAGCCCGCGCCGCGCCGCCGCCATCCCTTCCTGCACCCGCCCCAGCAGCGCCAGCGTGGTGCCCATCTGGTGGTACGTGTCGGTGTTTCCGGGGGCCAGCGAGATCGCCCGCTCGTACCACGCCATCGCCCGGTCAAACTCGCCCAGGCTCACGAGACACTTCGCGAGGCCGTCGTACGCCTGCAGGTTCGTGGGCTGCAGCGCCACGGTCTTCTCGTATGCCTCGGCCCCCACGCGGTACCGCCTGACGATCGTCGCGATGTTGCCCAGCATGAAGCGGGCTTCCGCGTCCTTGGGAGCCACCGCGACCGCTCGCTGCATCACCGCCAGCGATTCCTCGTCCTCGTGCAGCTCGCCGTGCAGCGCCCCCAGCAACTTGAGCGCCGCGACGTCCCCCGGGGCTCTCGCGAGGTGCTTGCGCAGCGCCGCCTTCGCGTCATCGGGCTTGCCGGCCTGGAAGAGGCCCATCGCAGTCTGCACAACGTTCACGCGGCTCATGTTCGCCGATGGTAGCGGGCGCTCCCGGTGCCCCGGGGAGTGTCCCGGCTACGCCGGCTGATTCAGCAGAGCGATCACCACCGACGCCGCCCCGAGCGCCACCGGCGCGAGTGCCCGCACCAGCCGTCCCTTGGCGCCCACGGCTCCCGCGGTGTCGTCCGGGCTCACCAGCCCGGCGACCAGCGCCGCCATGACGATCAGCACACCGCAGGCCACCGGTGTCGTACCGAGAGCGCATGCGTAGAACATGAGCACGCCCAGCGACGCGCCCGCCAGGCCAACCCCGGCCCCGCCCCGCACCCGGGGCCTGAAGAACCCCGCGAGCACGCCTCCGCCCAGCACGCCGCACACCCCGCCCGCCATGAGCGCCGGGTCGATGTGCCCCGTCAGCACGATCGTCACCGACGCGCAGATGCCCACCCCCACCAGCAGGAGCCACGGGTACCACCCGCGGCTGCGCCCGGCCTTGGTCAGGACCGCCCAGGCCAATGTCACCAGCACGGCACAGACCCCGATCCACGCCGCGGCCTCCCACGGGCCCCAGGTGTTCTTCACCTTGTTCCGCGCGATCAGCCACAGCCCCGCCCCCAGCAGAACCGGGCAGGCGAGCGCGACCACGGCTCCGATCCGGGGCAGACCCGCCCCCGCCGCCAGCACCGCCACGCCCGCGAGAACGACCGGCAACCATCCGCGAGCGCCGGTCGGGGGCCAGTCGCTCCTCCAGAATCCCACGAGGACGCCAGCAACCGCCGCGAGCGCGATCACCCAGGAAGAGGCCACGACGCGCGCACGGTCCCGGCGCTGCGCCGCCTCATCCTCTCCCCAGCGCCGGCCCCGCCTGGCCGAACCCCACCACACGATCAGGAGCCCCAGGGTGCTCAGCACCAGCGGCACCACGACTCCGCCCACAAGAGCCCGTGTTTCATCCACGTGCGCACCCCCTTGCAACCCGCGGCCCCACCATCGGACCAAGACCGGTGCCCCGCTGAGGGCGAGGCCCGGCTGCACATCTTACTTGCGGTGCGTCTCGAGCGCCGCGATGAGCTTCACCTCGTCGCCCAGCGCGCCCTCCTTCACGTACTTGGTCATGCCCCAGTCGGAGCGCCTGATCGTGAAGGTCGCCTCCACGCCCATGACCTCGTCCCCACCCATGCCCTTGCCCCGTCCCACGACCGTCAGGTGGGCGGTCACGGGCTTGGTCTTGCCCAGCATGGTCAGATCGCCGGTCACGTCGAAGGCGCCCTCGCCCGCGCTTTTGAAGCCGGTGGACTTGAAGGAGATCGTCGGGAACTCCTCGGTGCTGAAGAAATCCGGGCTCTTCAGGTGCTGGTCACGCTTGGCGTCCCCGCTGCTCAGCCCCGAGAGGGGAACAGTAATCTCCATCGAGGCGCCCGCGGCGTTCGCGGGATCCAGGTCCAGCGTTCCTGTGGGGTTGAAGAACAGCCCGTAGTGGCTCGACGCCCCGAGGTGGGTGATGCGGTACACCACGTTGGAGTGCACCGAATCCACCTTCCACGCGGCGCTCACCGGGGCCTTCGCGTCCGCCTTGGCGGGCTGCTCGCCCATCAGGCCCATCGCGCCCAGCCCCGCGCCGCCCGCAAGAACCCCCGCCGCCGTCACGCCAACCGTCGCCCACGCCCGCACACGCTTCTGCATTTCTGCGCCTCCTGATGTCCCGCCGTTCCGGAAAGTTCCGATTTACTTGTTCCAACAAGTAAGCGAGATGATCCTACGCCCCCTTCGCGGCCAGGGTTCGCCCCGCCCCCGGGCGGAGGCCCCGACCCGCGGCCATTGTCTACGATTCACTCCCCTTTACGCCGCGGCAGCCCGCCGCTCGGAATCCATCCATGGCACCCCGCACCATGCTCCACCTCGCCGGACTTTCCACCCTGCTCGGCTGCGCCTCCTGCTCGCAGCCTCGTCAGGAAGCCGCCGATCCCCAGGACCACGCAGCCCCCGGCAGCCTCGCGTACGACCAGCTCATCTGGCACGAACTCCTGGACAACCACGCCAAGATCCGGCGCATCGTGCGCCACACGCCCACAACCATCGAGACGCTCACCGAATCCGACGATCCCGCGGTCGCGGCCAAGATCATCGACCACGCCAAGGCCATGCACACCCGCATGTCCAGCGGCAAGCGCGTTCGTGCGTGGGACCCGGTCTTCGTGGATCTCTTCCACAACCACACGCTGGTCCGCATCGACCTCACGCCCACCGAGAAGGGGGTCAAGATCATCGAGACAAGCGACGACCCGGCGACTCTCCTGCTCATGCGGGCCCACTCCCGGGGCGTTTCCGACATGATCCGCTCCGGCAGCGCCGCTGAGCCCACGGCCAGGCTCACAGCACAGACCCCGCTACCCCCGCCCGAGGTCGTCATCGGCGGCACCCCGCACCGCATCTTCCTCACGCAGCCGGACGCCTCACAGCTCGAAGCGATCAAGGCGGAGGGGAGCGACGTCGTCGTCAACTTCCGTGCCCCCTCCGAGCACCCGGACTTTGACGAGGCCGCCGCCGCCAAGGCCGCGGGGCTGGGCTACTGCAACCTGCCCTACAAGGCCCCGGACCTGAGCGACGACCAGATCGCCGCCGCACGCAAGGCCATCGTGGACGCCGAGCAGTCGGGCCACGCCGTCGCCCTGCACTGCCGCACCGGCAACCGGGTGGGCCCGGGCTGGGTCGCGTACCGGGTGCTGGACAAAGGCATACCCGTCGAGCAGGCGATGAACGAGGCCCGGGCGATGCAGATGGTGGCCCCGGGCATGGAGTCCAAGACCTTGGGCTACATCTCGAGGCACTCGCCGGGCACCCCATAACCCGCGCCATTCGACGAACCCGGCGCCGGGCGGGGTTCCTCTGTGGGAACCCCGTGGTACACTGAGCACGTGGCGGGCACTCAAGTCATCCTCGCAACCCGCACGACCACCAGGCTGCTCGACGCGCTCAAGGAGCCCGCGAACGAGCCGGTGTGGGCGCAGATGGACGCGCGGTATCGCCCCGTCATCGCCGGGCTGGCGAGACGGCTCGGCCTCAACGAGTCCGACGCGGACGAGACCGCGCAGCAGTCCCTGGTCGAGTTCCTGTGCGCGTACCGAGACGGGCGCTACGACCGCTCGAAGGGCCGGCTGAGCTCCTGGATCCTGGGGATCGCGCGCAACACGGCGCTGCGCCTGCGCAAGCGCCGCGACGCCGCCCGGGGAGGCGAGGAAGGCGCCATGTCGGACCTGCCCGACGAGGTCTCCCTGCGTCCCATCTGGGACGAAGAGCGGGACCGCGCGATCATCGCCCGGGCGCTGGCCCAGCTCCGCGACCAGTCCGCGGTCGATGACCGCACCCTCCTCGCCTTCGAGCTGGTGGCGCTGCGGGGCGTCCCCGCCACCGAGGTCGGGCAGCAGTGCGGGATGACGGTCGACCAGGTCTACGTGGCGAAGAGCCGGCTGACCAAGAGCCTCAAGGAACTCGTGAAGCAGATGACCGAGGCCTTCGAGGAGGACGCGTGAGCCGCGGGGTCTGCCTGACCGACACCCAGGTGGAGCGCCTGGCGGGCGGGGACGCGGACCACGCGGACTACGCGGAGCACCTGGCGACGTGCGAGGTCTGCCGCGTGCGTCTCGCGGCGGCGGAAGACGATGCGGGGTTTCTCAAGCGAGTGGGCACGCTCGCGGGCCGAGACCTCGCGCCGGTGGGCGCCCCTCGCCTGCCGGGGTACCGCATCCTCGCCGAGCTCAGCACGGGCGCGCAGGGCGTGGTCTTCAAGGCGGTGCAGGAGTCCACGCAGCGCACCGTCGCGATCAAGGTCATCAGCACCCGGGATTCCGGCTCCGCCCGGCAGCGCGCCAGGGCGGAACGTGAGGCGGAGATCGTCGCTCGCCTCCACCATCCGAACATCGTCGCGGTCTACGAGTCCCGCACCCTCGCGGACGAACGCATCGCGGTCGTCATGGAGTTCATCGATGGCGTGCCCTTCGACCGCTGGACGCCCGCCGGCCTCTCCCGTGCCGACCAGCGCCGCACCCTCATCTCAACGTTCACCAGCGTCTGCGTCGCGGTGCACCACGCCCACCTCAACGGCGTCATCCACCGCGACCTGAAGCCCGACAACATCCTCGTCGACCCACAGGGCCGCCCCGTCGTCGTTGACTTCGGCATCGCAAAGGCCGGGGGAGGCCTCAACACCACGCTCATCGGCGAGTTCGCCGGCACCCCCGCCTACGCAAGCCCCGAGCAGGCCCAGGGAAGGCCCGACCTCGTCGACGCCCTCACCGACGTCTACTCGCTGGGCGTCATTCTCTATCGCCTGCTCTCGGGCCAGCTCCCCTACGACCTGCAGGGCTCGCTGCTGGAGATCGCCCGCACCATCGGCGAGGCACGCCCGGTCCCGCTCCGCGACCGCGTCCCCGACGTGGATCCCGATCTCGCCGCGATCGTCGCCCGCGCGATGGAGAAACGCCGCGAGTTCCGCTACCAGTCCGCCGCTGCCCTCGCCCAGGACCTCACGCGGCACCTCGCGGGCGAGCCCGTGGACGCCCGGGGCGGGAGCGGGTGGTACCTGCTCCGCAAGGCCGTCGTCGTCAACCGCCGTCGCCTGGCCCTGGCGGCGTCCTTGAGCCTGCTCATCCTCTCCGCCGGGGCCGCGGTCGCGTGGAGCCTCGCCTCCGCCGCCGACGCCGAGCACACCGCGATGCTCCAGCGGCGCCAGGCCCGCGCCGACCGCATCCGCAGCCGCGCCGTCTCGGAAGTTTTCGGTGAGGCGCTCCCCGCGGCGGACTCGAGCCACCCGGACCTCTCCCGCGAGCTCGCCGCCGGCCTTGACCGTCTGTACCTGCGCCTAGAGACCGGCGATTTCGCCGACGAGCCCGAGTTCGATCAGTCCCTCCGCCGTCTGTGGGGAGAGGTCTACACCGGGCTTGGCAGCGGCAAGTCCGAGTCCATGGTGCAGTACGCGGAGGTCTCCCTGCGCCACGGCCTGCTGCGCCTGAAGAAAGACCTCGGCCCCGAGCACCCCGAGATCGCGGAGACGTTGCACCAGCTCGCGGGAGTTCTGCTTGTCCGCAAGCGCTTCGGCGAGGCCGAGCAGGCCTGCCGCGACTCGCTGTCGATGCAGGAGCGTCTCGCCCGGGGCTCCGCCGAGGGCCTCTCCAGGTCGCACGCGCTCCTGGCACGAATCCTGATGGCCCAGGGCCGCACCGAAGAGGCCGTCCGCGAGGCGGACGTCGTGATCGCCTCACTCTCGGGCGAGATGGGCCGCACCGCGGCGCTCACGCTCGCCTCCATGACCGCCCTCAAAGGCCGCACGCTCTTGGATGCGGACCGCCCGGCGGACGCGGAGCCCCTCGTGCTCGCGGCGCTCCGCACGCGCCTGGCCTCGCTCGCGACGCACGACCCGGACCTTCTGGCCTCGCTCGCCGACGCCTCAAGCGTCGCCTCTCGCCGTCGCACCGGCCCTCTGTGGGACGCACTCTCGCCCGTCTGGCACGACCCGGCGGCGGAACTGGCCTCCGACCTTCCCTTGCTCGCCATCCCCAGCCGCACGAGCCCGGTCCATCGCATCACGTCCGGCGCCACCGCACCCCGAACGGAGGCCCTGCGCCGGCTGGTACTGCTCTACGACACGCTCTTCGGCAAGGACGACCCCTCGCACGTGCGGGCGTTGATGTCTCTCATGCGCGCCGCGCAGGCCGAGGGTCGCTACGACGACCGCGCCGCCGCCGCCCTCCGTGCCGCGGACATCCTGTCTCTGCGATTCGGCCCTCAGGACTCGTCGGTGGTCTTCTGCCTGGATGAGGCCGCCTTGGCCCTCGGCTTTTCGGGCCATGAGACCCGGGCGGTGGAGGTCGCGCAGCGTGCCCTCGCCATCCGCCGTGCGGCGCCCATTCGCGACCCCCTCCTGGACGCGAGCTCGCTCCGGTTCCTCGCGTGGTTCCAGACCCTCGCCGGGGATTACGAAGCCGCGGCTGCCTCCTGGCAGGAGGGAGCGCTCACGCTCGAGGCACTGCTGGGCCCGGACCACCACGCCGTCGCGCTCACCCGCAGCGGGCTGGCCCTGTGCCAACTGGAGCTGAGCCGGGGCCAGTCCGGACCGGCCGCGGAAGTCCTCCGTGCCGAGGCCGACGAGCTCTCGAAGCGAGCGCTCGAGGTCGCCCGGCGCAGCGCCGCGATCTCCCCCGACCAGATGTCCCAGGTTCTGCTCGCCAGGGGCCGGGTGCTCGTCCAGCAGAGCAGATTCGCCGAGGCACGCGAGATCATGCTCCCGGCGTGGGGTCTGTTCCTGTGCAGCTGCGAGCCGACCTTCCCCTGGCGTCGGGCGTTCATCGACGACATGGCCGTCTCCTGCCGCGGCCTGGGCGACACCGCCGCCGCCGAGGCCTGGGAGGCTCAGCGCACCGTGCCCGCGGGCCTCGCCTGCGACGGCCCGTCGTAGGCGTGGTTCACGGGGTCGATCCGGCGCATCGGCTTCTCGCGCGTCTGCTCCTCCACGACGTGCGCCACGAGCCCGGGAGTCCGCGCGATCATGAAGATGCCGTTGAACACCTTGAGGTCCATGCCCAGGTCCGCCAGGATCGCGCCGATCGCGCCGTCGACGTTGATGGGCAGGGGCTTGCCGATCGAGGCGAAGGCCCGCTCCACCGCTCGCGCCGCCGCGACGTGGGGCGAGTCCACCAGCCCCGCCGCCGCCGCGAGTTCAAACAGCCGCGCCGTGCGCGGGTCCTTGGAATGCACGCGGTGTCCGAAGCCGGGCAGTCGCTCTCCCGCGGCCTTCACCCTGGCCACCTCCGCCGCCGCGATCTCATCCAGCGTGCCGCCCCCGGCGTCGCGCTTCTGGAGCAGCCCGGCCAGGTAGCGTGCGCAGTCCTCGATGGCCCCGCCGTGGTGCTTGTTGATCGACATGATCCCCGCCGCGACCGACTGCGAAAGCCCCGCACCGGTGGACGCGACCGTCCGCGCTGCAAGGCACGAGGGGGGCGTAGCCCCGTGATCGATCGACGAAACCAGGATCGCGTCCATCAGCCGCCCGCGCGCGTCGTCGGGCAGCGTGCCCGTCAGGATCAGGTGCACCGCCGCCCCGAAGCTCACGTTCCCCATGAGCGATGCGATGTCGTGCCCGCGCACCGCCACCTCGTTGGGTCGGATCCGCGTCACGCCAGTCGTCCACACCGCGCGCCGCTCGGCCTCTGTCATCAGGCTCTGGCTGCCGCGGCCGCGCAGCACCCCCGCCACCGCCGCCGGCAGTTCGCCGAACGAATCCACCACCGTCGCCCCCGCGCCGCGCAGCGCCGCCAGCTTGCCCGCGTGCGTGCCCACGTTCCCCTCGATGATCGCCCCCGCGTGAGAGAACCGCGTCCCCGCCTTCGCCGCCTTCCCGCCGACATACGCGATGACCGGCTTGGTCACCTTGCCCGAGGTGATCAGCCCCGCGAGGTCCTCCTCCTGCGAGCCGCCGATCTCCCCAAACACCACGATGGCGTCCGTCGCCTGGTCGTCCTGGAACCGCAGCGCCACGTCGGGCAGCCTCAGCCCCAGCACCGCGTCACCCCCGATGTGCACGATCGACGAGATCCGCACGCCCGCCTGCCCGCAGTAATACGCCGTGGACGACGACATGCCCCCCGAGCGCGAGATGATGCCCACGCCCGTACCGCCGGGCAGGGGCGGCTTGAACCACTCCCGTGCCGATTCCGCTCTCCCGCCGATCATCCCCACCACCGCCTGCCCCGGCGACGCGGCCCCCAGCGTGTTCGGCCCCAGGAACTCGGCACCGCGCGCCTTCGCCTCCGCCGCGATCTCCATCGCGTCCCACACCGGCACGCGGTCGGCGACGAGCACCACGAGCCGGATGCCCGCCCGCAGCGCGTCCACCGCCGCGTCCTTGATCCCCGCTGCGGGCACGAACAGCACCGACACGTCCACCGGCCCGAGCGACTTCACCGCGTCGGCGCACGAATCGAAGACTGGCAGGCCCAGGACCTCCGCGCCGCCCTTGCCGGGCGTGACCCCGCCCACGACGCGCGTGCCATAGTCCAGCATCAGTCGCGTGCGGGCCTGTCCCTCTCGCCCAGTCATGCCCTGGACCAGCACGCGCTTCGAACGGTCAATCAGGATCGCCATGTCCCAAGGGTAGAGCGCTCGGCCGGGGCCACGTCAGGCTGGCGTGGCCTACGCGGCCCAGGCATCCGGGCAAACTCCGATCGTGCGGCATGGGTTGGCTAGGTAACAACTCGGCGCGGGCCTGCGGGCGCCCGCCGGCAAAGGAGACATCCCGAGACGCGTATGCGTCGTCGGTCTTGGTCTGCTCTGCCGCGAAGGAGTCTTCAATGCCCCACATGCTCCGTGTTTCGCCGTCCTTCCTCTGCCTCACCTTCCTCGGTTGTGGCAGGCGCGGCGCGGGGGCGCCGTCCCTGCCTCACCCGCCTTCAACCATGCCACAGGAACCCACACCCGCCCACCATAGTGGCGGAATTGGACCCAAATGTGTGCCCAGAACGGGTCTTCGCCCCCGCCCGCCCCCTCTACCCCTCGGCCTTCCAGCCGTAGGTGGAGTAGCGGTGCTCGAATCGCCCGTCCGCGTGCAGATCGATCACGCCGTAGCCCTCGTCGCAGTTGTTCTTTCTGCCGCCCCACCACGCGCCGCACACGGCACCATCGCAGATGTACGTTACCCGGGGGGCGTCGTGCGCCAGGCCGGGCACTCCCAGCTCCACCCGGTCGTGCATGTGCGTGTGCCCGCTGAGGCACAGGCGGATGTTCCCCGCGGCGACGAACTTTTTGTGGATGGCGAGCCCATCGGCGTGCATGAGGTTCCACGGAAGTTTGGCGGCCTTGTTCGCCTTGTCTTCCGCCGCCATTGTCATGCCCAGGATCGGGATGTGGCTGACCACCAGCGTGGGCGTCGTCTTGTCCGACGCCAGTTCACTGTCCAGCCAGGCCATCTGCTCGTCGTCGAGCTTGCCGATGTAGCCATTGCCCTCCGGGAAGACGCTATCGAGGACGATGAAGCGCCAGCCGCCACGCTTGAATGCGCGATAGGGCCTCTCGAGGCCCAAGTTCTCGAGCGCGAGCCGCTTGCCGAAGAAGGGCTCTTCGCCCGTGGTCTTGGCCTTCTCCTTGTGCCAGCCGAAGACATCGTGGTTGCCCAGGCAGTTCTCGATCGGAATCCCGCACTCGTTCTTGCAGGTGCTCTTAAGGATGTCCCAGAGCGCGCGGGAGCGCTCGATGGGCGTGGCGAAGGTGTCCATCACCAGATCGCCCCCCGTCAGGATGAAGTCCGGCTTGGCGTGCTCCTGCACGTGGTGCAGGCACATGGCGACGCCCTCCTGGGCGCGTTTTTCCTTCTGAATGTGCAGGTCGGTCATGTGGGTGATGCGCAGGGCCCGGGCCGGAGCGGCGGCCGCCGCGCCGGCGACAGGTTGCGCGAGCAGGTCCCTCACCGGCAGCCCCGCGGCCAGCGCCGTCAGCCCCGCCACCTTCAGCAGCCCCCGCCTGGACATCGCGTCGAAACCAACCATTTCATGCACTCCCTCTGGGTGAATCCTCAGCATACCGAGGGCGGGCTTCCCGCACTCGCGCATCTACACTGAAGCTCCCCCGATGCCCCCAACGGAGGTCGAATGCTCGCCCTGCCCACCCTCTGCCTGCTCACCCTCCTTCAACCGGCTCCGGCCTCGCCGCCGGCACCCCCCGCCCCCGCGGCCCCGCCTCCTCCGGCCGCCACCCAACCACCACCCGAAGAGCCGCTGCCGGACTTTTCCCGCGCGTCGGTGATCGAGCGGCTCCGCTTTGAGGCCTCCCGCATTCTGCCCCTGGCACGCTGTCCGGACGCCCAGCGCTTCCTGCTCGCGACGAGCTTTCTTGATTTTCCCGGCGACCGCACCCTCTGGCAGCACAAGGCCAAGGGCCTGGCGCTGACGCCCGGCGAGTATGAATCTCTCTCAAAGGAAGACCGCGAGGGCTTCACCGAGCGGCCAATCTCAGAGACAGACTACTTCTACACGCGCTACGGCTCGCCGCTCGCGTATGCCCGCCCGCTCCAGATCGCCTGCGAAGCGGGCGGGGGCGAGGGCTCCTTGCAGGGCAAGCGAATCCTCGACTTCGGCTATGGGGGCGTCGGCCACCTGCGCCTTCTGGCCATGCTCGGGGCTCGCACGGTGGGAGTTGACGTCGATCCGATGCTCCGCGCGATCTACGCCTGGCCCGGGGACACCGGGCCGGTGCCCGGCGCGCCATTCTTCGACCGCCAGATGCCGGAGGGCTCCGTGGACCTTGTCTCGGGCCGGTTCCCGGCCGAGCCCGCCGCCGCGGCGGCCGTCGGCACCGGGTTTGATTTCATCCTAAGCAAGAACACGCTGAAGAACGGCTACATCAACCCCTCGCAGCCCGTGGACAAGCGCATGCTCGTGGACCTGGGCGTGCCGAACGAGGTCTTCGTGACGGAACTCGCCTCCCGCCTCAACACGGGTGGCTACCTGCTGATCTACAACCTCTCGCCCGCGCCGAACCCGGAGAAGTACATTCCGTGGGCAGATGGCCGGTGCCCATTCCCGCGGGAAATGCTGGAGGCCTCCGGGCTGGAAGTCGTGAAGTTCGACGAAAACGACGACGCCGCGGCCCGGGCGCTGGGCCGCGCGCTGATGTGGGACAAGGGGGAGCACCCGATGGACCTGCAGAAGGACCTGTTCGCTCTCTACACGCTCTGCCGCAAGAAGTAACCCCGGGGGAGTCACGCATGAACGTCCGCACCGCGCTCGCCTCGCTGCTGATCGCCGCCACCGCGTGGGCCCAACCGGGCGTCACGCTCCGCAACCCGGAGTTCCTGGAGCAGTACGCGCTTACAAACCGCTTCCGCCTGGGGAGCCCGACGAGGCTCACCTTCACGCCCGACGCGAAGCACATCCTGTTCCTGCGCGCGGGGGCGCGCTCCTTCGTCCAGGACCTGTGGGTCTTCGACGTCGCGACCGGTCAGGAGCGCGTCCTGCTCACCGCCGAGAAGGTCCTCGCCGGCGGGCAGGAGAACCTCACCGCGGAAGAGCTCGCTCGGCGCGAGCGCATGCGCATGGCCAGCCGGGGCATCGCGGGCTTTGACCTCTCCAAGGACGGGACGCGCGTGCTGGTCCCGCTGTCCGGCCGACTCTTCGTGATTGATCTGACGTCGGCGCTGGCGGGTGAGGTCAAGCCGGTCGAGCTCCCGGCGGAGGGCGGCTTCCCCATCGACCCGCAGTTCTCGCCCGACGCCGCAAAGGTTGCCAGCGTCCGCTCGGGCGAGGTCTGGGTTACCGACATCGCCTCGGGCGCGACCAAGCCCGTGACCACCGGCGCGGGTGGGACCATCTCCAACGGCGAGGCCGAGTTCGTCGCCCAGGAAGAGATGTCTCGCTTCCACGGCTATTGGTGGTCGCCGGACTCTGCCACCCTCCTCTATCAGCAGACGGACACCGCGGGCATGGAGACCTTCCACATCGCCGACGCCTTCAACCCCGGGAAGGCGCCCAACGTCTGGCCATACCCCCGCGCGGGCAGGAAGAACGCGGACGTGAAGCTCGGGCTCGTCTCCGCTGCCGGAGGCGCCACGACCTGGGTGGACTGGGACCGGGCCGAGTTTCCGTACGTCGCCAGCGTGCGCTGGAGCAAGAATGCGCCGCTCTGCGTCCTGGTCCAGAACCGCCTCCAGACCCACCAGCAACTCCTCAGCGTCGATCCTGCGACGGGCGCAACCGCCCTGCTCATCGATGAAAAGGACGCGGCGTGGATCAACATCGCCGAAGCCTGTCCGAAGTGGACGCCCGACGGCTCCTCCTTCCTCTGGCTCACGGAGCAGGCGCCGGAGACCGACGGCTGGGCCCTCCAGCTCCGCGCGCGCGACGGCTCGATCATCCGCACACTCGCCGGCCCGAAGATCGGGCTGCTCAACCTCGCCTCGCTGAACGAGGCCGGCACCGAGGCCATCGTCGCCGCCACGGGGGGCGACCCCACCCAGACGGCCCTCTACCGCCTGTCCCTCTCGGGTGACACTCCGCCCGCCCGGATGACGGAGAGCACCATCCCGGGCAACTATTCCGGCACCTTCAGCGACGATCACTCGGCGTGGGTGCGCTCCACGAGCGATCTGGCGGGCACGCTGCGCCTGGATGTGGTTTCCGCGGAGGGCAAGACGCTGGGCGAGCTCCGCTCCGTCGCCGAGCAGCCCCCGTTCACACCGAGCGCACAGCTCGTCACGCTCGACGCCCCGCTCTCCATGCGTGCCGCGATCGTCCGCCCCCGGGACTTCAAGCCGGACGTGAAGTACCCGGTCATCGACGCGGTCTACGGCGGGCCGGGCTCGAACACGGTCAACGCGTCCGCGCGTAGCTATCTCATGCAGCAGTGGCTCGCCGACCAGGGCTTCATCGTCGTCGCCATCGACGGGCGCGGCACGCCCCGGCGCGGGCGCGCGTGGGAACGCGCCACCAAGCACGACCTCATGACCCTGCCCCTCGAAGACCACGCGGAGGCCCTCGCCAACCTCGCCAGCCGCTTCCCCGAGATGGACATCTCCCGCGTGGGCGTCACCGGCTGGTCGTTCGGAGGGTACTTTGCCGCTCACGCGACCATGCGCCGCCCGGATATTTACCGCTGCGGCGTGGCGGGCGCGCCGGTCGCCGACTGGGCCGACTACGACACCCACTACACCGAGCGGTACATGGGCCTCCCCGAGGACCGCGCCTCGGACTACGCCAACACCAACGCCCTCACCTATTGCAAGGACCTGTCGGTCCCGCTCCTCATCATCCACGGCACGGCGGACGACAATGTCTACTTCCTCCACAGCCTCCGGCTCACCGACGCGCTGACCCGCGCTGGCCGCCACTACGAGTTCCTCCCCCTCTCCGGCTTCACGCACTCGCCCAACGAGCCCGCCATCGTCCGCCAATACCAGGGCCGCATCGCGGAGTTCCTCGTCCGCCACCTCGCCCGCTGATCCGCCCGCGTGGGCAGGGTTCGGGCCAAGACGGTCCTACCCTCCACCCGCATGAGCACCCTGCGCGCACTCACCGCCGAGTTCCTCGCTCTCGAGGCCAAGATCCAGACCGGGGGCGGCGCCGGCGCCATCGCCAGGCAGCACGAGAAGGGCCGCCTCACAGCCCGCGAACGCATCCAGAAGCTCGTCGACCCCGGCACGTTCTTCCAGGAGTGCGGCCTGTGGGCGGCGTACGAGATGTACAAGGACCACGGCGGCGCACCCGCGGCGGGCGCCGTCACCGGCATCGGCGTCATCCAGGGCCGGCGATGCATGATCATCGCCAACGACGCCACCGTGAAGGCCGGCGCGTTCTTCCCGATGACCGCCAAGAAGATCATCCGCGCCCAGAACATCGCGATGATGGCCCGCCTCCCGCTGGTTTACCTCGTGGACAGCGCGGGCGTGTACCTGCCCCTCCAGGAAGAGATCTTTCCCGACACCGACGACTTCGGACGCGTCTTCCGCAACAACGCCGTCGCCTCCGCGATGGGCGTCCCGCAGATCGCGGCCATCATGGGCTTCTGCGTCGCGGGCGGGGGCTACCTCCCCGTGCTCTGCGACACGCTCCTCATGACCGAGGGCAGCGGGCTCTACCTCGCCGGGCCCGCGCTCGTGAAGGCCGCCATCGGGCAGGAGGTCTCCGACGAGGAGCTGGGCGGCGCCGAGATGCACGCGCAGATCTCCGGCACCATCGACTTCCGCGAGAAGGACGACCACGCCTGCATCGAGCGCATCCGCTCGCTCGTCGCGAAGTACCAGGTCGAGAGCCGCCCGGCGCGCTGCGGCCCCTCGCCCCACGCCGCGCCGGACCGCGCGCTCGACATCTTCACAGACAAGCCCGGCGCGCAGTTCGACGTCCGCGACCTCATCGCCTGCTGGGTCGACTCCGCCGCCCGCCGCAACCCCGAGGGCCTCGAGACCCTCACCCCCGACTTCGACGAGTACAAGGCCGAGTACGGGCAGTCCATCGTCTGCGGCTATGCCACCATTGGCGGGCACCCTTGCGGCATCATCGCCAACCAGAAGAAGACCGTGCAGCGCACCATGCCGGGCGGCAAGGCCGGCCCTTCCAAGAGCGTGCAGATGCCCGGCGTCATCTACGACGACGCCTCCGACAAGGCCGCACGCTTCATCCTCGACTGCAACCAGCGCAAGATCCCGCTGGTCTTCGTCCACGACACCACCGGCTTCATGGTCGGACGCGACAGCGAGCAGGGCGGCATCATCAAGGCCGGCGCCAAGATGGTCAACGCCATGGCCAACTCCACCGTTCCAAAGATCGTCCTCATCACGGGGGGCAGCTACGGCGCGGGCAACTACGCGATGTGCGGCCGGGCGTTCGACCAGTTCCTCGCCCTCGCGTGGCCCTCCGCCAAGTTCGCGGTCATGGGCGCCAACCAGGCCACCGGCACGCTCGCCACCATCGAGGCCAAGGGCCGCGAACGCCGGGGTGAGGTGCTTGACGCCGAGGCCAAGAAGCAGATCTACGCCGCGGTGCACGCGAGCTACACCGAGCAGGCCGACATCCGCCACGGAGCTGCCCGGGGCTGGGTGGACCGCATCATCGACCCGGCCCGCACGCGGGACGAACTCGCCGCGGCTCTGGCCGCGGCGGATCAAGGCTGGGACTACTCGGCCCCGTTCAGCACGGGCGTGCTGCAGGTGTGAGGAGCGACAAAACAAACCCGGCGACGGCGCCGGGTTCTCGAGTGAATCAGTTTGTCAGCCCGCGCGGGCGACCGTCCTTACGGGCACCCTCCGCCGCCCACGGTGTTGATGAGGGCGGAGACGTCGTCCTGGTCGACGTTGCCGTCCTGGTTGAAGTCGGGGTCGATGCCGGTGGGGTTTTCCCCTCCACCCACGACGTTGATGAGGTATGAGATGTCGTCCTGGTCGACGTTGCCGTCCTGATTGAGGTCGGGGTCACAGGCGGGGCCCTGCGCGAGGTCGATGACGAGGAACGCCTGCCCGAGGGCGGTGAGCGAGCCGTCGCGGATGTCGGCCATGAAGTAGAGCTTCAGGTCGTCGCTCAGCGCGAGGTCGAAGTTATTGAAGACAGAGACGAACACATTGTCGTCCATCTGCCCGTTGCCGTCGGCGTCCACAGGGTCGCCCTCGCGGGCGACGACCCGTGAGCCGTTGAGCACGAGCACCGCGTTGGCGTTCACGTCGGCGGCGTTCGTGGTGCCCCCGACGATGTAGTCGCCCACGTTGTTGACCGCGACGCTGAAGAACGTTGCCGCGAACAGGGCATCATCGAAGAGCTCGCCCGAGGGCGCGCTCGGGGTGATGTCCTCGTCGGTGCCCGCGACGCGCGTGCCGTCGAACACGACCCAGTCGAGCGGGAGCGTGCCGCTGTTGGAGCCGTTGGTGATCCAGTGCGAGCCATCGCGGGACATGAACGCGTCGAGCGCCGCGGTGGTGGCGGTGCCCACGCCGCCATAGATCAGATCGCCCTCGCGCACCACGACGTCCGGGGCGGTGCCGTTGTTGTAGACCAGGAGCTGGTCCGTCGCGGTCGCCCCCTCGTCGTTGCCCTGGGCAAGCCAGCGCGAACCGTCGGGGCTCACGAAGAAGTCGCCCGCGTCGAACAGGTCCCAGATCGTGCCGGAGGGCTCGGTCGCGGTCACGCCCTCCTGGGCGATGATGGTGTGGGCGCCGCCCCCGACGGTCTCGACCATCAGGAAGTCGTTGTTGGTGGCGGTGAGGGGCAGCACGGGCGTCGCGGTGCCCGGGCCGTCAAAGAGCGTCTTGTACGCCACGCGCCCGTCGGCGAGCATGTTCGGGGAATCGATCGTTCCGCCGACGTTGTTCCCCGCGAACAGCCCCGTGGGCTCGGCCTGATCCTCGCGGAGCACCAGGCGCTCAAAGCCGCTCGTCACGTTGTAAACCACCAGGCACTCGTCGTCGGCCGTCGCACCGTCGAGGTCCATCGCGACCGCGATCTGGCCCGCGTTGTTGATCGAGAGCTCGGTATCCACGAACGCGAGGTTCCGGCCCGAGGCGAAGGGCACGGGCCCTTCCTGGAACACCAGGACCGCGCCTGTCCGCGTCGGTCCGCCGCCGCACACCAGCACGCGGTCCGCCGTCGCCACCTCGTTGGCGAACCCGCCCAGCGCCCAGCGGCTGCCGTCGGGGCTCAGGAACACGCGGTCAAACTGAGTGGTCGCTCCCGGCTTCCAGCCGTTCTCCAGCCCAGGCACCACGTTGCTCGGGTGCAAGGGAAGATTGCTGTAGATCGCCTGGATCTGCGCCTGTGCCACGGTCGTCAGGCCGCCCGCGGCGACCGCCAGAAGCATCTTCACGTTCATCGCTCGATCCTCCACGCAAGGTACACAACCATCCCCCGGCGCGCGCCGCGGCAGGCGGGCACCGTACCACGAGGGCCCGGCTGCTCCAAATGAAGTTGTCCCTTACACGGCCCGAATCTTGCTTAGGGGCAGTCGCCGCCCGCCACCACGTTAATCAGAGCCGCCACGTCGTCCTGATCGACATTCCCGTCCTGATTGAAGTCCGGGTCGATGCCGGTCGGGTTGTCGCCCCCGCCCACCACGTTGATGAGGTACGACACGTCGTCCTGGTCCACGTTGCCGTCCTGGTTGGTGTCCGGGTCGCACCCCCCTCCGGTCGGCGGCCGCAGGTAGACGATGCCCCGCGCCTCCGGCCCGCCCATGGACTGCACCTGCCCGTCCGTCAGCGCCTCGTCCGTGTATGCCATGTTCGCCACGTAGAACGTCTCTCCCCGGCCCTGCAGGTCGGCAAAGAGGCAGACGGTCGACGCCATGGGGGCGAGCGTCGAGTTCGGCGCCTGCGCCCACGGGCTGGGGAACTGGCCCCAGGCGTTCCACGTGGAGGCCTCGACGGCGGTGCCGCTCGGGTTGGTCGAGCTCACGTCACCCCAGCGCGGATCGGTGGACTTGCACGATGAGTAGAGCCAGTCTCCCTGTGTCGTACCCACGAACTGTCCGTTCACGAACACGCGCCCGACCTTGGTCCTGTAGCCGTCGCTCGAGATCGCAAGCCTGAACCACTGGTCGGCCTGAACGCCGGGCAGCGTGACGTAGGTTCCAAAGTCGCTCTGGTATCCGAACTTCGCCACGCCACCCTCCACCCGCACCCACGCGTCGGCGGAGGAGTCGTTGTTGTGGTTGTCTTCCAGCAGGCACGCGGCGAAGGTGCTTCCCCACGACGACGCGGGGATCAGGATGTCCCACACCATGGTCCACTGCCCGTTGCGGTCCTCGGGCCAGTAATCACGCGTGTTCGTCCAGAGGCCGACGCCGATGCCGCGGGACTTCGCGCGGTTCCCCGGGTCCGCGAGGTTCCGGGGCGGACTCACGCGGTACACCACGTCTTCTTCGCTCCCCACCGGAGGCAGCCCGAAGCTCACGGTCGTTCCGAACGCGGACTGGGCCTGCGTCACGCCCTGCGGCGTTGGGTTCGTCGGATACTGCGTCTCCTCGCCCGGCCCCCCCAGGATCGGCCCGAACGCGGGGTCGTCGAGGTAGCGCATCTTGCCGGGGCCGCTCGCGGGGGCCAGGCCACTCTGCTTCACGCTGCTGAGGTCGCCATCAAAGTGGAACTCCGACAGGGTTGCGGGTGGC
>JADYXW010000027.1 GCA_020853975.1 Phycisphaerales bacterium
AAGTCGGCGCGCACCTTGGTCTCGAGCTTGGACTGCGCCACGCTCCGGCCGAACTCATCGGAACTGTCCGAGATATAGCTCGCCATCTCCCGCCCCGAAACCTCCGTTTACTCGAACTCGTACACGAAATCGCTGTCCTTCACGCCCACGTGGATCTTGTGCACCGCGCGCCCGTCCATGAGCCGCTCGAGCAACTCGCGGCCGATGCGCGGGAGCATCTGCCGCGTGATGATCGCATCGATCGCGCGGGCGCCGCTGTCCAGCTCCGTCACGCGGCTGACGATGAGGTTCTCCACCTCCTTGTCGTACGAGAACGGGATCTTGTGCCCCTCCCGGACGCGCTGACCCAGCCTTGAGAGCTGCAGGTGGATGATCGCGCGCATCATCTCGTCGCTGATCGGGTAATAGGGCACGATGTTCAGGCGGCCCAGCAGCGCGGGCGGGAAGACCTTCAGCAGCGGCTCACGGATAGCCTTGACCAGGCCGTCCGCGTCGGGCTTCAGCGTCGGGTCCTTGCACATCTTCATCACAAGGTCGGTCCCGACGTTGCTCGTGAGCAGGATGATCGTGTTCTTGAAGTCGATCTCCAGCCCCTCGCTGTCCTTCATGTTGCCCTTGTCGAAGACCTGGAAAAAGATCTCATGAACGTCGGCGTGGGCCTTCTCCACCTCGTCGAGGAGCAGCACGGAGTAGGGCCGACGCCGAACAGCCTCGGTCATCACGCCGCCCTTGCCATAGCCCACATAGCCGGGGGGAGAGCCCATGAGAAGGGACACCTTGTGTGCCTCCTGGAACTCCGACATGTTGATGGTGATGAGGCCCTGGGGTCCGCCGTAGAGAGCCTCTGAGAGCGCGATGGCGGTCTCGGTCTTGCCGACCCCCGAGGGGCCGACGAGCAGGAACACTCCCACCGGGCGGCCCGGATTGTCGAGCTTGGCGCGGCTGACACGGATGCGTTCCGCGATGGCGTCGAGCGCATGCCGCTGGCCGATGACCCGCTTCTCGAGCGTGGCGCCGAGGTTCAGGACGGTCTTCATCTCGTCCTTTACCATGCGTCCCAGCGGGATGCCCGTCCAGTCCGACACCACGCTGGACACCGCCTGCATGTCCACGCTCGGGGACATGAGCGGGTTCTCGCCCTGCACGGTCTCCAGCTCGGACTTCAGCTTGGCGAGCTCGGTCTTGATGGAGGTGCGTTCCTCATCTGTGAGCGCGCCGGGGGCGGGCTGCGCCGGGGCTCCGTCGGCGGCCGCCTTCGCGTCGGGCGCTGCCGTCAGCTTGCCCCGCAGCTCCATGATCTTGGTGACAAAGGCCTTTTCCTTCTCGTACTTGGCCTGCAGCTCCGCGAGACGCACCTTCTCCGCCTCGATACTCGCGACGATGTCCTCGCGGCGTTTGCTGTGGTCCGCGCCGAGCTTGATCTCCTTGTCCACGATCGCAAGCTCGCGGTTCAGGCCGTCGATCCGCTTCTGCAGATCATCAATCTCGCCAGGGACCGCGTGCAGGCTGACGGAGACGCGGGCGCACGCGGTGTCGATGAGGCTCACCGCCTTGTCGGGCAGTTGGCGGCCCTGGATGTACCGCTTGCTGAGCTTCACGGCGGCTTCGAGGGCCTCGTCGAGGACCTGGATCTTGAAGTGCTTCTCCATGACGTCCGCAAGGCCACGGATCATGAGAAGGCACTTGGCCTCGTCGGGCTCGTCAACCTTTACAACCTGGAACCGGCGCGTCATGGCCGGGTCCTTCTCGAAGTGCTGCTTGTACTCGCTCTGCGTGGTCGCGCCGATGGTGCGGAGCGTTCCTCGCGCGAGGGCCGGCTTGAGCAGCTGCGCCGCGTCGCTTGTGCCGGCGGCGCCGCCCGCGCCCATGAGCGTGTGCACCTCGTCGATGAACAGGATGATGGGCCGCGGGCTGGCCTGCACTTCGTCGATGACCTGGCGGAGCCGGTTCTCGAACTCGCCCTTCATGCTCGCGCCCGCCTGGAGCAGGCCCACGTCGAGCTCCAGCAGCCTCACGTCCTTGAGCTGGGGGGGCACATCGCCCTTGGCGATGCGCTGGGCAAATCCTTCAACCACCGCTGTCTTGCCGACGCCCGCCTCACCCGTAAGGATGGGGTTGTTCTGACGCCGGCGCATCAGGATGTCGATGCACTGGCGGATCTCTTCGTCGCGCCCGACGATGGGGTCCATCTTGCCGCCTTTGGCGTTCTCCGTCAGGTCCTTGCAGTACTTGTTGAGCGCCTCCTGCTTGCCGAGCTGCGCGGGCGCCATGGCCCCGCTGGCCTCGCCCGGCGCGCCGGAGATTCCGCGGTCCGCGGCGGCGGCGAGCACCGCCTCCGGGCTGCCGTCCGTCAGCTTCAGGAACTGCTCGCCCAACTGGTCCGCGTTGATCTTGTTGAACTGCTGGCTGATCTTCACGAGCAGGGGCTTGAGTGCCGTGTCATTCGCCAGGGCAAAGACGACGTGCCCGCTGCGCACGGAGGTCTCGCCAAACTTCAGGCTTGCGTAGGCCCAGGCCCGCTCCACTGCGTCGGCGAGTCCGGCCGAGAGGTCGCAGGCGTTGGCGCCGCGCGGCGCGCGGTCCAGCACCGCCTGCACGTCGGTCACGAGCTGCGAGACGTCGAGCCCGAAGGCCCGGATGATGTGGTGCACGTCCGTGTCCTGCGCCTGCATGAGCTGATGCAGCCAGTGGACAAGCTCAACGTACGGATTGCCTCGCAGTTTGCAGAAGACGACGGAGGCCTCGAGGGCCTTATAGCCGATGGAGTTGAGCTTGCCGAAGAGTGCCGCACGAGGGATGCCAGACATTCGCAAAGGCTCCTGTAACTGCGGGCCGAACGGGCGAGATCGGTGCCGGTGCGGCGGGGTGGGTGCTAGAAACGACTCCGGAGTGAAAGGTCACCCCGGTCTTCCGGGGAAGCATCGGACATGATCCACGACGTCCAGCCCAGGCGGGTTCCGCCCCCGAGCCTGGCCTTGGGAACCTCGTGGGCGAGGAGGATTAGCGTGACCTCCCAGGCGAACTCATCGCCCAGGTAGTTGCGGATCCAGGCCTCGACCCGGCGTGCGGAGGTGGCGCCGGGCGCGCGCCCCTTGCCGCCGTACCTGCGGCGCCACACTTCCTCGCGGTAATCGGGCAGACCCATGGGAAGCAGTCGCTGGAACTCGTCGAACGACATGGGGCCCAGACGCACGCGGAACGCGCCCTGGCTCTCCCAGACGCGCGAGCCGCAGACGGCGCCCCCGCCGCTGAGCGTACCCAGCGAGCACCCGGGGCCGCGCTCACCCAAGCGGCATCGGTCTGCGTGCGGCAGTTCAACCCATCGCCCGGCAAACTCCTCGACCTGTGCCTCCACCCCGAAGTACGTGCGCATCACCGACGCAAGACCCTCGGGGCCTTTGGTGGCGGCGGCGAGGCGGCCCGAGAAGTGCAGCTTTGCGGCGTCGGGCAGGGCGTCGCGGTGACGGACGTCCTCGGTGCCCATACCGAACGCGGAGCCGACGTACGCCGCGTACCGGTCACGGTCAGCAGCGAGGAGCTGCTGGCGTTCCAGGTCGGACATTTCGCACGCGTCGGAAACCTGCGCCGCCCGGTCGAAGGAAGCGGGCATCTGGCTGGCGGCCCATGCCCTGTAGAACAGGGAGATCGCGCGATGGTTGAATACATCCAAGAACCGCGCGAGCGTGCGGTCCTTGTGGTGCTGGATGCGCTGATAGGCGAACTCGGTCAGGTGCAGCGGCAGCGCGCCCATGGGGCCCAGCAGGCCCATGAAGGCCACGAAAAGTCGCGCGGGGGCATTGGTCTTCGGGAAGTGGAACTGCGACACGGTCGAGGGCGGGAAGGCGAGCTGGGGCTCCTGCGCGAATCGCACCGGGTCCTCGCTCACGCGGTTGGAAGCGCCGAACCCGGGCACGTCATGCTGCACGGCCTCGATGCGGCGCACCAGCGCGAAGAAGTCGTACGCCCATGGCTCCACGTTCAGGCGGTCGAAGACCGTCTCGAGCTGGGAACGGTCGATGGGGCGCGTGGCAAAGGCCGGCCGCGCGTGACGCGGTCCGCCGTTGACGCCCGGGGCGGGCATCTTCACAGGACCGGGCGATGTCCCAACTTGGCCGGCCAACGCATGACCTCCCCGCGGTCCTCGGTGCGGACCACGGTTTCAGCGAACGAGTTCATCGAGACGTAACGGGCAAAGAACTGCTCCAGCACTGCGCCCAGGGCGAAGCAGCCCGTGCCCTCGAACTGCGACTCATCAAACGTGACAGTAACCTCCAGCCCGCGGGCGAAGGCGACGACACCCGGCGCCGGAACACGCCGCGTGATGCCCCGGGTCTGGATTGAGCGCAGCCCGTCTATCTGCTTGCGGACGACCGGCTCGCCCACGTCGCCATAGAGCCGCAGCAGGGCCCGAAGGGCGGCGGCCCCGCGGCTTTCATCCACGCTGATGCGCCCGTCGCCGTCACGGTCCTCGTCGTTGAGGGACAGGTAGTTGAGGGTGAGGTGGCTCACGATGCGCCACGACGACTCGCCGTCCACGTGGCTGGCCCTCGGGAGCGTGGGCCCCGCGACGATGCGGACGCTTTCGACGGGCGCTCCGATGTCGAGCGTGAAGTCAGTCTTGCCCTTTCCCACCGGCATCTGCAGTGGCAGGTCGCGGTTGGTGCACAGCGTCTGCACGGAGAGCTGCTTCACGCCCGTGCTGAAGGGCGCCGCGTTCGCGTCCACGATGCTCAGGTATATCTCGCTCCCGGCGTAGCTGGTGCGCGGGCCGGCGCGGCGTTCACGCTCCGATAGCACGCGGGGCACGCGGTGCGTCGCGTAGTACGCGCCGAGCGTGCCTTCCGCGGCGTCCGCGTCCGTGGCGGCGTAGAACGGGCGGAAGACGCGTTCGTCGTCCACCTTCTCACCGTGGCCCACCACCGCCGCGATGGAGTGCACCTCGAAGTCCAGCGGTCGGGTGCGGTCGGGCACAACGAGGAACTCGCTAGCCTTGTCGGAGACGAAGATGCGGTCCGCACGCTTGGGGAACAGGTTGACCGCCGGCGTGCAGTGCAGCGCCACGTTGCCGCTGGCGACCGCACCCTCCAGGTCCGGATTCTCCTGCGAGAGGGGAATGATGATGTCGATGAGCGGGCCCCGGCACTTGGCCATGGCGTCGCGCAGCCCCTTGATGCCGCCGAAGCAGAACCGCTGAGGGCACGCGAAGTACTCGTGCAGCAGGCGATAGCCCTGGAAGCTGCGCGCGTCATAGGGCAGCAGCGCCTCGGAGGCCATGAAACCGACGCGGGAGATGGACTCCTTGTCAAGAGAGACCTGCCAGTCGCCGGCCATGCTGCCCTGCATGACAGGCCGCACCACGACACCCCGCGCGTGGGCGAAGACCGCCTCGAAGAGCCGCCAGGGCGTGGCGTCCGGCCCGCGGAAGTGCAGGACCAACTGGTCCATCTTGATCTTGTCGAAGGTGAGATCGGCGGTGGCCCGCAGGCGCAGCCGCAGAGCCGCCCGGGGAGGCGGGCCTGGTGGGCGGCGCTCGCTCTCGGGGCCTCCCCACTGACGCCCGAGGTCGAGCATGCCAACCTCGCGCGTCATGTAGCGGCACTCGGCGATCTCAACGGGCCACAGGAGCAGGTCGTGGGCGCTGCGGAACTCGCAGGAAGTGGTGCCCGCCTGCGCGACTCCCCGCAGGACTGTGCCGCGGGGCACGCGATAGCCCTCCGCGAGCCCGGCCTCACCCCGGTCGGGCGTGAACTGGGCGACGCACATCGAGGGCGTCGGCGCCAGATAGTGCGGGTAGATGACCTCGGTGAGGTTCTGCGTGA
Organism: Phycisphaerales bacterium; assembly: GCA_020853975.1. Lineage (GTDB taxonomy): Bacteria > Planctomycetota > Phycisphaerae > Phycisphaerales > UBA1924 > RI-211. The sequence continues at coordinate 5,820 of JADYXW010000027.1, forward strand.
AGCGGGGGAACTCCGCGTCGATCTTGAGCTGGACTCGCGCGGTCAGGAACGCGAACCCCTCCAGCAGGCGCTCCACGTACGGATCAGGACACTTGAAATCACCCAGCGCCAGGCGGTCGGCGACCTTCGGGAACTCCTGGGCGAACTCCACACCCACGGAGCGGAGGTGCTGGAGTTCTCTCTCGTAGTAGGGGTAGAGGCGTCGGTCCATGGTTGCTCCGCGTCAGCGCTGCTTCTCCCGGACAAGGCACTGCCCGGTTTCCAGGTCAAGGTCCGTCCTGACGAACAGCGCCTCGGGCATCGGCAGCGGGCACAGTTCGCCGGCGATCTCGAAGACGATGTGGTTGCTCACGACGTCATCGGAGGCAACGGCCCGGACCCCGAGGCTCCCCCCCACCACCCGCGGCTCATAGTTGAGGATGGCCTGGTGGACCATCTGTTCGACGCGCGACTGCGAGATGCCGGAGGACGCCAGGCCCGTCATATCCGGGATGCCGTAGTTCAGCACGCTCGCACCCGCGAGCGGGTAGGCGTGGAGCTCGTCCCCCAGCGGGCGACAGGACGCGTTCAGCAACCACTCCAGGTCGCGCAGTACGGCGAGCCGCAGCTGGCGCATGGACATGACCCTGCGCTCGCGACTCTCTGTACGCGACTGGGGCTCGTCGTCGATCAGACGATCGAGGAGCGAGGGCTGGAGCCTTTCCTGGGTCGTCAGTTCCGCCATGCGCCCCTCCGGCTAGCCGACCGTTTCCGCGGGTTGTTCGCCGAGCCTTACTGCACGAACCTGCAGCAGCCCGAACTCGCCCTGATCCGTCGCGAGCATGCGCTGGCCCACCGGGGCCTCGTAACCCCCACGGTCGGTGAACTCCGTGCGCCGGCTCATGCGGATGGCGTTGTCGTAGTGGCTCGACTCCGACCCCGGGTACCTCGCGGGGATCAGCACCACCTGCTGCGCGCCGGTGGTCCAGATGACCTGGCCCGGGAGCCAGATGGTGTCGCGGAGGTCCGAGGGCGCTTCGAGACGCAGAAGGCTGATGCGCGACCAAGGGACCCAGTAGTACTTGCCGTCAACGATGGCCTCGAGCATGGGCCCGAGCAACGGGTCGGCGTCGGCGATCCACGAGAACTCGTGCGTGATCACCTGCTCTTCGGTGGGCCCGATGTCGATCTGGCCTGCGACCGCGGGGGCGAGCTCGAAGGCCTGCGCCCGGAGCTCTTCGGCCGCGGCGTGGTTGCCCTGGGCGGAGTGCACCGCGGCCTGAACGACCATACCCATCCAGGGCTCGGGCTCGCCCAGCAGCAGGGGCGACCTCTTGCCCGAGAAGATCTCCGCCCGCAGCCGCTCGCACAGGATGGCGGGCTGGCACACCTGGGACATGAGGATGCAGTCCGCGTCCATCTCGGCGGCGACGCCGAGCTGGTTCTGAGCGCGGTCCCACTGCCCGAGGACGGAGAGGACCTGGAAGAGGGAAACGCGGAGCTTCGCGTTTGATGGGTCCTTGCGGACCGAGTTCTCGAGTTCGCGGAGGCAGTCGTCGGGCCTGCCGAGCTTGAGGAGTTCTTCTGGGGTCATGCGTGCTCGGGTGGAGAGGAGGAAGGAAATGCAAAGCCCTCACGGGAAGGTCTCCCCGTGAGGGCGTCGTGGTTCACGCCGCCGCACGGGCGGGGTTGATCAGAACTTCTTAAGCCCGTGGCCGTTCCACTGCTCGTTCTTCTTCTGGTCCCAGCCGGTGGCCTTGTCGGCCTTGATCTTGTTGTTCTCGTCCTGCTGGCCGTACCACACCGCGAGCTTCTCGGCGGTCATGGAGACGGTCTCGGTGGGGATCTCGTCCGGTCCGCCCGCACCCTGGGTGGTGACGGAAGTGATCATCACCTGCTCCATCTTGATCTGGAGATAGACCTGGGGGGTCTCGCCGGCCTTGCGGCAGACGAAGTGGGCGTTCTTGTGCACCTTGCCGTTGGCGCAGGTGAGGAACATTTCGGGAGAACCGAAGTGAACCTTCTGCGTGAAGGTGAAGTCCTGGAAGTTGGACTTGCCGGCGGACAGGCCGCCCTGGCTGGAGGCGCTGCCCGACTGGGTGACGCCATAGGTGAACGAGATCACGTCGATCCAGCCGGCCGAACCGCCAAACTGCTTGTCGGCGGACTCACCGGGCACGGTGCCGATCTGGAGATATGCATCAAAGGCCATCTGAGTTTCTCCTACCCCGAGGGGGTCGCTGCGTACCTACGCGGATACTCCGGCGACGCCGCCGGGGGTGCGTGTTCTGAAACCTGGAATCAGCCGCCCTTCTGAGAGGGGAGCTTGGACACAAGGCGGAGCGAAACGGTGAGCCCCTCGAGCTGGTAGTGGGGCTTGAGGAAGAACTTGGACGTGTAGTAGCCGGGGTTTCCGGGCACTTCCTCGACGACGACCTCCGCGCCGGCGAGAGGGTGCTGCGCCTTGTAGGCCTCGCTGGAGTTGACGGGGTCGAAGTCGACGTAGTTGCTGATCCACTTGTTGAGCCAGTCCTGCATCTGCTGCGCGTCAGCAAAGCTGCCGATGCGGTCGCGGACCATGCACTTGAGGAAGTGCGCAAACCGGCAGGTGGCGAAGAGGTAGGGCAGGCGAGCGCCGAGGTTGGCGTTGGCGGTCGCGTCCGGGTCGTCGTACTGCGCGGGCTTGTGAAGGCTCTGCGCACCGACGAACACGGCGTAGTCCGTGTTCTTCCAGTGCGAGAGGGGCATCAGGCCGTTGGCGGCGAGTTCGGCCTCGCGCCGGTCGGTGATGGCGATCTCGGTGGGGCACTTCATATCGGTGCCGCCGTCGTCGGTCTTGAAGGAGTGCACGGGCAGCCCCTCGACCATGCCGCCTGACTCGACACCCCGGATGCGGGAGCACCAGCCGTAGAGCTTGAACGCCCGGGTAATGTTGACGCCCATGGTGTAGGCGGCGTTCATCCAGGTGAACTTGTCGTGCTTGGCGCCCTCGGTGTCTTCCTCGAAGGCGAAGTCATCGATGGGGTTGCTCTTGGCGCCGTAGGGCGTGCGGGCCAGCACGCGTGGCATGGTCAGGCCCAGGTAGCGTGCGTCCTCGCTCTCGCGGAGGCTGCGCCAGGGCGCGTACTCCGGAGACTGGAAGATCTTGGTGAGGTCGCGGGGGTTGGAGAGCTCTTGCCAGCTCTCCATGTTCATGAGGGTCGGGGCGGCGGCGGAGAGGAAGGGGGCGTGAGCCGCGGCGGCGATCTGAGCCATGCCCGCCATGATCTCGACATCCGGGGGCGTGTGGTCGAAGTTGTAGTCGCCGATGATGGCGCCGAAGGGCTGACCGCCGGGCATGCCGTACTCTTCCTCGTACAGCTTCTTGAAGAGCGGGCTCTGGTCCCAGGCCGTGCCCTTGTACTTGGCGATGGTCTTGGCCAGGTCCTTCTTCGAGATGTTCATGACGCGGATCTTGAGCGTCTCGTCGGTCTCGGTGTTGTTGACGAGGTAGGCCAGCCCGCGCCACGCCGACTCGAGCTGCTGGAAATCGGGGTGGTGCATGATCTTGTTGATCTGCTCGCTGAGCTTCTGGTCGATCGCGGCGATCATCGACTGGATGGTCTTGATCGCGTCGTCGGAGATCGTGACCGTCTTGGACATCTCGAGCGCCTGCGCGGCAAGAGTCTTGACGGCGGTCTCGATCGCGCTCTTGGCGTTCGATGTCTTGGGCTTGAACTCCTTGGAGAGCAGCGCGTCGAGCTGCCCGGCCTCCATGGTCCCGCCCGCCGCGGCGCCCTGTGCTTGCGGATCAGCCATTCTTCACCTCCCCGCCCTCGGCCGGCTTGGGCGCCGCCGCGAGAGACTTCATGAGTTCCGGGTTGTTGAGCACCTTGCCGATGAGATCTTCCGCGCCGCTCTTGCCGTCCATGTAGGTCAGCAGGTTGGCCAGCTGCGTGCGGGCCTCGAGCAGGTTGTTGAGGGCCCCGACCTTGCGGGCGATGGCGGCGGGGGAGAAGTCGTCCATGCTCTCGAAGGTGATATCGACGGCGACGTTGCCCTCGCCCGTGAGCGTGTTGGGCACGCTGAACGCGACCCGCGGCTTCATGCTCTTGAGGCGGTCGTCGAAGTTGTCGACGTCGATCTCAAGGAATTTGCGGTCGGCGACCGGCGGGAGCGCCTCGGCGGGCTTGCCCGAGAGGTCGGCCATGACGCCCATCACGAACGGCAGGTTGATCTTCTTTTCCGCGCCGTAGAGCTCGAGGTCGTACTCGATCTGCACCCGCGGCGCCCGGTTGCGGGCGATGAACTTCTGGCTGCTGGCTTTGCCCATGGCTGAACTCCTCGGCCGATCCGTCGGGAGGACGCTCCGGCGCCGCGACGTGCGGTGGGCGGCCCCTCGGAAAGTGCTCAAAACCACTATACCAACACGCGGCGGGGATCTTCACCCCCGCCGGATCGATCAGGACGACGTCTGCTCGGTCGTGACCCGCTCCAGCAGGCTCACCGAGTCCGGCGGCAGGAGTTTGTAGATGTCCTGGAAACCCTTCCCGACCAGACGCCGGGCGCAGTGCATGAACAGGGGCACGGGGCTCGACGGCTCCCGCGACTCGTAGTACCGCACGATCTTTTCGATGGCGGTGATCACGTCGTCGCCGGAAACGATCTCTCCCGCGAGGCGTCCGCCGCCGCCACCACCGCCCGCGTACCCCGCGCTGGACTCCCCGTTCTCGCCCGCTGCCGCGCCCACGCCCCGCGCGGCGAGCCGCTTGCGCAGTTCGCGGACGGCGTGGTCGAAGACACCCTTGAACGACGAGATATCGACCGCCCGGTTGACGCCGACCCTCTCGGTCAGGGACTGCTCCAGGGACGCGACGATCTGCCCGGCCTGCTCGGCGACGGCCGCGGCATTCTCCAGCGCCTGCGTGTCGGCTTCGTGGAAGATCGCATCGATGAGATTGGCGTCCACTCCGGCTGCGTTGGGGTCTGACGGGGGCGGGAGTTCGCCCGTGGCCATCATCACCTCGCGCAGACCCGCGGAACCGGCACGCCCGCGGGCCAACGGCGCCTCGCGGACGCGGTCCTGGAATTTCATCGGGTCGCCGAAGCTCGCGGGCGGGACCGCCAGTGACGCGATGATGTTGAGGCGTTCGGTCGGATCGTTGCCGTCGTCGGGGTCAAGACGGGGATGAACGCCGTCCCAGAAGCGGTCCACGCAGCCCTGGACCACCAGCAGCCCGTCGCGGATCCCCTCATAGCCGCCCAGCCGCAGGGCGGAGAGCGCCAGGAGCATGGCGATACGGAGGTCCTTGGTGCGGGCCATGAGTTCCACGCAGCCGTCTTTGACCTCGCCCCAGGCGGGCTCTTCGGCGGGGATGACGGTCTTGGTGCCGTCCGGACGGGCGATCTCCTGCTCGGGCGTCCCCTCGGCGAGCTTCATGACCTCGAGGTAACGGCGGTCGTACCGGAGGTCCTCTCCGCAGGGATCGGCCTCGGAAATGGGCCTGAGCAGGGCTTCGGTATCGAGAAAACTCACCGGGGTCCACCTCCGACGGGCTCGAGCAACGCGACCGAGTCGGTGTGCCGCTCGGCCGGCACGCCCAGCGCCGCCTCCTCGAGCTGCTCGGGGCTCATGAGCTCGCCCTTCAAGTCCGAGAGCGTCTTGAGCTTGGGCCCGCGGAGTTCGACGGGCGAGAGGGCGAGGCGGTCGATCCGCCGGAGGAGCGTGCCGATCTGGTCGAGGTACTCGAGCGTCTGCTTCTCCGACTCGTTGGCCTCGACGAACCGCCGGAAGCCGACGCCGTCGGGCGTGCCGCCCTCCTCTTCGATCGGGCTGGCGTATTTCTCCCATGACGCGCCGATCGTTGCCTGGATCTGGCTCCTTCGCTCGGCGCGGGCGGTGTTGTCCTCGCCGACCAGGGCGTAGTACGCGTCGAGCACGTCTCGCACCGAGTCGGCCGACAACCGGTCGATCGAGACCCGGTAGTCGAGTCGCTCGGGGTCGGGCTTGGCGTACGGCGGGATGTCGTTGTAGTCCGTGCGGCCATTGATCGACGACGCGCGGGCCGCGATGTACGCCGGACCCGAGGTGCTCTTGACCTCGAGTCCCAGCTGGAGCAGGTCCTCGATCACGTTGGCGCTGAGCGAGACGGTCTGGATCACGTTGATCTCGCCCTGCGACAGCGTCGTGGCGAGGCTGGCCGCGGAGGCGATCGAGGTCGCCAGCTGGCCGGAGGCCGGAGCGCCGCTGGCCCGGAGGTCAAGGGCCAGGCCGAAGTTGATGAGGTTGGAGAACGGCTGGCCCGCGGTGGGGGCCCCGGCCAGCCCGATGATGCCGTTGCCGGGGAGCAGCAGCGATTGATCGAAGGTGATGTCCACGTTGGGGTTGTTGTCCGGGTTGAGCTCGAACTTGGTCAGCAGCAGGCCGCCGTTGAAGACGCCGACTTCAAGGAACGGCGTG
>JADYXW010000028.1 GCA_020853975.1 Phycisphaerales bacterium
ATCTGTTGGTCGCCCGCCTCGCGGATCGGCTGCCCGAACAGCCCACGTTCACGCCGTCGCTTGCTCATGCACGACTGTTCGCGCGTACAGCGTCACCGGTTGCGCCAGGGTTCTGGACAGAGCAATACACGGTTCAACATCTAACGTAACCCACTTGCCCGAGAGTTGCCAGTAGTGGGTGATGGTCACAGAGCGCCCCTGAACGGACTTCGTCCACGCGACCAGCCCCCAGGCCTCACAGCTCGCTGCGGTCACTGTGCACACGTATCCGGGATGTCGCAATCCATCCCGCCAACAATCCCGAAGTAGCCGTTCAAGTAGGCCGCCAACGACCCGGGGTTGATGATCCGAGGGTCGAGCGTCAGGGAGAGCGACTGGCACACGGTCGGACAGGCCACCTCGCAGGTTCGCATCCCCGGCACCAGTTCGTTCCCCGGGCAGGAATCCGGTTCGTACTTGCAACAGTTCGTACATCCGACAACTGCCTGGTCCAATCGCGGAGTCCCCTCCACAATCGCCCCCGGAAGGTCGGCCCGCTGACAGAGGGATGCTGCCGCCACGCAGCAGAGGTGACTCGCCTCGGGTACCGGGCAGGGCCCGCATTCCGCACGCGGCGCCTGCCCAAAGCTGGATTGCGGCAGTCGAACGGCAGCAATGCAGCCGAGCAGGATCACCGCACAGACTCGGGAGTTCATGGGTTGCAGCGTACCCCCCCCCCCCCCCCCCAATGTCAAACGCACCCTGTCTCATCGCCCCAAGCCGGCGCCGCAACAACGTCGGACTCGTTGGCCAGCACGCGCCTCTCCGCCGCCACTCGCAGTGTTGCCAATCGCCGCGGGCTCAAGTTCGTCGGCACCACGATCTGCTACGCCTTCATGCAGGCGGTGTGCGTGGTGGATGACCATGTGGAAGCGTGCCCGGCACGAAAGGCACACCGCACGAGCCGCTGACCCCGTCATCCGAACCGATCGTCCTCCGCGCGAGGCTGCCCGCCCCCACGCTTGGCCGCCGGCACTCGCTCCAGCTCGCTCACGATCCGCGCCAGAGCCTCCACCTTGCGACCCTCGCAGACGCCGTCCACGTGCGCCGCATCGCACCCGGCCTTCAGCATCGTGGCCCGGGCCTTGGACCACAGTTTCTCGAGCGCCGCGGGCTCCCCGGTCACATACACCTCGCTCACCAGCTCCGCCAGACGCCGCCTCAGCGCGGTGTCCCGGTGGGCGAAGAACCGCGACACGATCCCCTGCTGATAGGGCGAGAGGTATTGGTGCGCCATGCTGTCCGAGCGTACGCGAGCCCGGGGCGGGGAGGCCCACCCCGGGCCGCGGCGTTCCTCACGATCCGCGCCGGGCCGCCTCTTCGATGGCCGCGGCGAAGTCCTCCGGGCTCGCGCCCGTGGGGCTGATCTGCTCCAGCAGGCGTGCCCGCGCCAGGCGATACTCGCCGGAGGTGAGGCCCAGGCGCCTCATGGACGCGAGCAGGGCCTCGATCTGCCGGATGGTCACGAGCGTCGTGCGCTCCGCGGAGGTCGACTCCAGGTAGGCGCGATAGGAAGCGCCGTCGAAGCGACCGGCCTGCGTCAGCGAGAACCAGCGGCTCGCGCTCGCGCTGATGCCCGACGCGATCTCCTCTGTCCGGTCGGCGTCCGAAGAGCCGAACACGCCGTTGTACTGGTTCACCACGCGGACCAGCCACCGGATGTCAACGCGGCTGGCGGCGTACGTGTCCTCCAACGCCATCGCTCGCGCGACGCCGGGGAGGTCGTTATACACCAGCGGGCCGCTCAGGCCCTCCTGGCCTTCGGCGCCCGCGACAGCCCGAGCGTTCACGCCCAGCCGCGCAAGCAGCCGGACATCAAACACCGGCACCTGCACCGTGTCCCGGAAGCGCGGCGGGGTGAGTCCGCTGGTCCAGCACGCGGCCGTTGAGCATCAGCGCTGCCTGCGAGGTCTCCTCGGGCAGACTGCGCGTGACTTCAAACTGATCCAGCACGCCGTGGCTGCCCTCGAAGGCATCGGCAAAGGTCGGTGCGGGCGCGCCGGCCGTTCCGGCGAGTTCCAGGTTCGTCGTGTTGAACCCGATGAGGCCACCGGCGACAAAGTCCAGCCCGCGGTCGGTGACAGACGCGCCGGTGAAGTCCAGCAGGTCGTCCGCCGCACGCAGCCGGAGCACGATGCGGTCGGCCGTGACGATCATGTCGCCCACGGTGGTCATGTCGCCCAGCTCGGCGTCCTGCGTCGCGGTCAGCCTGAGGGTGCCCAGCGTCGTGAACTTCTCGTGCTGCGCCATGCGGAAGTTGCGGGCGGAGATGTTGATGGATCGCTCGCCCACGATCGTCGCGGCGTCGGCGATGTCGCGCTCGGAAACTCCGAACCCGGTGGAGAGCGTGATGTCCTCGATCGCCGCGAGCGAGCCCACATCGCCGTTGAAGACGATGAGCCCGCCGGGCGTCGTCATGACGTCAAGGTTGTGCGAGCCGTCGATGGTGGAATCGAAGCGGATCACACCATCGAACGCGGGGTCGAAGCTGAGGAGCCGGGTGTCGTCGCCCAGGGTGACGGCACCGTTGTAGAACTGGTCGCCCCTGGTGCGGACCAGCCCGCCGTTGATCGCTGAGTCGCCATTGACCGTGAGCCCGACGAGGCCGTTGACCTCGCCGACGGCGCCGTCGGCGGTGAGGTCGCCGTTGACCGTCAGGTACGAGGGGCACTCACCCCCACCGAGGTTGCCAATACAGTCAGCCACCAGGCTGTCGGCGGTCGTCTCAAAGATCACCTGCGGGGCCGTGAGCGTGCGGTCGTTCACCAGCTCCACAGCGCCGTGGTAACGCTGGTACTGATCAGCGGCGATGTCCGCGCGGAGCTGGCCCACTCCGAACACGTCAAGCGAGACAAGCGAGAGGGCGTCGGCGACCGTCGAGCGGGTCTCTGAGGCGAGCGTCAGCGCCGTGCCGTCCACCTGCGTCGCATCGGTGATGTCCACGCCCGCGTCGTAGGACTCCACCCGGTAGGTCATGCCCTGCAGCGCGTCGGCGAACTGCGCCGCGTCGGGCAGGTCGCTCGCACCGATGGCGGCGTCCTGCTCGAAGGTCATCGCGTCCGGACGGGTCGTGCCACCCGCAACGCCGTGGATCGTCGGCCCGTTGGTGTGCACGTCGATTCGGGCGGTGGCGAGGCCGGCACCGCTGCCGGCCCGGAGCGCGATCGTCCGGCCCCAGAGGTCGACGCCCGAGAGCGAGCCCGTGCCGGGCTCCAGGTGCTGGGCAAAGGTCAGGTCGCCCGAGCCATCGAGGCCCGAGTGCACGCTGATCTCGCCCCCGGCATGGAGGAAGCCCGCGATCGTGATGGGCCCCTCGCTGCGGAGCGAGATGTCCGAGCCGATGTCGATGTTGTCCTCGACGCGGATGGACTGGGAGGCGTGCGCCTGAAGGCTGCCGACCTGGGCATAGCCGTTGGCCCCGCCAAAGTCGCCCCCCAGCACGAGGTAGCCGTTGGTGATGTCCAGGACGACATTGACCTGGCTGGCGTTTGAGATCGAGCCGAACGGGCCCGAGCGGAAGAACTTGCTGCGGCCCTGGGTGAGATAGAGCGTGCGTCCCGCGGGGAGGTCGGCGAGGCCGAACTTCACCTGGCCCGTGGTCGCGGTAAGCCGGATGTCGCCGCTGAGCGACTGGAGGTTGGTGCCGAGGAAGACCATGTCGCGGATGTCGCGACCGGCGCGAAAGTCCAGCTCGGTGGCGCCGACGAAGAGGACGGGGTCGGGGGTCGCGGGCCCGGGGCCGCCGAAGCGGATGTCGCGGCCCGCGCGGAGCGTCAGCCCGCCGTTGGTCTTGAAGATCGTGTTGAAGATGACAATGTCGTTGGTGGCCTCGAGGAAGACATCGCCCGCAAAGTTCTCGATCGCCGCGGGGGAGATGTTCCAGGTGACGGCGCCGCCATCGGGCCCGTTGACCTGCCCGTCGCCGACCTCGGCGTCGTCGCCGGCGCCGTGGAAGATGTTGATGTTCGTCGGATCAAAGAGGATGGAGGCGGCCCGGAAACCGGGCTGGGCGTCGCCGACGAGCGTGCCGAGCACGGACAGCCGCCGGGCGCCGGAGACCTCTCCCACGCCGCCGTCGCCCCCGAGCGCGCCGCCGGAGATGTCAACGATCGCGCCACGCTCCGTGGAGGTGTCGCCGGCGTAGGAGTGCACGAGCAGACGCCCGCCCGAAGCCAGCCCGTCACCACCGGAAGCGGAGGTGACGCTCCCCGAGGCAAGCGTGGTGAGTGTAGAGCTCGTGATCGTGACCGAGCCCGCGCTCCCGCGGTCCGCGTCGGCGCTGACGACGCCCGCGTTGGTCACGACCGGGGCGGTCATCACGACATCGCCCGCGGCCCCGTTCTCGACGCTCGCGCTGATCGTGCCGATGTTCACGGCCTCGCCAGAGCTGGCGATTGCGACCTTGCCGCCCTTCGCCCGGACCTCGCCCCGGTTCACGAACGCCATGGCGACAGCGTCGCCCGCCGCGAGGCTGGAAACGCCGCCCTTGCGGAGCTTGGGCGCCGGTGGCCTGGTGGGGTCGACGGTGCGGCCGTCGATCTTGGCCATGATGTTCCCGTCGGCCTCGCGCACCATCACGTCACTTCCGACCATCATCGAGACCACGCCGCCATCGGCGATGACCTGCCCCGTGTTCTCGATCGCGGCGCCGACCAGCGCGACAGACCCGGCGTCGATGACGCCCTGGTTGATGATCGCACCTTCCACGCCCGTGAAGTGGTCTACGCCGCGCAGGAAGTCGCGGTCCGAGAGATTGCCGGCGGCGGCGATGACCCCGGACGCGTTGACGATCGAGCCCGCGCCGAAGACCACGCCCGCGGGGTTCACGATGTACACCCGGCCGTTCGCCGTCAGGTTGCCGTCGATCCGCGTCGGGGCCGGGCCCTGGATGCGGTTGAGCACGCGAGAGGCGGCGTCGGGCTGAATGAACCGGACGGTCTCGCCCGGGGCAATATCGAACGACCGGTAGTTGATGATGGCGTTGCGGGAGGCCGTGATCGTGGTGAGCGTGCCCTGGCGTTCGAAGCGGACGGCGCCGCGGGCCACCTTCTCGCCCTGGGGGCCCGCCGCCGCGGGCGACGCCGCCAGGCCGATCGTCGAGCCGGCGATCAGGGCTATGGCAACGGCCCTGCCGATCCCGATGCGGTCATCTCTGCGGGTGTTCATCCGTGTTCCCTCCGTGCCTCTCTTCAGAACGTACGTGACGGCCGTAGGTAACATAGATCGAGGCCGGTCGGTTGCCATGAATTTGGCTAGTAGATCAGCGTGAGGACGATGTGCAGCTCGGTGTGACCGGCATCAACAGAATGTCCGCCAGATCCGTCGTCCAGTTCCGCCAATGCCACGCCTAGGTCTACTCGGACGTTGAACCTCCGGGTGAGCGAGAACTCGGCCCCTACCCCCGCCCCAACGAGCGTCTCATCCACCTCGAAGCTCTCCCGGTCAGAGTTCAGCACGCGGGCGGCGTCCACGAACCCCTTGAACACCAGGTCCCAGTCGGTCGGGCCATACGCGTACTGAGGCTTCCACCGGAAGGGCTGCCCCATGAACGTCCCGGGCTGCACGTCCGGGTCGACCGAGCGCGGAACGTGAAACCGGTATTCCAGCGTGCCCATCACCACGTCGTCGCCCGCGACCTTGGAGGTCGGGTAGCCCCGAACCGTGTAGAGGCCGCCCGCCGCCATCTCCTCGTTCGGGATCAGGCGGCTGCCCAGCGAGTGCTGCCCCCGAAAGGCCATCAGCACCTCGTGCGCCAGGTTCCCGGACTTCGCCGAGGCCTCGTCGAAGAGCGGATCAAGATAGAACGAGTGCACCGCCTCCGCACGCAGCACCGCATACTCGTCGTCGGCGTTCAGGCGGCCAAGGGCGTCCAGGTCCGCGCTGGTCCCCGCGATGCCCGCGAGGTTGAGGTCGACGCCGAGCTGCGCCTCGGTCCGGCTCTGGTCGCGGAACCGCTCCAGCCTCATGGCGGCGTGCGGGATAAGGAAGTCCTCGTCCGCGTCAGAGCCCGCGAGGTCGTTCTGCACGCGCACGTTTTCGAAGCGGGCACCCGCGATGAGGTCGACGAAGAGGTCCTTGTGCTGGAAGAAGTTCCACTTCAGCTCCACGCCCGCGTCCCAGCCCTGGCCGCTGAAATCAAGGTCCGGCAGGCCCAGTTCCGACGCGACATACTCGTAGTACGAGGCGTGCACCTTCCATCGCAGCCTCTCGGAGTTCGGGAAGGGCCGGTCGTAGAACGCGTACACCTGGTGCACGTCGTCAAAGTTCGCGGTCTGGTACCCGACCGTGAAGATGTCGTCGTTGTTCGAGAGGTCGTTGTGGATGAAGCCCATGTGCTCGCGGAAGGCGTCGGTGGAGCCAGAGCCCGTGTTCGACACCTGCCCGAAGAAGAGCCATGGCCGGTTCTCCGTCACCATGTAGTCCAGCGTCACGGCTCCGGGCGTGTCGCCCGGTGCGGACACCGCAACGTCCACGCGCCGCCCGGGGTGGCGGTTCAACCGCGCGGTGTACGCATCGAGCACGTCCGCCCGCAGCAGGTCGCGACGCGCCGTCTCTCCCTCAACGTGCGGCCCCACGGGCGAACGCTCGATGATCCTGCGGTGCAGCGGGTTGTTGAGGCTCTCGCCCTCCTTCACACGCTCGCCGACACCCAGCGTGCGGACCTCCGTCACTGTGCCGAGCGTCACCTCAAGCCTCAGCGAGCCGTCACCGGCCTCGCGGGTGTCGACCACCACCCCGTCCACGACTCCGAACTGGAGCGGATCGGGCGTCACGTAGACTCCAACGTACCCCATCGACTTGAGCAGACGAAGAACCGCAGGCGCGACCGCGGCCAGCCCGGTGTCCGTCAGCTTCACCCCGCCCCGTGCCGCGATGTCCGCCAATCTCAGGGGAACGCCGGTCTGACCCTCTTCGGGGGCGGCGAAGCCTTCGGCGGTCTCCACCAGCTCGACCCGAGCCTCCAGCAGGGCAGCCCCGTCTGGCAGTTCGGAGGCCTCCACTGCGTACCGAACTACAACTGAATCGATCGAATGCGATCCGCTTTCCGCGATCAGCGAGGGCCCAAGCCCCGCCCGAGCGTCCACGGGCAGCCCCGCGAGCGAGGCGAGGGCCAAGGCCCAGGTCAGCGTTCTTCTGTAGCGTGGAGACATGGAACCCTCGCGGTAATCGGACCTTCAACGCGCAAGATTCCTCCATCGGCAGTCCGGTTGCGCGGCACACACAGGATGTTCCAACTCCCACCGAGCGGCGGTTCCCCCTTCGGCTCACGTCCGAAGTCCAAAATAGCGATTTGACAGCGCAGTTTTGACGCATTGGTGTTATCCTGCCAGTCCTCGTGAGGAGCACCGTCATGAATCGTGGGTCTGTCGCCGTGATGATCGCCGCCGCATGTCTCGCCCTGTGCGCAGGTTGCAACCGCTCAGGGCGCTCACCCGCCTCCATGTGCGCCCTCAGCGTTCAGCCCCAGACGCTCACCCTCGGGGCCGGTGATTCCCTGGGTCGCGTGATCTACGTCAACGACCTGATCCTCGCCGCGCGTGCTCTCAACGCCGACGAGATGCTGACCGCGGCGGACTCGGCAGAGTCCTTCGAGCTCGCCGAGTAAAACCCTATCAGGCGGGGCGTTCGCCGGCGGCGCCGGGAATAGACGACAGCCCCTGTCCTCCGCATCCTATTTTTTGGTCAAACCGGGTTGCATTCCTCGGTTCTTGGTTCACCTTTCCGCATAGTGGGCGTCCGAGCTTGCCGGGCGTCCGTATCGATTGACGGAAAGGGAGAATCGCCATGGATCGGTTTGCACGCATCAGCGCACTGGCCGCGCTCGCCGGGTCGCTCCTTGCTGGCCAGGCCAACGCCACACTCATCGACTCGTCCGCGTACTTCACCCCGCTGCCCCACACGCTCATCGACTTCGAGCTCGACGCCAACGGCGACCCGCTCGGCCTGATCGACGGCGAATCTCTCGCGATGCCGCTCACCGCGTACTCCACGCAAGGCGTCACCTTCCTCAACCAGGTCAGGTGGGTCAACGACGGCTCCCCCGCCTTTGACGCGGCGCAGCTCATCGGCGGCTCGTGGGACCACTCCATCCCCTCCGCCTTCGTCAACTCCTTTGCCTTCACCTTTGACGTCCCTGTCCGGGCCTTCGGTTTCTGGGTCGTCAACAACCAGAACGTTGATCCCGACGGGCCCATCTTCCGGGCTTACGACGCGCAGAACCAGCTCATAGAGCAGGTGCAGTTCAACGGCGCCGTCGTTGACTCGACGATCACCGACGGCGTGACGGTCGCCGGGTACGGCTTCATGGGCATCGAGGCCGATCGCGATATCGCCCGGGTCGAGGTCCAGAAGCGGGCGGCGATCTTCGACGACCTGCGGTTCACCGCGGTCCCGACGCCGGGGGCAGCGACAATGGCGGGGCTTGCGGGGCTGGTGCTGAGCCGACGTCGCCGCGGTGCATGAGCCGCAGGCCGCCTCCCCGCTTGCACTTGTCCGAGAGGCAGGCAATAGTGGTGGCTTATGGCCACCTCAACTCCGCGTCTGCTCGCGCTCCTTCCCCTCGCCTTCCTGGCCGGCTGCCGGTTGGCCCCGACCCAGGACCCCACCCCCGTCAACATCCCCATGCTGGCCCCGGGCGAGCCCGGGGTTCTGGTGGACGGCGACACCTCGGAGTGGCCCGCCCAGCTCGCCGCCTGGTCGGACGAACACTCCCTCTACGTGCGGTTCACGATCGAGAACGAGCAGCTCACGCTGCAGTCCTCGGGCCGCACGGTCTCGATCCTGCTCGACACGGACGCGTCCGCCTCGACCGGCTTGATCCCCGCGCGTTCGGGGCTGAGCGACCTCGGCGCCGACGTTGAGATCCAGTTCTCTCCCCGCAAGGCTTCCGGGGGCACGACATCGGGAGCGGCGATCCTGGTGCACTCGGGGGGCTCGACGCAGCGCTTCAAGGCCGACGCCCTGGACCTTGCCATCGCCCCCACCTACGCGTCGAGTTGGTACGAGGCACGCATCACCCGAACGCCGGCCATCGGTCTTGGCCTGCCCCCGAGCGGCCTGCTCGCCCCGGGGCGCGTGCGGGGTGTTGTCGCGATGCTCGACGACGCCGGTGTGCCGGAGGCCTGGGCCGATCCGTTCGACATCCAGACCGAGGACATCTGCCCGGGAGGCGAGCGGCTCTCGGACTTCGCGCCTTCCGCCAAGCCCGACGGCGGCATCCGCCTGATGACGCTCAACGTCGAGAAGGGTGCGCCGATGACCAACCCGGAACCGTTCAGGAGGATCCTCCGCGCGATCAACCCGGACGTCATCCTCGTCCAGGAGTGGGATGGCGGGGAGGCCGATGTGCTGCGTTCGTGGTTCGCGGCGTTGGACGCCGAGTGGAACATCGCCACCGCGGGCGGGACCACCGCCTCGGGCGGCGGAGTCGCCATCGCCAGCCGCTTCAAGCTCACGCAGTTGCCCGGCAGGCTGACGACCAACGACGGGGGTGGCCCGCGCCCGGTGCGCTTCGTCGGCGCGATCGCTGATTCGCCGGCGGGGCCGATGGTGATCGGCACCACGCACCTCAAGTGCTGCGGCACCTCGGGCAGCAGCGAGGACCAGCGCCGCATGACCGAGGCACGCGCGGTCTCCGCGGCGCTGCGAGCCGCAGCGGGCGCCTACCCCGGCGCCATCCGCGTTGTGGGAGGCGACCTCAACCTCGTCGGCAGCCGCCCACCCCTGGACCTGCTCCGCGCCGAACTGGACGCGGACGGCTCGGACCTCTCGGTCGCGGCGCCGCAGGTGCTGGGGGATGTCACCCTCACCACCTGGCGCAGCCCCGGCAGCGAGTTCCCCCCGGGCCGCCTGGACTACCTCGCGTACAGCGACGCCAACGCCGACCTGGTCTCGTCGTTCGTCTTTGACACAGCCCGCTTCACGCCCGAGGTTCTGGCGAAGATGGGCGTGGAGCGGGGCGACTCCGCGTGCTCCGACCACCTGCCCGTGGTGATCGACCTCAGACCCCGCTGATCCCGGCGCCGACACCGATGCGCCCGTCACGAGGGCTTGTAGCGCATCGTCTCGGTGATGTTGTTCTGTTCGTCCATGATCAGCACGCGGGGCCGGTTCTCGCGATACTCGCGGTCGGTCATGAGCGCAAAGTGCATGATGATGACGCGGTCCCCGGGCTCCACGAGGTGCGCCGCCGAGCCGTTCACCTCGATCGCCTTGGAGCCTTTTTTGCCCTTGAAGATGTAGGTCTCGAAGCGTTCGCCATTGCGGCAGTTGGTGACGAGCACCTTGTCGTTCACGCGCATGCCGCACTTGACGAGCAGCGACGCGTCGATGGTGATCGAACCGACGTAGTCCGGGAGCGCCGCGGTGACCGCGGCCCGGTGGATCTTGCTGTGCAGGACCTCACGGAGCATGCGTCAGCCTCCGACGCCCAGACCGGCTCGGTCTCGGGGCTTCTGGTCCGCCCGCTCCCACTCCACGCGCGGCGCGTCACCCCACATCATCTCGAGGTCGTAGTGCGCCCGCGTGTTGGGCTCGAAGAGGTGCACCACGACGTCCACGCAGTCAAGCACCAGCCACAGGCCTCGCTCGTCGCGGCTGCTCCGATACGCGGCGAACCCCTGCTTCTCTCCCAGCTTCTCCACGTATTCGAGCACCGAACGCATCTGCGTCGCGGACGTGCCCGAGCCGATGACCACGAAGTCCATCACCTGGTTGCGCCCGCGGATGTCCAGCACGGTCACGTCGGCGCACTGATAGTCGCCGAGCATGCGGGCCGCCTCGACGGCGAACTCGCGCGAACGCTCGGGGGGAGCCGGCGGCCTGGACGGAGCGACCGGCTGAACCGGCGCCGCGGCCGCCGTCGCCTCAGCAGCCGGCTTCCGGGCGGCTCGCTTGGCGGGGGCCTTTGCTGGCGTCTTGGGGGCCGCCCGTTTCGCCGTCTTGGCGGGCTTCCTTGCGGCCGTGCCCGCGGACTTTGCGGGCGGCTTGGACGCCCGCTTGGCGCTGGGCTTTGCCGACGAGGAACGGGCTTTGGCCTTCGGGGCCTTTGACGCGGGCTTCTTGGACGGGGGCATTGGGCACAAGCGTAGGCCCGGCGCGCTCCACCCCGGGGTACACTGCCGCCGGAATCCCCCCTTGAACCCTTCCTCCAGCACCATCCAGACGCCCATCGGCCCGCTGCTCGCCACCGCGACGGACCAGGGGCTGACCTCTTTGCGGTTCGACCCCGAGGCCGGGGCCCACGACGCCCACCCCGTGCTCGACCTCGCCCGTGCGGAGCTTGACGCGTACTTCCGGGGCGACCTGCGCGACTTCACGGTGCCGGTGGCCCAGGAAGGCACACCCTTCCAACGGCGCGTCTGGGACGAGCTCCGCCGCATCCCCTACGGAGACACGATCTCGTACGCGCAGCTCGCGGCGCGGGTCGGCAACCCGGCGGCGGTCCGTGCCGTGGGCGGTGCGAACGGCGCGAACAACGTCCCCATCATCGTGCCCTGCCACCGCGTCATCGCAGCGGACGGCACGCTCGGTGGCTTCGGTGGTGGCCTTGACCGCAAGCGGCGGCTGCTTGCCCTCGAGCACCTCTCGCTCTTCAACCCTGCGATTCAATCGGCTCCGGGGCCCTCGCGCCATGTCTCGCCTTCCCTTTGACCCATCCAGGATGCAGGGCAACGCACCACCACCGCCCGGTCGGCGTGAGGAGGGCGAGGCGGGCGATGGCGCCATCACAGTCTCGCAGCTCGCGGCCCGCATCGACGCCTCGCTCCGCACGGCGACACCCACGAGCGTCAGGGTCGTGGGCGAGGTCTCCGGGTTCTCCGACCGCACGCACTGGTATTTCTCCCTGAAGGACGAGGGGGCGGTCATCTCATGCGTGATGTGGGGGTCGGTCGCCAAGCGCGCCGGGTTCACGCCCGCGCACGGGCAGCAGATCGTCTGCCGCGGGCGCGTGGAGTACTACGCGCCGGGCGGGCGGGTATCGCTGATCGTGGAGAAGATCGAGCCGGTGGGCGAGGGCGCACGCGACCAGGCCCTGCGAAGACTGATCGAAGAGGTGCGCGCGCTTGGATGGCTCGACCCGGCCCGCAAGCGCCCACTTCCCGCGATGCCCCGGCGCGTGGGGGTGCTCACGAGTATCCAGGGTGCCGCATGGCAGGACGTCATCGCGACGGCACGGAAACGCTGCCCGGGCGTCGGGCTGCTGGTGCTCGACGTGCGCGTGCAGGGTGAGGCGGCTGCGACGGAGATCGCCGCCGGCGTGCGATACATGAGCGAGCACGCGCGGACGCTGGGCATCGACGCGCTTCTGGTCACGCGGGGGGGCGGCTCGGCGGAAGACCTCTGGGCCTTCAACGACCGCGAGATCGCGCGGGCCATCGTCGAGTGCCCCGTGCCGGTCGTCGCCGCGATCGGCCATGAAACCGATACCTCCCTCGCCGAACTCGTTGCGGACGAGCGGGCAGCGACCCCGACCCAGGCCGTCATGAGGCTGGTGCCGGACGCCAGCGCGCTCGCGAGACAGGTGGATTCGGTGCTGCTCCGGGCCCGGGCCGCGGGCGCGGGCGCCCTCCGAGACGCCGCTCGCCGTGCTGCGGACGCCAGAAGATCGCTCCGTGCGGGGCAGGCTTCGCTCATCGCGACCCGCCGTGGGAGGCTTGCCTCCCTGGGAGAGCGACTGTCGCACGCCAGCCCCAGGGCGGTGCAGGCCCGCACGCTGGCCCGGGTTGAAGCGGCCCTGGCCGACCTGCACGCCGGCGCGCGCCGCCGAGCGGCGGACCCGGCCCCGCGCGACCTGCTGCGCCGGGCGGAGCGAGGTGTTCGGACTTCCCTCGCGACCGCTGGGCAGAGGCACACCGGCGCCGCGGACAGGCTGGAGGCGCTGAGCCCGCTGGCGGTTCTGGAACGCGGGTACTCACTCACTACGAACACCGAGGGGCGTGTCGTGACGACCCCCAAAGACGCGCCCGCGGGCTCCGTCCTGGTGACCCGGCTGCGGGATGGCAGCCTGACGTCGGTGGTTTCGCCGGACGTGCTGCCCCTCCCGTCACCCCAGGCACCGCCACCGCCCCGCCCCGGGCGGTCGCGCCGGGCGAGGCCGGACACCGGCCCCGGACTCTTCGGACCCTGACCAGACCCTTCGAGTTCGACCTGGTGCGTACGCTCGGTCCATGGCCAGCGGCGAACCCGTCAACACCGGCACGCTCTCGTACGAGCAGGCAGTCTCCCGCCTCGAGGCGATTGTGGAGCGGATCGAGTCGGGCGAGATCGGGCTGGATGAGTCCATGGCGCTCTACGAGGAAGGCGTGAGGCTCGGGAAGCGATGCAGGGAGGCGCTCCTCGCCGCGGAGCAACGCATCGAGGTCCTCTCCCGCGAGACCGCGGGGCTGGAGGCGGGGCAAAAGTCCAGCACCCTGCCGGGCACGGACGACAAGAGGACGTAGATGGGCTGCACCTGCCTCGCGTGGAACCAGGCCGATGTCATTCTCTGGCTCACCCCGGTCGTGCTCGCCGGGTGGGTGTTCGCGTTCGGAGCGTGCGTCGGCTCCTTGCTGAACGTCCTGGTCTATCGCCTGCCGTTGGGGCTGGACGTCGTCAGCCCGACCTCCCGGTGCCCTTCCTGCGAGACCAAGCTCACCTGGCGCGAGAACATCCCGATCTTCGGCTGGCTGATGCTTCGGGGCCGTTGCCGTTTCTGCCACTCGTCGATTTCGTCGGAGTACCCGATCGTCGAGGCCTTTACCGCGTTCCTGTGGGTCGCGGTCTGGGCGGTGCTCTACGCGGACAACGGCAGGTTTCTGGGAATCCCGGTCGGAGCCATGAGCCCGGAGTGGGCCGCGTCAGGGTTCAGGCACACCTGGCCCATGTTCATAGCAGTCCTGGGTCTGTTTTCCTGCCTCATTGCTGTCACGCTAATCGACGCCCGCACCTTCCACATCCCGATGTCGCTCGTCGTCGTCCCTGTGGTCCTCGGGCTCGCGTGCCACGCGGGCTGGGCGGCGTTTCACGGGCCCTTGCATCCCGCCCCGCGGGGCTGGGAATGGAGCCTGCCCACCCCGGGCGTCCACGGGTGGCAGTGGGTCGGCATGGCGCTGGGAGGGGCGGTGGGGCTCGCGGTGTCCGTGATACTCCTGCGCTTTGGCGTCATCAGGCGGTCGTTCGCCGACTACGAGCAGTGGCTGGAGAGCCATCAGTCCAAGCTCGACGCCCCCCAGACCGGGACGGACACCGGATCGGGACCGGCCGCGGGCGACTCACCCGAGATGTGGGTGCAGTACCCCCACGCCCGGCGTGAGATGATCCGCGAACTTGTCTTCCTCGGGCCGTGCATCGGCCTGGCCATGCTTGGGGCCGCGCTGACGCTCCGGCTGGCGGGCCCTTGGTCGCCGGACATGCTCACGGGCGAAATGCTGCCATCGGCGGAGGTCCCCCACTGGCTCTCGGTGCTGTCGGGCGTGCTCCTGGGCTATCTCATCGGGGGAGGCTTGGTCTGGGCCATGCGGATCTTCGGCAGCCTGGCCTTCGGCAAGGAGGCGCTTGGGCTGGGTGACGTGCACCTCATGGCCGCGGTCGGAGCGTGCCTGGGCTGGATCGACGCGACACTGGGCTTCTTTGGGGCAGCGTTCGTCGGCATGGTCTGGGCAATCCTGGGGAAGGTGGCATCGGGGAAGCTCCAGCGGCACATGCCGTTCGGGCCCTATCTGGCCATCGCGACGGTGCTCGTCTGGTTCACCAAACCCTGGATCGAGCACCTCATGAATCTGGTGGCGAAGGTCTCTCCCCCGATCAATCTGCCCTGAGCCCCGGTGCTGTCGGTTGGGCGCGAAACCTGCGGAGCGCAAGCCCAATCCGCCGATACTGTTTCGCAGCGCGGACGTGGGTTCCGCACAGACAAAAGTCGGGAAGCGAGGGCTCTTCAATGGAAGGAACGAGCATGATTCGGCGCGGAGGGATCGTGGCAGCGTTGTTCTGCCTGGGCATCGGCGGCGTCCTCGGAGGCTGCAGCAAGAAGAACACCCAGCTCGAGCTGGCCCAGCAGGAGGCCGCGGAGCTGCGGGAGAAGAACGTCGAGCTCGACACTCGCCTCCGCGAGAAGGACAATAAGATCGCGGAGCTCGAGGGCCGCATCCAGGCCACGCAGGCCTACCAGCAGCCCCCCGCCTATCAGGAACCCCGCAACAGCGGCTGGAACAACCCCAAGCCCTACACGGGCGGCGGGTCCAACGAGACCTTCACCGTCAGCGGCGACGTGCTCTTTGACTCGGGCCAGACCTCGCTGAAGGCCGCGGCGAAGAAGGAGCTGGACAAGATCGCCAGCAAGATCAAGAGCAACCACGCGGGCGCTTCAGTCCGCGTCGAGGGCTACACCGACAGCGACCCGATCAAGAAGAGCAAGTGGGGCACGAACGAGGCGCTGAGCAAGGCCCGCGCCGACGCCGTGGCGTCCTACCTCTCTCAGAAGGGCGTGGGCGATGTCTCCGCCGTGGGCATGGGCTCCGCGAACCCCAAGGCGACCAAGGCCGCCAGCCGTCGCGTCGAGATCGTGGTCGTCCACTGATGCCTGCTCTGAACTCGGTCAGCAGAACGGGCCCCACACGGGGCCCGTTTTTTTTCGCCTGCAAAGCCCGGCCGAACCCGCGACTCGAAGGAGCGGCGTTCGCGGGCAACATCCCGCGGGCCGAGAAGCGGGCGCACGGAGCGGCCGCCGGCCATCACAAGCCAAAGGAGACCGTCACATGATCCGCACCAGCGTCTGCGCCGTCACTCTGTCCATGCTCGCCGGGTCCGCGTTCGCGCAGTGCTCCGGCACGCAGGCTCAGGCCGAGCAGACCCCGCGCCCGAGGGCCGCCTCGTTCACCCCCGAGCACGAGTCCGGCAACGTGGTCGACGTTGCGAAGGGGGCCGGCTCGTTCAAGACGCTGGGCGCCGCCAGCGTTCATGCCGGCAATCTGACGAGCAAGAAGAGCAGGAGCGGCTGGAGCATCGCGGGCTCGGGCATCACCGCGACCGATATCGACGCGTCCAAGGGCGTGATCCACGTCATCGACACCGTGATGATCCCCAAGTGATCGGGCGGGTCTGATCAGTCACCTTCCCCGGAGAGCGGGCCCCAGCGGGCCCGAACTTCTCTTTGGGTTCACGTGCGGGTTCAGTACGCGCGATTCGGCAGTTCGGCAGCCGCATGGCTTCGGTCGAAGAGCCGATCGGTCTGGCTGATGGCCTTGGGGACCGCCGCCCCGGATCGGATGGCCTCGATGGCGTCGAGCGCAGGCGGGCCCAGCAGCGGGTTGCACTCCATGACACAGTTGAGCGTTCCGGAGACCATGGCCTCGAAGGCCTCGCGCCCGCCGTCGATCGACATCACCAGCACCTTTTCGCCGGGGGAAAGGCCCGCCTCCTGCAGCGCCTGAATGGCGCCCAGGGCCATGTCGTCGTTGTGGGCATAGACCGCGGTGAACGCGCCCTTCTCCGCCCGGATGATCCCTTCCATCACCTGCTTGCCGGTCACCTTCTTGAAGTCGCCGGACTGGCTCCGCAGGATTGTGATCCCGGGCGCCGTGGCGACGACTTCCTCAAAGCCCTTCTTGCGGTCGATGGCGGGCCCGGAGCCGACGGTGCCCTCGAGCTGCACCACCACCGCCTTGCCCCCGGTCTTCTCGATGAGCCACCGGGCGACGGCACGTCCGGCCTCCACGTGGTCGCTCTGGATCAGCGTCGCGTAGTTCGCGGGGTCGGTCTCCACGGCCCGATCGACCAAGACCACTGGAATGCCGGCTCGCTTGGCCTTCGCCAGCGGCGAGTCCCAGCCGGTCCCGACCACCGGCGCCAGGATGATCGCGTCAACCTTCTGCGCAACGAACTGCTCGATGGCCTGCACCTGGTTCGCCTGCTTCCCCTGGCCGTCGGAGAACTTCAACTCGACGCCCCGCTTCTTGGCCTCCGCCAGGATGGAACCCGTCTCCGCGGCTCGCCAGCCGCTCTCCGCGCCGATCTGCGAGAAGCCGACGACGACCTTTTTCGCCTCGGGTGCGCTGCCGCCGGAGGGGACCGGGGCGGACTTCTCGCACGCGAAGAGGGCGCAGCCGAGACCAACGATCGCAACAACGTGTGAAAGACGATGCATCACGGTTCCTCCTCAGACGCCGTCGCGGGTGCGTCGGGCGTCTCGGGCTCGGCCGGGACCGGGTCTTCGTCCCGCGCCCGCAGGTAGATCTGCCCATCCACGCGGTCCTGCCGCACGCCCACGAGCCGCTTGCGGACCAGTTCCAGCAGCGCGAGAAAGAGCCCGAGCATCTCGTGCCTCTGGCGCCCCACGAAGAACGACGTGAACTCGACCTCCCGCGGCAGGTCGTCGTCGCGCCTGATCTGCGTCAGGATGTCCTGCGCGTGCACCTCGATGGGTGTGTCGTCGTAGGTCACCTGGTGGTCGCCAAGCCGGTCGAAGTTGACCGACTCGGCGATCCGCCTGAACGCCTCGACCAGGTCCATCAGGTCCAGGTCCTCGAGGTCCAGCCCTTCTGAACCGGTCTCAGAGGCGGCCTTCATCGCCTCGGCGCTGATCTCAACGCCTGAGACGGCGAACCGGCGGCGCCACTCCTCCGCCCGTCCCTCCAGAGCCGCCGCCGCGTCGCGGTACTTCTTGTACTCCAGGAGCTGGCGGACCAGCTCCGCCCGTGGGTCTTCGGCGGGACCCCGGTCCTGCTCCCGCACCGCAGCCTGCGGGCGCGGCAGAAGCATCCGGCTCTTGACCTCCATGAGCGTCGCTGCCATCACCAGAAACTCGCCGGCTGTGTCGATGTCGATCCGCCCGGGTCCGCGCGACCTGAGTTGCCCGAGGAACGCGAGGTATTGCTCCGTGATACTCGCGATGGGGATGTCGTGCACATCCACCTCTGCCTTGCGGATGAGGAAGAGCAGCAGGTCCAGCGGACCTTCGAAAGCGTCAAGCCTCACGCGGTAGTCGTCAAAGATCATCGGCGCTCCGTCCGTCTTTCGGGGCGTGCCCAAGGTCCGGTCCGGGACCTGAGCGATGGGTGGGCCGGGGGGCGGGGTGGGTGGGTGGTTGGCCGGCTGGGTGGGGGGCTGTTCCAAGGGCTTCCGGCAGTTTACCCTTGCCCGATGCCCCACACTTCGCAGTCCGAGCCCCGCGCCTTTGCCCGTGGCGTGCTTGAGGCCGAATCCAAGGCCCTGGCGGACCTCGCCTCGTCCCTCGGACAAGAGTTCGACGCCGCCCTCGACCTGATCGTGCGCTGCGCCGACCGGGGGGGGACGGTTCTCGTGACGGGCCTTGGCAAGTCCGGGCACGTGGGCGCCAAGATTTCAGCGACCATGGCGTCGCTGGGCATCCCTTCGCACCCCGTGCACCCGACCGAAGCCGCGCACGGAGACCTGGGACGCTTCCGCCCGGCCGACCTCGTGCTCGCGCTCTCGTACTCGGGCGAGACCGAGGAGGTGGTCGCGCTGGCGGGCATTCTGAGGCAGGACGGCCTCCCCATCATCTCCATCACGGGGGGCGGGCGGCCAGAGGCCAGCTCGCTCGAGCGCCTCGCGACTGTCCGGCTGCGCCTTGGGATCAGTTCCGAGGCGGGCGCTCCGTTTTTCGTCGCCCCCACTTCCTCGACCACCGCCACGCTGGCCCTCGGAGACGCGCTCGCGCTGGCCGCGGCCAAGCGCCGCAACTTCACCGATGAGGACTTCGCCCGCCGCCATCCGGGCGGGGCGCTGGGTGAACTCCTGAGGCCCGTGAGAGACGTGATGCGATTCGCTTCCGGGCGCAACATGCCGCTGATCCCCGAGGGCGCGTCGGTGATCGAGGCGCAGCGTCTCGCCGCCGCCGGGGGCCGACGCCCCGGGGCGATCGTCATCATCACCCACGACGGAACGCTCGCGGGGGTCTTCACCGATGGCGACCTCCGCCGCCTGATTCTCCGCGATGCGTCGGAACTCTCCCGCCCCATCGCGGAGGTCATGACCCGCGCCCCTCGCTGCCTGCCGGACTCGGCGTTGGTAAGGGACGCCATCCAGATGTTCCGCGAGCATCGCCAGGACGAGATCCCCATCATCGACGACTCGCGGCGTCCCGTCGGCATGCTCGACGTCCAGGACCTCATTGCCATGCGGCTCATCAAAGACTGACCGACGGCTCGCCCCACCTCCCCTACGCTTCGCCGATGCGCAGGCCGCCCAACTCCCGCCGAGGCTCGGCCCGGTCCACAGGTCTCATCCTCGCGGGGGGCGTGGCGCTCATCTTCGGGGGCGTGCTCGTGGGCATCGCCCTCACCAGCGACAAGCCAAAGGCACCCAAGCCGACCGGCACCATGGAGCCCCCGCCCGATGTCAAGCTCCAGCCGGGCGCTGACGGGCTCACCGCGGGTTCTTCGGAACTCTTCATCACCCTCGTCGATCCGGCGAACCCGACGCGCGTGCAGTATGAGATCACCGCCGAGCGGTCAGAGCCGCTGCCCGACGGCCGGTATCGCATGACGCGGCCGACCGCGTCGTACTTCCTGCGCGACGGCCGCACGCTCGTCATCGAGGCAGACCACGGGCAGGCGTCCATCCCCGACCCGCAGAGGGCCAGTCGCCCCGAGGGGGGCGTGCTGGAGGGAAACGTCCGCATCCGCCTCTTCGCGCCGCAGGCCGGGGGCCGCCGTCCGGCCCCCGCGTCGGACACCCCCGATCTCTCCATCACCACGAACCTCCTTCGCTTCGATGGGTTGCGGGGAGAGCTCGAACTGCCCGAGCGATTCGACGTGGAGCACACCCGCTTTACGTTCGCGGGTCTTGGCCTCACGGCGGTTGTCAACGAGAAGCAGCAGCGCATCGAGATGGCGAGGGTCACAAGCCCGCTCTCGCCGCTCACCGTGCGGGCCGCCCCGACCGGCCCCGCGTCCCCCCCGGTCGCGCCCGCACCGCCAGCCCCGGCTACCACAGGCCGCCCGACGCCCGCGGAGCCTGCGAACGCCGCGGACCGCGCCCGCGAGCCATCAAGCCCCGCGCCGCTCTGGTATCACGTCACTCTGGGGAGCGCCGTGCGCGTGGTCCGGGGCACCGCCCGCATCGACGCGGATGTCGCGCACGCCTGGTTCATCGCGGAACCGAACGGCAGCCCTGCGGACTTCGGCGCCCGCGTCTCCCCCGGCGCGGGCCTCCGGCTGGCCTCGCTCGGCCCCGCCCTCGCCCTGGGAGCCGCAACCTCACAGCCCGTGCCGCCAAGCTTTGGCGGCGATCAACCCATGACCATCGAGTGGGCCGGGCCCCTGGAGCTGCGCTCCGCGAGCACGCCTCCCCCCGGGATCGGCCGAAATGCCTCCATGGTGCGGTTCGAGGGCGCGGGCGGGCGCGTGCTCGCGTCGGACACGGAGCGCAAGGCCGCGGCGCGCGGGGACGCCCTGGAGTACCGCGCCGACACGCGCGAAGTCACACTCGCTGGCACGACCGACCTCCCCGCGGAGGTTGAACTCACCGGCTCGGGCAAGGCAACCGGAGTCGAGATGCACGCGAACATGAGCACCGCCACGGCAAGGGTCCGGGGCGGACCGGGCTCCCTTGTCGCGTCGGGAGACTCGCCCCGGGGCGTCACCTGGACCAACGAGGCCGACTTCACCTTTGCCACCGACGACAGGGGGGAGATCACCCACGTCACCTCGGCCCACCTCAGCGGCGACGCCCTGGCCCGCGACGGCGAAGCCTCGCTCCGCGCCAACGCCATGCACGCGGAGTTCGCCAAGGGCGAGGAGAATCGTCCCGTCATCTCACGGCTCACCTGCATCGGCCAGGTCAGCGGCGAGGACGGCAACGGGGGCACCGTCGCGGGTGACTCCATCGCCGTCGAGTTTGCGCCCGCTCAAAGAGAGCCCCAACCCACACGCGTGGCCATCGCGGGCGGCGCCCGCGCCGCCCGGGGCGACGATGAGTTGAAGGCCACGCACATCGAGGCGGACCTCGGGCCCGTGGGTGAGTCGTGGACCGCGACCGCTGTCCGCGCCCGCGAGCGGGTGGCCTACACCGGCAAGAACGGCCTGGGGGCGGACGCGGACATGCTCGACGCCGACCCCGTCGCCCAGCGCGTTTCCCTGCGGGGCGAGCACGCGACGCTCCGCAACACCGACGGCCGCCTGGTCTCAAGCCGCATCGACCTCGACGGCAAGGCCCGCACCGTGACCATCCCTGCGCCCGGCTCGCTCACGCGTGACCTGCCCGCGACGGAGACCCAACAGGCCGGACGGGCCACGGCGTCCTGGGCCGAGAGCCTGACATTCGACGACGTCACGGGAGTTGCGATCGCCAGCGGAGCCGCGCACGCGGAGATGAACCGCGGCTCCATCGAGAAGGACACCCTGAAGGCCGCACGCGTGATGCTGAACATCACCCCCGCACCAGCGGCCGAGGCGGGTTCCACGGGGCTCACGGAACCTCCCGCGGACAAGGACGCGCCGGCCCCCCGCCAACTGCTCGCTGTGACCGCCACCGGAACCGAGAGTTCCCCCGCGAGCGTGGAGTCCAGGCGCTACGCGCCCGACGCCCCCTCGCCCACACTCGAACGGCTGCTCTATCTGGAAGGAAGCGACGTCCGCGCGGACCTCGCACTCGGCACGCTCAGCGTCCCCGGCACCGGAAAGGCGGTCTCGCTCGATCGGCGCGCCGCGGAGCAGAGCGGGGGCCAGACCTCGCCCCTGCCGGTCGGCGACGGGCGGGGCTCGACGCTCTTCCGCTGGGCCGGCTCCATGGTGGTTGAGCGGCAGAGCGGCACCGCGACCCTCTCCGGCGGCGTGAAGATGACGCACGACGCGCTCACCGGCGAGCGCACGGAACTCGAGAGCGATTCGCTCACAGCCCGGTTCAGCGCGCAGCCCGCGCCGGGCACCGACGCGCCACGGGGAGAACTGCTCACCGCCAGCGCCGCGGGCGGCGTCTGGATGCGCGCGGGCGGCACGGAACTGCGCGCCGACACGCTCGAGTTTGACGCCCGGGGCCGTTCAGCCGAGGCGTGGGGTGGCCCGGGCCGCCCCGTGACCGCCGTGGACCCCTCGCGGGCCACGCCGCTCAACGCGGCGCGCATCCGGTGGGACGTTGCGACAGGCCGCCTCGAAGTGCTCGACGCCTCGCCCATGACCGCGCCACGCAAGTGAGCCGAGTCGGCACGGGCGTCCGCCCCGCCCTCCGACAGAATGAAAAACGGCGCCCCGCCTGTGCGGAGCGCCGCGAGGAGTTCGTGATCCGTGAACGGCTCAGGTGCCCTGCTTGGCCCGGCTCTCCTCGGCGAGCACGGCCTTGCGGCTGAGCTTGATGCGGCCCTGCTCATCGACGTTGATGACCTTGACCTTCACCATGTCGCCCAGCTTGACGACGTCGGAGACGCTCTTCACGTAGCCCTCCGCGAGCTCGGAGATGTGGCACATGCCGTCGGTGCCGGGGGCGAGCTCGATGAAGGCGCCGAAGTCCTTCATGCTGACGACCTTTCCCGTGTAGACCGTGCCAACCTTGATCTCCTCGCACAGGGCCTCGATCTCGGCGCGGGCGCCCTCGATGGTCTCCGCGTTGAGGCCCGCGAGCTGCACGGTGCCGTCGTCGTCCACGTCGATGGTGACGGTCCAGCGGTCCTGGAGCGAGCGGATGGTCTTGCCGCCGGGCCCGATGAGCTTGCCGATCTTCTCGGGGTCGATGTGGAGCGTGATGAGGCGCGGGGCAAGGGGGGAGATGCTCTCGCGGGGCTTGTCGATGATGCGCTCCATGACCTCGATGATCTCCAGGCGGCCGATGCGGGCCTGGTCGAGGATGGTGCGGATCTGGGGCATGGACAGGCCCCGGGCTTTGAGGTCGAGCTGGATGCCGGTGATGCCCTCGCGGGTGCCCGCGACCTTGAAGTCCATGTCGCCGAAGAAGTCCTCCTCGCCGATGATGTCGGTGACGAAGAGCTCGTTGGCGTCGTTGTCGTCCGCGAAGCGTCCGACGGAGATGCCGGCGCAGGTGGCCCGGATGGGCACGCCCGCGTCCATGAGCGCCAGGCACCCGCCGCAGACGGAGGCCATCGACGAGGAGCCGTTGCTCTCGGTGATGTCGCTGACGACGCGGATGGTGTAGGGGAACTCTTCCGCGGAGGGGAGCACCGCGAGCAGGCTGCGCTCGGCGAGCGCGCCGTGGCCGATCTCACGCCGGCCGGGGGCGCTGATGCGCTTCACCTCGCCCGTGGAGAAGGGCGGGAAGTTGTAGTGCAGCGTGAACTTCTTGCTGTACTCGGGGATCAGCCCGTCGATGATCTGCTCGTCCTTGCCGGTGCCGAGCGTCACGGTGCAGATGGACTGCGTCTCGCCACGCTGGAACATCGCGGACCCGTGGGTGCGGGTCAGGATTCCGACCTTGCCCGCCAGGGGCCGGATCTCGGTTGGACCACGCCCGTCGGCGCGGGTGCGCTCCTCGACGATCAGGCGGCGGGTGGTCTTCTCCTCCAGCCGCTTGAAGGCCTCCTTGGCCATGGTGCGGTTCTTGAGGGACGTGGCGTACTCGCCGTAGGTCCCGTCGGTCTTCAGCGCGAAGTGCCCGTCGAGCACCTTCTTGCGGAGGGCGTCGACGGCGTTGTTGCGGTCCTTCTTGCCCTTGATCTTGCGGGCCGCGGTCATCTCGGCCCCCGCCACGCTCGCGACCTTGGCGGTGATCTCGGAGGTGGGCAGGTGCAGCTCGCCCCCGACCTTGGCCTTGCCGGCCTTGGCCGAGAGATCGCTGATGAGAGCCAGGATGTCCTTGATGTGCTCGGAGCCGAACTCGAGGGCGGAGAGGGTGGCCTCTTCGCTGACCTCCGCGGCCCCGACCTCGATCATGTTCAGGCCGTCCTTGTGGCCCGCGACCACCACGTCCATGTCGCTGTACTCCATCTGCGACACCGTGGGGTTGACCACGAACCGGGGGCCGTCGTCGGTGTGGATGCGCCCGACGCGGACGGTAGCGATGGGCCCCTCGAAGGGGATGTCCGAGATGGCGAGCGCGGCGGACGCCGCGGTGCCCGCGAGCACGTCCGTGTCATTCTCCTGGTCGTGGCTGAGCACGAAGACCTGGATCATGACCTCGTCGAGGAACCCGTCGGGGAAGAGCGGCCTGATCGGGCGGTCGATCATCCGCATCGTCAGGATTTCCTTCTCGCTGGGCGGGCCCTCGCGCTTCTTGAAGCCGCCCGGGAACTTGCCCGCGGCGGGGGTCTTCTCGCGGTAGTCAACGGTCAGGGGGAAGAAGTCGATGCCCTCACGAGGTGCGGCCCGGACGACGGACGCGAGCACGGTGCTCCCTCCGTAGTGGGCGATGACCGTGGCTCCGGCCTGGCGGCCGATGACGCCGGTCTCAATGGTGAGGGTGCGCCCGCCGATGTCCTTCTGGACAACGACAAGGCTGGGATCGGTATTCAGCAGGGTGGCCATCGCGGCGTTCCTTGGTGGCTTCGGCGTGGCCCCGGGCCGCGCCGACGGCGTCGTCCGCACGAAGCGGACGGCGCCTGGGGGTGGATTGTCTCCCCGGCGCCCACAAGGACTCTGCGAAAGGCAGAAGGCAGGAGGCACGACCATGGCCGTGCCCGCTGCCCACTGCCACCGCACCTTGTTGGGTGCCGGGGCGCCCGAAACAAAGCGGCCCGACGCGGGGTGGCGCGCCGGGCCGAAGGTTACTTGCGAAGACCCAGGGTCTGGATCAGCTTCGTATACCCCGCGGTGTCGGTCCGCGCGAGGTACTTGAGCAGGCGGTTGCGCCTGCCGACCATCATCAACAGCCCGCGGCGCGAGTGGTTGTCCTTCGCGTGGGACTGAAGGTGACTTGCGACTTCCTTGATACGGGCCGTCAGCATCGCCACCTGGACCTGGGTCGAGCCCGTGTCGCTGGCGTTGCGTTGAACCTGCGCCCGAACCTGCTTCCGCTCTTCTGCGATCAATGCCATAGTTTGAATCCGACTGTCTGGATGCGTGCCAAGAAGGCAACCATAGGCTCGCGCCGGGCGCTGGATCAAACCCGCCCCGACCTTTCCTCAGCCGTCCTCCCCCCGCCGAAGCCGCGATCGCCGGCCCGCCGTGCCCCCACGCCGCGGAAAGACCCCGCCCTGGCCTAGGCGCTCTTGCGGGCGTCCGCGGGACCCAAATCTAGGTGCAAGTCCATCAGGCGGACATCCAACAACCTCCCGAACTTTTCCCCAATACGGCGCATGACTCCGACGGTTGTGAACCCCACTCGCTCGTGAAACCGGACGCTGGCAGCGTTCTGGTCAACGACCCGGGCGACAATGACGCCGATGCCCTCCGCCCTCGCCCCGGCGACCAGCTCGCCCATGAGAGCTCGACCCACTCCCCGGCCCTGCGCGCCGGGTGCCACGTACACGGAGCTCTCCGCGGCGCGGTCGTAGGCCTGACGGGCGGACCAGGGGCTGAGCGACGCCCATCCCAGCACCGAGCCACCTTCGACGGCCACCAGCGCCGGGTGCCGGGGCCCCGAGTGAGCCGCGAGCCAGTCACGCCACTCCTCACCGGAATAGGGCACGGTCATGAAGGTGGCGATTCCATGTGTCACCTCGCGGTCGTAGATTGAGGCGATGCCGGCAAGGTCCTGCGTCTTGGCGCGACGGATTTCCACCGGGGGGCGCCTAGCCCACCCGGCCAGGGGACCAGACAACCGGCCCATAACCCGCTCGATTGCCACACCCTCGGGCTGGGGCCACCAAAGGTGTGCCGAGTCCACAACGTCCGCTTTCCTTCCGGTGCGCACACACCGATATCCAACACTGCCGATGATCGAACAGTTCAGATCAAGTCTGCGCGCCTTCTGGTCAGGGGTCGCCTCGCTGACCATCCGGACTCCGCTCGCGCAGTCCCTGCTGCTCTCCTGCGCGTTCCTGGCGCTGAGCACCATCTGCCTGCTGCAACTTCACCACACTGCCAAGGAGGCCAGCCGCGAGACCGTGCGAGAGGAGATGCTGCACCTGGCGAAGCTCGCGGCGTCCCGCCTGGACGCCGCCCAGCACGCCCGGGTGCGTGCACTCAGGTCCCAGGAGAGCGATGATTTTCGCGCGATCGTGTCGGAGTTGCGGGCTCTCCGGGATGCAGCGGAGGGCGTTCGCTACATCTACACCGTCACAGCAAGCCCCGAGGGACCGAGGTTCATCGTCGACGCCGCGGAGCCCGTGGACGGCGATGGCGACGGGATCATCGATCAGGCGGGGCTAGGCGAGCTCTACGAGGGTTCGGATCACGAGATGATCGAGGCGCTCACCGGCTGGACACTCCAGGTGACCTCCGAGCCGGCACAGGACAAGTGGGGAACCTGGATCAGCGCCTACGCCCCGGTCTTCAGCGATGACGGAACCCTCGAGTGCATTGTCGGCGTGGACATGACCGCCGAGGCATTCAGCGCAAGGCTCTCGCGAATCGACAAATCCCTTTGGGTCGCGATCGCGGTCTCCTCCCTGTCTGCGGGGGTGCTCGGCGTGTCGGTCTTCGGCCTCCAGCGTCGGCGCAGGGCAGCCGCGGCGGCCCTCGCGGAGAGCGAATCCCGGTTCCGCCAGCTCTTCGAGGCCATGCCCGTGCTCGTCTGGTTGACGGACCCTGAGGGGCGCTGCACCGGTGCCAACCGGGAGTGGTTGGCGCTCACGGGGACGAGACCGGCCGAGAACCTCGGCCACGGGTGGCAGGCCAGCGTGCATGCGGAGGACCTCGACGGGCTCATCCAGGCTGCGGAGGAGGCAGGTGCCCGCGGGCGCACTTGGGAGCGGGAGTTCAGGATTCGGGAAGCGAACGGCGGGTTCCGCTGGGTCGCCGCCCGGGGCGTGCCAACGCACGACGAGACCGGGCGCTTCATGGGGTACATCAGCGGGTGCATGGACGTCACAGCCCGTCGGGACTCGGAGTCTCAGCTCGCCTGCTTGCTGACGATGACCACCGCGCTCGCGCAGGCCGGCGATCTGGACGCCGCGGCGAACGCCGTGATCAGGAGCATCGAGGGTTGCACGGGCTGCGCCCGCACCGCGATCCTGCTCCACGACGCCGAGGGCGTCTGCAGATTCGTGGGCTGGAAGGGCGTCTCCGCGGGCTACCGCGCCGAGGTGGAGGGGCACTGCCCGTGGGCCCAGGGCTCGCACGGCGCGACCTCCATCCGCATCCACGACTCGCAGTCCGACCCCATGACCCGCGCCTACGGCGAGCTGATGGCCCGCGAGCGCGTCCGCTCGCTCGCGTTCATCCCCATCTCGAACGAAACGGGCGTGATCGGCAAGCTCATGCTCTACGGCAACGAGGCCGGCTCGATCACGCCCGCGCACATCGCCTCCGGTGAGGCGGTCGCATCGGCGGTCGCCGCCGCCATCGGGCGCATCCACTCGAGGCACGCCCTGCTGCAGAGCGAGCAGCGTCTGCGCCGGGTCATCGACACCGCCATGGATCCACTGGTGCGCCTCGATGAGCGAGGGATCATCTCTGACTGGAACCGGCAGGCGGAGCGCGTCTTCGCCATTCCCCGCGACGAGGCACTGGGCCGCGCGCTGGACACGCTTGTGCTGCTCCCGGAGTGCCGCGAGGCGTTCCGCGGCATGCTGAGGGAACTGCTGGCCAGCCCCGCGGAGGGGGGCGCGCGTGTCGAACTCGACGGTGAGTCCCGCGACGGACGGTCGGTCAAGGTCGAGGTCGCCGCCAGCCTCATGCGCTGCGACGGGCGCGTGGAGTACAACACGTTCGTGCGCGACGTCACCGAGACCAGGGCCGCCAGCGCGAAGCTGCTGGACGCAATGCATACCGCAGAAGCAGCCAGCAAGGCAAAGTCGGACTTCCTCGCGAACATGAGCCACGAGATCCGCACACCCATGACCGCCATCCTGGGCTTCGCGGACCTCCTGGCCGAGGGATCGGACGACTCTCTCTCCGACTCTCAGCGTCGCGACGCGCTCGAGACCATCCGCCGCAACGGGGAGCACCTGCTCACGATCATCAACGACATCCTCGATGTCTCGAAGATCGAGGCGGGCAAGGTGACCATCGAGTGTGTGCCCACCGACCCTCGCGCCCTCGTCGACGAGGTGGTTGCCCTCATGCAGGTGCGGGCTTCGGGAAGGGGGGTGAGCCTCGTGCACGTGGCGACGGACGACGCCCCCCAGGGTGTGCTCACCGACCCGCACCGGCTTCGCCAGATCGTCGTCAACCTCGTCGGGAACGCCATCAAGTTCTCGGACAAGGGCGAGGTCCGCATCACCACGCGCGCCGCGCCCGACCAGCCCGACGCCCTCTGCATCGAAGTGCGCGATACCGGCATCGGCATCCCGCCCGAACTCCTGTCCAAGCTCTTTTCCGCGTTTACCCAGGCCGACTCCACCGTCACGAGGCGCTTCGGCGGCACCGGGCTCGGACTCCACCTCAGCCGCCTGCTCGCGCGGCTTCTGGGTGGCGAGATCAAGGTGCACTCGACCGAAGGCGTCGGGAGCGTCTTCACGGTGACGGTGCGCGCCCCGGCGGTCAGCATCCCCCGGGCCGCCGACAGCGCGCCCCGGGAGCCGGCCATCGGCCTGGCAGGGCTGCGAATCCTCGTCGCCGAGGACGGCCCGGACAACCGGCGCCTCATCCAGCACGTCCTGAAGCGGGCCGGCGCGACCGTCACGATCGTGGAGAACGGCCAGGAGGCGCTCTCCGCGGTGCAGCGCTCGGGACCCGCGGCCTTTGACCTCATCCTCATGGACATGCAGATGCCGGTCATGGACGGCTACACGGCGACCCAGGAACTGCGCCGGCTGGGAAGCACGACGCCCGTCATCGCGCTCACCGCCCACGCCATGACCGGAGACCGGGAGCGATGCATCGCCGCGGGTTGCAGCGACTACGAGACCAAACCGCTGTCCGTCCCCCGGCTGCTCGCCGCGTGCGCCCGTCACGCGGGACGGACCCCCGGCGCCCCGCCCGCCGCCGCCGCCTGACAGAGCGGGCTACGCTCACGGGTCCGCACGTCGGAGGACTCCGGATGCCGCTCACCTGGCTGGGCAAGATCAGAACACGGGCGCTCTGGGTGGTCGTTTGCCTGGGCGCCATGGCCCTGGGCATCATCGCCTGGACGACGCTGCCCGCGTGGCCGGTCGTCGGCGCCGCGGTCGCGGCGGTGGCACTGGTGCTCAACACGATCACCGCGAAGATCGATGCGTCCATCTGCCTGGACTGTGGGACCGACATCTCCGACGAGCCCGTGTGCTCCCACGGCCGGATCTGCAGGACTTGCGGCG
Organism: Phycisphaerales bacterium; assembly: GCA_020853975.1. Lineage (GTDB taxonomy): Bacteria > Planctomycetota > Phycisphaerae > Phycisphaerales > UBA1924 > RI-211. The sequence continues at coordinate 29,261 of JADYXW010000028.1, forward strand.
CGATCAACGAGCGGGTCGGCGTCGCCGAACGCGATGAAGATTCACGCGAGGCCTGAGCCCGCGCTGGGCGCCACGTCCAGCACCTCTCCCTCGACCGCCCCCGACCACGAGGACACCTTCGGCGCGACCACCGCGTCCAGCGAGCCGCCCCGCTGGAACTTCGCCGCGTGCTCCCCCCACTTCCACGCGATGAGCGTGACCTCCCGGGCGGCACCCGCACCCGTCACCCGCAGCCTCAGGTGCCGATTCATGTCGCCAAAGGTCTCACCCCCGCGCGCGAGCCTCAGCCCCCGCAGCCTCACGCGTACGGGCTCGTTGGCGCGCCCGAACGGCCCCAGAGCGTCCAGTTGCTCGACCGCGGGCTTCGAAAGCTCCGCCAGGTCCGCGTCGCAGTCGTAGGTGAGCCTGCCGACCAGGTCTCCTTCACCGATCCGCTCGTTCGCGATCCCCGTGAACCGCTCCACGAATGCTCCCAGACGGTCCTGCCTGACGCGCAGCCCCGCGGCCATGTCGTGCCCGCCGAATGACTCCAGCAGGTCGGCACATTCCGACAGCGCGCCGTGCAGGTTGAAGCCCTGCACGCTGCGTCCCGAGCCGTGGCATACGCCCTCGGTCACGCTCATCAGGATCGCGGGCCGGTGCAGCCTCTCGACCAGGCGCGAGCAGACGATCCCCACGATGCCCGCGTGCCAGCCGGGGTCGCACAGCACGATCGCGCGCCGCTGCGGCCCTGTCATCCCCTCGCGCGCCGCGAGCGTCAGCGCCTGCTCCGCGATGCGCTGCTCCTCCCTTCGGCGCTCGTCGTTGAGGCGTGAGAGCCCCGTCGCGATCTGGACCGCCCGCTCGCCCGTGGCGGTGGTGAGCAGCTCGACCGCCTCCGCCGCGTGCCCGAGCCTGCCGCACGCGTTGAGCCGGGGGGCGAGGCTGAACCCCACGTGATCGGCCTGCACCTTCTCAGAGTCCAGGCCGCAGGCCCTGACGAGAGCCCCCAACCCCTCGATGGAAGATCCGCGGATGCGCTTGAGCCCCTGGCGGGCGATGACCCTGTTCTCGCCCAGCAGGGGCACGACGTCGGCGATGACGCCCATCGCCGCGGGGCCAAGCAGGTCGATGAGGAGCGAGCGCGTGGAGTCGCTGACCTTGCGCCCGCCGCTCTCCAGGGTGCACATGCGCCATGCGAGCTTGTACGCGACGCCCGCGCCGCAGAGCTCGCCGAACGGGTAGGCCGAGTCTGGCCGCCTGGGGTGGACGACCGCGAAGGCCTCGGGGAGGTCCTCCATCGACGCGGGGGGGTTGTGATGATCCGTGATGATGAGGTCCACCCCGGCGCGCTTCGCCACCAGCGCGGGCTCGCGGGCCGTCACCCCGCAGTCCACCGAGACGATGACCCCCGCGCCCTCGCGGCAGAGTTGGGCGATCGCCTCGCTGTTCAGCCCGTAGCCCTCCTCCAGCCTGTGGGGCACATACCACGCGGGCTCGCACCCGGGGACCAGCGCCCGAAGGGTGTGGAAGAGAATGGCGATGGACGTGATGCCGTCCACGTCGTAGTCGCCGTAGATCACGATGCGCTCGCCCGCCCGGGCGGCCCGGAGCAGCCGCTCCGCCGCCTTGTCCAGGTCGGGGATGAACGAGGGGTCGTGCAGCGCGACCAGCAGCGGGTTGAGGAACGCGTCTCGCTCCGGGCCCGGGTGCAGGCCCCGAGCGCTCAGCACCCGCTCCACGAGCGCCCCGCCCGCCCCCACGCGGGCGCGCGGAAACCACACGCACCGCTCCCCGCGTTGCGCGGCGGCCCTAGCCTCTGGGCGCGCCCCGCCGTGACCGGTCGTTTCCAGCATGCACGAACGGTACCGCCACGGGCGGCCCCCGGAGGCCCCACAATGGTCAAGCTCAACCGCATCTACACCCGCACCGGCGACGACGGAACCACCGGCCTCGCGACCGGAGCCCGGGTCCGCAAGGATGACCCCGCGGTCGAGGCCTATGGCACCGTTGACGAGACCAGCGCCGCTCTGGGGCTCGCGGTGCTCGCGACATCCGGCGCCGGGGAGACCGGCGCCGAACTTCGCCCCCTCCTGCAGCGCATCCAGAACGACCTCTTCGACCTCGGCGCAGACCTCGCGACACCAATCTCGCCCGGCGAACAGCCCGGCAAGGCCCTGCGCACCGTCGCCAGCCAGACCGGGTCGCTCGAACGTGAGATCGACCGCTTCAACGAACGCCTCTCGCCCCTCACCAGCTTCGTCCTGCCGGGCGGCTCATCGCTCGGCGCGGCGCTCCACCTGGCCCGCACGGTCTGCCGCCGGGCGGAGCGGCTGGCGGTCACCCTCTCGTCGGACAGGCCGGGCGCGATCAACCAGGAAGCGATCCGGTATCTGAACCGGCTGAGCGACCTGCTGTTCGTGCTCGCGCGCGTTGCCAACGACAACGGCAGATCGGACGTGCTCTGGGTCCCGGGGGCAAACCGCTGAGGGACACGGGCCCGGGTCAGTCGTCGTAGGGCGTGATCGCCACGCCGCTGCCCGTGTAGAACACGTCGCCATAGACCTTGAGGAACGCGTTGGACCCGAACTCCACGAACTGGTCGCCCTCGGGGAGGCCGTCGATGGGGTTCTCGTTGACGAAGACGTTGTCCGAGTGCGTGCGCGATCCGTTGACGTTGAGGCGATAGGTCATGGGGATCTGGTCGCTGGCGGGATCGTTGAGGAAGACCACGCGTCCGTCATTGAACGCGACGTTGCCCTCCCACGTCTGCCTGCCGCCGAAGATGCGGAGGCGGTTTGACATCTGCCCCGCGACACCCGGCACGAGGCGCCAGGCGCCGGGCGACCCGTCGTAGACCGGCCCGCGGTTACCGAGCACCGCCTGCCGGGAATCCAGCGTGGACTTCCACCACGAGGCCCGCTCGCCGAAGGGCGGGCAGTGCGCGAAGGACACCCCGCCGTTGAGCCCGCCGTCACGACGCCCCAGCCCCGTCCCGCTGCCGTTCTCGCCCGGATGACCCGCGAAGCCGGGGTCCCAGAGGGCGCCGTCGGGGTTCACCGCGCGGGAGGGGTACTGGTACTCGTACTGCGTGTCCCGCATGATGCGCGGGTTGATCTCACCGCTGCTCACGAGCACCTCTGGCGTGACATAGCCGTGGTAGATCATGATCGAGAAGATGTTGCCCGTGTTGTCCTTCACGATGGAGGGCAGCGATCCCGGGTTGATGGTCTGGTTGCCCCGGTCCAGGGACGAGGGCCTGGGGTACTCATCACCATGAGAGTTCCCCCAGATCACCATGCCCTGAAGGGTGCTGCGGAGGTTGGCCCCGTCCTTGATCTGCCTCGCCGCGTCCCTGGCCTTGCCCAGCGAGGGCATGAGGATGCTCATCAGCAGCCCGATGATGGCGATGACCACCAGGAGTTCGATCAGGGTGAAGCCGGGTCGCCTCTGCATGGGGCCTCCGTGGACGAGTTGTACCGTCCATCGGTCGATCGGGTTTCCCCGGGCGCAGATTGCCGACCTCGGGGCCACGAGGGACCAACGCCCCCGCCGGGTTCCGGATTGCGGCCAAACCCTGACTGCCGGACCAACGTCTGATAAACACCTGACAAACTACAAACCGTGACCGACAGCGGGTTGAATCAACCGACGGCTTGCCGTAGAGTTTCCACCTGTGGGGCTCGGCTGCGGCGAGCCGATACTCCGTGGATTCGAGTTCCAGTTGCACCCGCGACGTCGTGGGGACCCGCAGGTTCGGACCGCCTTGCATGGCACGCGCTACCTCGACGGGACAGATCGGCTCCTCGCTCCACGCGCCACCGCCCCCGACCGCCATCGGGCTGATCGCAGGCGGTGGCGGCCTGCCGATCCTGATCGCCCGCTCGCTGAAGAGCCAGGGCCACCCTGTCCACGGCCTGGGCCTCGCCAGCCAGTACGAGCCCGAGCTCCCCAGCCTCTGCGACACGTTCCGCGAGGTCGGCCTGCTCCGCATCGGCGCCTGGGGCCGCATCTTGGGCAAGCTCGGCGTCCGCCACGCCATCATGGTCGGCAAGGTCGACAAGGCCAAGCTGATGCACGATCCGTGGCGTCTGCTCAAGAACATCCCCGACTGGCGCACCGTCAAGGCCTGGTACCAACACCTCCGTTTCGACAAGCGCTCCCACGCGGTCCTCGGCTTCGTTGCCGATGAGTTGGACCGTTGCGGCGTCCGCCTGCTTGACTCCACCGGCCCCATCCCCGACCAGATGGCCTCCGTCGGCGTCATGACCCGGCGCCAGCCCACGCCCGACCAGTGGGCGGACATCGAGTTCATCTGGCCCTTGCTGCAGCAGACTCTCAGGCTGGACATCGGCCAGTCCATCGCTGTCCGCGAGCGGGACGTCATCGCGGTCGAAGCCGTCGAGGGCACAGACCGCATGATCGAGCGCACGGGCAAGCTCTGCCGCATGAAGGGCTGGACCCTGTGCAAGGGCGCCCGTATCGGGCACGACCGCCGGTCGGACGTGCCGACGGTCGGGCTGAACACAATCAAGAACCTCGCGGCCAACGGGGGCCGCTGCCTGGCCCTCGCCGCGGGCGACGTGATCATGCTCGACAAGGCCGAGATGATCCGGACCGCGGAGCAGCTCGGCGTGACGATCGTGGGCGTCTCGGGGGACTACGCAGCCGGCCGCCGCGCCGAGGTGCCGCCCGCCGAGGTCGCCAGCGGGGTCGTCTGAGGCGCTGCGGCAGGCGTGTCCACTCCTCCCCCCCCACCACCCGACGCCTGCCCGTTCGTGAGCCGGGGCGGGCTCAAGCTTCGCCACGCCCTCGATGAGTTCCGCCTCGATCCGTCGGGCTTGGTGTGCGCGGACCTGGGCTGCAGCACGGGCGGGTTCACGGACTGTCTGCTCAGCCGCGGAGCTGCCCGGGTCTTCGCGGTCGACACGGCGTATGGCGAGCTGGCCTGGAAGCTCCGCAAGGACCCGCGCGTGCAGGTCATGGAGCGTTCCAACGCGCTCCATATGGAGCCCGCTGAGCCTGTGGACCTGGTCACGCTCGATCTTTCCTGGACCCCCCTGAGGCTCGCTACCCCCGCCGCCCTCCGCTGGCTCAGGCCCGAGGGCAGGATCATCGCCCTTCTCAAGCCCCACTACGAGCACAAGGACAGAGGGGGCAGCCTCCCCCAGGGGGGCGTGCTCCACGAGTCTGTGGCTGAAGAAGTGGCCCAGGCCGTGGCGGCGTCCCTCCCGGCCTTGGGCGTTGCCGTGCTGGGGCTGGCTCGGTCGCCCATCCTGGGCGGGAAGGGCAAGAAGGCCGGCAACGCCGAGTGGCTCGTGCTGCTGCGGCGCGCCGAGACCTAGAGCACCCGCGCCAAGGTGGGGTCCGCCGGGATCGGCGGCACAAAGTCGCTGCCGCCCGGCGCGGGCACGCCCAGCAGCTTCTGCCAATCCACCTGATCCGTGTTCACGAACTCCGCGGGCAACGTCATGTCCCACTTGGCGCGGAACTCTCCCCATGCCTTCAGCACGAGCGCACGCCGACGCTGGTCGGCGTCACCCGGGGCCTCGCGGCGTTTCTGCACCTCCGCCTTGATGTGCCCCTGCCCATAGTGCTTGAGCCACGCGCCCTTGGCGCAGACAAGCTTGAACCCCGCCCGCCTGGCACGCAGGCCGTAGTCCGGGTCGCCGAAGTAGCCAAAGAACCGCCGGTCCATAACTCCGATCTTCTCGATGACCTCCCGGCGGATCAGCACCGCATCGCCCGACAGGATGGTGTCCTCCGAGTGTTCAAGGCCCCGCGTGCGGGCCATGAACTCGGCGAACTCGATCAGGTCCTCGGGCTTGCGTTCGACGAACGGGGGCTTCACCTCGTGATGCGGGAAGCTGTCGACGATCTCGGCGGTTCCCCGGATGACTCCGAAGGTGCGGTCGACCGCCGCCACGCCCAGCACGGTCCGCAGCCAGGCCGGCGTCACATACATGTCGTTCGAGATGAAGAACACGTTGTCGCCACTCGCCCGGGACAACCCGTAGGCAAAGACCCCGGTGTAGTGCTGCCGTTGGAGGAATCGCGCCACGTGCGTCGGGGCGGGTGTCGAGGTCCTGAAGCTCGTGAACAGGTCCGTGATCCCCTCGTCCGGGTCCGACGCGTCGTCGAGCAGGATCCACTCTACGCGGTCCTGCAGACCCAGCGAGTGCAGCGACGTGTTGATCGAGATCAGGCACTCGGCGGTCACGTCTCTGAGGCTTCTCGCCGGCACAATGAAGGAGAGCATCCCGGAGCGTATCCGGCGCGGGACTGAGGACCCCGCGGCGCGCCCTATCATCCCGCGTCATGCCCGCGGCAACTCCCACCACCCAGCCCCAGCAGCCACCCGGCGTCCGTGAACGCGTCGAACGCGTCCTGAGCCTCATCCGTCCAGCGGTCCAGTCTGACGGCGGAGACATCCAGCTCGTCGACATCACGCCCGAGGGCGTCGCCCGCGTGCGCCTCCTGGGCGCCTGCATCGGGTGCCCCTCCAGCGGCATCACGCTCACCCAAGGCATCGAACGTAACGTGAAGGCCCACGTGCCTGAGATTCAGAGGGTTGAAGCGGTCTGATCCCGGGCCTGAGGGGCGCAGAAGCGCGCTTCCGCCCAACTCTTCCACAGCCGATCCAGAAGAATGGTTTTTGTTTGGGTGCATCTCTTGCGCGTTTCGTGATAAGGGCTTCCGAATTGGCCCGGGGCGCGGTATAAGGGTGATACCGCGTCGGTGGCTGCCGGCGCACGCGAGTCCAGGACGGGAGCGAGCGATGCTTGTCATCACGAGGCGTGAAGGTGAGGAAGTGGTCATCGGCGACCCGAAGAACCCCATCGGGGTGGTTCGGATCGCGTCGGTAAAGGGCGAGCGGGTGCGGATCGCCTTTGACTTCCCGCGGAACGTTGAAATCAACCGGCGCGAGATCGCGGACCAGATCGTGCAGAGCCCCGCCGAGGTGCTCGCGACGATCAAGCCCGAGACCGCCTGAGCCCGGCCCCGCGCCGGCGCGTTGCACGGGCCCCGAGCGGGCCCGTTGCCGTTTTTGGCGGTCGGCCATTGTCCGAAAACTGTCAAGCCGTCCGGTAATGGGCCCGATCTAGGAGTCGGTTCCTCTACCGGAGTTCCCAGATGGACATCGCCTTCATCGGCCTTGGCAAGCTCGGATTCCCCTGTGCCGTCGCCTGCGCCCTTAGGGGCCACACGGTCCACGGATTTGACCTCGACACCGCACTCGTGGAGGGCTACCGGCGGGGCGAGGTCACGCCCTTTGAGCCGGGCCTGCCCGAGCAGTACGAGTCCTGCAAGCAGCGCATGCACTACTGCCGCACGCTCGACGAGGCGGTCTCCAAGGCTGACTTTGTCTTTGTCTCGGTGCCCACGCCCCACGCCCCGATGCACGACGGGTCCTTCCCGTACGACGGGGTCGCGCGGAACTTCGACAACTCGATCATCGAGCGGGCGCTCGTAGAGGTCGGCCGTGCGATCCGCAACAACGCGGGCGACGGGCGCTTCCGCACGGTGCTGGTCATCTCCACCACCACGCCCGGCACGATGGTGAACGAGCTCGGGCCGGCGACGGTGCGTGCCGCGGGCCGGCGCATCGGCGATGGCTGGACCATGGTCTACAACCCCTTCTTCATCGGGCAGTCCACGGTCGTGCGGGACTTCCTGAACCCCGAGTTCGTGCTCCTGGGTGTCCCCCAGGATGACGAAGGTCGCGTCGCGGACGACGGGCGCGGTGAAGCGCTGGCCCGCGAGCTCTACGGCACGCTGCACAGCCAGCCCGTCTGCCCCATGACCTGGACCGAGGCCGAGTGCGTGAAGCTCTGCTACAACACCTACCTCGGCCTGAAGGTCGTCTTCGCCAACACCGTGATGGAGCTCGCCCACAGGCTCCCCGGCGTGAACTGCGACGTCGTCAACGCCACCCTCAAGCTCGCCAAGGACCGCCTGGTCTCCCCAAAGTACATGGACGGCGGGATGGCCGACGGCGGGCCCTGCCACGGGCGCGACCAGATGGCCATGTCCTATGTCGCTCAGAAGGTCGGCCTCACCTTCAACGTCTTTGACCTCATCAACCACGGGCGCGACGCCCAGACCGGCTGGCTCGCGGACCTCATCCAGCGCCACGCCAAGGGCCGGCCCGTCGTGCTGCTTGGCATGGCGTTCAAGCCCGGCACCAACCAGACCCAGGGCAGCCCCGCCATCCTCCTGGCCAATATCCTGCGGAACCGGGGCGTCGAGCCCGTGCTCCACGACCCGGTCATCCGCCCCAAGGCCGAGTTCCCTCACGGCCCGGCCATCTACTTCATCTCGACGCGCTGGGAGCAGTACAAGGACTTCGCCTTCCGCCCGGGCGACACCGTCATCGACCCCTGGCGGATGGTGACCAGCGTCCCCGCGGGCGTCGAGCTCGTGCGCGTGGGCAGCGGCGACGCCGCCGACACCGCCACGACCGACGACGAGAGCGTGCTGGCACGGACAGAGGCCAAGCCCGTCGGGCATCTCCGCGCGGCGTCGTAACCCGAACAGGAACCCCCATGCGCACCGTCGCGGTCTATCGCCTGCTGTACGGCTCGGACTTCCTGGCGGAGTCCCTCGCGTCGATCTACCCGCACGTGGACGCCATCCTCTGCTGCGTCACGCACCAGATGTTCGGCGGGCGACGCGTCGTGAAGTACTTCGGCAGAGATGTGTACCTGCCCCACGACATCGACGGCGTGACCGACGCCATCCACTCCTGGTCAAAGACCAACGATCGAGAGGGCAAGGTGCACGTGGTGGACAACCCCCACGGCGCGCAGCTCATCGGCCAGCTCTCGAACATCATCAACTCGATCGTGATCCCGAGGTTTGACCCGACCCACGTGATGCTCGTCGAACCCGACGAGGTGTGGCACCCGGAGGCGATCGCCAACCTCTTTGACCTTGCCGGCACCTCCGACGCCGACGAGTTCATGGCCGCCCCGCCCCCGCTCTTCTGGCGGTCCTACCGCTTCGCGACGACGCGCACCAACCCGTACGCCGTGCTCCGCGCGCTGAAGGGGGCAAGGCAGATCGAGCCCACGGGCCACGCGCTGGCGAGCGCCAGGGGCCGGCTGAGGAAGCTCAGCGACCCACGCGTCCGCGCCCACAACTTCGGCTTTGCGGGGTCCGAACGGACCGCATTCTGGAAGCACCTGACGTCGCTGAGCTTCAGCCGCGACGCCGGCCTCGACTGCCCCCCGCGCGAGGAATGGTTCGAGGACGTGTGGCGGGCCTGGAACTGGGACACCAACAGACGCACCGACCTCTGCCCCTCGATCGGGCACGAGCACGCCTTCCCCGCGGCAGAGCGGTACCCGTTCGCCGATCTCCCGCCGATCATGAAGGAGCGCATCGCGACGAGCCCGCTGCCGGAGTGGGCCGCCGCGGGCGGCGCCGACGCCTTGCTCCCGGAGGTCGCGGCATGAGGACCGTTACGCCACACACCCAGCTCTTCGCGGCCCCCGGGGGCGTGGAGCTCTCGATCAACGGTCGCCCGGTGGGCACCCGCGAGGCGTCGCACGACGCGTGCGAGATGCCCGAGCAGTTCAAGGCCAGAGAACCCTCGGCGATGGAGCACCGCTTCACGTCCACGGGCATCAAGTTCTGGAAGCACAGGGGCTCGCTGGAGTCTTACAGGCAGGGGACCGGCCGCACGGTCATCTCCACGCACATCGCGCCCGAGGGCCGCTGCAATCTGAAGTGCTCGTACTGCTCGGTGAGCGAGCGCACGCTGCACAGCACGATCGGACTGCCCCGCATCCAAGACTACGTGACCAAGCTCAAGGGCCGCGGGCTCAGGGCTGTCATCCTCACGGGAGGTGGGGAGCCCACGCTCTACAAGCAGTTCAACGAGCTGGGGGAGTGGATTCTTGACCAGGGGCTGGAGCTCGCGCTCATCACGAACGGGACGCAGTTCCAACGCGTGTCGGACCGGGTCCTCGCCAATCTCACCTGGGTCCGGATCTCCATGAACGTCTTCCGCGACTGGGACCGCAAGATCCAGGTGCCCCGCGAGCGGCTCGGACACGCCACGACCGTCGGCATGTCGGTCTGCTATAGCGGCGAGAACAAGGACCCCGAGTTCCTCCGACGCGTCGGGGAGATCGCCGACGCCCACGGCGTGTCGTACGTGCGCGTCCTCCCGGATTGCATGCTGCCCCAGGCGCAACTCATCCGCGAGCACGAGGGCCTGACGGAGCTCTTCGCCTCCATGCGTGGCGGCGGGCGGTTCTTCCACCAGTTCAAGGTGCACGGCGCCCCCTGCCAGAGCACGTGTCACCAGTCCTTCTTCCGCCCGTACCTCTCCGAGGCCGTCGATCCTGTGACCGGGAAGCCCGGGCTCGTCTTCCCCTGCGACTCCGTCGTGCTCAACGACCAGGCGCAGAAGTTCCGGCCCCGCTTCGCGCTCTGCTCACCCGAGGAGATCCTCGACTACATGGACGGCAAGATCGCGCAGCCCTTCGACGCCACGGTGCACTGCGCCGGGTGCGTGTTCACGAGAAACGTCGACATGCTCGACCGCTACGTGCGGGGGGCCGAGGACCGCACGGGCGAGTACGCGCACACCGAGGTGAACCATGTCAACTTTGTCTAGCCGCACCGTCGCCCAGTACGACGAGGACTACTACGAGCGGGGCGTCGAGTCCGGCAAGTCGTGCTACTCCAACTATCGCTGGCTGCCGGACCTCACGATCCCCATGGCGATGGTGCTGATCGACGCGCTGGGCATCCGGCCCCGGCAGCGCGTGCTCGACTTCGGCTGCGCCAAGGGCTTCACGGTCAAGGCCCTCCGCATCCTTCGGCGTGACGCCTTCGGCATCGACGTCTCGCCCTACGCCATCTCGCAGGCGGACCGCGACATCGCGCCCCACGTCGGCCTCGTCGACGACCTGGACTCGTGGTCGCTCACGCGCCGGTTTGATCACGTCATCGCGAAGGACGTGCTGGAGCACGTGCCGTACGAGGTGATGGACGACACCATCCAGGCGATCAGCCGCATGACGGACTCGTTCATGGTGGTGGTCCCCCTCGGGCGGGAGGGCCGGTTCGTGATCGAGGCGTACGAGCGCGACGTGACGCACATCGTCCGCGAGGACGCGGCCTGGTGGCTGGAGCGGCTCGAACGCCACTTCGCCGACGTCGCGTGGCAGCACCACCTCGACGGCCTGAAGGACAACTGGCACCGCGTGAACCCGAAGGGGAACGCCGTGTTCATCGCGCGCGGCTCGCGGCTCCGGGCCGCTGCCTAGGCGACGCTCAATCCTGCAACTGCTTGAGCTCGTCCCGCAGGATCGCGGCAAGCTCGTAGTTCTCTTCCGCGATCGCCCGGGACAGCCTCTCGCGGAGCTCGGACCGCTGGCTCACGGGCAGGCGGGGCACCAGCCCCTCGCGCATCGAGCGGAGCATCTGCGCCTCGGAGCTCTTCTCGAACGCCTGCGGGTTGCCCGACTCAACGTACGCACGCTTGAGCGCGTCGAGCCCCTCGTCGAGGGCGAGCAGCGCCGCCTTGGGCTCGTTGTCGCGGAGCGCCATGCTCGCCACGGCCCGCGTGCGGGTCATCAGCACGTAGGGCCTCAGCTCGTCAAGCCCCTGCCTGTCCTCATCCCGCTCCGCGTAGTCGCGGATGAAGTCGATCGCGCGGAGGTTCCGCGTCGTGTCCCGCACCACCAGCTCGTAGTTCTCGAGCGTCAGCAGCGCCACGTAGCGCCGGTAGTACAGCTCCGCCTCCTCGCGGATCTCGCGGCACTCGTCGCTGGTCAACGTGGACTTCTCGGGCTCCGGCGTCGGGGAATCGGCATCGGCGGGTTCTCGGCCCGTGGGCCCGAGGGGTTCGTTGGAAGAGTGCGTGGCGTGGGGGTCGTCTCGATCCCGCCCGCCATCGATCAGGTGCTCGTAGTACTCCAGCGCGCAGGGAAAGCCATGGGGCGTCTGGCCATCGGGCCGGCCCTCGAGGTTGAGTTGCAGAATGCCGACCTCGACCCGAACCTGAAGCTTGGGCTCGCCGTCAAGTCCGGTAATGATGCGGCAGTTGAGCTTGCCGGGCAGAAGTGGCCACGCTGCAAGCAGTTTAGAAATGTCCTCGTCCATTTGTTCTGGTTGTGGTCGGGCTTGGGAGCTTGTCAGTAAGGGCGTCGACCTGACTGCGGGTGGGACTTTTGTCGCATTGACTATAGGTAGTACTGTTTTTCTTGGAAAGTTCCTTGCATTCCGCGCAGCTTGTGCCACATTCAGCGTGGGAGGGTGTGGAGAGACCCCGGGCATAAGCCCGGACCCCCCAAAGTCGATGGAACCCATGGACGGGTGAGAACGGATATGGAGTGACGCACTTGTGGGAGTGCGTCAACGCGTCGAGCTGTTTGACGTGGGTCGGTCGGCGGTTCTCGCCGGGAAGGTGGGTAGAGACGTGAGTTCAGTCCGTACTTCGGCCGGCTCGGCCACGCCGAGAAGGCGCGCACAATCCGACCTCACGGTGTATCTCCGTGAGATCAACCAGTTCCCCCTTCTGACCGCCGAGGAAGAGCGAGAGCTGGGCTGGAAAATCATCAACGACAACTGCGGCGCCTCGCGTGATCGCATGGTCCGCGCGAATCTGCGCCTGGTGGTCGCAATCGCCAAGAACTTTACCGGGCGGGGCCTGTCCCTCCCGGACCTCATCGAAGAGGGCAACATCGGCCTGCTGCGGGCCGCCGAAGGGTTCGACCCCGCCCAGGGCGCCCGCTTCAGCACCTATGCCTCGTGGTGGATCAAGCAGTCGATCAAGCGGGCTCTCATCAACGCCTGCCAGCCGGTGCACATCCCGGCCTACATGGTGGAACTGGTCGCCAAGTGGAAGGCCGCGTACCGCAAGCTCGAGCACGACCTCGGCACCGCCCCCAGCATGCAGGACCTCGCGACGGCGATGGAGCTGCCCCTGCGGAAGGTCCGGATTATCCGCCGGGCGGTCAAAGCGTTCCAGACGCCATCTCAGATGCCCCGCGACCGGGGCGGCGAGCTCATCAACTTCACCGAGACCATCGCGGACACCCGGGGAGCCCGGCCCGACGACGCGGTCTTCAAGCGCGAAGACCTGGCGGCGGTCAAGGTCCTCATGGACAGCATCGACGAGCGCGAGGCCCGTGTTCTCCGCATGCGGTTTGGGATGGACGGCTGCGAGCCCATGACGCTCAAGCAGATCTCCGATGAGCTCGGCGTCAGCCGCGAGCGCGTCCGCCAGATCGTGGACGAGTCTCTGACCCGCCTCAATCAGCAGCTCACGGCCCCGAAGACCCAGCAGGAAGTGCTCGAGACGGCGTATACCCGCGACCGCCGCTCCCGGGCGTCTATCGCCGACTGACCGCGGCCTGAGGCAGAGTTGCCATGCCCCGCTGAAGACGGACCGGTCCCCCGAGGGGCCGGTCTTTTTTCTGTCCTGAGACATCTCCCGGGCCGGTCTGCTACCATCGGGCCATGATGTCCCGAGCCCTTGCGGCGCGCCCTGCGCGCGTGCTTTCGTCGTTGTTCATCGCCGCCGGCGTCGCGATCGCCACGCCCGGCGCCAGCGGCCAATCCGACACCTACGTCGAAGAGGTGAACAGCCTCTTTAAGGCGATCCCCACCGCCAGGCGGTCGGACCTCGTCCTCCTCCCGGTGCTCGTCAAAACGGCCCCGGCGCCGGGTCGCGTCTCGCTCAAGGACGACGCGGCGCTGCTGCCCGCGTCGGCGGCGGACTTTTCCTCGGCGGCGGAGTGGGCCAAGGCCCCCGCCCAGCAGGAGGCGCTCAAGGTTCTGGCGAACATCACCCGGGAGGGCGAGTGGACCAAGGCCTACGCCTTCGCCCAGCCCTACGGCGCGGACCTGGTGGAGCCGGCTCTCGTCCGCGACGGCGCGTACACCGAACTGGGCGACCCGCCGACCCTCGCCGCGGCCCAGCCCCTCTACTTCCCGCTCCTGGACAGGCTCGTCTGCCTCGCAAACGTCGAAGCTACGCGCCTGGCGGCGTCGGGCGATCCGGCCTCCGGACTCGACGCCCTGACGAACCTCGTGTTCTTCGGCCGCCAGATGGTGGACCGCCCCTTTGCCAAGGAGGCTGTCTGGGGCCTTGACACCATGAGCCAGGCGCTCGAGCGCATCCGCGACCTGGCCTACCAGGACATGACCGGGCCCCGCTCGCTGGGCACCGACCGCCTCCGGGGGGTGCTCCAGAGGCTGGCTGATGGCGGGTACACCGATCTCACGAGGCGTGGCTTCCCCATCGGCGATCGCGCCGGCACCGACCAGATCCTGGCCCGGGTCTACGCCTCGTCGGGCCCGGTTGACGCGGCTGTCTTCGCGCCCACCATGGCAAAGCTCGGCTCCGCGAGCGAGCCCCTGAGGCTGTTCGCAGAGTCCTCCCGCTGGACTTCCGCGGCCCCCATGCAGGCCGACGGAAAGCGCGCCCGCGAAGCCGCCAAGGGCATCTACGAGGATTGGAACGCCCGATGGGGCGCGGACTGGTTCGACAAGAGGCAGTCGCTGCAGCCCGAGCAGGAGAGGCTGAACCAGCAGACGCTGGCGGCGGTGTTCCAGAGCACCCCGGACATGGCTCCACTCGTGAACGCAAGGCAGATCACGCGGACGGAGCTGGTCGGCACGCGGGCCTCGCTCGCGGTCATCGGGTACACCTACACGCAGAAGATCCTCCCCTCGCAGCTCTCGGCGGTGAGGCCCCTGTGGATCCCGACGATCGAGAACGACCCGTTCAACGTCGACCGCCGGGGCGGCCCGCAGTCGTGGATGACCTTTATGGTGCCCAAGCGCGACACTCCGAAGAACGAGCGGGGCGAGGCCGTGCCCTACGAGATCGACGTTGTGACCCGCGACCCGGCCTATCCGGTGAAGCGGGCCTTCACCGACGACACGTTCATCATCGTGTCGACGGGCTCCAACTACGAGCGGGACTTCGCGAAGTACAACCAGAACACCATCAAGAAGCTCGACAAGCCGGCGGACTACCTGATCTTCCCGCCCGTGATCAGCCTGCAGCGCGAGGTCATGATCGCCCGCGATGCGCTGAAGTGAGACCGAGATGACATCCGCCGCACACAAGGTCGTGATCATCGGGTCCGGGCCCTCGGGCTGGACCGCCGCCGTCTACGCGGCCCGAGCCAACCTGACCCCCGTGGTCTACACGGGAGTGCCCAAGCAGGACCCCGGCCCCGTGCTCCCGGGCGGGCAGCTCATGCTGACGACGGAGGTCGAGAACTACCCCGGCTTCCCGCACGGGGTGATGGGGCCGGAGCTGATGGCCAAGTTCCGCGAGCAGGCGGAGCGGTTCAAGGCAAAGGTCATCGAGGAAGACGTCGCCCGCTGCGAGTTCTCGAAGGACCCCGCGAAATCGCCCCACACCCTGCACCTGGCCGACGGGTCCTCGGTCCGCGCCCATGCGGTGATCATCGCGACGGGCGCGACTGCAAACTGGCTGGGCCTGCCCAATGAGATGAGGCTCGCGACGGCGGGCGGGGGCGTCTCCGCCTGCGCCGTGTGCGACGGGGCACTTCCAGCGTTCCGCGGGCAGGAGCTGGCGGTCGTGGGTGGTGGCGACACCGCGATGGAAGAGGCGACCTACCTCACCAAGTTCGCATCAACCGTGCACATGGTGCACCGCCGCGACTCCTTCCGCGCCAGCAAGATCATGCAGAAGAGGCTGCTCTCACGCCCCAACGTGAAGGTCCACTGGAACAAGGTCGTCGTGGACGTGCTGGGCGCCTCCTTCATCGAGTCGCTCGTGATGGAAGACACGATCACGGGTCAGCGATCGACCCTGCCCGTGAAGGGCCTGTTCATCGCTATCGGGCACACGCCCGCGACCAAGTTCCTGAGGGACAGCGGCGTGGCCATGACCGAGGCCGGCTATGTCGCCCTGACGACCCGGCACAGCACCACGAACCTGCCCGGCGTGTTTGCGGCGGGCGACGTCGCCGACGCTGAGTATCGCCAGGCCGTGACCGCCGCGGGCATGGGGTGCCAGGCGGCGCTCGACGCGGAGCGCTGGCTCGCCGCCCAGGGAATCGACTAGCGTGACGACGCCCACGACCAACCAGGAGCCCCTGCGCCTGCACGTGGGGGGCGAGACCGCCAAGCCCGGCTGGAAGATCGTCAACATCAAGATGCTCCCGGGCGTGGACTTCCTGGGCTCCGCCACGGACCTCTCGGCATTCGCCGACGGGAGCGTGGACGAGGTCTATGGCAGCCACATCTACGAGCACCTTTCGTACAGCGAGGAGCTGCTCAAGGCCTTCTCTGAGGTCTTCCGCGTGCTGAAGCCGGGCGGGGTCTTCCGGCTGGGCGTGCCGGACCTGGAGACCCTCTGCCGGCTGTTTCTCGACCCCGCGCTCCCGCTCGAGAAGAAGTTCTGGGTGATGCGGATGATCTACGGCGGGCAGACGGACCCGTGGGACTTCCACAAGGGCGGGTACAGCGCCGAGATCATGGGCGAGTTCCTGCACGCCGCCGGGTTCCGGGAAATTCAGCGGGTGAACTACTTCGAGCTCTTCCAGGACACGACCACGCTCGCGTTCGAGGGCACACCCATCAGCCTGAACATGCAGGCCGTGAAGCCCGTGGCGTAGGCAAGAGTCAGGCCGTACCCTTCGGAAGCGGTTGGTCGCCCCGGCTCGTGCGGGCCGGGGCAGCTCCGCGGGAGATGCACGCATGCGCTACTCGCCCCTCGCCCTGACTCTGCTCGCGACCGTCGCTCTCGCCCAGCCCGGCCTACCCGGCCAGCCCAAGCCGACCGGTCCGTGGGAGCCAAAGGTCGGCGAGCCCTTCCCCGCCGGGGGCGACGGGCCCTTCCAGCGGGACTTCGAGCCCGCGAGCGTCGAGTACACCGTCGAGACCGTGGTTGAGGGCGTGGAAGTTCCGTGGTCGATCGTCTGGACCCCCGACGGGCGGATGCTCTTCACCGAGCGCACGGGGCGTGTGCGCGAGTTCGCCAATGGCAAGCTGACGCCGGCGCCCCTGCTCACGGTGCCCGTGGACAGCCGCGCGGGCGAGATCGGCCTCATGGGCATGTGCCTGCACCCGCAGTTCGCCGCCAACAAGTTCGTCTACATCGCCTTCGGCAAGGCGCGTGACGTCATCCACGTGAAGCGGTACAAGGAAGTGGACGGCAAGCTCACGGAAGACCGCACCATACTGCAGATCACTCCCGCCGGCCGCAACCACGCGGGCTGCTGCCTGGCGTTCGGACCCGATGGCAAGCTCTATGTCTCCACCGGCGAGGCGTTCCAGGGCAAGCTCGCACAGGACCTCACGTCGCTTGGGGGCAAGGTGCTCCGCCTGAACGACGACGGGACGTGCCCGACGGACAACCCCTTCACGGGCACCGAGCACAAGGAAAAGGGCGCACGCACGGAGATCTGGACGTACGGCAACCGCAACCCCCAGGGCCTCGCCTGGCAGCCCGGAACCGGCGCCCTCTTCGCCTGCGAGCACGGGCCCAGCGGCGAGAACGGCACGGGAGGCGACGAGCTCAACATCATCGAGAAGGGCAAGAACTACGGCTGGCCCGCCATTCACCACGCGATGAAGCAGGACGGCATGGAGACCCCGCTCGTCCTGTGGGACCCGGCGCTCGCGCCGGCGTCCGCCTCGTTCTACGACGGCACGGTCTTTCCCCAGCTCAAGGGCAACCTGCTCGTCGGTGCCCTCGGAGGGTTGGGCATGCCGCAAAGGCCCGGGATCCTCCGCATCGTGCTCGAAGGTTCCAAGGTCGTGAGGCAGGAGCGGCTGGTCTCCAACCTCGGACGCATCCGCTGCGTCGCCTCCGGGCCGGACGGCTTCGTGTACTTCTCCACATCCAACCGCGATGGCCGGGGCCGCCCCGACCAGACCGACGACCGCATCATGCGGCTGAAGCCCAAGGCCAAGTGACCGGCCGACGGGCCTAGAGATCGCCCTCGCCCAGCAGGCGGAACTCCTTGCGCCGCAGGATCTGGCCACCCAGCGTCAGATCGTCTACCGCGAGCGCGATGGTTGCGGACGAGCTCGCCTTCAGCATGAGCGGGTAGGCGAAGTGGATCGAGAGCTCGGCGGAGAGCAGGCACAGGCACATGCTCGCGAGTGTGTGGTGCCCCCCCAGCTCCACCACCAGCACGTCGCGCGTGCTGTAGGGGAAGTTTCCCTTGCGGAGGATCTCGACGGCGGCCTTGGCGTTATTCGTGATGATCCGGATGACGGCGTGGTCGCTCGCCTCGTGCACGGACAGGGCGCACAGGTGGGCGCTCGATCCCTCGAACTCCTGAACCAGATCGAACAGCTTTCCGACCTTGTTGGCGAGGAAGACGCTGAACTGGGTGACGCTGGGTGGCGAGTAGCCGCGCGAGGTGTCCAGAGGCGTTGGCGCTTGGCTCATCGAAGTCCTTTCGCCGGCCGAACGGTCTGCGGACCGGTCCCCCCAGCCGAGCAGCCCCGCTTCCGGACCTGTCCGAACAGGCGTCAGGATACTCGACGGACGGGCGGTGGACAAGACAAAGCAGCACCGCCCGTCGTGCCGGAGTGGCGTCTATGGCGCAGGACTCGCCTACATGGCGCGGGGGGTAGAGGCCTCGGGCGGACTTTCAGGCGCTGAACGAGGACCCGCAGCCGCAGGTGCTGGTGGCGTTCGGGTTCCCGAAGACGAAGCCCCGGCCCATGATCTCGTCCTTGAAGTCGACGGTGGTGCCGTTCAAGTAGAGGAGGCTCTTGGGGTCCACGATGATGGTCACCCCGTGCTGGACGAAGACCTCGTCGGTCTCCTTCTGGGTCTCGGTGAGGTCCAGCAGGTAGGAGAAGCCGGAGCACCCCCCACCCTTGACGCCCACGCGGAGGCGGACCTTGTCCTTGTCCAGT
Source organism: Phycisphaerales bacterium (assembly GCA_020853975.1). Classification (GTDB taxonomy): domain Bacteria; phylum Planctomycetota; class Phycisphaerae; order Phycisphaerales; family UBA1924; genus RI-211. The sequence goes on from JADYXW010000028.1 coordinate 48,119, forward strand.
TCCTGTTCCTCGATGATCCGGTGGATCTCCCGGGCCGCGATCGCGGACAGGACAACGCCCGAGGACTGCGCGGCGTCCTGAGCGGGGGCGGTCGGGTTGGTCGGGGGGGTCGTCGTGCCCATCCTGAGAGTCTCCTTCCATCAAGGGTACGCGTGCGGGCTCATGCCCGTTCGCGCTTCGGGCGGTCAGGCTCCGGGATGAGCCGCGGCGGAGGGCTCGCCCGTGGGGAGCCCGTTCTTTTCCTTGTAGTCGTTGATCGCGGCGCGAATCGCGTCTTCCGCGAGCACCGAGCAGTGGATCTTGACCGGGGGCAGGCTCAGTTCCTCGACGATCTGCGTGTTCCTGATCGCGAGCCCCTCGTCAAGAGACTTTCCCTTCAGCCACTCGGTGGCGAGCGAGGAGGACGCGATCGCGGAGCCGCAGCCGAAGCATTTGAACTTGGCGTCCTCGATCATGCCGGTCTTGCTGTCGACCTTGATCTGGAGTTGCATCACGTCGCCGCACTCGGGCGCACCGACGAGGCCGACGCCGACGTCCTTGCGGGCCTTGATCTCGGCCTGAGTGCCGAAGGTGCCGACGTTTCGGGGGTGTTCGTAGTGCTCGATGATCTTGGGGCCGTATGCCATGGTGTCCTCCGATCGTGCTAGTGATGCCCCCACTCGACCTTGCTGAGGTCGATGCCTTCCTTGTGCATGTCGTACAGGGGTGAGAGTTCGCGGAGCTTTCGGACGGCGCGTACCACCGAGTCGACGGTGTGGTCGATCTCGCCCTCCGTCGTGCCCCGGCCCAGCGAGAGGCGGAGCGAGGAGTGTGCCAGCTCGTCGCCCACGCCGATGGACTTGAGCACGTAGCTGGGCTCCAGGCTCGCGCTCGTGCACGCGGAGCCCGAGGAGCACGCGATCTCCTTGACCGCCATCATCAGGCTCTCGCCCTCGACGAAGCCGAAGGAGATGTTCGTGATGTGGGGCAGGCGCTTCTCCGCGTGGCCGTTGACGACGCAGCTATCAAGCTGGCTGGTGACGCCCCGCTCGAGGCGGCGTCGCAGCGCCAGCAGCCGCTCCGCGTCGCGGTCCATCTGCGTCAACGCGATCTCGCAGGCCTTACCGAGCCCGACGATGCCCGTGACGTTGAGGGTGCCGGGGCGGAAGCCTCGCTCCTGGCCGCCACCGTCCGCGAGTGCCTGCAGGCGAACGCGGGGCTTGCGACGCCGGACGTAGAGAGCCCCGACACCCTTGGGCCCGTAGATCTTGTGACCCGAGAGCGAGAGCAGGTCCACATTGTCCCGCTCGACGTTCACGGGCATCTTGCCCGCCCACTGCGTGGCGTCGGTGTGGAACAGCACGCCCCGCTCGTGGCAGAGCGCGCCGATAGCGGGGATTTCGTTGATGGTGCCGATCTCGTTGTTGGCCCACATGATGGTCACGAGGATGGTGTCGTCCCGCATCGCGGCCTTCACCATCTCCGCCGTCACCAGCCCGTCGTTCCCGGGCCCGAGGAAGGTCACCTCGAAGCCCTCCTTCTCCAGCCGCTTGCACGGGTCCAGCACCGCCTTGTGCTCGATCACGCAGCTGATGATGTGCCCGCGGGGCTTGCCCGAGCCCGCGGGGTTCTTCTCGTACATGTACGCCCCGCCCTTGATCGCGAGGTTGTTCGATTCTGTCGAGCCACTGGTGAAGATGATTTCCTTCTCGTCCGCGCCCAGCAGCCGCGCAACCTGCTCTCGGGCGGCGTCGACCGCGGCCTCCGCGTCCCAGCCGAACTGATGGTTCCGGCTCCCCGGGTTCCCGAAGTGCGTCGTGAAGTAGGGGAGCATCGCCTCCACCACCCGTGGGTCGCAGGGAGTGGTCGCGGCGTGATCGAGATAGATGGGGCGTGCGTCTGCCATCACGGCCTCCCGGCCATAAAGGATGTTCAAGTCCTGAACTTTGGAATCAATCCAATCTGAAACGCCACACTTTAGGCGCTCGCCGGCCTTGCGTACACCATCCGCAGTCGGTTCCCGGGCGCGGTGAACTCGACCTCCGCCATGTACGAGCGGATGAGCAGCAAGCCCCGCCCCGAGCCCCGCTCGAGGTTTTCTTCCGCGGTCGGGTCGGGCACCGAGTGGGGGTCAAAGCCGGGGCCCTGGTCGGCGACGATGATCTCAACCCGCGAGGGTGAGCAGTCGAACTCCACGAGCACGGGCGTCGTCGGGGGCAGGTTGCGGTGCCCGTGCCGGAACGCGTTGGCGATGGCCTCGTGCAGCGCGAGCCTCACGGCGAACACGGATGCCTTCGGGTAATGAAGCGCCTCGAGCGACTGCACGACGGCCGACTCGGCCTGCTGCACCTGCCCCGGCTGGTTGGTCAGGTGAAGGACGGCGTGACGACCGGGCTGGCCCTGCGGGGTGTCCATCGTGGCGCGCCGGTGCGGGCTCAGGCGAAGCTACCGACCGCGTCGGCGGTGGAATCATGGATCTGGAAGAGCTTGCTCAGCTTCGTGATGTGGAAGACTTCCTTGATCTGCGGGTCGATGTTCGCGAGACGGAGCTGGCCCTGGCGGGCGCGTATCTTGTTGTTGATCGTGATGAGCTGCCCCAGAGCCGCGGACGAGAGGTGCTCGACATTCGCGAAACTCAGAAGCATCTTTGGCGTCTGCTCGGCATCCACTAGCGCCGCGATCTGTTCACCGATGGCCTGGATGTTGCCCTCGTCGAGGATGTTGCGATCAACAAACTCAACGTGGATCACGCCATCGGCTCGCTTGACTCGGATGCGGGGTTCCTGGCTGGACATCGACGTGTCTCCTGTGAGGCAGCGGGGACTATAGCGACCGACCGGGCGCGGCGGGCGCAGGAAAAAGCCCCGGGTCGGCCCGGGGCTCTGGGGTTCAGTTGGCGTCGGGGGTTCAGCCGGGCAGGCGGAGGGAGTCGGCGAGGCCCGGGAAGTTGCGCTCCTCTTCCTCGTTCTGGATCAGGATCGTGGGCTTGAGGAGGATCAGCAGGGTCTGCTCTTCCTTGGACATGACGCGGTTGGAGAAGAAGCGGTTGAGGATCGGGATCTTCGAGAGCACGGGCACGCCGGTCTCGGCTTCCTGCTCGGTCACCAGGCGCTGGCCACCCAGCAGGATCGTGCCCTGGTCCGGGACGGTCACGGTCGTCTGTACCCGGGTGACGGTCGTGGTGGGCACCTGGATGAAGGACTGGGTGGCGGCGGAGTTGACGAGCTGGCCGCCGGCGATCGCGGTCACGGGCTGGGTGCCGAAGCCGTCGATCTTCGCGATCGAAGCGTCGACGTTGAGCGTAACGTAGCGACGGTCGGCGGAGATCGTGCCGTCCACCAGCAGGCGCACGCCCTCGTTGACCGCGTTGAGCTCGGGGTCAAAGCCGACGGCGGACTCGCTGACGATGGGCTGCAGGTCGGAAACGAAGGCGACCTGGGTCGCGACGTAGATGTTGGACGTCTGCCCGTTGGTGAACGTGAGGCGGGGGGCGGTGAGCGTCACGCTGCGGCGGTCGGCCTGGGTGGCCTTGACGAGGAAGTCCACCTGGATGTCATCGAGGAACTCGCCGCCGATGCCGAGCGCGGGGGAAGCGCTGATGAGCGAGGGGCCGAAGTCGCCACCCAGCAGGCCCTCGACCAGGCCCAGGCTGTTTTGCCCGGCGCCGATAACGGAGAGGGGGCTGGGAAGGGGGGTGTTGTTGGTGTTGGCGCCGGTGCCCGTGGTCGGGAACGTGGGGGAGATGGACCCGTCGGGGCGGAAGAAGTCGCTGGGGCGGTTGGTGGGGCGCGTCGCGCGGGCGATGCGCTGCTGGTTGTTGTCGCCGTTGAAGTACACGTCGAGGTCGACGCCGATCTGCTCGAAGAAGTCCTGGGCGACCAGCAGGAAGCGGGTCTCGACGTTTACCTGCATCGCGCGGGACTCGCGGAGCTTGGAGAGCAGGCCGTGAACCTCGCGGTGGTTCGCGGGGGTCTGGGTGATGATGAGGTTGCCCTGGAGCTGCTGGATGAAACCGGTCTGACCGCCGTTCTCCTGCCAGCCCTCCTGATCGACGTTCGTGGTGATGATCTGGATGAGGTCGTTGGTGCGGTCCTCGAGCGACCGGCGGCCTGCGCCGGCGAGCCCGCCGCCCTGCTGGTTGTCGCGGAAGGGGCTCTGGCCGCTGCCGCCGCCCTGCTGACCGGTGCTCTGGAGCACGGCCTGGAGGTCGAACTCCGGAGCCTGGTTGTAGTCGGGGACTTCGATGAGCAGGTCGCGGATGTCGTAGATCACCAGCACGCGATTGCGGTTGATGACCTCCTTGGAGGCAACCGTGATCACGCCGTCATTGATGGACCAGGCGGCGCCGTTGGCGGCGTCAGGGCTCACTCGCTCCACCACGCGGTCGAGAATCGTGCGGATGGGCACGTTCGTCAGGTTGAGCGTGACGGGAGACTCACGGTCGATGCTCACCAGTTCGAGGCTCTGGTAGTCCACATCGAAATCGAGGTTCGTGACCGCCTTGAGGAAGCCGATCACGGTCGTGAGCGGGGTGTCGGTGAAGTTCACCGGGATCTTCTTGCGTTCGATGACCGCGAGGGCCCGGCGGTTTTCCTCGGTGTCGTTGAAGGCGATGGGCTCGCCACGCCTGTAGCTGATCGCGGGCCAGTCGGAGCTGTAGCCCAGGATGTTCACCGGGGGAACGATCGCCTCGGCGTTCGCCAGCTCGTGCTCGTTGATGTTGATCTGCTTGCGGCGCTCGAGCACGCCGTACTTCTGCGAGATGATCGTGTCGATGAGGATGTCACGCAGCACCAAGCCCGTGGGGTTGATGGGATCGAGGAACAGGATCTGCTCGACGACCTGCAGGGCCTCCTCGTACTTCATCTCGCGCTGCAGGGCGCGGACGCGCTGCACGGCCTCATTGATCTTCTCGGCCTTGGTCGCGGCGGTGCTCGCCTTGATGCGAGCGGCCTCCTCGGCGAGGCGGCGCTCCCGGTCGGCGATCTGACGGGCGCGGATGTCGTCCTCGGCCCGGTCGATCGCGGTGCGGAGCTCGCCCACGCGGGTCGCCATCTCCGCCATCTCGGTCTCGGAAAGGAACTGACGCCCGGAGTTCAGGCGGAGGTTCGCCTGCGCGGCGAGGTCGCGGGCCGCCTTCGCGTCGCCACCCGCCAGGGCCCCGGAGGCTTGCGCGAGGAAGTTCTCGAACTCGGCGAGAGTCTGGTCATGGGCGATCTGACGGCTGCCGAGCTGATTGTCCAGCAGGTTCGCGCCCGAGCCGGGGGCCATGTTCAGCCGCAGCTTGGCCTCGGTCAGCCGCTGCTCGGCGTGGGTGCGGGCGGCGGGGTCCACCACATCCGCGTAGCTGCTGAGCACCTTCTGGTACTTCGACGCGGCGTCGGCGAACTTGGACTGATCGAACGCCACGTCGCCCTCGGACAGCAGGGCCTGCGCCTCGAACTTGCGGGCCTCAGCGATCGGATCCACGGGCTGCGGCGCGGGCTCGGAAGCGGGCTGCGTGGCGGGCTGGGCCTCTGGCTGCGTCGCGGGGGGCTGCGCCGGCGCGGGTTCAGATGCGGGCTGGGCGGCGGCGGGCTCGGAAGCGGGCTGGCTCGCGGGCTGGGCCGGCTCGTCGCTGCGCTTCTTGATCACGCCGGGCTGCATCATGCCGGCGTCGCGGCGGGAGGTCTCGAGATCAAAGATCGATCCCTGCAGCGAGGCGAGCGTGCGGGACTGACCTTCATCGAGCGTCACGCCGCTGCGGTTGATCTCATCGAGCAGCGTGCGGCACTCGGCGGTCCGTCCCGCGTCCCACGCCGCGGACGCCGCCGCGAGCTTGGCGGGGACCTGCGGAGCGAACTCTGCCTGCGCCTTGTCGGCGGCGGCGAGGAGCTCGCGGGCCTGATCGGCCTGCGCGTTCGTCGCACGGGGAGCCTCGATCACGCCCTGAGCGTGACGGCGAAGCGTCAGGTAGTCCTGGCGGGCGAGGCAATCCTCGGCGGTCTGCAGGCTGACATCCACGGGCGACATCGACCTGATGCGGTTGCTGGCGTTGGAGAGCAGGGCGTGCAGACGCGTGCGCTGCCCGTCGGGCAGGTCGGCGCCGCCCGCGAGCGGGGCGAGCAGCCTGCGAGCCTGCACGGCCTTGCCCTCGGCGAGGAGGTCGGCGGCTCGGTTCAGCGTCGTCATCACATCGGCAGACGCCTGCGTCGCGGTCTGCGCCTGGGCCGCGGGGATCGGCGCCAGGAATGCCGGCGCTGCGAGGCCGACCACCGTCAGAAGGGAACGAACGCAGAAAGTCTCGCGGCTCAACATGGGCAACTCCAAGCGGGGTCAAAAAACCTGAACCCGAAAAGTCCGACTCCAAATCCCCAAGGCTCCGGTGTGCTCCGACACACCGCACGTTCGCCCGCTTTGGGCGATGCCGACCGCGTGAACGCGACGGCTTGGTCTGCGGGGCGGGCTTCGCGCCACGAGTGTTCGCGGCAAGCATCCCGCCAAACGGGTGTCCTTCCACCCGCCCTCCGGGTCCAAGGGTGCCCGGAAGATAATCACCTTCGCGGCAAGTTGCAAACGGCCCCAGCCGGTTTTTGGCAGGGGGCCCCTACTCGTCAAGCCAGCGAGAGGCGATCAGCCACCCCGCACCGCCCTCCGACCGGCGGAGCTTCCTCGCCTGCGTTCGCACCGGGCCCAATTGTTCGGGCTTTAGACGGTCCGAGGCCACCACGAAGACGTCCCGGGGCTCGCCCGTGCCCGACCGTTCCAACAGTTCATCCACCGCATCGAACGCCGTTTCCTCGGCCTCTCGCAGGCAGCCCGCCCGGAGAATCACCTCGACGTACCTGGTGGGGCCGGCGGGGAACTCGCAGCGCAGGATGCACCGCCAGGCCGTGACGCCGAGCGGCCGCCCCTCGTCGTCCAGGTTCTGATCCGGGTCGACGTTGAGGATGAGCTGCCAGTCGTCGCGCAGTCGCTCGACGATCTCGTCGGGCGTCAGCAGGTCGGGCTGGTCCTTGGGGATCGAGAGCACGGAGCGGTGCTCGTGGGCCGCGGCGTCGGCTCCGGCGGGGTCCTCGCACTGCTCAAGGTCAAATGAGTGGAGCACCCGCTCGACCTTTTCCTTGTACGTGGGCTCGGCGCGGATCGTCACGATCTTGTGCTCGTCCACGAACAGGTACAGGAAGGGCTCTTCCGACATCGCCCCGAAGCCCACCATCCCGTCCTCGAAGAGGAAGTCCCGGAAGCGGCGGAGGCAGTCCGTGACCCGGTCGCTGCCGATGAGGTCGTACGAGATGTACGGGTCGATCTCGCGATACGCGTCCCGGCCAAGTACATCGAGGATCGGGAACATGCGGCCCGGGAAGAGAGAGAGCAGCATCTTGCACAGCGGCTCTACACGATCGGCGGAGATGACCGCGTCGAAGATGTAGCGGTCGGGCCACTCCTCCCAGTCGCCCTCGTCCTCGCCGCCGTCAGCGGGCTCGAACTGCAGCGTGTACCCGGGCTTGGGAACCAGAGGCTCGATGGGGTAGGCCCCGAGCGGGAACTTGAACCCGTCGATCTCGTGGCGTTCGAGCGCCGGGTCTGCCTTGCAGGTAATCATGGAATCACAGGATACGTCGGCGCGGGCGGGGCCATCGGGCCCGGGGCGCCCAACAATGCGCCAGCACAGGCATGGTGAAGGACAGCAGACATCCCGGCGGCGGCAAGGTCCCGATCAACGGCGCGAGAGAAGACAGGCACCTCCTGTCCGGCCCGCGCAGCCGCCTGGAGGAGCTGGGGCGGGTCCTGCGCATCAGCCGTGAGTTCATCCGAGGGTTCCGGGCGCTGCACTTCGTTGGCCCGTGCGTGACCGTATTCGGCTCGGCCCGGTTCGGTGAGGATCATCCGGCCTACGCCGCGGCCCGGGACATGGGGGCCCGCATCGCCCGCGAGGGGCTGACAGTGATGACAGGGGGCGGCCCCGGGATCATGGAAGCCGCGAACCGGGGTGCGCGCGAGGCGGGCGGCCGCTCGATCGGCTGCAACATCGAGTTGCCCATGGAGCAGGAGCCGAACCCGTACCTCGACCGCTTCGTGGAGTTCCGCTACTTCTTCGTGCGCAAGGTCATGCTGGTGAAGTACAGCTACGCCTTCGTGGTCCTCCCCGGTGGGTTCGGCACCCTGGACGAGCTCTTCGAAGCCGCGACACTGGTGCAGACGGGCAAGATCCTGTCGTTCCCGGTCGTCCTCATGGGCGTGGACTACTGGGCCCCGATGTTCGAGTTCCTGCGCAGCCGCCTCGAAGCCTGCGGCGCCATCTCGCCCGGCGACGTGGACCTGCTGACGCTCACGGACTCACCGGACGAAGCGATGATGGCGGTGCGGCGCGGGCTGGATGTGCACGCCGCGGACGTCGCGAAGCAGCGGGCGATGCGGGGCCGGTGGTGGCTGGGCGAGGATTCGCACCACCCGGCCACGGGCGCATCGCGGGCCTGACGGGGCCGGGCGGGCTCCGGTACCATCGGGCACCCGGAGGTGCCCCGCATGCGCGACCCACGCCTGGACAAGCTGGCCAACGTCCTCGTCAACTACTCGACGTCCGTCAAGAAGGGCGACCTGGTCACGGTCTCCGCGGACGCGGCGGCATTCCCCGCGGTCGAGGCCGTCTTTGAGGCTGTGCTCCGCGCCGGCGGCAACCCGGTGTGGACACCCCGCTCCGACCGGCTGCTGGAGATCATGCTCGAACACGCGAGCGATGAGCAACTGAAGTTCTTCTCTCCTCTTGAAATGCACCGCGTGCAATCCGCCGACGTGCAGATCGGCTTCTGGGTCGAGCAGAACCCCAAGCACCTAGGGAAGTTCTCTCCGGCCCGCGTCGCGGCGCACCAGTCCGCACGCCGCGAGTTCATGAAGGTCTTCATGAACCGGGCCGCGAGCGGTGCACTCCGCTGGGTCGGCACGATCTATCCGACGCACGGCAACGCCCAGGACGCCGAGCGCAGCCTCGCCCAGTTCGAGGACTTCGTGTTCCGGGCGGGCCTGCTGCATCTGGAGAACCCGGTCGAAGCGTGGGAGCAGGTGCGGGAGCGCCAGCAGCGCGTGTGCGACTACTTGCAAGGCAAGAAGCTGGTGCACTTCACGGCGCCCGCCCGCGACGGGCACGACGGAACGGACCTGCGTGTCGACGTCTCCAAGGGAATCTGGGTCAACTGCGCGGGCAAGGAGAACTTCCCCGATGGCGAGGTGTTCGCGGGCCCCACGGGCGTTGAAGGGCACGTGAACTACACCTACCCCGCGGTGTACCAGGGCCGCGAGGTCGAGGGCGTGAGGCTCGCCTTCCGCGGCGGCCGCGTGGTCGACGCCTCCGCGAAGAAGAACGAGTCGTTCCTCATCAGCATGCTCGACCAGGACCCGGGCGCGCGAGTGCTGGGCGAGATCGCCATCGGCACCAACTACTCGATCACCGAGTTCATGAAGAACACGCTGTTCGACGAGAAGATGGGCGGCACCTTCCACGCGGCGGTCGGCGCCGGGTACCCCGAGAGCGGGAACTCCAACGAGTCCGGGCTGCACTGGGACATGGTGTGCGACCTCACGCGGGGCGGCACCATCAGCGCCGACGGCGAGGTCTTCCACCGAGACGGGAAGTTCCTGAAGGAAGGCTGGCCGGCGTAGGTCGGCGGGGTCAGGCCTCGTCGAGCAGGCCGACGCTCTCGAACTTCTTGCCCTCAAGCATTTCCAGGGAGGCCCCGCCCCCGGTAGAGACGTGGGACATCCTGGAAGCCAGGCCGAACTTGTCAACCGCAGCCGCGGAGTCGCCCCCGCCGACGATGGAGGTCGCGCCAGCGGAGGTCGCCTGGGCGATGGCCTTGGCGACCTGCTGGGTGCCCTGCTGGAAGGGGGACCACTCGAAGACGCCCATGGGGCCGTTCCAGACGATGGTCTTGGCCTTGGAGAGGAGGATCGCGTACTTGGTTTGGGTCTTTGGCCCGATGTCCAGGCCCATGAACCCGTCCTTGATGTCGCCCTCGAAGACCTCGATGTCGCCCGACTTCTCGTCGAAGAGCGTCGAGCAGACATGGTCCACGGGGTACATGATCTCGACCTTCATCTTCTTGTCGAGGTCGATGATCTTCTTGGCCTCGGCGATCTTGTCGGCCTCGACGCGGCTGGTGCCGACCTTCTTCCCCATCGCCGCGAGGAACGTGTACGCCATCGCGCCGCCCACGAGGATCGTGTCGGCCTTGGGGAGGAGGTTCTCGATGCACCCGAGCTTGTCGGAGACCTTGGCACCACCAAGCACGACGACGAACGGCCGTGCGGGGTTCGCGAGCGCCTCGGAGAGGAACTTGATCTCCTTCTCGAGCAGGAATCCGCTGACGCGGGGCTTGCCCGCGAGCGCACGGGGTACCGCGACCATGCTCGCGTCGGGCCTGTGGGCGGTGCCGAAGGCGTCGTTGCAGTAGATGTCGGCGTAGGCGGCGAGCTTGGCCGCAAATCCGGCGTCGCCCTTCTTCTCGCCCTTGTGGAAGCGGAGGTTTTCGAGCAGCGTCACCTCGCCATCGCGGAGAGCAGCGACCGCGGAGGCGGCTGCGGCGTCGGTGCAGTCCTGGCTTGGGAATGACACCGGCTTCCCGAGCAGTTCGCTCAGCTTCGCCGCCGCCCCGCGCAGGCTGAACTCGGCCTCGTAGCCCGTGCCCTCGGGCCGGCCCATGTGTGAGACCAGCACCGCGCGTCCGCCCCGGTCGATGACGCTGCGGATGGTGGGGATGGCCTCGCGGATGCGCCGGTCGTCGGTGATGACCCCGTGCTCGACGGGAACGTTGAAATCGACGCGGATCAGCACGCGCTTGCCGGCGACGTCGACGGAGGCGATGGTCTTCTTAGGCATGTGGGTTCCCTGGTCAGAGCCGGGCCTCGTGGGCGCCGCTCACTCTCCCTCGATGATCTTCGTGATGCGGGCGCGAAGCTCCGCGGAACCGGAGGACCCGATGCGTTCCTGCACCTGGCGCAGGCGGGTGGCGACCGACCCGTCCACGAGCTGATCGCCGATGCGGAACTTCACGCCGCCGATCATCGCGGGCTCGGTGTACGGGTGCAGCACGATCTCCTTGCCCAGGGACCGGCCCAGCCGGTTCCGAAGGCCCGCTGCCGCGTCCGGGCTCAGTGGCGAGGCGGTGTAGACGTCCACCTCCACGCGGCCGAACTTGTCCTGCAGGATGGAGTCGAACGCGGAGGCGATGGAAGCGAGCGAGCCGATGCGGCCCTTCTCGTTCAGCACGAGCAGGAAGTTCAGCGTCAGGTCCGTCACGCGGCCCTTGAATATCTTCGTGAGCGATCCCTCGCGGGCCGTCGACGTGAGCGAGCGGCTGGCGAGAAACTCCGAGAAAGCGCCGTTCGAGCGGGCGATCTCCAGGATCTCCTCCAGCTCGGAGGCGATCTCCTCAACCTTCGCACGCCCGCCCTTGGCGTCGGCGAGCTCGTAGAGGCTCTTGGCGTACATCCGGGCGACGGCGTCGGACTGGGTTTCTTGCAGGGGCATGCCTGGGTGAATCCGTGGTGGTGCGTGGATGAGCGGGAGACGCCTTGGCTCAGCTCCGGGCGGACTCGAGCTGCCGGAGAGACTCTTCGACCAGCCCGTTCGTGTCAGACTCGTTGACGCTGCGCTTCAGCACCTTGCCCGCGATCATGGTGCCCAAGTTCGCGGCGTGGGTGTAGATCTCGGAGACCGCGGCGCGCTTGGCAGCGTCGATGTCGCGGCGTGCCCGCTCGCGCAGCTCGTTCGCGTCCTTGTCCGCCTTGGCCTTCAGCTCCGCCGCCAGCGACTGCTGCTGGGCCCGGGTCTGCTCGAGCATCTTCTGGGCCTCGGCGCGGGCGTCGGCGAGGGACTTCTGATACTGCTCGAGGGCGTCCTTGGCCTGGTTGCGGGCCATCTCGGCCTCCTCGATGGCGCTGCGGATCTTGTCCTCGCGGTCCTTGAGGCCCTTGGAGATCACAGGCCAGACCTTGCCGCTGAGCACCGCGAGCACCAGCCCGAAGACCACCAGGCTCACGACCATGGGCATGATGCCCTGGGCGGTGCTGGGGAGCACGCCGGCCTTGGGCACGTCGTGCCCGCCCGCGTGGTCATCGTGGCCGGTGGCGGGGGCGTGGGCCTGGGGCTGGGCCGGCGCGTCGTGCTGCGCCATGACGGGAACGGTGAAGAAGGCCGAGGCGGCCAGGGCGATGGTGCAGGCGATCTTGGAGAGCGTCATGCGTGGATCCTTGCGTGGGGAACCGGGTCGAACACGAGAACGCGCCGCGGACGCGCCAGCGCCCGCGGCACGGGATTACTTGACGAAGCCGACCAGCAGGCCGACGACGACCGCGAACAGCGTCGCACCTTCGACGAGCGCCGCGGTCAGGATCATGTTGGTGCCGATCGGGCCGGCGGCCTCGGGCTGGCGGGCGATGGACTCCACCGCGCCCTTGCCGATCATGCCGATGCCCAGACCGCCGCCGACGATCGCGAGGCCGGCGCCGACGGCGGCGAGGCCCTGACCGACGGAGATGCCCGCGGCGACGGGGGTGCCGGCGGCGCCCTGCGCCATGGCGAGGGCGGGAGCGGCCAGGGCGAGGGCGCCCAGGGCGAGGGTGGCGTTCTTGACGACGTTCTTCATGCGAAACCCTTTCAATCAGAAGCCCGCGAGCGAACCTGAGCCCCGTTGGGGCGAGTGTGGCCCGTCATTCACGCGTGCGCGTGCTCGTGGCCGTGGGCGTCACCATGCTCGTGGTCATGGTGGGCCAGCAGTGAGATAAACACGGTGGTGAGGAAGACGAAGACGAACGCCTGCAGGAAGGCGACGAAGAGCTCGAGGAAGTAGATCGCGACGGTCGCGAGGATCGAGACCAGCGAGATCGTTCCGCCCAGGAGCGCGCCCGTCACGCCGTCGGAGAGCATCTTGAGGCCCGTCGTGGCGAACATCAGGAGCACCGCGATCAGGATGTGCCCCGCGGTCATGTTCGCGAACAGACGCAGCGCGAGCGCCACGGGCTTGATGAACGTCCCAAGGATTTCGATGGGGATCATGATGGGCCAGAGATACCACGGGGTGCCCGCGGTCAGGTGCTTCAGGTAACCCCCAAGGCCCAGCTCTTTGACGCCCGCAATGTTGATCACAATGCCCGCGATCGCGGCGAGGGCCGCGGTCACGAAGATGTTGCCCGTGGAGGTCGCGCCGAACAGCCCGCTGACGTGGTGCCCGCCCGCGAAGTGATCCGCCAGGTGCAGCAGGTCGGTGATGGGCGCCAGGCCCAGCAGGTTGTTGATGAGAATGAAGAAGAACAGCGTCCACAGCAGGGGCATGAAGCGGTCGGTCCGGTCGCCCAGCAGGGGCTTGACCGAGTTGTCACGCAGGTAGACGCAGATGACCTCGATCATGCCCGCCACGCGGCTGCCCCCGGGCAGGTAACGCTCGTTCCCCTGGCTCTCGGGGCCCGTCGCGATCTTCTTCGCCGCGTACGCGAGGATGAGGATCGTGAGCGCGCCCGCCAGCACAAGGTTCCCCACGTGCGCGGACCAGAACCACACGCCGTGCATCCCGAACGCGTCCTTCACCGCAGGCAGCCAGGGCGTGTTGACGACGTGATCGACGGGGTTGTCGGCGGCGAGGGTGAAGAGGTTCGTGTTCATGCCGAGCCGGCTCCGGATGTCGCACCAGACCTGAGTGCGTGGATCGCCCACATTGATTCCGCGACGAGGGCCAGCAGGCCCGCCGTCAGCAGCGACGCAAAGAAGCCGGTGGGGTCCGGCTTCATCACCATGTACATCACAACGCCCAGACCAAGCGCGAAGAGCAGCCTCGCGCCCGAAGAGACCAAGACACCCAGCCCCAGCCGGGCCGGGGTGCGCATCCCCGGCGGAGAAAGAACGAGCAGGCCCAGCAGCGATCCGATCGCGACCGGCAGCACGCCAAAGGTCGCGGACTGCGAGGCGTTTGCGTGCGAGCCTTCTGTCTGGCCCAGCAGCCCGGTCGCAAAGAACCCGACGGCGGCGCCCATGAGGCACGCGCACGCCAGCCCCCCGATGAGCATCGGGAGTCGAGCGATCGGCGTCTGGGTTCGGGCGCTGTTCATGATGTCGGCGCGGAGTTCACGACGCGAGGCTTCCCCTCCGCGCGGACCGACCGGCGAAAGGGGCCAAAGGGTAGGTGCGATGATCGGGCTTGGCGAGTTTCCCGGGTGTCGTCAGGGCCGGGGGCCGGGCGGAGGGGCCCCCGCCGCCTTCGCGTCCTTGATGAACCGGACCATCCCCGCAACAAGACCGACCAGAAGTCCCACAAGCAGGGCCCAGGGCTTCGTCTTGGCGAAGTAGTCCACACCCCACCCCAGAAGCCCACCCGCGATGACCATGGACACAAAGGTCGTCCCGATCGCGAACATCCTTCCAAGCTGGGCCATGGTGCCGGGCGGGGTCTGTCGGGGGGTGCTCACATACCATCGTAGCGTGCTACGGACGAGCCTCTCGCTGCAGCATATCGAGTAGCCCGAGGCAGGCTGCGGTGATCATCTCGCGCATCTGCTCGAAGCCCTCGGGCCCGCCGTAGTACGGGTCCGGCACCTGCAGCGCGTGCTCGGGCTGCCCCGCCAGCGCCGGGTCAAAGGATCGCAGCAACCTCACCCTCGACTCCGGTGCGCCGGCGCGGAGCAGGTTCCTTTGGTTGTCCAGGTCCATCGCCAGCAGGAGGCCAAAGCGGTCAAAGTCCACCGCAGGCCTCATCGGGCGTGCCACGTGCTCCGTGTTCAGCCCGTGGCGGCGTGCCACCTCGACCGTGCGCGGGTCCGCTCCATCGCCCGCGTGCCATGCCCCCGTGCCGCAGGAGTCGATGTCGAACGCGTGCGAAAGGCCCCGCTTCTCAACCAGGTCCAGCATCACAAACTTCGCGAGCGGACTGCGGCAGATGTTCCCCATGCACACGAAGAGCAGGCCGTAGCGAGTCATGACGCCCGCTCCAGCAGCTCGTTCACGGTTGCGGCGATGCCCGGCCCTTCGGAGTTGAGCCCCAGCGCCGCGCCGCGCGCCGCGTCCATCGCTCCGGGAGAGGTGAGCAGGTGGTGCACCGCGCGGGAGAGGTCCGCGTGCCCTGGTCCTCGGGACGCCGCGGACGCCAGTGCGCCTGCGAAGAGCCCCGCCGCCGGTCCGTCTGGAAACGCCACCACCGGCACGCCGCACGCCAGCGCGCGACGCGCGAGCAGCACGTCCGCCGCGCTGGGCGTTGCGCCTTCGTGCCGGGGCATGATCGCCAGGTCGAGAGCGGGAAACAGCGCCGAGGGAGGCAGGGGAGAGACCAGCAGGTTCGACATGCCGGTGACGCGCACATGGCGGAGCGCACGCCGCAGCCCGCCCGTGCCCTGCCAGGCGACGCCCGCCGCAGGCACCCGCGCGATCCGCAGGATTCCCAGCACGTAGGAGAGCGCTACGCCGGCGATCAGGCCGTCGCCCACGAGCCCGATGAGCGGCAAGCCCGTGGGGACACCAAGCGCGCAACGGAGCCGTTCGCGCCGTTCCGGACGCGACGGGGCTGAAGGCACGCCGACACCCGCGAGGTCCGCAACGGCGCCGGACTTGTCCTCCGTCATCCGGCCAGACAAGAGATCGGCACGCAGAACGCGGACACCTCGGGGGGCCCATGCGTCCGCCATCCGAGCCAGGCCAGCAGACCAGGCCACCACTGCACGCGGGGCGCCGGACCGCCGGAAGATCGCCCGGATGGACGGGCCCGCGAGCTTCACGCTGCCCAGGGGTGGCGAGTAGCGTGCCACGGGATCGAGGCCCAGGTCGCGGCCCCAGCGCACGCCCGCGGACCCCCCCACGACCATCGCGCCCTGGCTCTCGGGGCTCTGCGCCACCGCCTCCGCGCAGAGCACGGCCCCGGCCTCCGCGTCGCTCTCGGAGCGCGCACACGACCTCATCCACGCGGGGGGCGTGAACGCCGGAGGCTCCACGAGGTGCAGCACGGGCTTCATTTCGAGCGGTCGACCTTCCCGACGTTCGGCTCGTGCGAGTAGAACAGCTCGGCGACGCGCTGCCCGATCTCCGCGCCGAGCCGGTCCTCAGCCGCGATGATCGTCGCGGGAGAGTCCGGCATCGCACCGGCCCGCTCGCCCATGATCACATCGAGCGGATGGCCGCGCAGGTCGTCGGGCCAGACCCGTCCCTTTTCGCTCACGCCATCGACCACCTTCACTCGGACCCTCGCCGAGGGGTTGTACGACTGCCGATCGGGCGAGAGCGAGAAGCCATCGACCGTGACGTACACCACCAGGTCCGCGCCGACGGACTTGCCGAGTGTGATGATGTCGGTGGGGAAGCCGGGCTGGTCCGCTGTCGACGCCGCGAGCACGCCGCGGGGCTCCACCATCCTCGTCACGACCTTGGCGCCCAGGAGGTCTTTCGTGGCCTGGTCGGCGATGACCCGCCTCAGCGTGCGCCGGGGGAGATAGCTCTGACGATCATCGACGAAGACCACGGCGGTCCGCTCCTTGGGGAGCTCGAAGAGCGCCTTGACCTTGTCCGGCCCGTGCGCCACGTAGAGCGCGGGGCCGACGATGTTGCACGCCGGAGCCGCCAGCAGCGGGGCCAGGAGCAGGGCAGCGCGGGGGAAGTGTCTCATATGCAACCCTAGTACTTGATGGCGTTGGGCTCTTCGTGGTCGTAGAACAGCCACGCGGCACGGTCAATCAGCCTCTGGGCAAGGGCGGAGTTCACCACCCGCACGTTGAGCATCTCCTCATCCTGCCCGATGGTGTCCGGGAAGCCGACCGAGAGGGACTTCTCGGTGAGCGCGAGCTCCGAGGTGGACGCCGAGCCCTCGAACACGGAGACCGTCGCCGCCGCCCGCCCGTCCCACACATACCTGTTGCCCGGGTCGTGCAGGCGATACTCGATGAGCTCGACGATGACCAGCCTCTCCACTCCCCCCAGCGCCTGCGAGAGTTCCGCCTTTGATTTGAGAGGCCACGAGGGAGAGTCGTAGGTGAACTTCAGCACCTCATCCGCCGGGACAAAGCCGGACGCCCGGGGTGTGTTGTCCGACGCCGCCAGACGCTGCGTGATGTTCCGCGTCAGGTACTCGAGCAGCAGCGGGTGCTCGCCCTGGATGGACCGGTCCGCCTGCACGAGCACCGCGAAGCTCCTGCCCTCGAGCGCCCGCACCGACGCGGGCACCTTGTGAGTACCTTCCCTGTCCGCGTTGGCGGCGATCGCCCCGATGGCGCCGCACGCCCCCAGGAGCAGAGGCAGCAGGGCGAGCACACATCCGCGGATGATCAGCATGACAGCCTCTCTGTAGGCCCTCTCAGGGCCGTGCGGGGTGCCTCAGCCGCCCCATGTGGCGAGCTTGTACGCCCAGGCCAGCGCCGCAAGCCCGCCGAGCACCCACAGCGCCCGGGGCGTCGCCATCGTCGCACCCACCGCCGCAAGCCTGGAGCCGGTGAGTGCCACGTGCACCGCCCCCCAGAATATCACGGTCGTGAGGAGCGCGAGAGCCGCCCCCAGGGGCTGGGCCCGCAGGGCGCTCGCCACGTCCAGGTTCGCCGCGTGTGCCCACGAGGTGGTCATGCCGCACGTGGGGCAGGGCTTGTCGAACGCCACGACCCATCCGCACGGAGGCAGCCCGAGCCCGCGGTGCGTGCCGTGGCCCGAAGGGCTTGGGGTCAGCCTCGCGGCGAGCACCAGGAGCGTGAGGCACACCCCCGCGATCACCGCCGCGAGCAGCCTGGCACCTCTCCCGACCCGCCGAGCGACCGGGAGCACAGGGGGGGCGTGGAACACCGGGCATGCCCTCGGGGTCAGTCGAACTTGAAGACGCCCTTGCGAAAGCCGTAGACGTAGGCCACGACCGTCGTGAACAGGAAGAAGAGGATGCGCGCGAGCCAGATCAGCCCCTCGTCGCTCCTCTCGGCGATGTTCGGGAACGTCGACGCCCAGGGATACAGGAAGATGACTTCCACGTCGAAGACGAGGAAGACCATCGCGATCAGGTAGAACCGCACGTTGAACCGCTTGCGGGCGGTGCCCACCGGGTTCATCCCCGACTCGTACGACTGCCCCTTGACCTCGCCCGCACGCCTCGGCCCGATGATCTGGCTCACCACCACGTTGCCGACGCCAAAGCCGATCGCCATCAGCACGATCAGCGCGATGGGCAGATACGCCGAGAGTTCCGTCGAGGCCAGAGTTGAAGCCAAGGTCGCCGTCATTGCCCCGATGGTAGCCGACCAGCCCAGCGCAGCAACCCGCGACCAACCAACTGCCTCTGATGCAGCCACCCCAGCAGCAGGGGCGACGTCATCGCACCAACCAGGCACAGCGCGATGTCCTTCTGCGTGTCCCACACGTCGCCCTGTGTGCCCAGAAACGCCTGCGAGCCCCCGGCGTCAACCTCCGCGACCGCCCACTCGACGAGTTCATACACCCCAGAGATCGCCACGCACACAGAGACCGTCAGGTAGTACAGCCACCCTCCGGGCTTCAGAGGCGTGCAGCGCTGGAGCACCTCCCGCGCCACGATCGCCGGCACGAATCCCTGCGCCAGGTGCCCCAGCCTGTCGTAGTGATTCCGGGAGAGGTCCAGCCACTCCTGCACCCAGCGGCCGGGCGGCACCAGCGCATAGGTGTAGTGCCCGCCCACGATCAGGATCGCCGCGTGCAGCGCGATGAGCACGTACGACAGCGGCGAGAGTGGGAACCGCCGATACGTCGCCCCGAGCAGCACCATCGCCGCCACCGCCGGAGACACCTCCAGCACCCACGTCATCCGGTCGTGGGGCTTGTACGCGGACCACGCGAGCAGGGCGAGCGTAAAACCGAGCGCCGCCGCGGCGATCCGAGCGGGGTGGCGAGGGGGCGGGGGGTGCTGACTGCCCATGGCGGAAGAGCGTATCCGGTGGGAGTCTTCCTTCGGAGACCGCTTCTGGATGCGCGCATTTTGGGAACTTGCTATCGAACTTTGCTTGCTCCGGGCCGGTTCGTGTGGCATGTTACTCCGGGGATAGCGGAGCTTTGGGGGGCTCCTGATGCGGCGGGCGTGGCACGGAAGACTCCCCCGTGCCACGGATGTGGGCTCTACGACATCCGTGCAAATCGCTCGGCGAGCATTCGGCACGGAAGTCGCAAGGCCGACTTCCGTGGCACGTTGGAACCAGACTGCCGTGCCACACCTGCCGGGGGCAAGAACCCCAGCGGCATCGACCCGGACCTAAACCACGACGGCAACGCCGACCAGGACGACGTGTCTGCGCTCATCGGCGTGGTCGCGAGCGGAAACTGCCCCTAGGCGTCAGGCGGACCGGGGCTTTGGCAGCAGCAGGTCCGCGATGATGGCCAGCACCGTGAGTACCGAGAGCCCGCTGTAGAGCGTGCCGCCCACGATGATGCCCGCGACGAGCGGCGCGGACTGCCTCGCGAGGACCTGGCAGGCAAAGTCGACGAGCAGGCCCAGCGCCGTGAGAAAGACGACACCCGAGACCAGGCCCCGGTGCCAGCGCGTCCACCAGAGCATGAGCGAGAGCACAAGCGAGAGACAGCCCAGGCTGAGCGCGTGGGCGTGGATGGAGATGACAAGCTTCTTGGGGTCGGTGGGCTTCACGTCGCGCGAGATGGAGATGCCGCGGACGTCGTCCCAGGTGTCGAGCGGAAAGGAGCGCGCGATCGGGCTCTTTGAAGCGTTGGCGCGGGCGTGGCACTCGGCGCAGGAGCGGGACATGATCTCCGCCGGGGCCAGGTCGCCCAGGTCCGGGTTGTCGTACTCGTCGCTCACGCGCGGGTTGGTGCCCGGGCGCTTGCCGCTCGCGTCGGCCTTGCCCAGCAGCCAGTCGAGGAGGGCGTCGCGCTGGGGCTTGGCGAGGGTCTCGGGGTGGCCCCGCTCCAGGGCCTGGCGCAGAGGGGCCACGGTGCTCACGCCGTGGTACGCGCCCGCGATGTCGTCGTACGTGAAGCCGGCTCGCTCGTCCCGCTTCTCGTAGTGCCAGATGAGGTGCGTCGCGGACGCGCCGAGCCCCAGCAGCACCACGAGGCACACGCAGACGAGTCCCAGGCGGACGCCCGCGGGCAGCGCCCGCAGCTTGAAGTCGCTCATCGGTCAGGCCCCCTTGAGCACCTCGGGATCGATCGAGACGGACTTGCCGGTCTTCACCGCCTCCGCGGCGGCGATGGCGACGATCGTGGACCGGGCGGCGTCGGCGGCGGTGCCGGCGGGCGCCTTGCCCTCGGCGATCGCCTTGAAGAAGTCCGCGAGCGCGTAGTACGCGGGCGAGTAGGGCAGACCTACGCCCTCCTTCAGCTTGCCCTGGCTGGCGAGCTTGGTCGCGTCGGCAATGAGCGTGATGCCCTCGTCGTTGTGGAACTGCTGGCGGTTCGCGTAGACCTCGAAGCCGAGCTGGGGCGAGTCCGCCTCCTTGAACATCCAGCCGTGCGACCACGCGAGCTTGATCGACGCGTTGACGCCGTGGAACGTCTCGTAGCGCCCGCCCAGCGAGCTCGCGAGCGACGCGACGTAGGTCAGCTCCACATCGTCCGCCCAGCGGAAGAGACAGCGCACCGTGTCGGCCATCTCGCGCCCGTCGTTGTGCAGCCGGATGGCGCCGCGACCCTCGACCGCGACCGGGTAGCTGTTGCGGTACCAGTGGAAGACGTCGAACTGCTGCAGACCCATTTCGCCCGGCAGGCCCAGCGAGACCGCGGGGTCCAGCCACCAGTCGCCCTTGCGCCCCCAGGTCGTCTTCTGCTGCGACTGCGCGTAGAGCCAGACCATGTCGCGCACCGCGTCGGTGCGATAGAAGCTCCGCGCGAGGTTGTAGATCGGGTTGCTCCGCCCCTCCAGCGCCGTCGCGAACACCGCCTTCGCTCCGCGTGCGGCACGCGAGATCGCCAGGCAGTCCTCCGCGGTGTGCGCCAGCGGAGTCTCGCAGTACACGTGCTTGCCCGCGGCGATGCAGTCCAGCGCGATCTGCCTGTGCTCGTGCGTCGGCGTCGCGATGATCACCGCCCCGAGGTCCTTCACCTTGTCCAGCATCGCCCGGTGGTCGGCGAAGCCTTCCGACCCGGCGGCCCGGCCCACACCGGACTGCACGCGGCTGTCGGAGGTGTCGCACACCGCGACCACCTTCGCCGCCTCGCCCAGCTTGTCCAGCAACTCCACCGTGAGGCGGCGGCCCTGCCGGCCATAGCCGATGATGCCCACGGGCAGGGGCCCCTGCGGCATGCGCACCGCGCCGGGGAGAATCTCCGGGAAGATCGCCATGGCGGCTGCTGCGCCCGCGGCGTGGGTCAGGAACGATCGGCGGTCCAGATCTGCCATGCCATGCTCCTCACTTCGTGACCGGGAATCTAGGGAGTGTCTCGGGCAAAGTCTCCCCCCCGCCTACCCCTGCGAGATGCACGCCTCTTGCGGTCCCCTCACCTGCCAGATCCCGCCCCGCAGGAGCAGGGTCGTCCACGCTTCGGGAAGCCCCGGGGGTCGCTCGCCCAGCACAAGGCAAGCGGTCGACCACGCGTCGCACGCCGCGCCGCCCGGCCCGAGCACGCAGGCAAGTTCAGCGCCGCCCGCGGGCAGGCCCGTACGAGGATCGATCACGTGCCCCGCACCCGCAACTCCCCTGCGGCCGTGCGGCGCGCTCACCGACATCGAGGCGTCACACAGCAAGACCGTGAGGGGCGGAGCGCTCGACCCGGGGGGCGGCGCGACGCGCACCCCCCACCCCCTCTGGCCCGGGGGCGCGCCCCAGCCATGGATCGAACTCGTCCCGCCGTGCAGAAGGGCGGTCTGCACCCCAGCGGCTCGGAGCATGGAGG
Source organism: Phycisphaerales bacterium (assembly GCA_020853975.1). Taxonomy (GTDB): domain Bacteria; phylum Planctomycetota; class Phycisphaerae; order Phycisphaerales; family UBA1924; genus RI-211. Next base: position 69,894 of record JADYXW010000028.1, read on the forward strand.
CAGCGGCGTCAAGCGCCCAGCCCTTCGCGACGGCGCCGAGGTCGAGGGACATGTCGGGGACCCCCAGCCTCGCGGTACAGGCGAGGGGGTCGAGATCAAGCTTGTCGAGGCCCACAAGCGTGCGGGCCTGGGCGAGCGCCTCTTCGGTGGGCGGTGCCTCGGAGACTCGCCCGCGCAGCCCCCACAGACGCAGCAGCGGCGCGATGGTCGGGTCAAAGGCCCCGGCGCTCCCGAGCCAGACCTGGCGCGAGAGCGTGAGAAGGCTGAATACGTCCGGCGCCACCCGCACGGGCTCTGCGCCCGCGGCCGCGGCAAGTCGCGACACCACGCTCCCCATCGAGAACCAGCTCAGCCTCTCGCCCAGCGACACCACCTCGTCCAACGCCTCCTCGCCGACGGCGCGGAGCGAGACTTCGTCGAGATCCCCCGCGCTGAGGACGAACTCGAACCGTGTGCCCATGGCCTCGCGGGCGAGACACAGGGGCGTGGCTTCGGGCGCTGGCATGGCCTGCCGTCTTCAGCCCCGCTTGGCGGTCATGGTCTTGGGGTCGAAAGACCAGGAGCCGCCCTCCCACATGGCGCGGGTGGCGAGGTCGACGACGACCATGACCTTGGAGCCCTGATCGATGTTGCTGTCGGGCTGCCTGCGCGTGCGGATGCAGTTCAGCCAGTTCACGCGGTGCTGGTCCTGGTCGTTGCCGACGTCGGGGCACTGCACGGTCTTTTCCTCGATGTCCTTCTCGAAGGGGCGTTCCGGGCGGACGACGCAGTGCCTGCCGCTGAGGAAGATGTTGCCCTTCTGGCAGCGGATGATCTTCTCGAAGCCGTTCTCGTTGTTGGTGTTGCCCGCGACGATCATGTTGTGGCCGGACTCGAACTGGATGTTGAGGTTGACCTGGTCGTGGTTCTCCATGTCCTTGTCGATCATGTGGCTGCCGAAGGCGTGGACGCGGACGGGCCAGCCGCACTGGTTGAGCGAAACGAAGAAGGGCGTCATCTCGTGGACGAGCAGGTCGCCCACGATGCCGGTGGAAACCTTGCGGTAGCGGCGCCAGCGGATGTAGAGCTTGGGGTCCCACTCCTGCTTGCCGATGGGCTTGCACCAGGCGTCCCAGTCGATGTTGACGCCGGGCTTCCAGTTCTTGTCGATGCTGTAGTAGTTCCACTCGCCCGCGGGGGTGTTGCGGCAATAAGCGATCTGGCTCCACAGGGGCAGGCCGATCTCGCCGGACTCGATGATCTTCTTGGCCTCGAGATACTTGGGCTGGGCGGCGTACTGCGTGCCGACCTGCAGGATCATGTCGGGGTTGCCCTTCACCACGGCGCGGAGGCGCATCGCATCCGGCAGGTTGAGGGTCATGGGCTTCTCGAGGTACACGTCCTTGCCCGCGAGCAGGGAGTCGATGCCGTGGTCCGCGTGCCAGTGCTCGGGGCTGGCCACGAGCACGCCGTGGATGTCGCCCCGCTCGAGCAGCTTGGTGTAGTCGCGGTAGGTGTCGACCTTCACGCCCTCCTGCTTCTTGTCGCATATGGACTTCGCACGCTCCACGTGCAGGTCGTTGACATCCGCGAGCGCGACGATGTGGACCTTCTCACGGCCCGCCGCGTTGAGGCTCAGGAACGACTCGACGTGGCCCGTGCCCATGCCGCCGGTGCCGATCACCGCCATGCGGATGGTCTCACCCTCCTTGAGCTCGACGCGGGGCTTGGCCTTGGGAGCCGCACCGAGCCCCGGCTGGGCGGTGGCCGCGCGAGGGGTCGTGATCGTGCCCAGCACCGCGCCAGCGCCCGCGACGAGCGCGGCGTTCGAAAGGAATGAGCGGCGGGACTGGCCTTCGGTGGGTTGGTTCGTCATGGGAACTTCCTTGGGTCGGGGAGATTCGGGGGAGCAGTCTCGAACAGGTACAGCCTAACTCAAACGGGGTCTCGAATACAAGCCCATCCGGGCCTCAATGCTCACACAGCGGCGTCCTGCGGCTTTTTCGGGTTTCGGAAGAGCAGCACGAAGATCACCAGGATCCCGGCGGCGAAGAGGCAGGGCCACAGCCAGATGTCCTTCCACGCCACCACGTCCTTCAGCGGGGGAACTCCCGGCGTGGTGAACTTGCCCACCAGCTTCCCGAAGGCCTGCGCCCCGATGAACATGCCCAGGCCCTGCGTGACCAGCACGAGGAAGCCCTGGGCCTGGCTGCGGATCTCCTTGTTCGCCGCCTGGTCTACGTAGATCATGCCCGTGACGAAGAAGAAGTCGTAGCAGATGCCGTGGAGGATGACGCCGCTGAGCACCATCCACGTGATCTTCTGGTCCCATGCCCCCGCGAACAGGCCGTAGCGGACGACCCAGGCGAGCATGCCGACCGCGAGCATCCACTTCACGCCCAGCCGAGCGAAGCAGAGCGGCATGACGAGCATGAAGAAGATCTCGGACATCTGGCCGAACGACATGGTGAACACGGCCGAGTCATTCACCACCGAGCCGGTGGCCTCGACGAAGTTCCTCGCCTGGGCGTAGTACCCGGCCAGGGGGATGCAGAGCAGGAACGAGCAGATGATGAAGATGGCATAGCTCGGCCTGGCGAGCAACTTCAGGGAATCCAGCCCCACGATGTCGCCGAACGACACCGCCTTGCCCTTCGCTGGTGCGGGCGTGTGCGGGAGGGAGAACGAGTAGAGCCCGAGCACCACCGCCGCGGCCCCTCCCATGTAGAACTGGTACGCGGACTCGTCCTTTCCGGGGAGATAACTCACCGCGATGTTGCCGACGATCCAGCCGATGGTGCCCCAGACGCGCACGAGCGGGAACTGCTTCTCGCGGTTGGGCAGGTTGTGGAACGAGACGCTGGTCGTGAGGCCCAGCGTGGGCATGTAGCAGAGCATGTGCGCCAGCATCAGCAGGATCGCGGGGTGCATGAACGCGGACCCGTCCTTCGCGGCGTCAAACCCCTTCGCCATGTACGGGATCGCGCACAGCGCCACGCCGCCCAGCACGTGCATCACACCCAGCACGCGCTCGGTCGCGAAGAAGCGGTCCGCAATCAGCCCGAGGAAGAACGGCGCGATGATCGCGGCGATGGGGCCGACGGAGTATGCGGCGGCCGTGAGGCCGCCCATGCCTTCCTTGTTCAGGAACCCCGTCATGGAGACGTACCACGACCCCCAGACGAAAAACTGGAGGAACATCATGACGCTGAGGCGCGACACGGCGCCACCGCTGGACGTGCTGCCGGGCTCGGACATGCGACACCCTCACAAGCTGCGCCCCGGGGCTCGACACGCGCCGGCCAGACGGGGCGGGAATGTGCAGTCTAACGAGAACTCGCCGGGCGTGCCCGGGGTCGCCGTGCGCCGGGTCAGTGAGGGGCCGCGACGGTCTCTTCGACCAGCGCCCTCACTTCCGCGAGCACCGCGTCAACATCCTGGCCGGCAGGGTCCAGGGCCGCAACGCCTCGGACGAGCTGGTCGTCGTCCACCAGCACAACCACCCCCGGCGAACCGGGAGCGAAACGATCAATCAGCGACTGGCCGGACGTGGTCCACAGCAGGGTCTCGCCCAGCAGTTCCCATTCCGCCGCGAGTTCGCGGGGGCGGGCGGGCGCGAACTCCGCGAGCTCGAGCACCGCCACGGGCCGGGCCGCGAGCACGGGCAGGCCGGCCTCCCCCGTGAAGCGGCGGCGGTCGATGTCCTTTCGAACGGCGTTGAGCACCCCGGACGCCCGCACCGCGCCGTCCGAACCCTCGGGCGACCCCGCCCGAAACAGCACCAGCGCCGTGAGCACGCGGGTGTCCGCGGGCAACGGGCGGCCCGCCAGAAGCGCCTCGCGCGCGTCTCGCCACGAAAAAGCGATCAGGTCCGGCGTCATCAGGCCCAGATTCGGCAATGACGCTCCGGGACCGACCTCCGCGTCCGCGGTCTTCAACTCCGCGAGCGTCGCGACCGGGGTTCGGCCCTCGCGGCTCAGCCTCCACTCGGCCTCGTCGGCGCCGAGGGGCTGGCAGACAAGGTCCACCCGCACCGGCCCTTCGGCGCTCGGCACCGCGCCGCTGATTCGCTTGAGCAGGCCCGTGGTCTTGTCGATCCGAATCTCCGCCGGGCCCGCCTCACCATTGGCGGTCACGATCCAGTCCGCGCCGGCCTCTTCCGCCTGCTCCGCGAGCGTCAGCATTCCGAACGGCGCCAGCGTGATGCCCCACGCTCCGCCGGTCTGCACCGGCCCCGCGCCCATCGCCAGGTCCAGGTGCGGCACCGGCACCGCCCGGATCGTCCTCCGCAGTGCGCCGGCGCTCACTCCGTCCGGCAGCGGGACCTCGAAGTACACACCCTTGTTCCGGGGCGTTACGGCGAGCAGCTCGTTCCCCGAAGCCCACACCTTCAGAGACCTGCCCAGCGAGAGGCCGATGGTCGCCGGCTCGGCCGTGGTCCGGACCGTCAGGCGGCCCGTGCGTTCCTTCCCCGCGGGCGACACGGTGCGCACCCGCACCGACTGCGCGACAGCGCCCGCGCGATGGTTCGCGCACAGCCGCTCGATCGCCTGCCTCGACGACACCGTGGGCTGAGCCGCAAACGCCGGGCGGGCAATCGGAACGCCCGGCTGCTCTTGCCACGCGGCGGAGATGACGAGGGTCGCGATGAGGCCGAGGACCGGCATGCCCGGGATCGTATCAGGCCCGGCCCAACCGCACGACGCCCCGTGCATCCGCGCGGGCTGCAAGCTCGCCCACTGTGAGCCCCGCCCCAGGCACAGGCCAGTCCCCCGCCACTTCCGCAAGGGGCACCAGCACGAACGCCCGCTCGCACATGCGCGGGTGAGGCAGCGTCAGCCCGGGCTCCGAGAGCGTGTGCCCGCCATAGAGCAGCAGGTCGAGGTCGATCACGCGCGGCCCCCACCGCTCGCCCGCCGCGCGGTCCCGTCCGAGCGCCCGCTCTGTTTCCAGCAGCCCGATGAGCAACTCACTGGGTGGCAGCGTGGTTGCCAGCACCGCCGCGGCATTGAGGTACAGGCCCTGCTCGCCCGGACCGACCGGGAGCGTCTCGAACAGGTCCGATGCGCGGAGCACGCGCGTGTCCGGCAGGTCCCCCATCCGGCCCAGCGCGGCGCGGATGGTGCCCGCCCGGTCGCCCTGGTTGGAACCCAGCGCCACAGCCGCAAGAGTTGGTACGTGGCCGGTCACGACGAAAGCGTAACCCCACGCAGGGCCCGGGAGGACTGCCCCCTACCCTTCCGAATGCCCATGACACAGACCGCGCCGAACCAGACGCAGGACGCCCTGACCGGGATGCTGCCATCCTTGGTGGCGCTCCGTCACGACCTGCACGCGCACCCCGAGCTCTCCTTCGAGGAGCGCCGCACCAGCGACGTGGTCGCCCGCGAGCTCGAAGCCTGCGGCGTCCGCGTCAAGCGAGGCTTCGCGAAGGGCACGGGCGTCCTGGGCTATCTCCCCGCGACCGCCGGCAACGCGCGTGGCGTCGCCCTCCGGGCGGATATGGACGCCCTCCCCATCGTCGAGGCCACCGGCAGGCCGTATACCAGCACGAAGAGCGGCGTCATGCACGCCTGCGGCCATGACGGGCACACCACCATCCTCATCGGCGCCGCCAGGGTGCTCGCGACCATGCACCGCCCACGGCCCGTCACCTTTGTCTTCCAGCCCGCTGAAGAGGGCGGCGCGGGGGGCGACCTCATGGTGCGCGAGGGGGCGCTGCGGGGGGACGCGGGCGGCGGGCTCGGAACGGCTCCCGAACGCATCTACGGGCTCCACGGCTGGCCCACGTTCGAGGTCGGCAAGGTCGCCACCAGGCCCGGCCCGCTCCTGGCAGCCACCGACGACTTCCGCATCACCATCAAGGGCGTCCAGAGCCACGGGGCGTACCCGCACTTCGGCCGGGACCCGATCCTGACCGCCGCCCATGTCATCACGGCCCTCCAGAGCATTGCCTCGCGCAACGTTTCGCCCTTGGATTCGGTCGTCGTCTCCGTGGGAGCCATTCACGGCGGCACGGCGGACAACATCATCCCGGAGCAGGTCACGTTCATCGGCACCGTGCGCACGCTTCGCCCAGAGACCAAGAAGTTCGCGCGGGAACGCCTGATTTCACTCGTCGACCACACAGCCCGCGCCCTGGGCTGCGAGGCTCTAGCCGACTGGCACGAGGGATACCCCGCCACGGTCAACGACGCAGACGCCACCGGGAGGTTCTTCGCCATTGCCGAGGAGACGCTCGGTAAGTCCAGGGTCGAGCTCGCTCCGGAGCCCACCATGGGCGGCGAGGACTTTTCGTTCTATGGCCGACAGATCCCCGCCTGCTTCTTCTTTCTCGGACTCCGGCCAATGGGTGCCTCGACCTTCCCCACCCTCCACCAGCCGGACTTTGACTTCAACGACGACGCCATCCGCACCGGTGTGGAACTCATGGTCTCGCTGGCACTTCGGGGCTAGTTCAACCACGGTTCGGGCGTGCCGGCCGGGGGTTCACGGCTTTTTCTTGTGTGAATTCCCCCATTCCGGTAGACTCCCTGCAGCCTACGAGCCGGGTGCATCGGGCACGCCGGCCGGGTTCGTGAGGGGTCCGTCGACTCTCCCCCCAGGAGGGGACTTTGGGGGTTGGTCGGACTCGGGAGACTGGTGTATCACGCCGCGCGGTGCCGGGCCCGGGTCGGGCCTGACGCGACTGCGGTTGTCGCACCAAAAAGGGGTTTTGAAATGAAGATCCGCAGGGGTTGGGTTGCGGCGGGCGTGCTCCCGCTGGCGTGTCTCGCGGCGTGGGCGGGCGAGGACGACGCCCGGACGTCACTGTTCCTCCGCACCGGCGCCATCCAGGTGCCGGGCCAGGCCTCGGGCCAGATGCCCACGCTCTTCGGCGGAGTTCCGGACTCGGGCTCAACGCTCGTGCCGCAGACACCCGCGGACCGGGGCGAGCTCGCGTTCTGCTTTGATCGCACCGTGCCCCCGAGCCCAGAGATCATGGAAGCGATCGAGCGCTCCGTGCTCAACTCGCTCAATAACTTCTACCAGCAAGGCTCCCGCTGGCCCGGAAGCGCGGGCGCGCCGGTGAACATCACCTGGAGCTTCGTGCCGGATGGGACCAACATCCCCAACGGCGTGGGCGAGGGCGCAGGCCCCAGCAACCTCTTCGCGGCCTTCGACGCCGCCTTCGGCGGCAACCGCGCGCTCTGGATCGCCCAGTTCCAGGCTTGCTTCGACCGCTGGGCCGCGCTCACCGGCACCAGCTACACCCGCGTGCAGTTCAACGGCAACGCTTGGGACGACGGCGCCTCCTTCGGCAACGGCGGCTCACCGGGCGCTGCGGGCCTCCGGGGCGACGTCCGCATCAGCGCCAAGAACATCGACGGCGGTTCCGGCACCCTCGCGTACAACTACTACCCCAGCTTCGGCGGGGACATGGTGCTCGATTCCAGCGAAAACTGGGGCAACGGCACCAACTCCTACCTCTTCCTCCGCAACACCATTCTCCACGAGCACGGGCACGGCGTGGGCATGCTCCACGTCTGCCCCACCAACGGCACAAAGCTCATGGAGCCCTTCCTCAACACCGGCTTCGACGGACCTCAGCACGACGACATCCGGGGCGTGACCAATCTCTACGGCGACCCCTACGAGAGCAACAACACCGCCGCCACCGCCACCAACCTCGGCAACCTCGCGCCCGGCGGCAGTGTGAACCCCTCGGGCATCCCCGCACCCGCGGTCGCCAACGCCGCGCTCACCGCTGTGGACGTCTCGGGTGACAGCGACTTCTACCGCCTGAACCTCACCGCCGCCACCACCGTCTCCATCAACTGCGTGCCCACCGGCCTCAACTACGACTCCAGCCCCCAGTGCGGCAGCGGGAACTTCGTCAACTCCGTCGCCATCGCCGGCCTCTCCGCCTCCATCATCGCCTCCGACGGCTCCACCGTCATCCACACCAACAACGTCGCCGCCGGATTCACTCTCAACATCCTCAACATCGCGGTGCCCGCGGGCACCTTCTACGTCCGCGTCTTCGCGAACAGCGCGCACACCGTGCCCCAGATGTACAACATGACCGTCTCCGCCGCGAACGTGGCGGCCCCCGCCAACAACGCCTGCGCCTCGGCGACCTCGATCGCCCTCGGCACGGTCAACGGCACCAACGTCGGCGCCACCGCCGATGGCGGGGACGCCTGCCGCGGCAACGCCAACCTCGACGTCTGGTACTCCTTCACCGCCCCGTGCACCGGCACCCTCACCATCAACACCTGCGGCTCGGCTCTGGACACCGTCGTCTCCGTGCACTCCGCCTGCGTCGGCACCACCGCCAACCAGCTCGCCTGCAACGACGACAACGGGGGCCAGGGGCCCTGCCCGGGCGGCCTCACCTCCTACCTCACAGTGCCCGTGACCGGCGGCACCAACTACAAAGTCCGCGTCGCCGGCTACAACGGCGCGCAGGGCACCTTCACCATGAACCTCAGCATGCCCACCCCGGGCAATGACGCCTGCGCCAACGCGACGCTCGTCCCCGACGGCACCTACATCGGCGACACCTGCCCCGCCACCTTCTCCGCCACCGACGGCACCGCCACCTGCGGCTCATCCAGTTCCTCCCGCGACGTCTGGTATCGCTGGACCGCTCCCTGCACCGGCAACCTCATCCTCGACACCTGCGGCTCCGCCTACGACACCGTCATCAGCGTCCACACCGGCTCCTGCGGCTCGCTTGCGCAGATCGCCTGCAACGACGACGCGGGCAGCAGCGGTAACTGCGCCTTCACGCTCCAGTCCTACCTCACCGTCCCGGTCACCAGCGGCACTACCTACTACATCCGCGTCGCGGGCTTCAACGGCGCCAGCGGCGTCTATTCCCTCAACATCGACCAGCAGCCCAACGACATCTGCGCCAACGCCTCCACCGCCGTCGTCGGCAGCAACCCCTACTCGACCTCTTGCGCCTCCACCGACGGACCCGACAACTGCGGCGCGTCCACCACCAGCCCCGACGTCTGGTTCGAGTACACCGCGCCCTGCTCGGGCACCGCCACCATGTACATCTGCGATGCCACCTACGACACTGTCCTCAACGCATTCTCAGGCGTCTGCGGCAGTCTCACTTCCATCGTCTGCAATGACGACGCCGGCACCCAGGGCCCCTGCCCCTTCTCCGTCGGCTCCTACATCTCCTTCCCGCAGACCGCCGGTGAGACCTACCTCATCCGCGTCTCCGGTTTCAACAACCTGTCCGGCTCCGGCACCCTCACCATCGAGTCCGCCTGCGGCTGCGACCCCGACCTCAACCAGGACGGCAACGTCGACCAGGACGACGTCACCTACCTCATCAACGTCATCGGCGGCGG
>JADYXW010000029.1 GCA_020853975.1 Phycisphaerales bacterium
CCCGGCATCTACCCGAACGTCCCGTTCGAGACATACGTGAGCTGGGACGCGCTGAACCACAGCACGCTCATGCTGATGGGACCAAAGACCCCGGCCCACTTCAAGTACGCGATCGACCACCCGGAGGACAAGAAGACCGCCAGCAAGCGCCGCGGCACGGCGATCCACGAGCTCCTGCTTGAGCCTGACCGGCTCGCCAAGCGCGTGAAGATCGGGCCTGTCAACCCGACCACCGGCAAGTGCTACGGGAGTGAGACGCAGAAGTGGAAGGACGCGGAGGCTGCCAGCCCCGGCATGTTCCTGACTTCGCCGGAGGAGTTGGAGACGCTACACAACATCGCGGAGGCGGCGATGGCCCACGATGACCTGGGGCCGATGCTCAGGGCCGCGGGCGACTGCGAAGTCTGCCTGGTGTGGGACGATCCCTACACCGGCATGCGCTGCAAGGCGCGGATCGACAAGCGGGTGCGCACGCAGGTCGGCGTCATCCGGCTGGACCTCAAGACGTGCGTGTCCGCAAGCGATTCGGACCTGGAGCGGTCGGTGATCGCCTTTGGGTACGGCACCCAGGATGCGTTCTACGCCCGCGGGTGCAAGGCGCTCGGGCTCGATGATGTCGGCATCTTCGCGGCGATCGAAACCAATCCCCATCACGGAGTCCGCGTCTACCGCATGGGCGCAGGGTCAATCCCCAAGTACCGCAGCCTCGTCGGTGAGTGGCTGGCAAAGGTCAAGCGCGGCCGCGAGACCGGCGAGTGGCCGTCCTACCCGACGGGCATCATCGACGTCGAGGCCCCCGAGTGGTGGTGCAAGCAGTACGCGACCGCCTCCTGAGCCCCCAACCGGGGCGCGGTGGCACTGCCATCCGCTCCGGCTTTTCAACCGCCCACCAGGGCAGAAAGGCTACCCGTGAATACCACCGTTCCCACCAAGCCCATGCACATCGTCCAACTGGAGGCGGAGGCGTTCAAGCGCCTGATCGCCGTGAGCATCACTCCAGACGGGTCGCTCGTCGAGATCACCGGCAAGAACGGCCAGGGCAAAAGCTCGACGCTGGACGCCATCATGGCCGCGCTGGCTGGCGGCAACGCCATGCCCGACAAGCCGATCCGCCGCGGCAACAAGTCCGCCGAGATCCGGGTCAGGCTCGCCGGCGACGACGGGGAGCTCATCGTCAAGCGGCGGTTCACAGAGAGCGGGACCACGCTCACGGTGACGGCGGCCGACGGCACCAAGTTCAACTCGCCCCAGCAGCTCCTGGACACCATGCTCGGGCACGCGACCTTCGACCCTATGGCGTTCTGCAACCTGCCGCCACGCGAGCAGGTCGCCAGGATCAAGGCCATCGCCGGGCTGGACGAGGCGTTCGCGGCGATCGACAAGAAGCAGGCTGAGGTTCAGGCGGCACTGACGGCGGCGCAGGCCCGCGCTACGCACGCCCAAACGATCATGCGGGCGAGCCCGGCGCCGGACGGACCTGACGAGGAAGAGAGCATCGCCGACCTGTCCTCCGAGATGGAGGCGGCTCACGCGACCATCGAGAAGCACCGCAAGGCCCGGCTGTGGCTGGACGACCAGCGGCGGCAGCAGTCGAGGATCGTCGAGGAGGCGGCCCAGGTGCAGGCGCAGATCAAGGCGCTGACCGATCGGCTCGCGGTGCTGGATGGAAGCAGCAAGGCGATCGAGACGCTCATCAACGAGAACGCCCCGAAGGTCGCGGCGATGGTGGACCCCGATGTCTCCGGCATCCGGTCCCGCATGAGCGGTATCGAGGATCGCAACCGGATTGCCCGTCTGCGGCGGACCAACCGCGAGGCCGCCAAGGCGCTGGCGGAGGCCGAGGCCGACGTGAGCAGGCTGCGCCGCCAGAAGGAGAACGCCGTTGCCGAGCGCGAGACGGTGCTGGCGGAGGCGAAGCTGCCCGTCAAGGGACTGGCGTTCACCGAGGACGGCCTGACGCTGCACGGGCAGCCGTGGGAGCAGGCCAGCAGCGCCGAACAGCTCCGCGCGTCGTTCGGCATTGCCATGGCGTCCAAGCCCGTGATCCGGGTGGCGCTGGTGCGGGAGGGCTCGCTGCTGGACCGCGACGGCCTGGCTGAGCTGTGCCGCATCGCGGAGGAGCACGAGGCCCAGGTGTGGGTCGAGCGCGTGACCAACGGGGAGCAGGTCGGCGTCGTCATCGAGGACGGCGAAGTCCGGGGAGGTGGCCAGTGACGCAGGCAGCACGAGGTATCTTCGCACACCAGTCAGAGTCATCCGGTCAGCCGTCCGGGCGCGGCGCGGGCGTACCAGCCGGGACCAACCCGGAACTGGCCAAGCTCCTGAGCATGGACCATGTGATCCGCGGCGCAAGCCCTGAATCGCTCTGCCAGCTTCCGGCGTTGCAGGCCGCAGTCACCAGGGCCGATGCGATCGAGCACCTTCGCGCCGCCCTGACGGACGAGGTGATGCACCGGTTCTACCCGCTGATGAACACGTCGCTTGGGTTCCGCACCGATCGCCCCAACAGCAAATACAAGGAGCCGTACTCGGTGGAAGAGGTCCGCACCTGCATGGTGGAGGCCCTGCTCATCGGTCTCAGGCTCACGGACAACCAGTGGAACATCATCTCCCAGCGCTGCTACGTCACCCGTGAGGGGTTCTCGTACCTGCTCCGCGAGCACCCCGGTCTCACCGATCTCAAGATCGTGCCCGGTGTGCCGAGCGGGGACAAGACACGCGGCGTCACCATCGCGTACCACTGCACCTGGCGCCTCAATGGCGTGGAGCAGTCGCTTGATGCCGTGATCCCTGTGAGCGGCGGCGATTACGCGACGCTCGATCTGCTGCTCGGCAAGGGCGACCGCAAGATCAAGGCGCGGATCTGGGCCAAGGTGACGGGCTCCGAAGTCTCCGCCGATGGTGAGGTGGAGATCGAGGAGGCGGGCACGGCAAAGCCCGACCACGCCAGCGCCGCCCTCGCGTCACTCAAGCAGAACGGCAACGGCGACACCGGAAAGCCAGCCGCCAAGGCCAAGGAGCCTGCCGAGGCGCCGTCCAATGGAGAGGCCAAGCCAGAAGCGGATGCGCCTCCCAGGGAAACCCGCGTGAGCGGAGACGCCAACGCCCAACCTCCTGCCGGGTGGTCCAGCAAGCCAGAGAAGGCCAAGCCGGGCACCGAGCCAGCGCCTTGGGAAACCTGAGTCCGACGGCAGGAGCGTGGTGCGGCACGGGGTTTCACGGTCCCGAGCCGGGGTTCGACTCCCCACCTGCCGCTTGCCTTTACCCGTGCTCCGCTGGCGGCCGAAGCCGCCGACGGGGTTTGGAGGATCGAATAAACGAAAGAGGGGTGTCCCATGTAGCAGCACCACACAAAGCAGCGTCCCGGTGGAAGCGCGATGGAAGGAGCAAGCCATGAAGAACTGAAACCAACCTGGCCCGGTGAATAAACGCACCGGGCCGGATTTGAAAGACGGGCGCTCTCTTCTCCTCCGGCGTGCCGCGGCTCACAAGGCCCCGGCGCGCTTTCCAGTCAAGAAAGGACTCTCATGCTGGTGCTCACACGGAAAACAGGCGAGGCGATCGTCCTCGGCGACCCACGAAAGCCGCTCGCGGTGGTCACGGTTGTATCCGTTCGCGGGGAGAAAGTCAGGATCGGGACCGACGCCCCAACGTCGCTCGCGGTGAACCGCAGCGAGGTGGCCGCGGCGATCGTCGAGGA
>JADYXW010000030.1 GCA_020853975.1 Phycisphaerales bacterium
GCAAGCACCGCAAGCAAAGTCGCGACCGCCGCGTCGACCGCTGCGATCGTGGCCCAGTTCGCGCCGTCCACCCGGACGATGCCACACCCGCACCCGGCACTCGCGTTTGGAGACCATCCGATCATCGCGAAGGCATAGACCGCGAACGCCCCGAGCAGCAGGGCCATCGCAACCTCAGCCGTCGCAACTCTCCACCGCACGGTTGCGGTCAGGACCGCGGCTGAGCCCAGTTCGATCTCGACAGGCGGCACGCCCCATGCGACCACACCCTGAACGAACACAGGAAGCAGCTCCTGCGACCGCAGGGCCTCCCGAAACCCCGCGATGTCCGTGAGCTTTGAGTAGCCCGCCCAAAGGAGGGTCGCCCCGACCAGCGCGACGAGCACGGGATGCGCATCCACGACGCGAAGTCTCACGCCCGACCCTTCCGGCGGATCCACCACGCCGTCACGCCGATTCCGGCGAGCGTCACGCCGCACGCCAGCAACGCTAGATTTGGTCCCTCCCGGTTCGCTGTTGGGATGGTTACCCCTGCGGCGTTCCCGTCCCCGCCTGCCCCCGCCGCGCGTGCCGCGGCGCTGGCCTTCGTCGAGTTGTACCTCACGACGGCCCCCACGCCCTCTACTCTGTCCTTGTCGAACCACTCCGCTGCGCCCTCGGGCCGGTACTCCAGCGAGGCGAGGACGAACTCGGTCGATCCGAGGCTCGTCGATACCGGAATAGGGCTCTTCTCGTCGAGGTGCACGTTGCGTGGTCCGCCGGGCGTGTCCGCTCGACCCACGCGAACCACCCTCGCGAGCGAGTCAATCCAGACGTCCGCCGGTACCCGCGCCTGCTCCCCGGGGATGGCGTACTTGGACGTGTCGACCCGCACCCGCAGCAGGTCCCCCTCCCTTGCTTCCTCGATGACGGCATCCGGGTACCGGCGAATCTCGGCGAGCCACACATTGGGATAGAACCCCGCGATTCGGAGTGATTCGAATGGCGTGCCGCTTCCGGCCGGGGCCGCATGCTTCCGGTGGCGGTCCCGTGAGTAGCTCTGGCCCTCGCGATTTCGCCCCTGGACCATCGAGTGATCCGCGTAGTAGTACGCGCCCGTTGCCGCGTCCACGCCCACACGAACCTCCGCGCCGTTCGGGTCCGTGTACACAGCCTCGACAGACCCGGTGTACGCCGCAGCCCGGTCGAGCAACGCCCGCAGTTCGGGCGAGAGCGCGCCGGGCTGAGGCGCGAGCAGCACACTCGCGCACCATGCGAGCAGAGGGGTCACTGCTCCCCTCCGCCGGACGCACACGCCTCGATGGCGCACGTGTTCACGAAGAGCGCCTCTCGGGGCTTGACGTCGGTGCCCGAGGGGCTCTTGATCCAGCAGCAACTCCCGTCAGAAAGCTTTGCAACAAAGGTCCACCCCGCCGGTGGCGTGTAGTCGCACGCGAAGTGTCCCCAGGCTCCGTCGTCACCCAGGGTGTACGTGGTGCAGACCGCTTCCTTGATCCCGATGTTCTTGAGGCACGACCAGTCCAGACCCGGCGCTGACGTGCACGATACCGTCGATTCCTCGCACACCTCCGCCGTCGCCCCGGCGCATGGCGTCGACGCCGGCCACGACACCGTGTACCGGCAGCACGTCGCATACGCGGTGACGGCGAACCCGACCACGGACACCGCCCACGCCGCGCAATCAAACATCCTCATGTTCACTCCCTTCGGGCTACTGATCCCTTCCCCGGATTCCACCCCACGTCGTGTACACGGGCCTGCCGATGTCGTCCACGATCACCGGCGGCTCCCCGCCATTGAACTCGATGTAATCGCCCCGCCTAACCGACGCATCACCCATCGTGACGGCGGACCGCCACCGGGGCCCGCAGCAGAACCACTGGCCGCCCTCCGACAGCGTTCCTTCCCCGTTGGTCGCAAGAAACAGATGTCCCTTGGCGGAGGGGTAGGTGACGTCCGTTGTGCGCTGGGCCTCCGCCAAGCCCGCCCAGTCCGCGCGGGCCTGCCCCGGCAGCATGAAGTCCGGCGCAAGGTTCATGCAGGCAGACTGCCAGAATCTCACGACCCCGCGACGCCTTATCCCGAAAGCGTCAATCTCCCCCGGCGACGTTGCAAGGCCCGCCGCTATCACGGGCCGGTACCACAAGTCCGCGTGCACAATCGGGTGATTTCCGCCCACCGGGTAACGATCGCTTGCCGCCGCGGCGTACATCGCCACCAGCGCCGCGCACTGCCGCAGGGACGCCGAATCCCGCGTCAGCCCCGCCGCATCTCTCGCGCCGCGGAGCGTCGGCAGCACGAGCGAGACGAGCACCATCAGCACGCCGAGCGTGACAACGACATCGACGAGCGAGAATGCTCGCGCACCACCCCGTTGAACTTGCCCGCCAATCCACCCCATTGGTCCGGCTCCCCGATCTTGCCGCCGTGAAGCATCATACCGGGGGGGCGGGGGGGGGGGGCGTCAAGTCGCCCGCTTCTCGTTCGCCCTGCCCTACCTGTCCAGTTCCGCCGCCACGACGTTGATGGACCCGACGATGGCCACGATATCGCTGACCAGGTGCCCCTCGGTCATCTTCGCGATCATCGCGTAGTTGATGAACGAGGGCGGGCGGACGCGAACACGCCAGGACCTGGCCGTGCCGTCACTCACCACAAAGTACCCCAGCTCGCCGTTGCCGGTCTCGTTGCAGCCATAGCACTCGGCGACCGGGGGCTTCCACCCGCGGTTGGACATGATGAGCTCAAAGTGCTGGATCAGCCCCTCGATCGAGCCGTACACGTCCTTCTTGTTGGGCTTCACCACCTTGGAATCCGCGAACGTGTCCACCGAGCCGCCCGGGATGCGGTCGATGAGCTGCTCGATGATCTTGCAGGACTGCTTGATCTCCTCCACCCGCACCATGTACCGCGTGTAGGCGTCGCCGGTCTCCGCGACGGGCACCTTGAACTTCACGGCCTCGGCGCCCTGCCCGTCCCAGTTGTCCGCGTAGCACAGGTAGGGCTCGTCCTTGCGCAGGTCTCGCACCACGCCGCTCGCGCGGGCCATGGGGCCCGACAAGCTCCACGCGATCGCCTCTTCCCTGCTGATGATGCCGATGCCCTGCGTCCGGTCCATGAAGATGCGGTTGCGGTTGAGCAGACCCTCGAGGTCCCGCAGCGCGTCCGGCACTTCCTTGTGGATCAGCGCCTTGACCATCGTCTTGAAGGTCTCTTCGTCGGGCAGGTCCTGCATCAACCCGCCCACGCGCGTCCAGTCCGGGTGGAACCGCTGGCCCGACACAAAGTCCACCAGGTCGTAGATCTTCTCTCGCACGTTGAACGCGTAGATGAACCCCGTGAACGCGTTCAGGTCCAGCCCCGCGGCCCCCACGCACAGCAGGTGGTTCTGGATCCGCGCCACCTCCGCCATGATCGTCCGCAGCACCTTGCAGCGGGGCGTGATGCCGATCCCAAAGAGCTTCTCCACCGCGTGGTGCCAGCAGATGTCGTTCGAGATCGGCGACAGATAGTCCATCCGCGAGCAGATGGTCACGTACTGGTTGTAGTCCAGCGACTCCGCGAGCTTCTCGAACCCCGAGTGCAGATACCCGATGTGGGGAGTGACCCGCGCGATCCGCTCGCCGTCCAGTTCCAGCACCAGCCGCAGCGTGGTGTGCATCGCGGGGTGCTGCGGGCCGAAGTTCAGAACCCAGCGGTCCCCCGTGTCCACGTGGTCCTTCAGGTACCCCGTGTGGTCGGCGTCAACCGTCAGCGCATCGTCCGGCTTGAGAGTAAAGGCCATAGGACGGCATCGTAGGAAGGTGCCGCCGTCCCCTCCCCGGTCGCGCCGAATGCCCGTCCCCTGTGTCACCGAGGCGGCCGGCTCGGCGGCGTCCTCGGTGCGCCGCCCTTCGGCGGAGCCGGGCGGCTGGCCGTCTGCGCACGCAGTCCACTATGGCGCTGCCCGACCGGCTCGCCTGTTGCCCCGGCACCGTTCCGGCCGGAGCAGTGGCGTCGCCGCCAAGGGCAAGCAACGCCCGGGGGCGTGTCAGGACCGAGCGCCGGGCCACGTCAGGCCCCAACGCACCGAGATCGACGCCGGGCCGTCGATCTCGGTGGCACGGGAACATCCTCGGTGCCACCTGCCGGGGATGGCCCCCAGCCCGAGAACTAGCCACGCCAACGCGCGGCCAACAGCCAGCGCGTACGGGCAGCGCGTCTTCATGCCCCAACTATGCCACAGAAACCCGGGCCCGGCCACCAAAGTGGCGGGTTTGGCACCAACTGCGCGCGCCGACTGGGCCATTGCCCCCCAAGAGCCACAGGGTGCAGCAGGCCGCCCCGGAGTGGGCCGGCCTGCGACGGTCACGGATCGGGGGTGCGGTGCCTCCGGGCCGCTGTCACGGGCACCCGCCCCCACCCACCGTGTTGATCAGCGCGCTCACATCATCCTGGTCCACATTCCCGTCCGCGTTGAAGTCCGGGTCGATGCCGGTCGGGTTCTCTCCCCCTCCCACCACGTTGATGAGGTACGTCACGTCGTCCTGATCCACGTTGCCGTCCTGGTTGACATCGGGGTCGCAGGGCGTGGGGCAGACCGACGACGGAAAGCCCGCCAGCCTGCTCGCGACCCCGGAGGTGTTCAGCACCCAGGCCTCACACCGGGATGCATCAAACCCGATGCCGCATAGCGAGGTCACGCCCGAGGGCAGGGCATGCTCCGCAACGAACGCGCCGGTCGGCGTGAACTCACCCACCGTTTCCTCATCGCTCGACACGATGAAGAGGTTGCCGTTGCCCCCCACATCGAGGTCGCCGAAGTTCACGGTGAACGTTGGCCGTGACGCCGTGACCTGCCACGTCTGCAGCACGCCCCCGGTCGCCGGATCGATCTCGGCGACACGGTTGGCGGCGGCGCCGCCGGGCACCCTGTCCTGCACGAGGAACAGGGTGCCACGCCCCGTGTGGTAGGCGCCGCCCACCACGTGGCTGGTCCCGAACGCCGTGACGAGCGACGCGATGACTGTCCCCGAGCTGCTGACCGCGTACACCTCTGCGACGCCGGACTCGCCGCCGATGTAGAGCACCGTGCCGGCCGGCACGGGCGAGCCGCCCAGCACGAACGCCCCCTTGGCGATGTCCACGTCGGCGTCGTTCGCGCTGCCCCCCGGCCTCGCAAGGTCACTCATGGGCGAGCCCACGCCGCTGTACCGCTTCAGCACCGTGCCAAAGCTCGGATAGGTCACGACAACGTCTGCCTCCGAGTCAAAGCCAAGGCCCACGCTCGATGCCCCCGTCGGGAACTGCGCGACCTGCGTCAACTGGCCGCAGGCTGCCCCCGCGAGCACGAGAAAAGCCCCCAGGCCCCATGCGCTCCGCACCTGCACTGCCACCTCCTGCGGCCGGACGCATCCGGCCTCTTGATGACGAGTCCAAAGCCTGCGTGCCCCGCAGCGAAAACCGGGAGCCCCCCTCCTCCGCGACTAGGGACACCCGCCCCCACCCACCGTGTTGATCAGCGCGCTTACGTCGTCCTGGTCCACATTCCCGTCCGCGTTGAAGTCCGGGTCGATGCCCGTAGGGTTCTCGCCGCCGCCGACGACATTGATGAGGTACGACACGTCGTCCTGATCGACGTTGCCGTCCTGGTTCATGTCGGGGTCGCAGGCCGGGCCGCCGCAGTCCGCCGGGATGTACACCAGCCCGAGCAGGTTGCTGGAGCCCAGGGCGCCGACCGCGGTCGCCGCCCCGGTGCCGAGGTCAACGGTGTACAGCGTGTCGGTGTTGTTGCACACGAGGTACATGCGCCCGTTGTCACGGTTGAAGGCCAGCCCGTTGGGATTGGTCGGCCCGGCGAGCGCCCCGATCAGCGTGGCGACGCCCGTCGCGCGGTCCATGCTATAGAACGAGTCCGCACCGCTGTTCGTGGAGTACATGCGGTCGTTGATGGAGTCATACCCGAGGTTGGAGAACGACGCAAGGCCCGACGTCCCCACGAGGGTGGCGGCCCCGGTGCTGGTGTTGATGGTGTACAGGCCGTTGTTGTGCGAGGACAAGCCGTAGAGCGTGCCCGTGCTGCTGTCCCACTCCAGCCCGTGCATGACGACCGCCGAGTCGCCGTACGCGCCGATGAGCGTCGCGGTGCCGGACTCGATATCCAGCGTGTACAGGGAGTCCAGGCTGGTGCTGGTGAGATAGAGCGTCTGCGTGGCGCAGTCGTACGCAAGCCCGCCCGTGGTGCCGGCGTTCGAGGACGCCGTGCCGATGACCGCTCGGGTCCCGTTCACATAGTCGATCTCGGAAATGGCGCGGCTGCTGTCGATCGCGTACATGCGACCCTGCCCGAACGCCATCGACGCCGACACCGCCACCAGACCCGCCATCAGAACGCGTGCGCGCATGAGAAACCCTCCGGGCGGCGTTCACCCCCGATCGGGCGGGACAGCCGCGGCTAGCAGCATACCGCGATCCTCCGAGAACGCCAGCAAAACCGCCCCGGCACGCCCGCCGCGGCAGGTCCGATAGTCCGGGGCCCTTCGCGGCCAAAAGCGGCGAAGGCATTCACATGAGTTATGGCGCCGGTAAGTTGAATCGACTTGGTTCATGCCTCTGCGCGCCGAATACTCTGGTGCACGCACAGGAGCCACCGCATGACCCGTCCCGACCCCTTCGGCGCCCGCAAGACCCTGACCGTCGGCCAGACCCAGTACGCGTACTACGACCTCGGCGCGCTCGCCGCCAAGGGGGTTGGCCGCGTGGGCCGCCTGCCCTTCTCCATCAAGGTGCTTCTGGAGAGCATGCTGCGGAATCTCGACGGCTTCGTGGTCACCGCCGACGACGTCTCGGGCCTGGCCAACTGGAACGCCAAGAGCCCCGCCAAGGAAGAGATCCCCTTCATGCCCGGGCGCGTGGTGCTCCAGGACTTCACGGGCGTCCCCTGCGTGGTCGACCTCGCCGCGATGCGCGACGCCATGAAGGCCATGGGGGGCGACCCCACCCGAATCAACCCCCTGGTCCGCTGCGACCTGGTCATCGACCACAGCGTGCAGGTCGACGCCTTCGGCTCGGCGCAGGCCCTGACCATCAACGCCGGCAAGGAGTTTGAGCGCAACAGCGAGCGCTACGAGTTCCTGAAGTGGGGCCAGCAGAGCCTCAACAACTTCACCTGCGTGCCCCCCGCCACCGGCATCGTCCACCAGGTCAACCTCGAGTACCTCGCGCCCGCCGTGCTCACCCGCACCTGCCGCTCCAGCGGCCAGCAGGTCGCCTACCCGGACTCGTGCGTCGGCACCGACAGCCACACCACCATGATCAACGGCCTGGGCGTCGTGGGCTGGGGCGTGGGGGGGATCGAGGCCGAGGCCGTCATGCTCGGTCAGCCCATCTACATGCTCACGCCCGAAGTGGTCGGCGTCCGCCTGAAGGGCAAGCTCCCCGAGGGCACCACCGCCACCGACCTCGTGCTCACCGTCACCCAGATGCTCCGCAAGAAGGGCGTCGTCGACAAGTTCGTCGAGTTCTTCGGCGATGGGCTCGCGGGCATGAGCGTTCCCGACCGCGCCACCATCGCCAACATGGCGCCCGAGTACGGCGCCACCATGGGCTTCTTCCCCGTCGATCAGGCCACCCTCGACTATCTCCGCTTCACGGGCCGGAGCGACGACTCCGTCGCACTCGTCGAGGCGTACTGCAAGGCCAACGGCCTGTTCTGCACGCCCGGCAGCCCCGAGCCCGAGTTCACAGACGTGCTCGAACTCGACCTCTCCACCGTCCAGCCCAGCATGGCCGGCCCTAAGCGCCCCCAGGACCGCGTCGAGCTCAGGAACGTCAAGAGCGAGTTCTTCCGCGCCATGGCCGCCCCGCTGGGCAACACGTCCTTCGGCATGCCCGCGGACAAAATCTTCGGCGCCAAGGGCACGGTGAAGCACGCGGACGGCACGCCCCCCAGCACCATCACCCACGGCGCGGTCGTCATCGCCGCCATCACGAGCTGCACCAACACCAGCAACCCGGACGTGCTCATCGCCGCGGGCCTGGTCGCCCGAAAGGCCCGCGCCCTGGGCCTCTCGCGCAAGCCCTGGGTCAAGACCAGCCTCGCCCCCGGCTCCAAGGTCGTCACCGCCTACCTCGACAAGGCCGGCCTCTCCGCCGACCTTGACGCCATCGGATTCAACACCGTGGGCTACGGCTGCACGACCTGCATCGGCAACTCCGGCCCCCTCCCCGACGAGGTCGAGGCCGCCATCAAGGAGGGCGACCTCTGCGTCGCCTCCGTCCTCTCGGGCAATCGCAACTTCGAGGGCCGCGTCCACCAGTCCGTCCGCGCCAACTTCCTCGCCAGCCCGCCCCTGTGCGTCGCGTACGCGATCGCGGGCTCGGTCGCGATCGATCTCGCCACCGAACCCCTCGGCACGTCCAACGACGGCAAGCCCGTCTTCCTCAAGGACATCTGGCCCTCGCTCAAGGAAATCCAGGACACCAAGGCCTCCTGCCTCAACCCAGCGCAGTTCCGCGCAGAATACGGCAACGTCTTCAACGGCAACCCGCAGTGGAACGCCGTCCCCGTCTCCAAGAGCGAGCTCTACGCCTGGAACGCCTCCTCCACCTACATCCAGCAGCCCCCCTACTTCAAGGGCATGCAGGCAGGCCCCACGCCCCCAGGCGCCATCCGCGGCGCACGCTGCCTCGCGCTGCTGGCGGACAGCGTCACCACCGACCACATCTCCCCCGCGGGCGACATCGCGGAAAACTCCCCCGCGGGCGAGTACCTCAAGAGCCTCGGGGTCCGCAAGGCCGACTTCAACTCCTACGGCAGCCGCCGCGGCAACGACCGCATCATGACCCGGGGTACGTTCGCCAACGTCCGCATCAAGAACGCCCTCGCCAAGGACGCCTCCGGCAAAGTCAAGGAGGGCGGCTGGACGCGCGACATGAGCAAGGCCGGCGCCGGCAAGGTCGACTTCATCTACAACGCCGCCATGAACTACATGAAGGAGGGCACGCCCCTTGTGGTGCTCGCGGGCAAGGACTACGGCATGGGCAGCAGCCGCGACTGGGCCGCCAAGGGCACCCTGCTCCTTGGCGTCCGCGCCGTCATCTCCGAGTCTTTCGAGCGCATCCACCGGTCGAACCTGGTGGGCATGGGCGTGCTCCCGCTGAACTTCTCCTCGGGCCAGAACGCCGCGAGCCTGGGCCTCGCGGGCGATGAGATCTTCGACATCCACGTGCCGGTGAGCCCCGAGGGGCTCGTGGAGCCCCGCTGCGAAGTACGCGTCGTCGCGACGAAGGCCGACGGCTCGAAGGTCGAGTTCAAGGCCCTCTGCCGGATCGACACGCCCGTCGAGGCCGAGTACTACCGCAACGGGGGCGTGCTGCACACCGTTCTCCGCCGCCTGCTGAACGAGAGCCGCCAGCCCGCGGGCGCCTGAGCCCCGCCCGCCGGGGCGTGCCCTACTTCGGCTTTCCGGTCGCGATGTCCTGCCCACGGAAGTGGCGCACCATGTCGCGCATCATCTGGGCCCCGCGCACACGCTGCGTCGGGTTCGCGTTGCTGCCCAGCGTGCGGTTCATGACCGACACCATCCGGCCGATCGCCTCGGGAGGCGGCTGATTCTCAGGATCCCGCAGCGCCTGGCGGTCCCGCGCCGCCTGCTTGCGCACCTCGTTGATGCGATCCGAGTCCGAGACGTCACGAACCTGTCCCCCGACCGCCTCCATGGTCTTCTGGAAGTCCACGAAGGCCTGCTCGAGGAACTCCTCTCGCTCCGCCTCCGGCACGGAGTCATAGTCCTTCGCGTGCTTGTCCCACAGATCGATGGCGAGCCTGGACGCGTTCTCTTCCAACTGGTCCCGCGCCGCCCCCGCAACGCCCGACGCGAAGCCCGCGAGCAGCACGCTGTCGCCCGCGTCCATCTTCCGAAGCCGCTGCACGAGCTGCCCGATCAGCTCCATCCGCTTCTCGACCGGGAGGTTGTTGAACTCGTCGGTGAGGAGGGTGTAGTTCATCACGCGGTCGAGCTTGCCCCGCCTGTAGTCCGGCTGAAAGACCGGGCCGTACCTCAGGAACAGCCCCGTGCCGACGCCCAGCACCAGCACAGCGCAGACAATCCCCAGCGCGCGGCGTCTCTTCGGGGTGGCGCGTGCGGCGTCCCACCACCCCCGCAGGGTCTCACCCGCCGAGCGGCGCCGCGCCGGGGGGCGTGCTGCGGGCATGGTCGTACCCGGTTCCGATTCAAGGAGTCCCGGCAGGCGGCTCGTCACGTGCGGTCCCCTTTCACGCGCCCAGCCCGCCGAAGCGGACGGTGTCTGCGATCAGCTTCTCGATCTGCTCTGGCGCGACGAACGTCGCGGGCGCCGCGCGGTAGTCCCCGAAGTACATCGCGTTGCGTTTCCAGCGCGCCTCCGCGCTCATCTCGCCCCGCTTGTTCGCAACGAACCGCGGGTTGTGCCAGTCGTCCGCGTCGAAGCACAGGGGCAGGGGCGGCATCGCCTGCTCGTACGCACGCGTCGCCCCGGACTGCACGTTTCGCACCGTCAACATCTCCGCCCCGATCATCACGAATGCGGGTGCGTACTCGTACGACGTGCCGTTGTACTGCCACAGGGGCTTGAACCCCGTCGCCGCGTCCGCCGAGGATGTGTCCGACGGGCACCGCCACGGGTCGCTCACGACCCAGTCGTTGTCCGCCATCTTGACGGGCATGGCGGCGTCCACGTACTTCGACATCACATCCAGCAGCGACGGGTCATTCTCGTTGGCTCCGTCGTTGAGGGGCCTCACCCTGGGCAAGAGCCCCTTGGACTCCGTGTTCATGTACATCTGCAGGCCCAGCCCGATGCTCTTGAGGTTCGCCAGGCACTTGGTGTTCCGACCCGCCTCCCTCGCGTGCGAGAGCGCGGGCAGCAGCACCGAGATCAGCACCACGATGATCGAGATCACCACCAACAGCTCGATCAGCGTGAACCCCCGGGCCCGCGCCCGGGGGCTCCTGTCGCATCCGTTCTTCGCGGGGGAGAGTGTGTTCATAGTGGCAGGCTCAGCGTGAATCCTTGGCTCGTCGCGGCCTCCACGATGGAGCGGGCCGTCGGCGTCTGGATCGACCGGATAGTCGGGGCGTTCTCCTTGAAGCTCCTTCGGAACTGCTCGTCGTTCTGCTTCGCCTTTTCGATGCTCTGCGCTACGCTCGCCAGCGCCGCCCGCAGCCGGTTCGCCCGCACCGCCATCGCCAAGAGCGCCCCACCCAGCACCACGGGCGACCTCAGCGGTTCGGGAAGCGACCGGGAGATGAGCTCAACCCCCTCGCTGATCGGGTGCGTCGGGTTGGTGGCCTCGGCGATCAGCGCGTCCAACTCCCCGACCGCCGCGTCGAGCGTCCGCGCCCGCGCTTCCATCTGGGCCAGCACCGCCGTCGCGTCCCTCATCCCGGCGGAGTCCGGGTCCTCCCCCGCTTCCCTCATCCGCTCCACAACATCCCGCTGGGCGGCCACATCGGCGTGCACCACCTCCTGCATCACCCCGGCGCGGTCACGCAGCGCCACCGCGTCGGGCAGCCCCTCGCAGCCTCCGAGGCTCGCGCTCAGCACCACACCCAGCATCACCAGCACCCCCAACACCCACCCAGACGAACTTCCACAAGCCGCCATGCGGCACCCCCCTTCTACCGGTCCAGGGGCCGGCAGGTTTCCAAAGCGGCGCACATGCCCGCCCGGCCCGGCCCCTCGCGCAACGCTACCAAGCCCGGGCCGTGCGGGGCCCGATAGGGCTCAAATGCGCGCGCGCCGACGGCCTTGGGGCGAAACTGGCTCACCCCACCGCCAATACCCGGCGGCAGAACTCGTGCGTCAGTGCATGCCCCGACCTGGTCGCCACCACATCGGCCTGCAAGGGCCGACCCAGCAGCGCCAGGTCGCCGATCAAGTCCAGCAGCTTGTGGGCCGCGGGCTCGTTCGCGATCCGCCACGCGTTGTCGATGGGCGCGCCATCGTCCCCCACCACGACCATCTCTCGGGGCGTCAGGTGCGGAAAGAGCCCCATCGCCCGGGCCGCTTCCGCCTCCCGCCTCAGGGAAAACGTGCGGGCCGGGGCAATCTCCGCCTCATACTCCTCCGGGCACCCCTCCCAAGCAGCCCGCTGAGCCCGGATTGGCGACCCCACGCCATAGTCCAGCACGTAGGTATACGACCAGCCTCTCGCCCGGGGAACGGCGACGATCGTGGCATCTCCGTGGGCGACCTCGACCCGTTCCCGCAGCACGAGCGGCTCGGCCGCCGCGCCCGGTCC
This sequence comes from Phycisphaerales bacterium, assembly GCA_020853975.1. GTDB lineage: Bacteria > Planctomycetota > Phycisphaerae > Phycisphaerales > UBA1924 > RI-211. Next base: position 12,263 of record JADYXW010000030.1, read on the forward strand.
CAGCGCAGGCTTGAGCGCCGCCACCCAGGGCAGGGCCGAGCCGTCCAGGATCGGTGCCTCCGGGCCGTCCTCGAACTTCACCGCGGCGTGCCACACGCCAAGCCCGGCGAGCGCCGACATCAGGTGCTCGATGGTCGCAAAGAAAGCGGGGCCGCTCGCGAGCGTGGTGTTCCGCACGGGCACGCCGGGGGGCAGGCCCGCCCACGAAGATTCCGACGACACAAGCGCCGTGAGCGCCGCCTCCGACGCACGCTCCCTGCGCAGTTGGATGCCCGGCGCCGAGGCGGGGCCAATCGTGACACTCGCACGTTTTCCTGAGAACAGCCCCAACCCGGAGACCGGTCCCACCGCCGCCACCACGACCTGCCCGCCCAACCCGCTCACGACAGGCACCAGCGCAGCGCCGCCATGCGGACCCACACGCCGTTGGAAACCTGCCTCAGCACGCGGCTGCGGCCACCGTCCGCCACCGACGCGTCGAGCTCGATGCCCCGGTTGATCGGTCCCGGGTGCAGCACCACCGCGCCCGGCTTCATCTTCGCCTCGCGGGCCGCGGTCAGCGCGTACCCCTCGCGGTACTCGCGCACCGATGCGATGGGTGAGCCCCGCGGGGCCTCCGCCGCAGCCGGCCCGGGCGTCTTTCCCTCGCCCTGCCTCTCGAACTGGATCCGCAGCATCACCACCGCGTCCGAGGTGCTCAGCACGTCGTCGAGCCTGTGCTCGACGCTCGCACCGAGCACCGACAGCCCCGCATGCACCATGCCCGCCGGACCGACGCACGCGACCCTCGCCCCCAGCGTCGTCGCGCCCGCGATGAGCGACCTTCCCACCCGCGAGCTCGCCACGTCGCCCACGATCGCGATGCTGAGTCCCGACAAGTCAAAGTCCGAGAGCCGGTCGTGTGCCTCCGCGAGCGTGAAAAGGTCGAGCAGGCCCTGCGTCGGGTGCTCGTGCCGCCCGTCGCCCGCGTTCAGCACCGGGGGCGCCACGGCTCCCGCGATCATCGCCGCCGCGCCGGCCTGCTTCGCCCGCACCACCATCGCGTCAACGCCCATCGCGTCGACGTTGCGCGCCGTGTCGATCAGCGTCTCGCCCTTGTTCACGCTCGAGGTCGACCCGAGCAGGTCCACGACGTCCGCCCCCAGCCTCTTGGCGGCGACCGAGAAACTGATCCGCGTGCGCGTCGAGTCCTCAAAGAACAGATTGGCCACGAGCTTTCCACGCAGCTCATCGCCCCGGACGCCCGCGTGGCGGAGGTCCCGAGCCGCCGCCAGCACCTCGCGGAGCGTCCCGGAGCGCACGCCCTGCAGACCCAGCAGGTCGCGGGGGCCCGGCGGGACGGGCCTTGATTCCTTGGCGGGCTTGGAACGCGATGCGGACCGGGTGACGCGGGGCATGCGCCCCATTGTACGAACGCCGCGGACCCGGGAGGGGCCGGGTACGCTCCCGGCATGACCAAGGCCATTCTTTTCGCGGCGATCGCGGGTCTGTGCTGGGGCGTGGGCGAGATCGGCACCAAGGCGGCGCTCAACAGCCGCCAAGTCGGGCCCATGACCGCCATGCTGGTCCGGGCGCTCGTCACTGTGCTTCCGGCGCTGGTGGCGTACATGGTCGCGACGCGGGTCTGGAAAAGCGAGCCCGCGGAGTGGATGAAGCTCGCGACCCCCGGCACCTGGGCGTACCTCATCGTGGGCTCGGGCCTGCTCGCCGGGTTCGCGGGCGTGTTCTTCTTCTACTCAGGCCTGCGTCACGGCGACATCTCGGTGCTGAGGCCGATCGCCTTTGGCGTCGCCCCCGCGACCGCCGTGCTGCTGGGCTGGTGGTGGCTGGGCGAGGCGATGACCGCGAAGAAGGCCGTCGCCGTCGTGCTCATCATCGCGGGCATCGTGCTGCTCGCGGGCGAGGGGCACGCGCCGAAGCGCGCCGAGGGCGCCGAGGGCGCCGACACCACGAGCTGAGAGGACCACGCGGTGCAACACGGGCCCACGCACATGACCGGCGAGCAGTTTCGGGATGCGGCAGGCCGCGTCGCCTCGCTCATCGACCGCTACTGGGCTGGCGCGGACGACCGGCCCGTGCGGGCGTCGATCGCGCCCGGCGCGCTGCTCGACGCGCTGCCGGCGCATGCGTCCGACGCGGGCGAGGGCTCGCTCGAGGGTTGCCTGGCCGACGTGGAGCGCCTCGTGCTGCCCGCGCTCACGCACTGGCAGAGCGCGAACTTCTACGCGTACTTCCCGTCGAACATCTCGGGACCTTCGGTGCTGGGCGAGTTTCTCTCCGCGGGGCTCGGGGTGCAGGGAATGCTCTGGGCCACCAGCCCCGCCGCGACCGAGCTCGAGATGCGCGTGCTCGACTGGCTGGCCGGAGCCATCGGGCTACCGGACGCGTTCCTCTTCGGCGGTGCGGGCGCCGGCGCGGCCGGGGGCGGGGTGATCCAGGGAACCGCGAGCGACGCGGCGCTGGCGGCGCTGGTCGCGGGCCGGTGGCGCACGCTGCGTTCCGTGCCCGTGGCCGAGCGGCGCGCCGCGATGCCCCGCCTCACGGCGTACACCTCGACGCAGGCGCACTCGTCCATCCTGAAGGCCGCGATGATCGCCGGGCTCGCGCTGGGTCCGGACGACCGCGAGCAGTTCAGGCTGGTGCCGGTCCGGGACGACCTCTCGATGGACCCCGCGGCGCTGGAGCAACTGCTGCGGGAGGACGTCGCCGGGGGCAAGCTCCCCTGCTTCGTGAGCGCGACCCTCGGCACAACCTCCAGCACCGCGATCGACCCGCTGGACGCCATCGGGGCCGCAGTGCGGCGCGTGTGCGGCGTCACGCCATGGCTGCACGTGGACGCGGCCCACAGCGGCTCGGCATGCGTGTGCCCGGAGCACCGCGCGATGATCCGCGGGGTCGAACTCGCGGACTCCTTCTGCTTCAATCCGCACAAGTGGCTCCTCACGAACTTCGATTGCAACTGCTTCTGGACGCGCGATCGCGCCTCGCTGACCGGCGCGATGTCGGTGACACCCGAGTACCTGCGGAACGCGCCGAGCGACACGGGCGCCGTGGTGGACTATCGCGACTGGCACGTGCCGCTGGGGAGGCGGTTCCGAGCCCTCAAGCTGTGGTTCGTGCTGCGGTACTACGGGCTGGAGGGGCTGCGCGCGCACGTGAGGCTGGGCGTGCGTCTCGCGGCGCTCTTCGAGGAACTGGTCCGGGGCGACGCGCGGTTCGAGGTAACCTCGGCCCGCACGCTCAACCTCGTGTGCTTCCGGCTCTCGCCGCGGGAGGGCGAGGCTCCCGAGCAGACCGACGCCCGCAACCGCGGCCTGCTGGAGCGGCTCAACGCGACCGGGCGGCTGTATCTTTCGCACACGGTGCTGCCCGGCGTGGGAACGTCGGCGTCGCGGTACGTGCTGCGGATGGCGATCGGCGCCGTGCGGACGCGAGAGGAGCACGTGCGTGCCGCGTGGAGCCTCATCGCGGCCTCGGCAGGGTGAGTTCCGCGGCGACTTGCTCGTGCACGGACCAGAAGTGCTCGAAGGTGGCCCTCATGTCGTAGTCGGCCATGTGGACGTGGGCCGCGCGGCCCATGTGCTCGCGTCGCGCGCGGTTCAGGGCCAGGTCGATGACGGCACGGGCCCAGGCGTGGTGGTCGGACGCGGGGAGCACCAGGCCCGTGACGCCGGGCGAGACGACTTCTTTGGGGCCGCCAGCGTCGCTGACGAGGACGGGCACGCCGCTGGCCTGGGCTTCCATGACGACCTGTCCGAGCGTGTCGGTGGCGCTCGGGAAGACGAACAGGTCCGCGTGGGCGTAGGCGCGGCTGAGGGACTCGGCGTGGAGGAAGCCGGTGAAACGGGCGCGGCTACCGGCGAGGGCGTGCTCGAAGGCGGCGCGGTAGGGCCCGTCGCCAACGACGACGAGCTCGGCGGCAACGCCGCGGGCGCGGAGCGCGGCGTCGGCGACGTGCCAGGCGCGGGCGAGCAGGGGGAGGTTCTTCTCGATGCTGACGCGGCCCGCGTAGAGCACCCGGAGCATCGGGCGGGCCTGGGCGAGGCAGTCCGGGGCGGGCTGCGCGCGGAAGCGCGGGTGGAAGTCGTGGGTGCGGACGCCGGGGCGGAGCGGGAGGACGCGGCTCTCGGGCAGGCCGAGGGCTCGGACGCGGGAGGCGTAGTCCACGCTGCGGGTGAAGACCGTGGAAAAGCCCCGGTAGAAGCGACGCATGAAGGACTCGGCGAAGAAGGTGAGGCTGGGGTGGCCGACGAGGTGATCGACGTAGGCGGGGAAGTCGGTGTGGTAGACGCCCACGAGGGGGACGCGGAGCGAGCGGGCGGCGAGGCGGCCGGCGATGCCGACGGGCCCGGGCGTGGAGACGTGGATGACGTGGGGGCGGAACTCGCGGGCGAGAGAGATGAAGCGGCGGAAGGACGGGAGTGCGAGCTGCAGGTCCGGGTAGCCGGGGAGGGCCATGGAAAAGCCGGGCGGGAGGTTGACCAGGTTTTCGCCCGCAGGCATCGCGAAGACAGTGGATGTGACGGCGCGGAAGTCGCGGCCCGAATCGCGGGCGGCGGCGGCGATGTTGCGGACGAAGCGCGACACGCCGTTGACATCCGCGAGGGTGTCGGTGAAGAGCATGACGCGGAGGGGCTCTTGGGGGTGATGTGGGGTGAGGTTGGGCACGTGAAAGGCGGGGACCGGCGTGGCGGAACGGAGCGTATCGTTGGGGCGTGCCCGGGTAGCTCAGCTGGATAGAGCGGCGGTTTCCTAAACCGCAGGTCGGCGGTTCGAGTCCGCCCTCGGGTGTTTGGGAGGGCGTTGGGGGCCCCCCGGGGTGTGGGAAGCACGATGCGCGTTTTGCCAGGGGCGTCTGCGCGGGTTCGCCGGCTGGTGGCGTTTGCGCACGTCGCGGACGTAGAGGCCTCGCTGCGGTTCTACGCGCTGCTGGGGTTTGAGAGGCAGAGCGACCACAAGGGGCCCACGGGGCGCACCGTGTGGGCGCACGCGAAGAGCGCGGCGGCGGAGATCATGCTCGCGCAGGCGGACGGCGCGATCGAGCCGGGGCGCCAGGGCGTGCTGTTCTACATGTACTGCGATGATGTGGAGGCCCTGCGGGCGCACCTGCTGGCGAGCGGCGTCGCCGACGGCGGGGAATATCGCGGCCAGCCGGGGCCGGGCGTCGCGCCGGGGCCCGGAAGGCCGGGCGGAGCGGTGTTCGACGTGATGCGGCCGTTCTACATGCCCAGCGGACAACTGCGCGTGCA
>JADYXW010000031.1 GCA_020853975.1 Phycisphaerales bacterium
GCCAACGTCGGCACGCCCCTGGCCTGCCCCAGCCTGCAGTCGGCGCTCGCGAACCCACGGGGCATCTGCCGCTCGGGCGTGGCGCCCCGCTCGGGCACCATCTACGTGATCGGCGACGCCAACAACAACTTCGGCACCATCGACGAGGCCACCGGCGCCTTCGGGCAGTTCTCGCAGATCTCTGCCAGCATGCAGGGCCTGGCGTACGACGCCCTCGAAGACCGCCTCTACGCCGTGAGTTTCGCGAGGGACCTCTACCAGGTCTATCCCGCGAGCGGCGCGGCGCGCCTGCTGGGTCGGATCATGGGCAACCCCGCTCCCATTACTGGTCTCGGCTTTGACCCCCACTCTCGGACGCTCTTCGGCGTCTCGCAGGCAGACGGCCAGCTCTGGCGCATCAACACGACGACCCTCTGGGCCACGCGCATCGGCGAACCGCTCGGGGGCAACATCGGCGCGCTCGACCTTGACCCCGAGGGGGGGCGGCTCTTCGGCGTGGACGATACACCCACCGGCTCGGTGCTCGTGCGGTTTGACGCCTCGACCGGCATCCGCACAGTCATCGGCCCTCTGGGGACCGGCATCACCGACTGCAACGGCCTCGCCGCGGGCGAGGACGGGTTTCTCTACACCATCAACGCGGGCTCCGAGTTGCTCCTGCGGATCAACCCGGAGACCGGATCGGCCACGCCCGTGGGGCCCACGGGCGGGCTCTTCGGTTCCGGATTCGGCATGGCCGCGGGCAGGCCCCGCACGCTCTGCCAGAGGCTGGACTACAACCTCGACGGCAGCCGCGACCAGGACGACATCCTCGCACTGCTCCAGGCCATCGCTTCGGGCGACTGGGCCGACGATCCGGACTTCAACGCCGACGGCAACGCCGACGCCGACGACATCGTCTGGCTTGTGGAGGCCATCGCGTCCGGAGGTTGCTGAGGGTGGTTCCGATAGCCAGCAATTGCCACACGCGCCGCCTCCGAATCCCGCTCACAACCGCTTGTCCCACGTATACTTGTCCTCGTGCGGCGTGATTCCCACGCCGCACCCTTCCAGCGACCGCCAAACCCCATTCGGAGCCCCCATGCGCCCCGTTGTCTCCGCCACCTGCCTGATCGCCCTCTGCGCCGGCGCCGCTTCGTCGCACGCCCAGCTCCGCATTGCCGCCTGGAACATCTCGAACTACTCGGGGAGCGACCGCGCCTCGGCGATCCAGACCGCGGTCTACGCGTCGTTCAGCGGGCGCTCGATGCGCCCGGACGTCATCGCCGCCCAGGAGTTCACCTCCGCCTCCGCGCTCTCGACCTTTGTCGGCCTGCTGAACTCCGCGCCCGGCAGCCCGGGCGACTGGGCCGCGGCCCCGTTCATCACCGGCCCGGACACCCAGGGCGTGCTGGTCTATCGCACGAGCCGCGTGACCCTTCAGAACACACTGACCATCGCGCTCGGATCGTCATCGACCACCAACCAGCCCCGCAACACCTACCGCTATGACATCCGCCCCGCGGGCTACGGCTCGGCGGCGTCGAACCATATCGCGCTCTACAACGTGCACCTCAAGGCCGGCTCCGCCTCCGACGACAACGACCGCCGACTCGTCGAGACCCAGCGCATCCGCGACAACGCCTCCGGCCTGGACACGAACCCCTCCAACGGCGTGTTCGACGGCCTGCCCTCGGGATACCACCACATCATCCTGGGTGACTTCAATGTCCAGAGTTCGAGCCAGACCGCGTACGTCGAACTGGTCGCCCCGGGCGTCGCTCGCTTCCTTGACCCCATCAACACCCCGGGCTCGTGGAATAACTCCGGCACCTACCGCTTCGTTCACACGCAGGACCCCGCGGGCTCGGGCGGCATGGACGACCGCCACGACCAGATCCTCATCTCCGAGGGCCTCGCCGACGCCATCGGCCTCCACTACATCGGCAACGTCCTGATCCCCTACAGCACCAGCACCTGGAACGATGTCAATCACTCGTACCGCGTCTGGGGCAACGACGGCTCGGCGTTCAACAACCCGCTCTCAACGACGGGCAACACCATGGTCGGTCCCACCATCGCCCAGGCGGTCATCGACTGCACGGGCGGCGCCGGCCACGCGCCCGTCTTTCTCGATCTGCGCGTGCCCGCCAAGGTCGGCACCGACGTCACGATCCTCGACTTCGGGTCAGTCACGCAGGGCTCCGCCAGCCCCACGCGCTCCATCCAGGTCTCCAACGCCGGCAACGTCGCGCTCTGGAACGCCGCGGGCATCGCCAACCTCAACTACACGCTCGGGGCCACCTCCGGCTTCACCTCGCCCGCGGGCTCGTTCGTCGATGCGCCGGGCGGAGCCGCGAACTCTCACGCCATCTCGATGAGCACCGCCACCGTCGGCACGATCAACGGCACGCTCACGATCAGCAGCGACGACCCCGACCAGCCGGCCAAGACAGTCATCCTCACGGGCGTGGTCACAGGGGGCAACATCGCCCCCGTCGCCAACGCGGGGCCGGACTTTGTCGTCCACGACGTCGACTCCAGCGGCGGCGAGCCCGCGTCGCTCAACGGGTCCGCCAGCTTTGACCCTGACGGCTCCATCGTCAACTACCTCTGGCGCGAGGGCACCACGACCATCGCCAGCGGGCCCAGCCCAACCCCCATCGTCAACCTCGCCTGGGGCGCTCACACCATCACCCTCACCGTCACCGACAACCTCGGCGCCTCCCACGCCGACACGGTCGTTGTCACGGTCAACCGCCTCCCGGTCGCCAACGCCGGCTCGGACATCACCGTGACCGATCTTGACGCCAGCGGCGGAGAGATCGTCCCCGTCTCCGCCGCCGCCAGCTCAGACCCGGACGGCGCCATCACCACCTACACCTGGACGCTCGGGCCGACCACGCTCGCCAGCGGGCCCAGCCCCGGCGCCAACCTCTCCCTGCCCGTGGGTGACCACACGGTCACGCTCACAGTCACCGACAACCTGGGCGGCAGCGCTTCGGACACGTTGCTCATCTCGGTCCTGCCCCCCGCCGGCTGCGACCCCGACGTCAATCAGGACGGCAACGTCGACCAGGACGACGTGACGTACCTCATCAACGTCGTGGGTGGCGGCGAGAACCCCTCCGGCATCGACCCTGACTTCAACCAGGACGGCAACGTCGATCAGGACGACGTCTCGTCGCTCATCAACGTCGTTGCGGGGGGCGACTGCCCCTGACCATCGCCCGCGCCGCATCGTGGTAGGCTCCACGCGTGGACCCAGGCGACGAGAACGCTGTCCCCCCGGCCCGAGGCCGCGCTGCGGTCGCGTGCGTGTGCGTCGCCGCCGGGTTCTGTGTCGCCCGCGTCTGGGAGGGCCCGGCCTGGCACTGGTGGGCCATTGCCACCGCGTGCATCGCGGTCGGCTGTTTCACGCGGGGTCGCGCGTGCCTGCTGTTCCTCTCGCTGTCGCTCGCCTCGGTGTCGGGGGGCTGGTTCACCGCCCGCGTCCTGACAGTCCCGGATCGTGACGTATCTCGGCTGCTCGCGACCTCTGCGCCCGGCTCGCCCCTCACGGTGGAGGGCGTGGTCACATCGGGAACGCGCGAGAGGCCTGCACCAGCCTCACTCCTATCCCTACCGGCGCGGGCCGCCGGCACCTGGAGCTTTGAGCTCGCTGCGCAGCGCGGACTGACGGACGAGGGAACGGTCCGGGTGAGCGGCGTGCTCCGCGTGCACGTCGCGGGCGGGGAGCCGGGCGTAAGACCGGGCGACCCCGTAAGGCTCATAGGTCGATTCTCGCCCGTGGCGCCCCCGGACAACCCGGGCGAGGCGCCCACGCACCTCCTCGCCCGCCAGGACGGGGTCTCCGGCAGCCTGCGGCTTTCCGACCCATCGCTCATCACGCCGATCGCGGCGGACGGCACTCTCGCGCGTGCCCGGTCGGATGTCACGCGTGTGCTCGGCCTGGCCCGCGCCCGCGCTTCGGATGTCGTGTCGACTGCCGCGGGCAGCGACCCCCGCGACCGTGCCCTGCTCGCGGCGCTCATCCTTGGCGAGTACGACCCCGACGCCTCCACGCTGCGGGCCGCGTGGGCGAGACAGGGCCTCGCACATCTCCTCTCCATATCGGGATTCCACCTCGCGGTCATGGCCTGGTTGCTCCTCACCACCATCCGGCTCACGGGCGACTGGGGCCACCTCGAGCCGCTCCTGGTCGCGCTCATCGTGCTGGCCTACTGGCTGCTCGTGCCGGCTTCTGCACCGCTCTCCCGCTCCGCGGCGATGGTCCTGGTTCTCCTGCTCGCGGAAGCGCTGGGCCGGCGCTACGACCGCGTCACGCTGCTGCTCTGGATCGCCATCGGCCTGCTCGCGTGGCGGCCCCTGGACCTGTGGTCGCTCGGGTTCCAGATGAGCGTGGGCCTCACCGGCCTGCTGCTCTGGCTGGGCGGGGCGTTCAACGACCGACTGTGGGGCCCGCGCCTTCGGGGCACGGTGCGGCGCTCGAACCCGACCAGCAGCGTCGCCGGGCGCCTACGGCAGGGCATCTCCGCGTCGCTCCTCTGCTGGGTCGTGTCGCTGCCCGCGATCATGCACCACGTGGGCATCGTGAGCCCCCTGGGCATCCTCGCAACATTGCTCATCACGCCGCTGGTCACGCTCGTGCTCTGGATCGCGTACGCATCGCTCGCCGCGGGCGTGCTCTTCCCCCCGGTCGCCTCGCTGGCCTCCTCGGTCATCGCGTGGCTTCTGCGAGGCGCGGACCGGTGTGTCTCGGGGCTGGACTCGTTCCCGCTCTCCTCCGTTGACACGCCCCCCGTCAGCGGCTGGTGGGCCGTGGCTTCGACGCTCACCCTGCTGCTCATCTCACGCCGGCTGTCGACGCCTCGCGGGAAGCGCCGCGAGGGGGCGATCCCGAGGCTCACGCTCGCGGCGGTACTCGCGTTCGCGTGGCTCGCCCTCCAATGGACGCTCATCCCCGGCCCCGCGAGGGGCGTTGATCTTCGCATCGACACCCTCGCAGTGGGCGACGGCACCTGCCACCTCGTCCGGAGCCGGGGCCAGGTCATGCTGTGGGACGCGGGGCCGATGAGCACGGGCGGGCTCAGGCCCCAGGTCGTGCGTGCCGCCCGCGCCCTGGGCGTTCACCATGTCCCCACCCTTGTCGTCTCGCACCCGGACTCGGATCACTTCGGGGGCCTCGTCGAAGCGGTCGAAGGCCTGGGAGTGCGAAACGTCCTGGTTACGGAGCGGTTCCTGGCGGATGCGCGGGAGCGCCCCGCCGGCGCCGCGGCCCGCGCGCTCTCGTTCCTCGCCGAGCGGGGTGTGCGGGTCGGCGTTCTCGCCGCGGGCGACACCTGGCAGTTCGGCGCCGCGACCGTGACCATCCTCTCCCCCGCACCCGACGCCCCCTGGCCCACCGACAACGACCACTCGCTGGTCGCGCACCTGGCCACGCCCCGGGGCACGCTGCTCCTCACGGGGGACATCGCGGACCACGCCATCGCGTCGCTCGACCCGCTCACCTCCTCCCTCTCGGGCGTGGACATACTCGAACTCCCCCACCATGGCTCGGTCCGCACGCCGTCGGTAGATTGGGCCCGCCGCCTCTCCCCGCGCGTCGTGATCCAGTCCGCGGGCCCGACCCGCGCGAGAGAGTCCGCCCCGGCATGGCGTGCGCTGCGCGAGCGTGCCGCCTGGCTCTGCACGGGCGAGCGCGGCGCGTGCTGGGCCGAGCTGGGCTCCGACGGCACGGTGCGGGCGGGCTCGCTCGCTCCTCCCCCCTTGTGAGTTCGCGGCCTCCCCCGGGCCAACTACGATCCGCCGTGAGCACCACCTCGCCAACGCTGATCCGCGTCGAAGTCCGTCCCCGGCCCGGCGTGCCCGATGCACGGGCGGAATCGCTGCGGGCCCGCGCCGTGTCGCTGGGCTATCCGCTCTCGGGCGCGCACTCGGCCCGGGTGTACTTCATCGAGGCCGCCCTCGACGACGCCGAGCGCCGCCGCATCGCCGAGTCGCTGCTCGTCGACCCCGTGGTCGAGGAATACGCGCTGGGCGCGCGGCCGGCCTCCAAGGGCGACGCGCACATCGAGGTGCACCCGCTCCCGGGCGTCATGGACCCCGCGGCCCAATCCGTCCGCGATGCCATCCGCTTCCTTCTTGGCCGCGACGCCTCCGTCTCAACCGGCGTCCGCTTCGACCTCGCGGGAGTCTCCGCCGACGACGCCCGCGCCATCGGCGAGCGGCTGGTCGCGAACAGGGTCATCCACCGCCTCACGATCGACGCGTACCTCCCGGCATCGCTCCCGCACGGCTCCGCCCGTGATTTCACCATCACCACGGCGCCGCTGCGGGGCCGCGACGACGCCAGCCTCGAGGCCTTCAGCCGCGAGGCCCACCTCTTCATGAGCCTCGCCGAACTTCGCGCCGTCCGCGATTACTACGAGGCGCAGGGCCGCGACCCGACCGACATCGAGCTCGAGACCATCGCGCAGACCTGGTCCGAGCACTGCGTCCACAAGACCCTCAAGAGCACCGTGCACTACGTCGGCCCCGCCTCGGGCGACCCGATCGATTGGTCCGAGCGCCCCGCTGGTCACGAGGCCATCGCGGCGCCCCAGGGCCACGCCGTCACCATCGACAACCTCCTCAAGCGCACCGTCGCCGCCGCCACCCACCAGCTCATCGACGACGGCGTGGACTGGACGCTCTCGGTCTTCAAGGACAACTCGGGCGTGGTCCGCTTCGACGACCGCTGGGGCGTCAACATCAAGGTCGAGACCCACAACCGGCCCAGCGCGATCGAGCCCTACGGAGGGGCCGCGACCGGCGCGGGGGGCTGCATCCGCGACGTGATCGCCACCGGCCTGGGCGCCAAGCCCATCGCAAACACCGACATCTTCTGCGTCGCCATGCCCTCCTCCTGGGCCCAGCGAGCCACCGATTCCGCCCCGCCGCCGCCACCGGGGTCGCTCCACCCGGCGCGCATCCTCCGGGAGGTCGTCGCGGGCGTCCGTGACTACGGCAACCGCATGGGGATCCCCACCGTCAACGGCGCCGTCGCGTTCGATGACCGCTACGTGGGCAATCCCCTGGTGTTCTGCGGCTGCGTCGGCCTCATCCCCACCTCGCTCGTCGAGGGAAGGGTCCGCGAGGGCGACCGCATCATCGCGTTGGGTGGCCGCACGGGCCGCGATGGCGTCCACGGCGCCACCTTCTCCTCCGCCGAACTCGAGCACACCCACGCCGACGAGTTCGCCCACGCCGTCCAGATCGGCAACGCCATCGAGGAAAAGCGCCTCCTCGACGCGGTGCTCCGCGCCCGCGATACCGTGGGCGGCCCGCTTTATTCCGCCATGACCGACTGCGGCGCGGGGGGCTTCTCGTCCGCCATCGGCGAGATGGCCAAGGACCTGGGTGCAGAAGTGCACCTGGACCGCGCCCCGCTCAAGTACGACGGGCTCACCTACACCGAGGTTTGGATCAGCGAGGCGCAGGAGCGGCTCGTCCTCGCCGTTCCGGAGCATCACCTCGCCTCGCTGCAGGAAATCTGCGACCAGGAGGGCGTCGAGCTCGCGGACCTGGGCCACTTCGGCACAGCAGAGCGCACGCTCGACCTCCACTTCCACGGCACGCAGGTCGGGCAGCTCACCATGGAGTTCCTGCACGATGGGCTCCCCATGCCGACGCGCAAGGCCACGTGGCACGCGCCGGTCGTGCGGGGCTCGCTCCCGGCCGCCGCAAACGCCAGCCTGTCGCGCCCCGTCTCGGGCTCACTCCGCACGCTGCTCTCGCACCCGGACATCGCGAGCAAGCACTGGATCGTCCGCCAGTACGATCACGAGGTGCAGGGCAACACGATCGTAAAGCCGCTGGTCGGCCCCGCGGGCAACGGCCCGGGCGACGCCAGCGTGCTGGAGCCAGTCCCCGGCGCGGGGCCGGGCATCGCGCTCGCCTGCGGCCTGGCGACCGGGCTGGGCGACCCGGCCATCGGGGGCGATCCATACCACATGGCCATCGCCGCTATCGACGAGTGCGTCCGCAACCTCGTGTGCGTCGGGGGCGACCCCGCGCGCACCGCCATCCTCGACAACTTCTGCTGGCCAAGCTGCGACAAACCCGAGCACATGGGCGCCCTCGTCCGTGCCTGCGAGGGCTGCTACGACGGCGCCGTGGCCTACCGCACGCCCTTTGTGTCGGGCAAGGACTCGCTCAACAACCAGTTCCGCTACGACGACCCCGCCGGCGGGGGCAAGCGTCTCATCGAGATCCCCTACACCCTGCTCATCTCCGGCCTCGCCCGCGTCCGCAACGTCTCCCGCTGCGTCACCATGGACGCCAAGCAGCCCGGCAACCTGCTCGTGCTCATCGGCACGACCGATACCCGCATGGGCGGCTCGCACTTCCAGAAACTGTTCGCCAAGGGCACCCGGGCGGTGAGCGACGACACCACCTGGCACATCCCCACCGTCGATCTCCGCACCGGACCCGCCGCCGCCCGCGCCGTGCACAACGCCATCGAGGCGGGCCTTGTCCGCAGCGCCCACGACTGCAGCGAGGGCGGGATGCTCTGCGCCGTCGCGGAGATGCTCATCGCCACCACCGGCACTTCGGGAGGCTCCGGCGGCGCGGGCGAGTCGCCCCTCTCCCAGATTCTGGCCTCAAAGGGCCCAGCGCTCCGCGCACTGGGCGCGGAGCTCACGGCGGAAGACGACCTGCTCGAACTCTCGCAGATCGCCTTCGCGGAGACGCCCTCTCGCTACATCCTCGAGGTCCGCCCCGAGGACCTGCAACGCCTCCGCACCGTGCTGCGCGACGAAGGGGGCGTGATCGCCCGCACCATCGGCACGCTCAACGACTCCGGCACGCTCACGTGGGCGAGCGCCGACCTGCGAGAGGACGTGAACGACCTCGCCCGTGTCTGGCGGGCCCCGCTGGACTGGTAGGCCTCAGGGCGCCCCGTGCGGCTCGCCCAGCGCCTCGCCGAGCCTCCCGCCGCACGCGTCGAGCTGCGCCCGTGCCCCCGCGGCGTCCGCGCCCAGCCGGTGCATTACCACCGCAGTCTTCACCTCTCTCCCGGCCCGCTCCAACAGCGCGAAGCACTCCGCGCGGGACAGGCCGGTGAGCGTCGCGATGATCCTGGCGGCCCGGTCCCGCAGCTTGTCGTTGGTCGCTCGTACGTCCACCATCAGGTTCTCGTAGACGCGCCCGCTCCGCACCATGAGCGTCGTGGAGATCGTGTTGAGCGCCAGTTTTGTCGCGGTGCCCGCCTTCAGGCGCGTGGAGCCCGTGAGCGCCTCGGGCCCTGTCCGAAGAGAGACCACGTGGCCGCAGCCCGCGGGCGCTTCGGTCTGCACGCAGCACAGCAGCGCCGTCACGGGCCTCGCGCCCTCGGGCAGGCCCGCGCAGAACTCAAAGACCCCCAGCGCGTAGGGCGTGGTGCCCCCCGCCGCGATCGCGATCACCGAGTCGCTCCCGCTCAGCGACAGGGCCGCGAGGTCTGCCCACGCCCCACGCGGATCATCCTCCGCGCCCTCGCTGCTCTTTCTCAGGGCGCCCTCGCCCCCGGCGATGATCCCCACCACCCGTCCGGGCGGCACGCAGAACGTCGGCGGCGCCTCGCTCGCGTCCAGCACGCCCAGCCTTCCGGACGTCCCCGCGCCCACGTACACGAGCCTCCCCCCCGCGACGAACCCCGGCTCCGCGGCCGAGATGAAACGCGAGAGTCGCTTGCCCGCACGCCTCACCGCCTGCACCGCCTCCTTGTCCTCGCGCTGCATCATCGCGATGCACCCGTCGACGCTCGCCCGGTGCAGCCCCAGCGTCCGCGGGTTGCGCTTCTCGGTGCTCAGGTGCGAACGGTCCGGGGGCGTGGCGTGCTTCATCCTCAACCGTACGGGGCCGCAGGTACCATCCGCCATGCCCTCCACCTATCTCGTCACCGGCGCATCCAGAGGCATTGGCGCCGAGCTCGTCCGCCAGCTCGCCTCCAGGGGCGACCGACCGCTCGCCACGCTCCGCCCCCCCGCCAGCCCGCCGCCGGGCGCGGTGCGCACCCTGCCGCTGGAGATCACCGACCAGGCCTCGATCGACGCCCTCGCCCGCTCGCTGGAGGGCTCGCCGCTCGACGTGCTCATCAACAACGCGGGCGTGAGCAGCCAGAGCGCCACACTCGCCCTGACCACCGGCGAGGAACTCGCCCGCTGCTTCGCCATCAACGCGACCTCACCAGTCATGGTCGCCAAGGCCCTGCTGCCCAACCTCCGCGCCGGCTCACGCCGGCTCGTCGTCAACATCTCCACCCAGCTCGCCAGCATCGCCAATAACTCCGGGGGCTCCAGCTACGGGTACCGCGCCAGCAAGACAGCTCTCAATCAGCTCACGGTCTGCATGGCCAACGAGCTCCGGACGGATGGCTTCACCGTGGTCGCGATGCACCCCGGATGGGTCAAGACCGACATGGGCGGACCCAAGGCCCCGCTCTCGGCGGAGCAGGCGGTCGCCCACATCCTCGCGACCGTTGACCGGCTCACCCCCGCCGACTCGGGCCGCTTCCTCAACTACGACGGCGGCCCGATGCCCTGGTGAGCCACGGCGCCGGAACTAGAACTCCTGTTCCTCATCGCGGGGACCGCAGGCGATCAACCACGCGCACTTCCCCGCCATCCCGATGAGCCCGAGGCCCCCGAGCCCCAGCAGCGCGCCCGCCGCTCCCAGCACTCCGATCAGCCCGCTCATCCGCTCCGACGCCGCCTTCGCGCCGACGCCCTCGCTCTCGTCCATCACGGACCACGCGCCCCGCAGCAGAAAGTACGAACCCACGCATAGCACGGCGCCCAGCACCAGCATCGTGATCATCGGGATCGCATGGTCCGACTTCTTGTCCGCCATCGCAGCTCCCTCCGGGCCGCAGCGCCCGATGCCCCGAGCATACGCGATTCTGAAACTTGCGGGTGCCCACGCCGGAACAACGGGTCGGGGGCCCTCGTGATCCACCACTTCCTCTCGCTCCTCCCACTCCTTGCCCCCGTGCAGTCCCAGCTCTCGCCCGAAGCCGCCTGGCTCAAGGGGCGCGCGGTCCCTCTCGCACCGGTGGAGGCCGGCCACGGCTTTGATGACCTGGAGCCCCTCCGCGCGATGATCGGCGGTGCGCGGCTGGCCTCCCCGGGCGAACCGACCCACGGCACGCGAGAGGCATTCCAGCTCAAGCACCGCCTCCTCGAGTTCCTCGTCACCGAGCTCGGCTTCACCCTCTTCTCTATCGAGGCCAGCAGCCCCGAGTCCTTCCGTCTGAACGACTATGTGCTCCGCGGAGATCGCGACCCGCGCGCTCATCAAGGGCATGTGCTTCTGGACCTGGGACACCGAGGAAGCCCTCGCGATGGTGGAGTGGATGACGGACAACCGCCTGCAACACCCCCTGGCGGAGAGCTCGGAGGCCCGCTTCGACGCTCTCCCGTGGCCCGGCTTCATCGCGGACATCCGCGCCGCCGTACCATTCCCGCGCTTGGGATCCGCCGCCCACACGCTCGGCTCCTCCTGCACCACGCGTGGCCTCCGCGTCGAGGTGCAACCACGCTACATCCCCGAAGAGTCAGACCCCGGCGCGGGGCGCTTCACCTTCGGGTACCGCGTCCGCATCTCAAATGAGTCGGGACCCGTCGCCACGCTCCACTCGCGGCACTGGGTCATCGTCGACGCCGACGGCGAGCGCCACGAGGTGCGAGGGGAGGGCGTGGTGGGCCGCACCCCCACCCTCGCGCCGGGGCAGTCCTTCGAGTACGCGAGCTTCTGCCCCCTGCCGACCCCATGGGGCACGATGGAGGGCTCGTACCTCTTCGTCACCGAGGCCGGCGAGCGCTTCGAGGTGACCGTCGCCCGCTTCTACCTCGTCCGACCTCACGACGCCTGAGCCATGCCCGCAGAGCCCCCACAGCCGCCCGACCACAACGACCCCCGCCCGTCGCTGGGCGTCTTTTTCAAGTGCGCCAACAAGTACCTCCGCGTCTATCGTTCCGCCGACGGCACGCGATACAACGCCCGCTGCCCGACCTGCGGCAAGGTGGTCCGGTTCGTCGTCGGTGCCCAGGGCACCAGCCAACGCACCTTCGAAGTCGATTGCGGCGCCTAGCACGCCTCAGTCCATCGCGACCGGGCCCGTCCCCCCGCCCCCCCGCGCGACAAGCCAGCGCAGCTCGGGCAGCCGCAGCACGACCGCGCCCACGCCGAATACGACCATCCCGCAGGCGACCCCCACGCACAACCTCAGCAGGTGCGCCCCCCAGCCCGCCGCGGCGGGGCACAGCAGCCCCGCGCCCCACACGCCCGCCGCCATCACCGCCGAGAGGGCCGCGACCCTCGCCATGCCCGCGAGCGTCCCGCGGTCGAGCGGGCGCACGCCGAGCCTCGCGTGGCAGAGCCACCCGAGCACAACGCACTGCACCGTCGCGGAGATGCCCGTCGCCCAGGCCATCCCCGCCTCGCGCAGGGGCCAGATCAGCGACAGGTTCAGCGATAGGTTCAGGACCACGCTGCCGACAGCCACTCGCATCGGCGTGCCCGTATCCCCCTGGGCGTAGAACGCCCGCGTGTAGACATGGTTGAGCGAGTACGCCCAGACGCCGACGGAAAAACCCAGCAGCGTGTCCGCGCACCTGGCCACGCCCTCGGGCGTGAAGGAGTGCCGCCCTCCCCCCCCGAAGATCACCGCCACCAGGTCTTGCCTCACGACGATCAGCCCGAGCGTCGCGGGCAGGCCGATGAAGAGCGAGAGCCGGAGCCCCCGCCTCAGCACCGCCGCAAACTCTTCGGCCCGGTCCGAGGCCCTGGACAGCATGGGAAAGACCGCCGTCGCCACCGCGATCCCGAACACCCCGAGAGGAAACTGATAGATCGACTGTGTGTAACTGAGCACCGCGTTGGACTTCGCGTCCAGCGGTACCGCAAACCCCAGCACGGTCGGCCCGACCCACAGGGGCCACATCGCGATCACCATGTCCATGACGCTGTTGAGCTGCACGGCGCCCAGGCCCACCGTCGCGGGCAGGAACTTGTCAAAGACGCTCCGCGCGTGCCGGCGTGCCGCCCCCGCCGCGGCTCCCCACCTCACTCGCCCGCGCAGCGTCGAGAGGGACCAGACGATCTGCGCCAGGCTCGCCGCCACCGCCGCCGCGCCCACGAGATACGCCGCCATCACGCGGTCCGTCATCAGCCCGGTGTAGAAGACAAGCCCCGCGCCGATCTGAAAGGCGTTGAGGACGATCGGCGCCGCCGCGGGAGGGCCGAAGCGGCCGACCGCCTGCAGCACGCCCCCCAGGATCGCGGTCAGGCAGACCGCGGGCATCATGGGCAGCATCAGCAGCATGAGCTTGAAGGACAGGCTCCGCTCCTCGTCCGGCGGCAGCAGGACGAGCAACAGCACCAGCACGCCCATCGCCAGAAGGGTCAGCAGGCTGGTCACCAGCGTGAGCGCCCGCACCACCACCGTCGCCAGTTCGTCCGCCCTGGCCTCGTCGTCGCGTCTGAGGATCACATAGGTCGGGAGGAACGCGGCGGAGAGCGCCCCCTCGCCAAAGAGCCGCCGGAAGAGGTTCGGCAGCGCGTACGCCGCCCTGAACGCGGAGCCCAGCGCGTCGTCGCCGAAAAGCCTCGCGGTCACCACGTCACGCGCCAGGCCCGCGAACCGCGACATCAGCGTGAGCCCGGAGACCGTCCGGACCGCGCGCCCGAGTCCCGCGTGCGCGTCGCCAGCCCCGCCCCCTCCACGGTTCGCACCGCGCGCCGAGTTGTCCGCTGTTTCCTGCTCCATCTCGGGGTGGGCCGGCGCCTCTGAGTCCTCTCTCTATCGGCCCGGCCCCTACCGGATGAACAGCAGCCACTGCACCACCAGCACGGGCAGCAGCAGCCCCAGCGCCCAGCCGAAGTACCCAAAGAACGAGGGCATCCTCACGCCGTGAGATTCTGCGATGGTCCGGACCATGAAGTTTGGGCCGTTGCCGATGTAGGTCATCGCTCCGAAGAAGACCGCGCCCGTGGAGATCCCCATCAGGTCGCGCACCCCCCCGGGGGTCGAGATCAGAACCCCGATCGACTCCCGCGTGAGCTCCCCGGGCACCGCCACCTGCAGGAAGTTCAGGTACGTCGGTGCGTTGTCCAGCATCGCCGAAAGCGCCCCGGTCGCAAAGTAGAACGCCGTCGGATTGTCCACGCCCAGCTTCCCGCCATTCGCGGCGAGGTACCCCAGCGCCGGGATCATCGTCATGAAGATCCCCAGGAACAGCAGCCCGACCTCCTTCACCGGGAAGAACGAAAAGTCGTTCGCGGCGAGGACCTTCCGTGACGCCAGCATGTACGACGCCCCCGCCACCAGCACCTGGAACGTCGCGCCATAGGGCAGGTGGGGCAGGTGCGGCGCCACCCTGTGCAGCAGGGGGTCCACGAACACCCCCGCGATCATCAGCACCAGGCACACGATCCCCGACCCGCCCGCGATCCGGGGCACCGGGAACAGGGCCGCGGGCGCCAGCTCGGGCAGCCCCTCCCGCTCCCGCGTCGCCTTTACCCGCTTCTCCACCCACAGATCGATCACGACGAAGACCGCGAGCAGCCCGCCCACCGTCACCAGCCAGTCCTGCCACAGGTGCTCAATGGTCCACAGGAAGGGCACGCCCTTGATGTAGCCGAGATAGAGGGGCGGATCGCCGATCGGCGTCAGGCACCCCCCGCAGTTGGACACGATGAAGATGAACAGCACGATGTGCAGGGGGTGCAGCCTCCCCTCGTTGGCCCTCATGAAGGGTCTCACCAGGAGCATCGACGCCCCCGTCGTCCCCACCACGTTCGCCAGCATCGCCCCGATCAGCAGGATCACCGCATTGAAGACAGGCCCGCCCCGCCCCCTGAACTCGATCAGCACCCCCCCCGCCACCACGAACAGCCCGCCCACCAGCGCGATGAACGAGTAGAACTCCAGCCCCGCGTGGGCCACCTTTTCCTGTCCCAGACTGAGCGATCCCATCGCCGACGGGCCCTTCACCGCGAGCACGTAGTACGCCGCCACCAACGCCCCAAGAAAGAACGACACGTCGGGAAAGTGCCGGTGCCACCACCTCGCGCTCATCAGGGGCACCACCGCGATGCTCAGCAGCAACGCCGCGAACGGCGCCACCAGCCACAGCGGGATCTCCGGCGCACCGTTCGCGCCCACCGGCATCGGCGCCACGCGGCTCAGCAGCCACCCTGCACCCGCCCCAAGCACCGCCGACGCGGCCCACAGCCGCGGACCGTGCCACATGAACCGTCCCTGGATGGCGTCGTCCCCGTGCATCCGTCAGTCTAGATGCCCCGCTCCGCTCCCGCCTCCCTCGCATGATCGCCGATACTCTCCACCATGCGCGTTCTTGGCGTCGATCCCGGCCTCCGCATCACCGGCTACGCCTGCATCGAGCCCGGCCCCACGCGCCCCGTCATCATCGAGGCCGGCGTCTTTCGCCTGCCCCGCGCCAACGCCACCCTCGCCCAGCGCCTCGAAGAGCTCGACAGAGACTTCACCTCGCTCCTCGAACGCACCTCGCCCCAGGTCGTCGCCATCGAGGGCCTCTTCGCACACTACAAGCACCCCGCGACCGCCATCATCATGGGCCACGGCCGGGGCGTCCTCCTGCTCGCCGCCCAGCGCGCGGGCCTGCCCATCCTCGAGCTCAAGCCCACGCAGGTCAAGAAATCTCTCACGGGCTTCGGCGGGGCCGACAAGGCGCAGGTGCAGCGCGCCGTGCAGGCCGAGTGCGGCCTGGACGCGCCCCCCAGCCCGCCGGACCTCGCCGACGCGCTCGCTATCGCCCTCTGCACGCTCCACCGGCGCCAGTTCGCCCTCGCGGACTGAGCCCGCTCAGTCGCGGTGCGCCGTGTGACACGACTTGCACGCGCTGTTCACCTTCTTGAACTCCGCCGAGAGCGCCGCCACGTCGGTCGAGTTCGCCGCCAGCATGTCCTCGAGCCTCTGCGCGGGCGCGTGGCTCTCGTCGATCTTGGCCGCGAAACCCTCCCGCTTCGCGACCGCGCCCCTGTCCTCGTGCAGCATCCTCAGAAGGTCCGCCACCTTCCCCGCCTCCGCCACCGGCACCAGGTCCGGGTGGTGGGCGGGCGGCGTCCAGCCCGCGGCCTCGACTTCCTTCATGTTCTCCATCGCCACATCGAGCCTCACCATCAGGTCCACGATCCCCTCGGGCTTGCACACCTCGGGGAAGTCGGGCTTCACCGCGTCCAGCTCCGCGGCACTCATCACGCTCGCCTCCGCGGCGCACGCGTACAGGCCCTTGTACGCCGGCGCCGTCCCCGACACCTTCATCCGAACCACCGCCTGCTCCGGGGTCATCCACCCCATCGCCACCGCGACCGCCGCCGCCGCTCCGGCGCTTCGGTGCTTTCCATGGTGACAATGGATGTACACGAGGCCATCGCCCAGCGAATCTCGCGTCGCCCTCGCCAGTTCATCCCCCCGCGCGTCCTCAAAGCCGTTGTACCCGATCGGAAGGTGGATATACCTGAGTCCGTGCTTCTGTGCTTCCGCGAGATCGGGTGCCGCCCCGTCCACGCTGATCACGGTCCTGATCCCCATCGCCGCCAGCGTCTCAAAGCCTTCGGCGCCCTCCGGGACACCCCCGGAGAACACGTCGGGGTGATACGCGACCACGTTGTGCAGCCCGGAATAGTTCCGCGGCGTTTGATCGCCCATCAGAGGCAATTCGACCTTCGCCGCCGCGTGCCTGCCCCCCCCCGACGAGCACGCGACCAGCGCCGCGCACCCCGCCCCCACGATCAGCATGGCCACCAGACCGGATCCGCCCCTCACAAAGTTCCGCATCGAGCTGCTCCTGCTCCCTTCACGGCTGCCCCGCGAGACGCCCACCGCACCGAATCTTCTACAAGCACGCCTTCTCGGAAGTTGCTCACTCCCGCGAGAACCGCCGCCGCAAGAACGCTACCACCTGCTTCGAGATCACGTCCGCCTCGACGTTGACCTCATCACCATCCCGTAGTTCCCCCAGATTCGTCACACCGAGCGTCGTTGGGATCAGGCATACGCGCACCGTCCGCTCCCGCAACCCGGCCACGGTCAGGGACACGCCATCGATGCAGATCGAGCCCTGGGGGACAAGGCACTCCGCAAGGGCTGCCTCGCACTCGATCGCCAGCTCCCACCCACCATCGGGCGTCGCCCCGCTGCGCTGCACGCTCGCGCGCCCGTCCACGTGGCCCTGCACCAGGTGCCCGCCCAGCAGCGTGGCCACAGTGGCCGCGTGCTCCAGGTTCACGCGCCTGCCCTGCCCCCACGTCCCGAGCGTTGTCTTGCGCAGGGTCTCCGGCACCACGTCGAACTCGAAACGGCCATCATCAATGGCCGCGACCGTCAGGCAACAGCCGTTGACCGCGATGGAGTCCCCCAGGGCAGACCGGTGGGCCCAGCCCCGGGTGTCAATCGCCAGCCTCACCCCTCCCGGGCCCGGCGTGGCGCTCAGCACCCGTCCCGTGGTCTGCACGATCCCGGTGAACATGCTGCAATGTTGGGGGCCACACCGGCAAAGGCAACGGTTCCGCTCTGCAATCCCTCCACGATCCACCCACTTCCGCCCCCCCCCCCGGTTGACGCCCGCCCTACCCTGCTCGATACTGCCCCGCCCGGGCCAGACCCCACACGGGGTCCACACGCCCCCGGGACCGCCCGCGCACCGCCTCACCCTCGGATCATCACTCGGACCACCACCCGGAGAGTTCTCGCGATGTCCTACACCCCCGCCCGTCTCCTTCTGGCCGCCGCTCTCACGAGCTCCCTTCTCTCGGCCTGCGCCACGACGCCCGCCTCCGGCGAGCCCGCCTCCGAGCCCAAGAAGCCGGCCGCGGGCGCGAACTCCGCCTTCCCCGTCGTCTACGACGACTGGGGCCGCCTGGGCTACCGGCTCGACTGGGTCGGCTTCCCCTTCGCCCCCTCCGAGGCCTCCGCCCGGGTTGTGACCGCGTCCATCTACCCCGACGCCATCCTTGTTCAGAACTCCACCAGCACCACCTCGCTCATGGAGTCCTCCACCGGGCAGGTCCGTTGGAGCACCGAGCTCACCGGGCCCCTCACGAAGTGGACCGGCGTTTCCCGCGAGATCGGCGACGCGGGGCGCCTCCTCGTCTCCAGCGAGTCAGAGCTCTTCCTGCTCGCGATCGGCACCGGAAACCTGGTCGGCCGCGAGAAGTTCGAGCGCGTCATCAACACCCCCACCATCCTCGCGGGCTCAACCGCCATCGCGGGCACGTCCGTCGGCGTCGTGCAGGCCCACCTGGTGGGGCGCGACGTCTCAGCCTGGAACTTCGGCTCCCGCGGCGCGATCGACGCGCCGCTCACCCAGGTGGGTGACTTCATCGCCGCCGTCTCCCAGGGTGGCGACGTCCTCTTCTTCTCCGACAAGGGCGACCTCGTGGGCCGTGGCTCCATCCTCTCGGGTGTCGACGCCGCCCCCGCGACCGATGGCAACATGCTCTTCATCGCGGGCCGCGACCAGTCCGTCTGGGCCTTCGACACCTCGGGCCAGCCCGTCTGGCGCTTCCGAACCACCAACCCCCTCGCCGCCGACCCCGTGTGGCACAACGGCACGCTCTACTGCGACATCGGCGCCCTGGGCCTCACCGCCTTCGACGCCGCCTCGGGCGTCGTCCGCTGGCACGCGAAGGAGATCCACGGCAAGGTCGTCGCCGTTCGCGCGGGCCGCCTCCTGGTCTGGGATGGCAAGGGCCTCACCGTCGTCGATCCCCAGCGGGGCGACCGCGTGGACCGCGTCGAGCTGCCCGGCGTCTCCCGGCTGATCCCCCTCTCCCTCGAGGACACCGAGCTCTACGCCATCTCCACTCGCAACGTCGTCGCCAAGTTCATCACCAAGTAGTCACCCCCGGCCCTTTCGCGCAATGACCGACGCACCCATCCGCACCGCCCTCGTCTCCGTCTCTGAAAAGACCGGGCTCGTGCCGTTCGTGCGTGCCCTCGCCTCGCGGGGCGTCCGCATCGTCTCCACGGGCGGCACCGCCGCCACCCTCCGCGACGCCGGCGTCCCCGTCACCCCCATCGACGAGCTTACCGGCTTCCCCGAGATCATGGACGGCAGGGTCAAGACCCTCCACCCAAAGGTCCATGGCGGGCTCCTCGCACGCCGCGACCTCCCCCAGCACCTTTCTCAAATGGCCGCCAACGGCATCAGCCCCATCGACCTCGTCTGCGTCAATCTCTACCCCTTCGAGCAGACCATCGCCAGGCCCGGCTGCTCACGCGAAGACGCGATCGAGAACATCGACATCGGCGGCCCCTCCATGCTCCGCTCCGCTGCCAAGAACCACGAGTTTGTCACCGTCGTCACTTCGCCCGCGCAGTACGACCGGGTCCTCGCGGACATCGCGGCCAACAACGGCGCCACTTCCCTCACGCTCCGCAAGGACCTCGCCCGCGACGCCTTCGCCACCACCGCCCGTTACGACTCCGCCATCGCCTGCTACCTCGCCTCCTCCCCCGACACCGCCTTCCCCCACCTCCTCAACCTCTCCTTCGCCCGCGCCGACGAGCTCCGCTACGGCGAGAACCCCCACCAGCCCGCCGCCCTCTACAGGCGCCTCGGCACCCACGCGGGGCACGGCTCCGTGGTCGCCGCCGAGCAGCTCCACGGCAAGGAGCTCAGCTACAACAACCTCAACGACGCCCACGCCGCCTTCTCGCTCGTTCAGAGCCTCGACGCCGTCGACCCTTCCCAGTGCGGCGCCGCCATCGTCAAGCACACCAACCCCTGCGGCGCCGCCATCGCATCCTCCCTCCGCGCCGCGGTCGACCTCGCGCTCGCGGGCGACCCTCTGGCGGCGTACGGCGGCATCCTCGCCGTCAACCGCCACTTCGACGCCGACGCCGCCGACCGCCTCCGAGCCAAGGACCTCTTCCTCGAAGTCATCGCCGCTCCGTCCTTTGCTGCCGACGCCCTCGACATCCTCCGCGCCCGCTGGACCAACGTCCGCCTCCTCGCGACCGGCCCCGTGGACGCCCCCGAATCCTGCCAGGGCCTTTCGCGCCTCGACTTCCGCGCCCTGGGCGATGGCCTGCTCGTCCAGGAACGCGACGCCGCGCTCTCCGCCCCCGGCTCGCTCTCCCTCCGCGCCGGCCCCGAGCCCGGCCCGGGCACCAGGCGCACCGCCGTCTTCCTCGAAGCGGTCGTCCGCTTCCTCTTCAGCAACGCCGTGGTGATCGGCGGCGCCGTCCCGGGAGGCATCCGCGTCTTCGGCGCGGGCGCGGGCCAGATGGACCGCGTCGCGAGCTGCCGCCTCGCCCTCGAAAAGGCCGGCCCTCTCTGCAAGGGCGCCATCTGCGTCAGCGACGCCTTCTTCCCCTTCTCCGACGGCCCCGAGCTGCTCATCAAGGCGGGCGTCACCACCATCGTGCACCCGGGCGGCTCCAAGCGCGATCAGGACACCTTTGACCTGTGCGCCGCGTCCGGTGTCGCCTGTCTCACCTCGGGCCTGCGCCACTTCCGGCACTGAACCAGCCCCAGCTCACGTGCGGCAGGTTGCGCAGGTCTGCCCGCCGCGTTTCTTCGCGCGCTTCCCGATCACGCCGATGTCCATCAGCGCCGCGATGACGACCACAACGATCCACACGCCGTGGACGCCGCCGCCCTCGTTCTGCGCCAGCGACCAGGCCAGCGTCGTGAAGGGCATGAACAGAAAGCCCAGCACGGGCCAGATCGCTGTCTCGAACGCCCGCCCCAAGTAATCGCTCAGCAGCCACAGCAGCAGCAGCGCCAGTCGCGGGAAGAAAAGACCGAGGATCGCCGTCAGCCATGGCATGTCTGGTTCTTCGGTCGCCGCCGTGGCCAGTTTCGACTACCCATATTCGGGGGGTTGGTCTGCTTCCAGCCCGCCAACCTTGCGCACTGGTTCGCATCCGGTTCGTACATCCACCCGCCCCGTATGAATTCGCGGGGAAATCCTGTCGGTCTTCACGCTCTCAATCCGAGAGATTGGAACCAAGACTCGGTCAGGTTCCTATAATCACTTTGATCTCTCTCTCCTCCAGCGGGGCGCTGTCACTGATGGCGCCCTGCTTGTTTCTTAGGCCGCCCCGGGCCTCTCCCGTCCCCAGCCAAAGCCCGATCGCCCCGGCCCCGGAGCCTTCTGGATTGCCCCCGGGCATAATGTCTCCTTGACGCCCTCCCCGGGCCAAGGAGCCGACCCCTGGCACCCCCTACCGCCGCCACCCCGACACCCATCCTGATCACCGGCGCCGCCGGGTTCATCGGCTGCCACGTCGCGGACGCCCTCCTCCGCCGGGGCACCCCCGTGCTGGGCCTCGACAACTTCGACCCCTTCTACGACCGCGCCCTCAAGGACCAGAACGTCGCGTGGCTCCGCCGCCACCCCGCCTTCACCTTCGCCGAGGCCGACCTCACGATCTCCCCGGACATGCGCCGCCTCTTCGAGCAGCACAGGCCCGCCGGCGTGATCCACCTCGCCGCCAAGGCCGGCGTGCGCCCCTCCATCGCCGACCCCGCGGGCTACATGCACGCCAACGTCACCGGCACCGCGGTCATCCTCGCGGAGGCCCACCGCGCAGGCTGCTCCAGGGCCGTCGTCGCATCCTCCAGCTCCGTCTACGGCGACTCGTGCACGCCCCCATACTCCGAAGCCGCGGACGTCAGTTGCCCCATCAGCCCCTACGCCGCCTCCAAGCGCGCCTGCGAGCTGCTTGGCCACGCGCACTGGCACCTGACGGGCATGCCCACCGCCATGCTCCGTTTCTTCACTGTCTACGGCCCGCGCCAGCGCCCCGACCTCGCCATCGCCAAGTTCATCCGCTGCATCCGCGACAACCGCCCCATCGACTTCTTCGGCGACGGCTCCATGAGCCGCGACTTCACCTTCATCGACGACATCGTCGCCGGCGTCCTCGCCTCCTACGACCGCATCGATTCCCACGGCTATCGCATCTGGAACCTCGGCAGCGACGCGCCCGTCACCCTCGCCGATATGCTCGCCACCATCGAGTCCACCCTCGGCGCCAAGGCCACGCTCAACCGCCTGCCCGTGCAGCCGGGCGACGTCAAGACCACGTGGGCAGACCTCACCCGCAGCCGCGAGGAACTCGGCTATTCGCCCTCCACCCCCTTTGCGGTCGGTATCCAGAAGCAGGTGGAGTGGGCGCGGAGGCGGGGCGGGTGAACAGCGGCCTCGCCCGACGCCGGACCGTTGCAGCAGGGCGAGCCGCGCTCTGACACCCAAGGAGAGGTTGGCCCGGCACAATTCCCTTGGCTGGCGGCTCCTGTTTGGTAGCCTGAAACTGACCATTTCGGGGAGGTAGCATGACTAGCGCCGTTCGCCGTTCGCCGTTCTAGGCTCGGCGGCCGCCTTTGCGACCCTGGGGCACGCCCAGCCCGCGGTTGACGGTGCCCGCCA
>JADYXW010000032.1 GCA_020853975.1 Phycisphaerales bacterium
CTGTTCATGGACTGCAACCGCAACGGGGTTGATGACGCCGCCGACATCGGCCTCAATCCGTCGCTCGATCTGGATAGCGATGGCAAGATCGACTGCTGCGCGGGCCCCAACTGCCTGACAGACTACACCCTCGACGGGAACAGCGACCAGGACGACGTCGCGTACCTCACCAATGTCATCGGAGGTGGGGACAACCCGACCGGCATTGACCCCGATTTCAACCACGACGGCAACGCGGACCAGGACGACATCGCCGCACTGATCGATGTCATCGGGGGAGGCGCGTGCCCGAATCCATGACCCGGACCCAGTCGCTCCCGGCTCACTCGCCCCCACCTGCCTTTTCTTGACTCACCTACCGACAGCGTCGCTCCGCCCGCCCCCATGACGCGCCTAGGGTGCCCCCGCCCCCCGGCCCCGCCCCGGCAGGAAGCCCCTCCATGGCCCGTCGCGTCAGCCTCCCCGTGCTTGATTCCCCGGCTTGCAGCGCCCCCGCGCCCGTGGGGCAGGGGTACCCATCGCCGGACCAGCCACCCAAGGAAAAGTGCGCCGTGTTCGGCGTCTGGGGCGCGCCGCGCGTCGCCCGCCTCGCATACTGGGGCCTCTTCGCCCAGCAGCACCGCGGGCAGGAATCATCCGGCATGGCCGTCTCCGACGGGCGGGCGCTCGCGGCCCTCACCGGCATGGGCCTGGTCCCGGAGGTCTTTGACGAGCAGACGCTTCGCGAACTCGAAGCCGGGGCGCCCCTCGGCGCCATCGGCCACAACCGATACTCCACTGCCGGGGGATCCGTCGCCTGCAACGCCCAGCCCCTGCTCGAGAACTTCATCGGGGGGCAGGTTGCCGTCGCGCACAACGGCAACCTCATCAACGCGGACCTCCTCCGCCGCCGCTTCGAAGAGGCCGGGCACCTCTTCCACACCACCAGCGACACGGAAGTCATCATCCACCTGCTCGCCTCGCCCGCGCAGCAGCGCTCGCCCGACCCCTTGGCGGCGACGCTGCGCCACCTGCAGGGCGCGTTCAGCCTGGTCTTCCTCTTCCCGGACCGCATCGAGGCCTGCCGCGACCCCTGGGGCTGGAGGCCGCTTGTCATCGGCAGGCTGCCGAGCGGGCACTACGCCGTCGCGAGCGAGACCGTGGCGCTCGACGTGATCGGCGCGACGCTGGAGCGCGAGGTCGAGCCGGGCGAGATCGTGACGATCAGCGAGCACGGGCTCGCCAGCCGCCGATTCGCCGACGCCGCGGAGCGCCAGAGCCAGTGCGCCTTCGAGCACGTGTACTTCGCCAACCCCGCGAGCGTGGTGTTCGGCCAGAACGTGCAGATCACCCGCGAAAGGCTGGGCGAGGTGCTCGCCTGCGAGGCGCCGGTGGAGGCGGACTTCGTCGTGCCCATGCCGGACTCCGGCCGGACCGCGGCCCTGGGCTACGCCCGGCTCAGCGGCATCCCGTACCGCGAGGCCATCGTCCCCAACCGCTACGTAGGGCGCACGTTCATCAAGCCCACCGCCGAGCAGCGCCAGAACGCGGTGCGCCTCAAACTGAACATCATCGCCGAGCTGGTCTGTGGCCGGCGGCTCGTCATCGTCGATGACTCGATCGTCCGGGGCACCACGACCAAGGCCAAGATGGACCAGCTCCGCGCCGCGGGCGCGAAGGAGATCCACCTCCGCATCAGCTGCCCGCCCATCCGGCACCCGTGCTACTTCGGCGTGGACTTCGCGACCCGCGACCAGCTCATCGCCAACGGGCGCACCGTCGACGAGGTTCGCCAGTTCCTGGGCGTCGACTCCCTGCACTACCTCTCGCTCGACGGGCTGCTCAAGTGCATGCAGCGCCCCAGTGCGTCGTACTGCACCGCCTGCTGGAGCGGGGACTACCCGCTGGACCCCAGCCACCCCGTGGGCGACGAGGTGGTGGAGCACGACCAACTCCGGATGTTCACCTGAGCGCCCGGGGGGTTACTCGACGTTGAGCGCCGCGAGGTACGCCGCCAGATCCGCGTTGGCGCGGTTCAGGTCCGTGTTCGCGGTGACCAGCGCGTCCGCGATGGCCTCGAGCCTCGTCTCCTGCTCGCCGAGCTTCTTCACGTAGCGGGTGTAGAGGTCGCTCTGGCGGTCGATGGTGCCCGTGCCCATGTTCTGGCGGATGCGGCCCTGGTCGGTGTTGATCTCGCCCCGCTCACGCTCGAGCGCCGCAATCTGTCTCTGCAGGTCGAGGATGGCGCCCTTCTTCTTCTGCGCCTCGCGGAAGGCGTTGACGACCGCGTCGGACGCGCGCCCGTTCTTCGCGTAGAGCATGAGCGTGTCGGTGGCGAACTCCGCGAGCTGGTACGTCTGCAGCACCGTCCGCTCCAGCGCAATCTTCTGCGTCGCGCTCCCGCCCGGGCCCGCGGTCGTCTCAAACCTCAGCACGCTGTCGGTGGTCTCCGTCGGCTTGGTGCCCTCCGCGAGCTCCCACGAGGTGTCGCGCGGATACTCGGTGATGATGGTCCGGGGGCGGGACGCGTCCTTGTTCCCGAAGGCATAGGTCACCGAGCGCCGGTACTTCACCTGCAGTTCGAGCAGGCCCTGCACCACCCGCACCCGCCTCACCTCTTCCTCGCCCCGGTCGTCGCTGGTCGCGACGACGTCAAGGTCCAGCGCGTACGCGAGCAGGCGCTTGTCGCCCTGGGGCACGTACGACACCTGCGCATCGCCCGCGTACGCGCCGTCGTCAAAGACGCTGATGGGCCCGGGCATGAGCTGCAGCCCCGTGGAGTTGGTGATCTCAAGGCCCCTCATCGGGTGCTGGCCCCCCTCCGACGCGGTGTAGATGGACACACGCCGGCCCTTGAGCGCCGTGTTGATGATCGGGATCATCGCGGAGCGCTGACGCTCCACCGTCACCGGGTGATCGACCTCGAACTGGAAGACCTCGCCCGACTCCACCGCCCGCGCCTGCGCCGCCGCGGTGGAACTGTCCAGGTCCTTGTACGACATGCGCCGACCCCGCGCCCCGCCCGCCTCGGCCTCCGCCGGCGCCGCGGGGCGGGGCGCGCCGGCGGGCACGCCGAGCATGGCGCTGTCCTGCACGGCCTTGGCCTCGTCCTTGAGGGCGTTCGCGATCTCAAACCCCGCCGACCCGTCGTACAACCTCGCCATCGCCCCCTGCTCGCTGGGCACGGGCAGCAGCGGGCGGTCCATATACAGTGGCTCGTACAGGTCCATGCGGAAGCTGACCGGCCTCCCGCTCACCAGCGAGAGCGTGACGTCGCGCCAGTCCTCGTCGGTGGTGTTCTCAACAATCGCCCAGCCCTGCAGCGTGAGCGACCCGCCCGGGCTGTCCTTGGTCTCTTCGGGCAGCACGAGGCGGTAGCTCGTCTTCCACACCGGAGATTCCTGCACGTACGCGACCACGATCTCCCGCGAGCCCTCGCCCGAGAGCGAGACATCCACGGTCTTGGTGCGGTCCGCGCGATACTCCGCGAGCGCCGCGAGCGCCTTGGACAGTTCCGCCGCCAGCGCCTCGTCGCGGATCTCAAACCCGCGGCACTCGGTCAGGTTGTACGAGCGCACGCCCTCCGCCGTGAGCAGATTGATCCAGGGCAGGTTGTGCACCGCCGTGTCCGTGCCGTTGGAGCCCTGAAAGACCGTCGGCCTGGTCTCCACGTTCATGACGGTGCCCGTCACCTCACCCGCCGCCAGCGTCAGCCTCACGGGCGTCCCCCGCAGACGTGCCAGCAGCTCGCCCGCGGCGGGGTTGTCCGCGATGTCGACGCCGAAGGACGCGAGGCGCTTGGCCAGCGGCTCCTTGCTGCCGTACGAGATGCCGTCGATGCGCCCCTTGCCCTTCGAGAGGTCCAGGACGACCATGGACTGCAGGATGTCGTTGATCTGCGCGGTCGAGAAGCGGAACTGCAGATTGGCGTCGCCCGTGACGCTTCCGGTGCGCTCGAACGACGCGACGCCCGAGCGGTACATCGTGATCCGCTGGATCGGGAGCGCGGTGCTCGACGCGTCTAGGGCCGCCGCGGCGGGTGCAGGGCCGCCCGCTGGCTGGGCGTAGAGAGACGGTGCCGCGAGTGCGAGCAGCGCCAGAGCGGTGGTGGGGCGGAGCAGGCGGACGAGTGGGCGGCTGGTTCGGGCGCGGGGCATGGGGGAATCCTCCGAGTGCGCGGGCCGGCATTGGACGCAACCCAATGCGGGCGGTTCCGGCGCCACAATGTACGGCCCGGCGCCGCACCGTGCGCCGGAGGTGCCCCGCGCTGTGACAGGCCGGTGACGAGCCGCCAAATGAAAAGCCCCGGCTCGGGGAGCCGGGGCGGGAAGGTCAGGTTGCGTTCAGGCTTCCGGGCTTAGCCCAGGAGCTGGAGCGCGGACTGGGGAGCCTGGTTCGCGAGAGCCAGGATGTTCGTCGAGGCCGAGACCAGGATCTGCGAGCGGGTGAGCTGCGCGGTCTCGGTCGCGAAGTCGGCGTCGCGGACGATGCTCTGGGCCGCGGCGGTGTTCTCGACCGACACGCCCAGGCTGCGGATGGTCGCGCCCACGGTGTTCTTCTGGAAGGCGCCCAGACGCCCGCGGAGAGCGGAGGTCTGCTTGATCGCCTCGGCGACGATCTCCTGGGCCGTGGACAGGTCGCTGTTGGAGACGACGTTGTTGGTCTGGCCGGAGGAGAGCGAGGACAGGAAGCCGAGGCTGGAGTTGCCCAGCTTGCGGGTCGAGACGTCCTGGATGCCCAGGGAGACCTTGCCCGCGATGTCCACCTTGGAGGCGAGCTGGAAGTCAGCGCCGCCGCCGGTGATGGCCAGGGTGCGGGTCGAGCCCACGGCGCCCAGGGCCTGGCTGGTGCTGGTGTTGAGGGTGACCTCAACATCGAGGAAGTCGGAGTTGACGCGGGCGACCTTGCCGTTGGACGTGGCCTGGAGACCGTTGATGGTCGCGCCCAGGTTCTGGCCGGAGTCGGTGACCGCGTTGGTGGCGGCGCTGTAGGTGGAGGCGATGGTCGTGCTGTTGCTGTTCCAGGCGGTGGCCTGGCGGTTGTAGATGCCGCGGACCGGCGTGCTGGCGTCGCCGTTGCTCGTGCTGTTGATGCCCGCGGCGTTCACCACGCGGACCTTCACCATCTCGGAAGCGCCGAACTCCTTGCTCTTGATCAGCAGGCCGGTGCCGGAGACCGCGGCCTCCACGCCCGTGACGTTCGTGAAGGTGTTGATCGCGGCGGCGATGTTGGTGAGGGTGGTGCCCGAGCTGAAGGACAGCTCGCGGGAGCCCTTGCTGCCGCCGATCTCGATCGTGAACGACGAGGTGGAGTTGATGTCGATCGTGCTGCCGCCCGCGGACAGGAACAGGCCGGCCTGCTGGGCGGAGGTGGTCACAAGGACCTGCACGTCCAGGGACGAGCCGGAGAACTTCGCGCCGTTGACGCGGTAGTCCGTCACGCCGGAGGCGACGTTGGAAACCGTGAAGTCGAAGTTGCCGTTCAGCAGCTTCATGCCCTGGAAGTTCGTCGCGGAAGAGACGCGATCGATGGTCTGCAGGATCGAGTCGATCTGCAGCTGGTTCGCCTGACGCTCCTCGTTCGAGAGGCCGGCGCGGCTGGCGGTGGCGGTGATCAGGCCCTGCAGCTCGGTC
The DNA here is from genome assembly GCA_020853975.1 of Phycisphaerales bacterium. GTDB lineage: Bacteria > Planctomycetota > Phycisphaerae > Phycisphaerales > UBA1924 > RI-211. The sequence goes on from JADYXW010000032.1 coordinate 5,613, forward strand.
AGCAGGCCCGACACTTCCTGAAGGCCACCCTCGGCGATGTTCGCGACCTGGTCGGCGCGCTCGGCGTTGGTGATGGCCTGGTTCAGGGCCCGGCCCTCGGAGCGAAGGTTCTCGCTCGCGATCAGACCGGCGGGGTCATCCTTGCCGCGGTTGA
>JADYXW010000033.1 GCA_020853975.1 Phycisphaerales bacterium
TACCTGCTGTCCGCCGATCGACGCCGGATCAACCTGCGCGTGGTGCTCGGAGGCGTCGCGCTGCAGATCGTCATCGCCCTTCTTTGCCTCCGCGCCCCCGGCACCGTCGCCGCCATCGAGCTCGTTGCCCGCGGGTTTACACGCGTCATCGCCTTCTCCGACGAGGGCACTCGGTTCCTTTTCGGCAGCACCGCAAACCCGCAGGGCCCGCTGGGATTCATCTTCGTCATCCATGTGCTGCCCGTCATCGTCTTCTTCGCGGCGCTCATGGCGGTGCTCTATCACCTCCGCATCATGCAGGTCCTTGTCGCGGGGATGGCCTGGGTGCTGCGGCGGACGCTCGGAATCACGGGCGTCGAGGCCACCTCCGCCGCCGCCAACATCTTCTTTGGCCAGACCGAGGCCCCGCTCACGGTTCGCCCCTACATCCCCACCATGACCCGCTCGCAGATCATGGCCATCATGACGGGCGGGTTTGCCACGATCGCTGGCAGCGTCATGGCGGCGTACGTCACCATGCTCGGGGGCGATTCCCCCGAGTCTCGCGTGCTCTTCGCCAAGCACCTGCTCACAGCCTCCGTCATGTCCGCGCCCGCGGGGCTTGTCATGGCCAAGCTGCTCCTTCCCGAGTCCGAATCCCCCCGTGACGAGGGCCTGAAGTCGCTCTGGAAGGACGACCGCGGGAGCGTCAACGTCCTCGACGCCGCCGCCACCGGCGCTACCGATGGCCTGAAGCTGGCGCTGAATGTCGCCGCGATGCTCGTCGCCTTCGTCACGCTCATCGCGATGCTCAACTGGCCACTTTCGCTGGTCGGGCCCGGCGTGAGCTTCCAGTCGGTGCTGGGGTGGCTCCTCCGGCCCGTCGCCTGGTGCATGGGCTTTGACTGGGCCGACTGCACCGCCGCCGGCGGCCTCATGGGCACCCAGGTCATCGCGACCGAGTTCGTCGCATACGTCAACCTCGCCGAGCACGCCCACAAGGGCACTATGTCGCCCCGCGCGTGCCAGATCGCCTCCTACGCGCTCTGCGGCTTCGCCAACCTGCCCTCACTCGCCATCCAGATCGGCGGTCTCTCCGCCATCGCGCCCGAGCGCCGCGTGGACTTCGTCCGGATCGCGCCCCGCGCCATGCTGGGCGGTGCCCTCGCCTGCTGGATGACCGCCTCCATCGCCGGCGCGCTGATCAGCTAGGTTGCGAGAGCCCGAGCTTCGCGGCCGCCGACGCGTGGTCGATGCCCACGGCCCGCGCGGTCTTCTCGGGCGAAGCGTGCCCCGCGATGATCGTGACGTCGCGGTCGTGCAGGCCCAGGGCCGAGGCCAGGGTCTCGCACACCGCCCGGTTCGCCCTGCCGTCCTCGGGCGGTGCCGACACACGGACCTTCAGGCGGTCTCCCAGCGGCCCGGAAACCTCGGTGCGTCGGCTCCCCGGCACCACCTTCAGCCAGATCCGGCACGTGGGAAGCCGCGTATCGGACGGTGACTGGTCGGGTTCAACGATTGGGCGGGATGCCACGCGTGATCATATCGACCCGGCCTCAGCCCACAGGACTCCCGCTCCGATCCATTTGGAGATTGCGCCCGCGTCGGGTACATTGGCCCCGGGGCAGCACGGAGAGATTCGCGCATGCGTTTGACGCGATGGACACAGTTGGCGTGTGCGGCGGGGCTCGCCGCGGGGCTCTCTCAGCCCGCCCCGGCGCAGCTCCGAGGGGACGAAGTGCTGGTCGTCTTCGACAGCCGCATCGCGGACTCCCTCCGCACCGCGGAGCTCTACGCCGGCTCCAAGCGGGTGCCGGGTGGAGTGGGGGGCAAGGCCGGCTTCAGACGCGGCGTTCGCCTGCTCGATCTCGCCGGCACGGGCGCTCCCGTCACGGGCCCGGGCAACATCACCTTCGCGGACTTTGTCACGCGTCTGCGCGACCCCATCCGCGCCCACATCACCTCACGCCAGCTCCTGGGCCGGGTGCGGTGCATCGTCACCACCAAGGGCCTGCCTCATCGGGTGCAGGACTCGGACTTCCCGACCGCGGGCGACAACCCGACCAACCTCGTCAACGAATACTCCGCCAACGACGCGACGTGCGCGAGCGTGGACACCGAGCTCGTGCTGCTCTGGCAGAACCTCACCGCCGGCGAGGCGGGCGGCCCAGCCGACAGCAAGGCCGATGGCGCGATCCTCAACCCGTACTGGAAGCTCTCGACCCCCATCACCTCGCTCCCGCAGGCGAATATCCAGGTGCAGAAGCAGTACACCAACGCCGGCGCGGGCCCGATGTGGGTGCCCTTCGGAGCCGCCGGCGCCGCAACGCGCCTCACCCCGGGTGACCTCTACGTCGTCAGCCGTCTGGATGGCTACGCCCTCGCCGACATCGAGGGGGCGCTCCAGCGTGCCGCCCGCGTCTACTACAACGTCGATACCGACGCCGCCATGTTCGACGAGAGCGGCGCCAACGGCGTCGCCGACCCCGCCGCCAACGGCGAGTTCGACAACGTGAACACCGCCTTTGCCCAGATGCGCGACGCGGATGACTACGAGGTGACCCGCGACGCCTTCACCGCGGATACCCGCTTTGCTTCGGGCTTCGCCCGCTACAACGGGCTCGCGGGGGGCAACCAGTTCTTCGTCGGACCAAGGCTCGCCTGGTTCCCGGGCGACGGCGTGATGCTCACCAGCCCGCTCGCCCTTGTCGCGAGCTACGGCGCAAACCACTCGGGCGTTCCGCGCGACCCCGCCGGCAACCCGCGCCGCACCGACTTCGCCGCGTCGTACAACTACCCCGACGGCGCGATCATCAACACCATCGAGAGCTACAACTGCCGCGACTTCGGCGGGCTTGGCCAGCTCGCGTTCGCCACCCAGCAGCAGGTGGCGCATTTCATCGCCTCGGGCGGGACCTTCGGCGTGGGCAATGTGTGGGAGCCCCTTGCCGACGCCGTCCCCGACAACCGCTACCTCGTCTCGAACTTCATCCGGGGCAACCTGTCGTGGGCCGAGGCCGCGTGGACCGCCATCCCGGCCCTCTCCTGGCAGCAGATGGTGGTGGGGGACCCCCTCGCCAGGCCGGCACGCTCCAGCGAGGACATCAACGACGATGGTCGCGTGGGCGTCGACGACCTGTACGCCTGGGAGGCCGCGCCCGCCGACGTGAACCGCAGCGGCACCGCGAACGCCGCCGATCGAGACTTCGTGGTGCAGGCGATCCGCTCCTGGGAGCGGTCTGACCTGCTGACCCCGCGCTAGCGGCCCGCCTCAGGGCGCATCCGCATGGGCCACCGCTTCGCCGCTGCGCGTCCTCACGAACTCGCCCGGCATCGGGCTGAACCGCGAGCCATAGATCGGAATCCGCCGGTTGGACGTGCCCTTGGGGATCAGGGGGGCCGCCGCGTAGATCAGCGCGAACAGCCCGACGTTCAGCAGCAGCATCGGCACCAGGCCCGACAGGCCCAGGTAGACCATGACGGCGACCGCAACCACGAGCACGAGCCCCACGGGGATCATGAGCTGCCAGGCCATCATCATGATCTGGTCGTAGCGCAGCCGCGGAATGGTCCACCGGACCACGATCATGAACACGACCACCAGGACGACCTTGGTGAAGTACACGCCAAACTTCGCGAGCACGCCGAGGAACCCGCCGGCCTCGGGAGAGAGCAGCGACCACTCGGGGACGAAGGGCAGGAAGCGGTGCGAGTATCCGCCGAAGAAGAGCAGCACGAGGAGCGCCGAGCTGGTCACGATGTGGGCGTATTCCGCGAGGAAGTAGAGCGCGAACCGCATGGACGAATACTCGGTGTGGTATCCCCCCACGAGTTCCTGTTCGCACTCGGCGTTGTCGAAGGGGGCCCGGTTGCCCTCCGCCATGATGGTGATGAAGAACAGCAGGGCCGCGAGGGGCTGGCTGAAGACCAGCCACCCGTCCGCGTACTGACGCTGCAGGATGGCGTCGGGCACCACCGTGCCATAGACCAGGAGCGCCGCGAGCAGCGACATGCCCATGGGAATCTCGTAGGAGATCATCTGGGCCGACGCGCGGAGCCCGCCCAGGAACGAGTACTTGTTGTTCGACGCCCAGCCTCCCAGGGTCACGCCGTACACGCCCAGCGAGGCGACCGCGAGCAGGTAGATGAACCCGACGCCCACGTTGGCCCCGGCCACGTGCACCACACCCTCGAAGAGCTGGAAGCCGAAAAAGTCCCCGTTCCACTTCCCCGCCCAGGGGATCACGACAAAGCCGATGAGCGCCGGCGCGACCACGATGATCGGGGCGAGCGAAAAGAGCACCTTGTCCACGCGTGATGGAGTGAAGTCCTCCTTGAGCATGAACTTGATGCCGTCCGCCAGAGGCTGGCCGAACCCCAGGCACCCCCGCAGGAACTTCAGCGCGGGCAGGCCGAAGTCAAACCCGACACGATTGGGTCCAATCCGGTCCTGGATATACGCGGAGAACTTGCGCTCCGCCTGCACGAGGTACGCAACGCTCACCAGGATGATGTGCACCACCAGCACGATGGTGACCACGGAGACGACAAGCTGAGGGGTGATCCACGATGGCATGGCCGGAGTGTATGGAGCGCTGGGCCTCGCTTCCAAAGCCCCGACGCGCCAGGCTGCCCGCCCAATCCGGTGAACCCCCCGGCATGAACCATCCAACCCCGGGGCGTACGCTTCGCGCCGGCTCCCCAGAGCGGCGTGCCGGCGCGGAAGCCGGAAAGGGCACTGCTGATGGACCCCATTCGCTTCGCGATTGGCCGCCCGGTCGCGATCTCCGTTTGTGTGCTGCTCGTCCTCCTCTTCGGCCTGATCGGCATCGGGGCGATCCCGATCCAGCTCACGCCCACCGTGGACCGTCCCCTCGTCACGGTGACCACCGTGTGGCCCGGGCGGGGCCCCGAAGAAATCGTCGACGAGATCGCCCGCGAGCAGGAGAAGCGTCTCAAGAACGTCACCAACCTCCGCACGATGTACACCACGTGCCGCGAGGGCGCCTGCGAGGTCTCCCTTGAGTTCTACGTGGGGTCCGACATCACCCGTGCCCTTCAGGAAGTCTCCGACGCGCTCCGGCAGGTCCCGTCCTACCCAGAAGAGGTCGACGAGCCAATCATCAAGAGCGCAGAGGGCTCCGCCGAGAGCGCCATCGCCTGGATCATCATCGACCTCGACCCGGCCCACGCGTCCGAGCACCCGGGCTTCGACATCACCACCCTCTACGACGCCTTCGACCGCGAGGTGAAACCCTACATCGAACGCATCGACGGCGTGGCGGAGGTCAACATCTACGGCGGGCGCGAGCGAGAGGTCCGCGTGCTCGTCGACCCCGTGCTCCTCGCCCAGCGGAACCTTTCCTACGCACAGGTCGACGCCGCCCTCCGGGGCGAAAACCGCAACGTCTCCGCGGGCAGCATCCCAGAGGGCAAGCGCGACGTCCGCGTCCGTCTGATGGGCCAGTATCGCACCGCGCAGGACGTCCTTGACACCGTCGTCTCCTACGAGGGCGGGCGGCCCGTCTACGTCAGCGACGTCGCCACCGTCGATATGGGCCACGAACGCGCCCGGGGGTTCGTCCGCTCCATGGGCGTGCCCTGCATGGCGATGAACATCATCCGCCAGAGCGGCAGCAACGTCATGTCCATCATGGAGGACGTCCGGGGCCGCCTGGGCGATGTCCGCACCGAGATCCTGCCCCGGCTGGACCCCGACGTTGGCAGGCACCTCCGCATCCGCCAGGTCTACGACGAGACCATCTACATCCAGAGCGCCATCGATCTCGTGCTCGGCAATCTGTGGCAGGGCGGAGGGCTCGCCCTCCTCGTCCTCCTCCTCTTCCTCCGCTCGGTCCGCAGCACGCTCATCATCGGGCTCGCCATCCCCATCTCCATCATCGGCACCTTCCTGGTCATGCTCGCCGCGGGTCGCACCATCAACGTCGTCTCTCTCGCGGGCCTGGCCTTCGCCACGGGCATGGTGGTGGACAACGCGATCGTCGTGCTCGAAAACATCGACCGCCGCCGCGCCATGGGCGATGCGCCCTTGGTCGCCGTCTACCAGGGAGCGAGAGAGGTGTGGGTGGCGATCCTGGGCAGCACGCTGACCACCGTCGTCGTCTTCGCGCCCATCCTCACCATCCGCGAGGAGGTCGGCCAGCTCTTCTTCGATCTCAGCCTCGCGATGGCGGTCTCCGTCTCTCTCTCCCTCATCGTCGCGATCACCGTGGTGCCCTCCGCCGCCGCGATCGTCGCCCGGGCATCCTCGGGCACGCGCCGCACAACGGGCCTTGCCACCCTGTGGGGCTTTACTGATGTCCTGGGCAAGTTTAATGCCTGGCTTGCCCGAGTTGTGCTCTGGCTCATGACCGGCTGGAGAGGCTGGTCGCTCCGGCCTCTGTCCATCATCGTCCTCGCCGGCGCGAGCATCATCGGCTCCATCAAGCTCATGCCGCCCCTGGATTACCTTCCCCCCGGAAACCAGAACCTCGTCTTTGGCGGCATGCTCATCCCCCCCGGCCAGTCTCAGGCCCAGCTCAACGCCTACGCCGACGGCATCGACCACAAGATGGGCGCGTACCTCGTCGACGATCGCGCTTCTCCCGATGCCGTGAAGAGCCTTCCGCCCATCCAGTCCCCATGGGGAGGCCCGCCCCATGACCCTGTGGGCGTGCGCAACTTTTTCGTCGGCGCGTTCGAGGGCGGCATGTTCGCCGGCGCCATCTCTGACGACCCGCAGCGAGTGATCCCCGTGGGCGTCCTCCTCACGGGCGCGATGAACGGCATGCCAGACGCCTTCGGCGGCGCGAGCCAAGCCTCCATCTTCGGCGGGGGTATCCGCGGCGGAAACACCATCAACGTCGAAATCTCAGGATCCGACCTCGGCAGAGTGCTCCGCGCCGCCGAGATGTGCTATGGCCTTGCCGGCGCGAAGTACGGCTTCGGCACCAGCGTCACGCCCGCGCCCGCTAACTTCAACAAGCTCCAGGGCGAGTGGCGCCTCCGCCTCACGCGCCAGGGCCGCGAGCTCGGCCTCCGCACCTCCGACCTTGCGGTCCCGCTCCGCTCGCTCGTCGACGGCGCATTCGCGGGCGATTTCCGCCTCGATGACCGGAGCGTGGACCTGGTCATCCTGCCGGTCGGGGGCGCTCTCGCCACCAAGGAGCGCATCGCGGAGCTCCCCGTCTACGTCCCCGGCGGTGGGGCCGTGCCGCTCGGCACCATCGCCTCCATCGAGCCCGGGCAGTCTCCACAGGAGATCCGCCGCATCGAGGAGCTTCCCGCCGTCACCCTCGAGATCAAGCCGCCTCAGGGCGTCACCATCGAGGAGATGATCACGCAGATCGAGACCGAGGTCATCGGGCCGGCGCGCACCGCGGGGCTCATCGACTCGACCATGCGCGTCCGCATGGAGGGCACCGCCGCCAAGCTCGATCAGGTCAAGGTGTCGATGCTGGGCGTCGTCCCCGCGGGGGCCGAGCGGCCCTGGTGGTCTGACGTCATGCGCTGGGTCGCCTTGGCGTGCGCCGCTGGGGGCGTGCTGCTCGCCCTGGTCGCGGCGCTCCGAGCCGCGCGGCGCCAGACCGGCCGCCCCGGCTACGCCTTCGCCGGCGCGATCCTCCTTGGCCTGGTTCTTGCCGTCGTCTTCTTCGGCCTGGCGCTCCAGCCCCAGCTCATCCTGGCCCGCTTTGTCTGGGCAATCCTCGTCGTCTACCTCGTCATGTGCGCGCTCTTCGAGAGCTTCCTCACGCCGCTGGTCATCATGTTCAGCGTCCCATTCGCGGTTGTCGGCGGCTTCGGCGCGCTCCGCATCGTGCACGAGTGGACGCTCAGCAACCACGACCTCGCGCCCCAGCAACTCGACACGCTCACCATGATCGGCTTCGTCATCCTCGTGGGCACCGTTGTCAACAACGCCATCCTGCTCGTCGAGCAGGCCATGAACTTCGCGCACCCTGAGAAGTTCGGCAGCACCGACGCGCCCTTGCCTTTCAAGCAGGCCATCGCCGAGTCCGTCCGAACCCGCATCCGCCCCATCCTGATGACCACCCTCACGACCCTCGGGGGTGGGCTCCCGCTCATCCTCGCGCCCGGTGCGGGCTCGGAGGTCTACAGGGGCCTCGGCGCCGTCACCGTGGGCGGACTCCTCGTCTCCACGCTCTTCACCCTCGTGCTGGTCCCCCTCGCCTACAGCATCGTGGGCGACATGTCCGAGAGCCTTCGCGCCGCCCTCCGAGGCACGCCGCCCGCGCCGACCCCAACGCCTGTGACGTCCGAGTAGCTGCCACGGGGAACCCTGAACCGCCCCCCGCTCCACCTCAGCCCCCGCACGGCCGATCTCATCCCCCTGTGAGGGGCCTTGGGAGCGAGTCCGATGAAAAAGCTCGGAATGTGGATCGCGCTTGGGTGCATCTGTGCGGCGGGGGCCATCTTCAGCCCACGCCTCTCGGACGCCTCTTTCCACGCCCCCGACTTCACGCTCTATCCCAGCCGCGGCGCAGTCCCCGTCACCCTCGCAGACCTCCGGGGCAAGGTCGTCGTGCTCGATTTCTGGGCGAGCTGGTGCGTCCCCTGCAAACTCGCCGTCCCCGACCTTGAGGCGCTCCACCAGGCGCACGCCCGAAAGGGCCTCGTCGTCCTGGGCATCAACGTCAACGACAAGGGCGACCCCGTCGAGAGCCTCCAGAAACTGGGCGGGTCCTACCCCGTCCTCGTCAAGGGCGAGCCCGTCGCCTCGGACTATGGCGTTTCCGCCCTGCCCACCGTCATCGTCATCGGGCGCGACGGCAACGTACTCCTCCGTGAGACCGGCTACTCCCCCGTGCTCTCCGAAAAGCTGCGGGAAGTCGTCGAGGCGGCGCTCGATGAGTAGCCATCGCCGTGAGTAAGCACTGATCCCGGCGTTCTCCTCTCAGGGCCCGAGCCCAGAGGAGCACGTCCATGAACCGAGCCGCACTCACCCTGCTCGCCCTTGCATCGTTCTCCGGCGTCGCCGCCGCCGACCCGACCTTCACGAAGCTCGTCGTCTTTGGCGACAGCCTTTCCGATACCGGGAACACCCGCGCCCTCGGGCTCGGCCGCCCGGAGAATCCGTTCTACAGCAACGGCCGTTGGACCAACGACCGCGAGAACACCACCCTCGCGCGCATGAACATGCAGACCGCATCGTTCACCGGGGTCTGGCACGAGCGCCTCGCCGACCTTCTCATCGGGCCGGGCAACCGCGCCGTGAACTCCAGGGCCGGTGGTGCTCGCGCCACGAACTACGCCTACGGCGGGGCCACGACCGCCGAGGGCATCGTCACCCGCCGTGTCTTTGGTCGCGACATCGAGATCGGGCGCAACATGGGCACCCAGGTCCGTGACTATGTGTCAACCCTCGGCGCCCGAGGTGCCGCGTCCGACAACCTCTACGTCCTTTGGGGTGGGGGCAACGACCTCCGCGACCGCGCCATGGCCGCCGACCCCACCGCCGCGGCCCTCCGCACCACCGCCCGCACCGCGGTCTCCAACATCGAGTCCCAGATCCGCCTGCTCTCCGAGCATGTCCCGCAGGGCCGGGAGATCACCATCCTTTGGCCCAACGTGCCCCCTCTCGAACTCACCCCCGAGGGCCGCGCCCTCGGCGCCGGCGCCCGCACCGCCCTCGCGGAGGCCTGCGCTCTGTTCAAGTCCGAGCAGCTCCATGCTTTCAACCGCCTGAAGGACAGCGCGCCCAACGTCGTTGTCCGCACCATGGACGTCCACGGCATGTTCGACCAGCTCGTCCGCGGGCGCCTGTGGTGGACCCCGGGAGACACGACCCGCAACATCGTCGCCGCGGGAGACTTCTCCGCCGCGATCTTCACCCCGCAGCGCAACCCGGCGGTCGCGGGCCGGATCAACCCCGACGACTATGTCTTCTGGGACCAGCTCCACCCCACGTCGCGCGTCCACTTCCTCCTCGGGAGCTACGCGCAGCACATGGTCCCCTCGCCCGGCAGCGGCGTGCTGGTTCTCGCGGGGCTCTGCTGCCTGGGTGGGCGGCGCCGCTCGTCCTAGGGCTCAGCGGGCCCCGTCACCATCCAGCCGCAGCAGCCTGATGTTCCGCCAGCGGACGGTCAGCGGTTCGGCTCTCGCGCCCACGCCATGCACCTGCAGCCCGATGAACCCGCGCGGGGTCACCTCGTCGCGCAGGCTTGCCGCGGGCACGCCATTGACCCACGTGTGAATCTCCGGCCCCAGCGCGACCACTCTGAGCGCGTTCCACTCGCCCTGCCTGAAGGCCCGCTGGGCCGCGGGGTTCTCCTTCAGGTCCGCGAGCCATCCGCGCCGGCCCTCGTCGTACACCCCGCCCGTGAACGCGCGGGGCGACGGGTCGATCTCGATCTGGTAGCCGTGCACGCGCCCGCTCTGGTAGTCCGGCCTGGACTCGCTCCTGATCTGCACGCCGCTGTTGAGCTCCGCATCCACGAGAAACTCCAGCGTCAGCTCGAAGTCGGCGTAGGTCGCATCTGTGCATAGGAACGTGTTGGGCTGGTTGGGGGCTGTCGTGCCCACGATGCACCCCTCCCTGGCCTCGTAGGTCGCCTGCCCGCCCCTGCGCGTCCAGCCGTTCAGCGTTTCGCCGTCGAACAGGTCCACCCAGCCCCCATGCTGCTGCGCCGGTGCTGCGGCGCACGACGCGAGCAGGAGGGCCATCAGCGGGGCAAGGGAGAGAACGACCCGGCGACACGCCGTGGCTCTAAGGCAGTGCATCGAGTTCCTCCACGGTCCAGGGCTTCGAGCGGTCGTCCGTCAGTTCGCGGATTCGCGCGACGTCCTCGGGCGTCACCGGTTCGCCGCGGTTGCCCCACGCGCGCCTCACATAGGTCAGCACCGCCGCGATGGACTCTTCATCATCAAACGGCACCGGGGGCATGAGCGTGGGTGGAGGCTGCCCCGGCACCGGCGTGGGCATCAGGCCGTGCAGAAGCACGGGGATCACCCGCGAAGGCCGCCCCTGAACCCGCGCCGAGCCCGCCAGGGGCGGGATCTGCCCCGTCGTCCCGTTGCCGTCCAGCCCGTGGCAGCCGCTGCACGTCGCGAACAAACCCTTCCCCGAATCAAACCTCGCCTGCTCGTCCTTCGACAGCGGACGCAACTCCGCCGCCGCCTCCGCCGCCTGCTTCCCGGGCCAGGTGACCAGCGCGTCGCTGGCCAGCGCGTCCTTCGCGAGCGGGCCTTCGGCGAGCACGGCGCTCCAACCCTTCGGCTCCGCGTCTAGCACGATCGTCCGGGCCTTGTCCTTCCCGACGCCCTGATACGCCGCCACGCGCCCCAGCAGCACCCCCGCCTTGGCCGGCGAGCCCTTCGCGTGCGATGCCACTCGCTCCAGCACCGCGAGCCGCGGCTCGGAGCGATCCGTCCGCAGCAGGCAGTCGGCCAGGTCCGCCGCGAGCGCGCGGGGCGCCGCCGAGTCCCACTCCGTCCCGAGCACCGCGTCCAGGGCCGCCACCTCCCGGCCCGCGAGCGAGGACACGGCGGCCGAGCGGTCCACGCTGCCGCAGTCCGGCGCCGTCGCGAGCCTCGCGATGGTCCCCGGCACATCCTCTCCCGAGTCCTCGCCCAGCGAGAGCAACACCTGCACCCGCGTGCCGGGGAGCGACCCCAGCGCGATCATCGCGTGCCGCACCCGCTCTTCACCCAAAAAGCGTTCCCCCACGCGCACGCCCGCGTTCTGCAGCGCGGTGTCGCCGGACTGCATCGCCCGCAGCACGTGGGCCGGCGTCAGAGCGCCGGTGCCGTCCAGCGTCCAGAGGGCGTGCATCGCCCCGCGGGGAGCACCCGACGCCAGCATCGCATCGAGCAGCGCCGTGGCCCCGGGGTCGCGTCGCTCCACAAGCAGCCTCTGGGCCGTGAGCCTCCACCACCCATCGGGCGCGTCGAGCATCGCGACCAGCCGCTCCGTGGGAGCGTCCGCGGGAAGTTCGCGCACGCCCGGCGTTCCCGTCTCGGGCACGATCCGGTAGATCCGCCCCATGTTCAGCGGCCCCTGGATGCCCAACCTCGCCGTCTGCTCTTTCAGATAGGGCGTGATGAACTGCCTGTGCTGGATGATCCCCCGGTGCATGTCCACGATGTAGAGGGCCCCGTCCGGCCCGGAACAGGTCCACACCGGACGGAACCGCACGTCCGTAGAGGTCAGGAACTCCGCGCCGTCATACGCGTTGATCGCCACCGGTCCGGCGCCGGTCTCAGCCACGTGCAGCCTTCGCACCATGTACGCCGCGGGCTCGCACACAAAGGCGTCACCTGTGCACCCGGGCAGTATCGACTCGCGATAGATCGTCGGCCCGCAGGCCGCGGTGTGCGCCGCGAGACGTCCGTCCGGCCTCAGCACCCCGTCCATGTACGCCCGGTTCACCGCGGGCGTCGGGATCGCGGGCCACACGGTCTGGTCAGGGCTCACCAGCCGGTTGATCCCCGCCGGGTCGCGCTGCGCCGGATTCCGCGACGCGTAGTGCTTCGGGAACAGGTCCCCCCGCAGCGCCTCGGGGTTGGGCGAGTAGTACAGCCGCCCCCGGTCGTCCTGCGTCAGCCCCCACTGGCCGTGCCCGGGCGTGCGCCGGGTCGTGACCCGCTCGCCATCAAACCTGTACTCCGCGTTGTGTTGCGACAGGTGCACCCAGTTGTCCAGGCCCCACGTCAGCGAGTTGGGCGCGTGCTCCGGGTTGTCAAGGCCCCCAAGGCCCGTCGCGAGCACCGTCCGCGTGTCCGCCGCTCCGTCCCCATCCGTGTCCTTCGCGAAGATCAGGTCGGGCGGCGCGATGACGAGCGCCCCGCCGAAGCAGGGCAGCACCGCGCGGGGCAGCACCAGGCCCTCCAGGAACACCCGGCGCTCGTCGAACGCCCCATCACCATCCGTGTCTGTCAGCACCACGATCCGCCCGTTGGGCTCCAGCTCGTTGGAGCCTTCCAGGTCGGGCATGTAGCCCCGCATCTCCACCAACCACGCCCGCCCGCGCTCGTCAAAGTTCATCGCGACGGGCGCTTCAACCATTGGCTCCGCCGCCGCCACCTGAATCCGAAACCCCGGCGCAATGCTGAACCTGGTCAGCGCATCTGCGAGCGAGAGCGGGTCCGGGTGAGAGGTTGCGAGGTCGTTGGGTGTCTCGTGCGACGCCCCGTGCGACTCGCGCCCCGAGTGTGAATCGCTCCCGCGGCTGTCGCTCCCCGCACGACCGGCGAGCACCGCCGTGATCGCTACGCCCACAAAGAGCACCGCCCACGCGGGTTTCGTCCGCACTCCTCCGCGCCGTTGAACGTCCATCATGATGCCGAGGATACGCACGCCCGCCCGCGCCTCTGCGCGCCCGATCCCCCGCGGCTATTCCCGCCCCAGCTTCCGGAGCATCTCCCTCCGGCCCTCCGCCGAGCGTTCGTCTCCGATCCCCGTCAGCGAGTCCGCCTGATGGTCCGCGTGATAGCTCGACCTCACCAGCGGCCCGGACTCCACGACCTTCAGCCCGCGCCTCAGCCCCTCGGACTTGTACATCGCGAACGTGTCCGGGTGCACCCAGCGGTCGATCGGCAGGTGGTTCCGCGTCGGCTGCAGATACTGCCCGATCGTCAGGATGTCGCACGCGTCGCCCCCGCCCGCCCCCGTGCTCGCCACCAGGTCGTCGATGAGCGAGAGCACCTCCTCGTCCTTCTCGCCGATGCCGACCATGATCCCCGTCTTTGCGACCGCTCCTGCCTCCTTGACCCGCCTGAGCAGGTCCAGCGAGCGGTCGAACTTCGCGCTGGGCCTCACCGCGGGGTACATGCGGCGGACCGTCTCGAGATTGTGGTTGATGATGTGAGGCCGCGCGTCGACCACCATCTGCAGCGCGGGCCAGTTGCCCTCAAAGTCCGGGATCAGCACCTCCACCGACATCCGCGGGCAGGCCTCGCGCGTCCGCACGATGGTCTCCGCCCAGATCCCCGCGCCGCCATCGGGCAGCTCGTCCCGGTTCACGGACGTGATCACCACGTGCCTCAGGCCCATCAGGGCCAGCGACTCCGCGACCCGCCTGGGCTCGTCCCGATCCAGCGTCGCGGGCCGGCCCGTCTTGACGTTGCAGAACCCGCACGCTCGCGTGCACGTGTCCCCCAGGATCATGATGGTCGCGACGCCCCGCGCCCAGCAGTCGCCCATGTTCGGGCAGCCCGCCTCCTCGCACACCGTGTGCAGCCGGTGCTCGCTCATGATGCCCTTGAGCCGCGTATACCCGGGCCCACCGGGCACCTTCGCACGCAGCCAGTCAGGCTTGCGCTTCACCGCCAGCGTGTCCTTGCCCTGCTGGTTGTTCAAGACCATGCCCGACAGGCTCAGCTTCGGCGGGTCGATCGTTCGGAGTGGGTCACCCCCCAGTGGCCTGGGGTGCCGGGCCAGTGTGCGGGCATCCCTGGTCGGATCTTGAGGGGTCTCGGGGGGCATCTCGGTGGGCACCTCGGGGGGCTTCGTCACTGCCGGGAGGGTAGCAACGCGCAAACATGGTGCCGACCGGCGGCGTACCCTCCCTCGGAACCCCGGGGAGAGCCTTTTTTGGCGCCCGCTGTTCAACCGGCCCCCCCGTTGCGGTCGATCCTTGGGTCCGGGAACTATGATCGACTCACCCTCCGGAGGGTGACGGTCTTTGTTAGGAATTGCCGGAGGCGCGGAAGGAGCGAAGGCGTGGTTTATTCGCACACGGAGAATGCACAACGGTGGGGGGTCGCCAAGGTTCTCGGACTTGCAGGGCTCGCGGCCATCGGCCTCGGCGGCTGCTCCGGGAAGTCCTTCATTGATCCCTCCACCGCAGGCAGCGGCCGCTGGGAGGCCACGCCCGTTTCCATGCCCATCCTCAACCGCATCGCCGCCATCGAGGACGAATCCGGCGAGCTCGTCGAATACAGCGACCCGCTCCCGGGAGACCTCATCCCCCAGCCAAAGCAATACCGCGTCGGCCCGGGCGACACACTCCGCATCACCCTCTGGGACCTCATCACCCGCAACCAGGCCGAGGATCACGAGGTCGAGGTTGACGCGCGCGGCATGATCGAGCTCCCCCAGCTCGGCCGTCTCTACGTCAACGACAAGACCACCGCCGAGATCACCGACGTCATCAAGGACGCCATGCGCCGCCTGGTGACCAACCCGCTTGCTTCCGTCGTCTCCACCTCGCAGCGCCAGCAGACCTACACCCTCGTCGGAGGCGTGGATCGCCCGGGCCCGTACTTCGTTCAGCGCGCCAACTTCCGCCTCCTCGAGGCCCTCACCGTGGGCGGCAAGTTCGACGAAACCGCCGAAGAGGTCCACATCATCCGCCAGGTCGCCCTTTCCGAGGAAACCAGCGGAAACCCCACCTCTCCTCCCGCCACCCCAAGCCTCAACGGCGAGGCCCCGCCCGCGGACGCCAGGCCCATCCTCGACATCATCGACGAACTCGCGCCGCCCAAGAAGGACCCGCCCAGCCCGTCCGCGTTCCGTCGCCAGCCCGGCACCGCCACGCAGCCCAAGGCCCCGGCCATCAACCTGCCGGAGGACCAGCCCCAGGCGGCAAGGCCCGACGCGCCCGCGCGCACGGGCGACACGCGCTGGGTCTTCATCAACGGCCGATGGACGCAGCTGGTCACCCGTGCCACGCCCGCCGCGACCCCAGATGCTGCCGCCGCAGAGGAAGAGCTCCTCACCCAGCGCGTCATCCGCATCCCCATGGCGGACCTCCTCGCGGGCAAGCAGGCCGTCAACGTCGTCGTCCGCCCGGGCGACGTCATCCGTGTGCCCACGCCCCCCTCGGGTGTGGTGTACATCAGCGGCCAGGTGGCCCGCCCCGGCGTCTATGGCCTGCCCGCCAACGGCATGACCCTCATGGCCGCCATCCGCGGCGCCGCGGGCGGATACTCCTCCATCGCCATCCCCGAACGCATCGACCTCACCCGCCGCGTGGGCAAGGACCGCCAGTCCACGATCATGCTCGATGGCGCCGCCATCGCTCGGCGTGAGCAGCCCGACATCTTCCTCAAGCCCAACGACGAGGTAGTGGTGGGGACCAACTTCTGGGCCCTCCCCTTGGCAGTCATCCGCAGCGGGCTCCGGGCTTCGTACGGGTTTGGATTTGTGCTCGATCGGAACCTCAGCAACGACATCTTCGGACCGGAGGCGGTCCGCCAGGTGCAGTAAGCCGTCTCCACGGAGTGGGGCGTCGCCGTGTGTGTGGTCCTGCGAACCCCTCAGGGACGAGGGGCGTAGGCGGCCTACGGAGCGCGGATCGACTGTGACCAGCGTGAGTTCCAAAAACCCCGCCACCCCTCTTGCCACCGCCGGTGTCGGTGCGCTCGGGCTCCCCTGGGACGCCTGGGTCCGCATCGGGCTGGTGCTCGCGGCGTTCTGCTGGCTCTTCCAGGACTGGCTGAGGGCCCAGTCGCTCCACAGCTGGGGCATGAAGCAGGATTGGGGACACTCCTTCCTCATGCCCGTGCTCGGGGCCTATCTCATCTGGCAGCGCCGCGCCGAGGTGCTCGCGACCCCCGCCCGGACGTTCTGGCCCGGCATCCTTCCCATGCTGCTCGGGGTCGTCTGCTACTTCTTCTTCATCGTGGGCGTGCCCAACCACATGCTGCAGGGCTACTCCATGATCCTCACGCTGGCCGGAGCGGCCCTGCTGCTCACCGGCCCCGCGATGTTTCGCCTGCTCTTCATCCCGATCGCCATGCTCGTCTTCGCCGTCATGGTGTCGCAGCAGGTCATGGAAAAGGCAACCTTCCCCCTGCAGCTCCTCGCCTCCAAGGGCGCCTGGTACGTCCTCAAGCTCGTCGGCATGCCGGGCGACTGGTTCCTCGTCGAGGTCAGCGGCAACACCCTCGAGGTCATCCACAAGGGCAAGGTCCACCCGCTCAACGTCGCCGAGGCGTGCTCCGGCATGCGCATGGTGATCGCCTTCCTCGCCCTCGCCGCGACCGTCGGCCTCTTCAGTTGTCGGCACTGGTGGCAGCGCATCGCGCTCCTGATGCTCGCGGTGCCCGTCGCGGTCCTGATGAACGTCTTCCGCGTCGCGATCCTGGGCCTGGTCACGCTCTACGACCCCACGCTCGCGACGGGCGACGCCCACATGATGATCGGGACCATCCTCCTGGTTCCCTCCCTGTTCCTGTTCATGGGCGTGGTCTGGGTCCTCAACAAGGTGCTCCGCGAGGACGCGGAACCTCAGGGGGCCGCGTCATGATGAACGGCCGCTGGCCCGCGCTCATCGTCACCCTCCTGGTCCTGGGGGGATCCGCCGCCGGCCTCTCCACCGTGCAACGGGTCTTCAAGATCCAGCTCCGCAAAGAGAAGATCTACCCCGCCAGCGGCAAGCTGCTCTCCGGTCTCCCGGCCGAGACGCCCTCGTGGGTCCGCCCCGCGGGCGCCGTCGACCGCCGCGAAGAGAAGGACGTCGAGGAGGTTTTGGGCACCTCCAACTACATCTCGCGCGTCTACCAGCGCAAGGTCGTGGGCAAGCAGGGCCAGACCGACAGGGAGCCCGTGCTCCTGCAGTTCCACGCCGCGTACTACACCGGCATGATCGACACCGTGCCCCACGTGCCGGACCGCTGCTTCGTCGGCGGTGGCATGATGCTGGGCGAGGTGATCGGCAACCTCCCCCTCGACCTGCACCAGGGCTTCGCCTGGCAGACCGACGACGACGTGCCCGCCGATCTCAAGGGCAAGGTCTTCCGCATCCGCACCAGCACCGGGCGCTACGCGCGCCTGCCCCGCGAGCCGGAAAACGTGCGGCTGCGCACCATGAAGTTCCTCGACAAGTCCGGCGACCTCTACGCCGGCTACTTCTTCATCGCCAACGGCGGGACCGTCTGCCGCGCAGAAGACGTCCGCCTCCTCGCCTTCGATCTCAACGCCCACTACGCGTACTACATGAAGGTCCAGGTCACCAGCGTCGCCGGCATCACCGACGGCGAGCACCTCGCCCGCGAGGCCTCCAGCCTCATCGGCGAGCTCCTGGGCGACATCATGGAGTGCGCCCCCGACTGGGTCGACGTCGACACCGGCGCCTACCCGCCCGACAACCCCAGGCGGGCTCCAGCCCCCTGAACCCCCCGTCCTTTTCCCCCGCCGGGCGCATCGCCCGACGCGGCTTCGGAGACTCCAATGGCTTCCAAGGTCAACGTCAAGTTCGTCGCGATCCTCGGCACGGTCCTCGTCCTCCTCGGGGCCGGCGTCGGCTATTCCGCCTACGCCATGCTGGTAAAGAGCGCCGACGACCACGCCCGGGCCGCCAAGGCGGCCGGCGCCGAGGGCGACTGGACCACCGCCGAGATGCACGCCTCCAAGGCCGTCTCCAAGGAGAAGGCAAACCCCGAGTACGTGAAGCTCTGGAAGGAAGCGCTCGAGCACATCGTTCCCACGACCCAGGTCGCCTTCGACGACAAGCTGCAGCGCTGGTTCGGCGCCTGCCGCCAGCTCGGCGTCGTGCAGCGAGACAACATCGCGGCCCAGCGCGACTACCTCGAGAGCCGGCGCAAGACACTCATCGCCGGTGCGTTCAACCGCCAGGCGGCCGAGTTCATGGTCACCGAGTGCGACGCCTTCATCGCGATGCACTCCGGCAAGCCCTCGGGCGAGTGGGAGACCCTCCGACGCTACCGCGGGCTCGCCCGGCTTCGCCTCCTCGCCGAGACGCCCGACGCCCGTTCTTCCGCGTGGACCGACTGCAAGGACGACTTCGAAGCCGCCCTGAAGGCCGACCCCGCCGACGGCGCCGCCGCCGTGGGCCTCGAGGGCCTTCTCCAGGGCATGGCCGCCCGTGCGACCCAGCAGGGCGACACGCAGGCCGCGGCGGACCTCGAAAAGGCCGCTGGTGAGGTCTTCACCAAGTTTCTCGCCGCAAACCCGAACAACACCGAAGTCCAACTCGCCTTCGTCCGCCGCGGGCTTGGCCAGGCGGTCCTCAAGTTCCAGGCCGACAGCAAGGCCCTGACCGACGCGGGCAAGCCGCCCCTGGACCCCGCCGAGGCCGGGCGGCGCTTCGCCGAGCAGTTCAAGGAGCCCTACGAGGCCGCGTGGGCCGGCGTCGCGGCCCTCGACCCCGCCAAGATCGATGTCGACCTGATCGCGGGCTTGCGTCAGCTCGAGGCAACGCTCGAACCCCAGACGTCCCCCGCGCGCTGCCAGGAACTGACCCGTCGGCTGCTCGAGGCCAACCCGACCAGCGCCGACCTCATCGCCCTCCGCGCCGACCTTCTGAGCCAGCAGGACAACTTCGCCGACGCCGCCGCGCAGCTCAAGGCGATCCTCGACCTCCCGCCCAAGGGAGTGGGCCTTGAGGGCGCCCGGCTCTTCCAGCAGAAGTCCCAGGCCCGGTTCTTCCAGGCCATGTGGGCGCTCCGCGACGCGGTGCGGGCCACGCCCGAAACGCTCGAGGCCAAGGTCGCCAGCGCAAAGTCCTACGTCGCCGCGTTCGGCACGACCGAGGCCGCAGACTCGACCCGCATGCGCCTCGCCGAGGCGTGGCTGGCGTTCGTCGAGGGCGACATGGAGAAGACCGATCGCGCCTTCGACAACCTCTTCAAGGTTCAGCAGGGCCTGGACGTCGACTCGATGCTGATCTGGGCGCAGGTCGCGGTCCGCCGGCAGCAGCCCGGCGCCGCCCGCGACCGCCTCGCCTACGCGCTGCAGATCCAGCCCCAGAACTACAACGCGACCGTCGCGCTCGCCGAGCTGCACGTCTCCCTGCGCGAATACGACAAGGCCAGGGAGATCTACGAGGGACTGGCACGCATCTACCCCGATCGCGCCGAGTTGAAGGAACGCCTGAGCCAGGTGGGCGCCGCCGCCGACCCCACCAAGGCCGCCGACGTGAAGGACCCCGTGGTCCGCCTGCTCCTGGAAGCCGAGGGCATCAGCCGCAAGGGAGTGGTGGACACCAGCGCCGACCGCCAGATCGCCGCGCTCCTGGAGAGCGGCCTCACGGCCCACAACTGGGATCCCCGCATCGCGCAGGCCCTCGCGATGGTCTACCGCCGCCTGGGTGAGCCCGAGAAGGCCGGCAACGCTCTGCGGGACGCCTCCGCGAAGCACCCGGACAACAAGGCGCTCAAGAACCTCGCCATCGCGCTCGCCGAGCGTGACGAATACACGATGCGCCTCAAGCTCATCGAGCTCAGCGAGCAGACGGACGTCGAGAAGGCCCTGCAGCGCTACCAGGTCGCCCGCGACTACAAGAAGGAGGCCGACGTCGAAAAGGCGCTCGCCGACCTCCAGGCGCTCGGCAAGGACAACGTGCAGGTGCTCGAGGTCTCCTTCATCGAGGCCCTGCAGAAGAAGGACCTCGACCGCGCCAACCAGCTCGCCGACGAGGCGGCCCGGCTCAACGCCGACAAGTACGAGGGCCGGACCTTCCGCGCCCGCCTGCTCGCGGCCCAGGCCCGCTTCCGCGAGGCCGCGGACCTCATGCAGGAGGTCGTGAACACAGGCGGCGCGCAGCCCGAGGCGTTCCGCCTGCTGGGCCGGTTCCTCATGGCCGACGGCCGCAAGGACGACGCCGTTGCAAACTACCGCGTCTCGCTCGCCCGCCGCCCCAACGACCCCGAAGGCCTCAAGGACCTCATGAAGGGCCTCGTCGAGATCGACCGGGCCTCCGAAGCCCTCGCCGTGGCCCGTTCCGGCCTCGCCGGGGGCCAGGGTGATCGCGAGTTCGAGGACATCTGGCTCCGGCTCGAGCAGCAGGTGGGCGACGCCAACGTCGCCCGCGTCCGCCGAGAGCGCATCGCGACCGTTCGCGAGAACGACCGCGACAACCTCCTCGCCTTGGGCGAAATCTACCTGAGGCTCAACGACATCGCCAAGGCCGAGCAGATGGTCGCCCGCGTCCGCGCACTGGGCGAAGACCTGGACTCCGTGGGCCTCGAGGCCGCGCTCCTCTGGGCCTCCAACAAGCGAGCCGAGGCCGCCGGTGCCTACGACACCTTCCGCGACAAGCAGGCCCAGAACAAGCAGAAGCTGGACACGCAGATCGCCAGCGCCCGCTTCCTGTTCTCCCGCAACGACCTCGAGGGCGCCTCCCAGCGCCTTGACGCCGCACGCGCCTACCAGGACCCCAAGGCACTCGAGGCCGACAAGGCCATCACCGACCTCTTCATCTTCTCCGGTGTCCCGGCCCGCGCCGTGGACGCCCTCCGCCGCATCCTCGAGGCCGGGGGCGACACCCCCGACTTCCAGTTCCGCAAGCGCCTCGTCGAGGCCCTCATCAGCCTCGGCAAGTTCCAGGAGGCCGAGACGGAACTCGCCCCCCTCCTCAAGGTCGTCCAGCCCGACCACATCAGCCTCCTCCTCAACGCCAGCATCCGGGGCGGGCTCGGCGACCCCGCCGGCCAGCGCCGCGCGCTCGACGACGCCGTTGCCAAGTTCCCCAAGGAGCCCACCGTCTTCATCCGCCGGGGCCAGTTCCTCGCCCTGAAGGACGAGACCCTCCGCGACTCCATCGCCGACTTCACCCAGGCCTCCGCCCTCGCCCCAAACATGTGGCAGACCTACCGCCTCCGTGCCGCCGCCTACGCCAAGGTCCGCGACCGCGATGGCAAGCCCACCGAAACCGATCGCGCCCTCGAAGACCTCAAGCGGGCCCTCACCCTCAACCCCTTCGACAACGATCTGCTCGTGGGCCTTGTCTCCGACCTCGTCCGCCTCGGCCGCGACCAGGAAGCCCAGGCCGCCGTCGCCGACGTCATCAAGGCCCGGCCCCGAGACCCCCTCATCTTCGTCCAGATGGGCAACCTCTTCCTTGGCGGCGGGCGCGTCACCATCGCCCAGGACTTCTTCACCCAGGCCATGGCGCTCGACCCCAACGACGGTGTCGTCCAGCGCACGCTCGATGCGCTCCTCGACCCCCGCTCCCCCAACATCATCCGCGCCGAAGAAGTCCTCAACACCATCGGCACCGACCGCGTCTCCAAGAACCCCGGCTTTCTCATGGCCACCGCGCGCATCCGCGCCGCCCAGAACCGGAAGGTTGACGCCAACAAGGCCGTCCTCGAAGCCGTCCGCCTGCTGGACCCGAGCAAGGAATCGCTCATGGTCCTCTGGCACCAGGACATGCAGCGCATCCAGCCCGACGCGGCCCAGCACATCGCGTTCCTCCAGGCCGCCATCAACCAGGGTGCCGTCGCGGGCGCCGCCGACTGGCTTGGCCACTTCCGCGCCGCCCTCCTCGTCCAGTCGCCCGAGACCTTCGAGGACGGCATCAAGGAGCTCGCCAAGCTCGCCCAGGGAGCCCGCCCCGAGATCGTCCGCCTCCTCTCCTACCGCCTCATGGGCGCCAAGCAGTACGAGAACCGCAAGTTCGACCTCGCCGAAAAGGCCTGGCGAGACGGGCTCGCCGCGTTCCCCAATGACCCGGAGCTCAACAACAACGTCGCGTACGTCACCGCCGTCGACCTCAACCGCCCCGCCGACGCCATCCCCTTCGCCCAGAAGGCCCGCGACGCCGACCCGGAGAACGCCGACATCGCCGACACCCTCGCCTACGCCCTCTTCAAGTCCGGAAAGGTCTCCGAGGCCGTCGACATCTACACCGAGACCATCGACAAGAACCGCATCCGCTCCGCCCGCACGGGCGTGCACATGCTCTCGCACCTCGCCGAAGCCCTCATCACGCTCTCCCAGCAGGCCCCGACCCCCGAAGAACGCCAGCGTCTGACGAACCGGGCACGGGACTACGTGCGTATGGCCGAGAGCATCGTCAGCCAGCCCTCCGCGGCGATCGATCCCGTCGCAAAGGCAGAGTTCGAGAGAGTTAGGACGATGGTCGGTCAGTAACCGCCGGGTCCGTTCGGATCGGGCAGAAGTGGGCCCGGGTATCGGACCGAAAGTACGAGCAGGCACTCCCTCAGCGGGGCCGGCGCACGCACCGTGTGCCCTAGCCCGGTGTCGGGGTTCGCAGTGCGGGACGGCCCGCGGGAAGCACAGAAGGCAGCCATGAGCACGATCACAACCATCCCCGGCACCGCGTCGGCCCAGCAGCAGAGGCCGATGCCCACCGCCGCGTCGGGCGCCCCGGCGGCGACCTCCACGATCGACCCCGTCAAGCTGCTCATCAAGTACGCCTGGGTGCTCGGCGTGGCTGCCGTCATCGGCGCCGTCACCGGCGCGGGCCTGCACTTCGTCCTCAAGCGCGTCGCGCCCGTCTGGGCCTCCGCCGCGCTCTTCCAGTGCAGCCAGCCCAGCGACGACCCGACCCGCCCCAACTCCCACCCCATCAGCACCGAGGAAATGAACCGCTTCATGCTGACGCAGGTCCGCATCATGACCTCCGAGGACATCCTCCGAAAGGTCGCCGAGGACCCCGCCATACAGAACGCCGCACCCCTCTGGTACGCCACCTATGCCAAGGACGGCGTGATTGACTCCACCCGCGCCGTCCGCGACCTGCGCAACGACGTGGGCGCCCGCATGGTCGGCGGCACCAACCTGATCGAGCTGTCGATGAAGTGGAAGGACAAGGTCGACGCCACCGCCGTCGTCGGTGCCGTCCGCCAGAAGTACATGGCCCAGGTCAACGAGGCCTCCCGCATCTTCATGGAGGGCTCCACCTCCGCCATCCGCGCCCGACTCGCCGACCTCGACCGTGAGGCCGCGACTCTCGGCGCCCAGAAGGAAAACCTGATCCAGACCCGGGGCCTTGACTCCATCGACAACCGCATCGAGTCCAAGCGCAACGAGGCCGCCGAGACCTTCGGCCGGCTCATCGAAGTCCGCCAGAGCCTCCGCGCCCGCGAGACCATGCTCCGCCAGATGGAGGCCGAGCTCCAGAACCCAGGGGGCGTCGCCTACACCGACGACCTCCGCGAAGAGGTCGAGACCCTCCCGGTCGTCCTCGACATCCGCCGCGACCTCCAGAACCTCCAGAACTCGCTGCAATCCCTGATCCAGGCGGGCACGAGCAAGGAGCACCGCCAGTACCTCACGCTCGAGGCCAACATCCGCGCCGTGGAGCAGAACCTCAACGCCAAGCGCGACGAGGAGCTCAAGAAGAGATTCGGCTCGCAGCTCGACCAGGCCCGCAAGTCCATCGACGCGCTCAAGGCCCAGGAGGCCACCCTCGACCAGCAGAACCGCGACGCGAACCTCGCGCTGGTCGACCTCTCCAAGGCCCAGTCGCAGCTCAACGACATGGAGAACAAGCTCCAGGGCGTCATCCGCGCCAGATCAGAGCTCAACGCCGACCTCCAGCGACTGCTCGCGAACTCGCAGCTCGCCGGCATCACCCGCGTCGAGCTCCTCCAGCCCGAGCGCATCCCCAACCAGCTCAGCTTCCCCCAGCTCAAGATGATGGTCCCGGGCGGCACCGTCCTCCTGCTCGGGCTCACCGCCGGCGTCATCTTCATCCGGGAACTCATCGACCAGCGCGTCAAGGGCCCCTCCGACGTCACCATCATCCCCCGCGCCCGCCTCGCGGGCTGGGTCCCCGACGCCGCCGAAGACCCCGCGGGCCAGGGTGCCGTCGAGACCGCCTTCCGCGACCGTCCCCGGGGCGTCGTTGCGGAGAGCTTCCGCCAGGTGCGGGGCGTCGTCTCCAAGCGCATGCAGCCGGGCGACCACCGCACGCTCCTCGTCATGTCCGGCATGCCGACCGCCGGCGCCACGACCGTCGCGACCAACCTCGGCCTCGCCTTCGCCGCCGCGGACAAGAAGGTTCTGCTGGTCGATGCCAACTTCCGCCGCCCGTCGATCCACCGTGTCTTCGGGCTTGGTGAGACCCCCGGGCTCGCCGACGTGCTCGCGAACCAGGCCGAACTCGCCAAGGCCGTCCAGGCCAGCTCTTCGCCAAACCTCGACGTGCTCACCGCCGGCTCCAAGGAGCACCGGGTGTTCGAGCGCCTCGCGGGCGAGGGTGTGGGCGCCCTCCTGGCCCAATGCCGCGCGATGTACGACCTCATCATCATCGACGTCGCCCCCGCCGTCGTCGCGGGCGACGCCATGGCCCTCGCCCACCGCGTGGATGCAAGCCTGCTCGTCGTCCGCGCCATGGCCGACAAGCGGGGCATGGTCGCCCGTATCCGCAACGACCTGGCCGACACGCGCAGCGACCTCCTCGGCATCGTCGTCAACGGGGTACAGTCCGCCAGCGGGGGCTACATGAAGCGCAACATCCAGACCGCCCACGAGTACCACAACGACTAGCCCTCCACACCACGCACCCCGAGCCCCCAGTTGCCCCACCCGCAGGGCGCATCATCAGTCCACCCACCCAGCCGCCCGCCCACCCGCGTGCTGATCAGCGGCGGCGCGGGGTTCATCGGCTCCCACCTCGCCGACCTCCTCCTCGCACGAGGAGACTCGGTCACCGTCGTGGACAACCTCACCACGGGCCGCCGTTCAAACCTGCCCGGCTCGCACCCACGCCTCCGCTTCATCGAGGCCGACCTCGACCACGCCCTCGCCGCTTTCGGGCCGGGCGAGACCTTCCACGAAATCTACCACCTCGCCGCTGCCGTCGGCGTCAAGCTCGTTATCGACGACCCCATCGGCTCCATCGAGACCAACATCGAGCAGACCGCAGCCCTCCTCCGCTTCGCCGTCCGCGCCGGGCCACAGGGCACGCCCGCCCCAACCCTCATCGCGTCAAGCTCGGAGGTCTACGGCAAGTCGGCCAAGGTCCCGTTCCGCGAAGACGACGACGTGCAGTACGGCCCGACCACCGTCAGCCGCTGGTCGTACGCGCAGACCAAGGCCATCGACGAGTACCTCGCCCTCGCCTATCACCGCACCCACGCGCTCCCTGTCGTCGCCGTCCGCTTCTTCAACACCGTCGGCCCCCGACAGGTCGGTGACTACGGCATGGTCCTGCCGCGCTTCGTCGCCGCCGCCCTCCGCGGCGCCGACCTCCAGGTGCACGGCGATGGCTCGCAGTCGCGCTGCTTCTGCGATGTGCACGACGTCTCCGGAGCCCTCCCCTCGCTCATCACAAGCTCAGCCTGCACGGGCCGCGTGCTCAATCTCGGCTCCGACCGCTCCATTACTATCCGCGATCTCGCGGAACTTGTCGTGCGGGTCACCGAGTCCTCATCACGCCTTGCCTTTGTCCCCTACGCCGCCGCATATGCTCGGGGGTTCGAGGACCTGCTCGTGCGGCGGCCCGACCTCACTCGTGTGCGGGAGGCGATCGGCTTTCAGGCCCGTGTCCCGCTCGAACAGACCATCCGCGACGTCGCCGCCTCCCTGCGCGAGGGGGCGGAGAGGAGCCGCCCGTGACCTGGGCCTGGCAGACACCACCCGTGGTC
This sequence comes from Phycisphaerales bacterium, assembly GCA_020853975.1. Taxonomy (GTDB): domain Bacteria; phylum Planctomycetota; class Phycisphaerae; order Phycisphaerales; family UBA1924; genus RI-211. The sequence goes on from JADYXW010000033.1 coordinate 26,242, forward strand.
ACGCCCCCGCCCCAGGAGGTGGCCGAGCCCTCCATGCTCTCGCGTCTGGGCGTCTTTGAGGGCTACATCGGCGTCCTCATCGTCTCGTTCTGCGTCGCCTGCCTCGTCACGCCCATCCTTAGGCGCCTCGCCATCGCCAACGGCGTCATCGACCGCCCCAACGAGCGAAAGGTCCACCGCCAGCCCGTCGCATACCTCGGGGGCGTTGCGGTCTACCTCGGCCTCCTCGGGGGCGTCTTCTACAGCTACCTCTCCATCAAGTTCACGAGCCTCGTCGAGTACCACCCCTCCAAGCACCTCGCCCAGTACGAGGACGGCACCCTCCTGCCCGTCCCCATCTCGGTCGTCCTCGGCATGACCGTCATCATGCTTGTAGGCGTGATCGACGACGTCACCGGCATCAGCCCCCGCGTGAAGATCGGGGGCCAGCTCTTCGCCGCCGCCGCACTCGCTGTCAGCGACGTGGGCGTCAAGCTCGCCGCGGGCGTGCTCGTGCCCACCTTCAAGGCCCTGGGGGTCGCTACCACCCTCGTCGCGGGGTTCGAGACCGTCATCATCAACATCCCGCTGCCCGTCGATGTCGGCGGTACCTCCTCCATCGGCATCGACGTCATCTACTGGGTCGGCACGGGCGTCATCGCCGTCGGCGTCCTGGGCCTCTGCAACGCCTCCAACCTCATCGACGGGCTCGACGGCCTGCTCAGCGGCACCACCGCCATCTCCTCCATCGGCCTGCTCGTCGTCGCGCTCGGCCTCGCCGTCGCCGACGACGGCCCCCGCGACGCCCAGCGCATCATCCTCTGCCTGGCGGTTCTCGGCGCGTGCCTGGGCTTCCTCCCGCACAACTTCAACCCAGCCACCATCTTCCTGGGAGACGCCGGCTCCCTCCTGCTGGGTTTCATGACCTGCGTCATCATCATGATGCTCGGCGACACGGGCAAGACCCACCTCGTCGCCGCCGGCCTCATCATCTACGCCCTGCCCATCATCGACACCACCCTCGCCATCGTCCGGCGAAAGCTCGAGGGCAAGCCCATCTCCGCCGCCGACGACCAGCACCTGCACCACATGCTCAAGAGAACTCTGGGCGTGAAGGGCGCCGTGCTGGCGCTCTACGGCATCGCCGCCACCTTCGCCATCCTCGGCGCCAGCATCACCCTCATCCGCGCCCGGGGAATCTACTTCCTCGCGCTGCTCATCGCGGCGTACATCGGGGTCACCGCCATCAAGCTCTCCCGCAGGCGCGCCCACGAGGCCCAGATGGCCGCCCGAGAGGCCAAGGTCGCCGCGGGCCTGGCCGCACCCCACCCGGCAGAGCCCGGGGCCCCGGCCCCCACGCCCCCGGAGTCCGCGGGCGGCGCCACCTCCAAGGCCTGAGCGTCGCGGAGCCGTCGCGTCCCTGCCCGAGCTCGGGCGCCCCGCCCCTATAGTCGGCCATGCCCGAGGATTCGACCAAGCCGGTGCGGTTGATCGCCCTCATGAACCAGAAGGGCGGCGTGGGCAAGACCACCACCACCGTCAACCTCGCCGCCGCCATCGCCAGATCGGGCCGAAAGACACTCGTCGTCGATCTCGACCCGCAGGCGCACGCCTCCCTGCACCTGGGCGTCGATGCCGACGCCCTCGGCTCCTCCGTCTACGACGTCCTCATCGATCCGAGCGCCGACGTGCGCGCCGCTATCCGGCCAGTCTCGGACATGCTTCACGTGCTCCCCGCGCAGACCGATCTCGCCGCCGCCGAGACCGAGCTGGCCGACGCTCCCGACCGCCAGCGCCGCCTGGAGCGAGCCCTCGCCTCGCTGGGCGAGACCTACGAGTTCATCCTGCTCGACTGCCCGCCCTCGCTCGGGCTGCTCACCGTGAACGCCCTGACCGCGGCCCGCGAGGTCATCATCCCGATGCAGGCGCACTTCCTCGCCCTCCAGGGCGTGGGAAAGCTCCTCGAAACCGTCCGCCTCATCAGCAAGGGCGTGAACCCGCGTCTGCGCGTCACCGGCATCGTCCTGTGCATGCACGACCCCTCCAGCACGCACACGCGCGAGGTGGTGGGGGACCTCGAGGCCTTCTTCGAGGCCGCCCGCGCCCAGGAAACCCCCTGGCGGTTCGCCCGCGTCCTCCGCCCCGCGATCCGCAGAAACATCAAGCTGGCGGAATGCCCGAGCTTCGGCAAGACGATCTTCGACTACGCCCCGGACGCACCGGGTGCCGCGGACTACGGCGCGCTCGCCGAGGTTCTCGTCAAGGAGTGGGACGCGCTGCTCCAGCGCCGCGCCGAGGCGCCCGTCGTCGTCGTGCCCGCGCCATCGGTCCAGGCGAGGGCCTCGATGTGACCCGGGCCCTGCGGGCCGTCTTCTGGCTTTTCGCTCTTGCCCTGTTCGCCGCGACCCACTGGCCCGCTCTGAAGGTCGAGGGGCCCGTCGAACGCACCGACCTCTGGGCCCACCTCGCCGCCTTCGGCCTGTGGGCCGCCCTCCTCGCCTCCTGCGGCTACTTCGGCCGCCCCCTCTCCGCCCCCAACATCCTCCGCAGCGCCGCCGCCGCCACGCTCTACGCGTGCTTCGACGAGGGACTGCAGGCCATCCCCGCCCTCCAACGCACCTTCGGCTGGGACGACCTCGCCGCCGACATCCTGGGCGTCTGGGTCTGCTCGGGCCTGCTCCTCCTTCTGACGATCGTGTGCCGACGGCGGGCCACACCCTCCTGAGTTCCTCTACAATCCGGCATGTCGAACGCGACGCGAGATCAGGCCCGGGCTCAGGTGCTCATCGTTGAAGATGAGCCGGACCACGCCGACGTGATGGCCGAGGCGCTCCGCAAGCCGGGGCACGTCTGCACCGTTGTCACCTCAGCCTCCGAAGCCGCCGAAGAACTCAGGGGCGGGGCCTTTGACGTCATCGTCACCGATCTCCGCATGCCCGCCTCCGCCGGCGTCGCGATGCCCGGCGGGGGGACCGTCGCAGCGGATGGGTGTGACGCCGGCCTGCACGTGCTCCGGGCCGCGCGCACGCTGCAGCCCGCTGCCGAGACGATTCTCGTCACCGCGCACGGCGATGTCCCCACCGCGAGGGCCGCATTCAAGCAGGGCGCATACGACTTCATCCAGAAGCCGCTCGACCTCGAGGTGTTCAGGAACCTCGTGAACCGTGCCGCCGAGACCGTGCTCCTGCGCCACCAGAACAGCCGGCTCACGGAAGAAGTCGAGAACGCGGGCTTCGCGGGCATCGTCGCCACCTCAGAGCCCATGCGCCGGGTGCTCCGCACCATCCGCACCGTCGCCCCGTCCAACATCCCCGTGCTGATCACCGGAGAGAGCGGCACGGGCAAGGAACTCCTCGCCGCCTCCGTGCACCGCAACAGCCGCCGTGCCTCGGGACGCTACGCGCCCTTCAACTGCGCCGGACAGAGCGACAGCCTGCTAGAGGACGCACTCTTCGGCCATGTCCGCGGCGCGTTCACCGGCGCCGACAAGGACCGCCCGGGTGTCTTCGAGTACGCCGATGGCGGCACCGTCTTCCTCGACGAGATCGGCGACATGCCCATGGCGATGCAGGCCAAGCTCCTCCGAGTCCTGGAGAACGGCGAGGTCGTCCGCCTCGGCTCCAACGAGCCCCGCCGAGTCGACGTGCGCTTTGTCTCCGCCACCAACCGCGATCTGCGCGCGCTCGTCCAGCAGGGCACATTCCGCGACGACCTCTTCTTCCGCATCAACGGCACGCACGTGCACGTCCCCGCCCTCCGCGAGCGGCGCGAGGACATCCCCCCCCTGGTCGCCCTCGCCGTCGACCGCTTCGCCAACCAGCTCGCGTCCAACCCGGCGCAGGCGATTGTCCCCTCCGTCAGCGACGGCGCCATGATGCGACTCACCGCCTACTCCTGGCCCGGAAACATCCGCCAACTCTTCAACGTGGTGCAGAACACCGTCGTCCAGTGCCTCGGGGAGGGCCGTCCGCCGGGCGAGACCCCCGTCATCGAGCTCCGCCACATCCCCGACGACGTCCGCGCCGACAGCCCGGGAGACGACGACTCCCCGCACGCCGGCGCGAGCCTCGCCGGCACCAGCCTCGAGCACATCGAGAAGCGGGCCATCCGCGAGACCCTGCGCCTCACGAACGGCAACCGCGAGCACGCCGCCAAGCTGCTGGGCATCGGCGAACGCACGCTCTACAGAAAGCTCAAGGACTACGGACTGAGGTGAACCGTGACGCCCGCCGAGGTGGAGCCCGCCGACGAACCACTCGTGATCGACGTGCTGCGCGACCAGATCGCCTCGGGCGGGTCCTTCCCGCTCTGGCTGCTCGCGGAGTCCCTCCCCACGCCCCACGCGCTCCGGGCCTCGCTCGCGGACACGCCGGGGCCGCAGGTCGCCCGCGTCGACCGGCCCGCGCCGGACACGCTCGATGTCTGGTACGAGCACCCGACGTCCGGCTGGCGGCTGCTGGTCATCATCACCTCCCGCGTCGCCACCCCCCTCACACGAGCGCAGCACGACGCGGTCCGCGCCCGAGGCCAGGAGGCCAAGGACCAGCAGCTCGCCAGCGGCTACCTCGCCGTTGTCATCGGGCCCCGCCGATACCTTCGCGACTCCGGCAACGCCCATCGATTCACCCAGCGCGTCACGACCGAAGCCCTCGCCGACTGGCTGCGCGATCACGCAGAGAGGTTCGGACCCGATCATCCCGACCCTGCGGCGAGCCATCGGCACCTCGCCGCGCGGCTGCGCGAGGGTGCCGAGCATCAGGTGCGCGTTACCGCCGCCGCCGCCCGCGCCGCGTCGGAGCGCGTCTGGGGTGACTACGACGCGCTCCTTCAGCCCTTCAAGGCACACCTGCGTGTGGACAAGCGCCCGCCCACGCCCGGCGGCGACGTGCTGTTCGCTCTCTCGCCGCTCCGCCGCGTCGAGCACCTCCCGGTCGTCCAGCTCCGGCACGCCATCCGCGAGCATCGCGCCGCGCTCGACGTGCTCGGGCTCGATGACTCTGCCCCGCAGGTCGCCTCCCGCATGCGCGACGACATCCCCATGGACCTGTTCATCGATCTCTCGCCCCGCGCCCTGACCCTGTGGCTGAGGCTGCCGCCGCTGGACCTCCGCACGCCCCTCGCGCAGCAGGTCGGCGATGTCCGCCACGCCTTCGGGGCGCTCTGGCGCCTCAAGAACTGGTACCTGTCCACGCTCGAACGCTGGGCCGCGTGGCGGGGCCGGGCCCTACCCGAGGGCCGAGGCGATCTTCGCCGCGAGTAGCGCGCCCTGGGCACTCTCCAGCTTGCCGGGCCTCCACACCAGCCCCAGGCCCTCGCCCCCCTCGTACCTCGGGATGATGTGCACGTGCACGTGCATCACCGCCTGGTGCGCCAGGCTCCCGTTGTTCTGCAGCAGGTTGTACGCGCCCGCCCCCGTCGCCTGCATGACCGCGCGGCAGACCCGGGGCAGCGCGCGCCCCAGCCCCGCCGCCGACTCGTCGGACAGCTCCGCCATCGTCGCCTTCGCCTCCTTCGGGATCACCAGCGTGTGCCCGACGCTCAGCGGGAAGAGGTCCAGGAACGCCAGCACCTGCGCATCCTCGTACACCCGGTGGCAAGGGACTTCGCCCCGGATGATCTTCGAGAAGATGGTCTCGCTCATGGCGTCATCCTACACGCCTCCCCGCGAATACGGTTCCGCGTGGACTACTTCACGGCGGATCTTCACCTGGGACACGCGAGCATCATGAAGCACTCCCGCCGGACGGAGTTCATGACAGAGGCCGACCGCGCCTCGCTCCGGGCCGCCATCGGCGATCCGCACGCGTACAAGGCCTGGAAGCCCTCCGCCGAGTCCGTCGAGCGCATGGACCAGGGCCTGCTCGCGCGACTCAACGAGCGGGTCAGCGCCACCGACCGCCTGTGGATCATCGGCGACTTCGCGAGCCCGCGCAAGGCCACCGTTGCATCCATGAGGGCCTACCGCGACGCCATCCGCTGCCGCGACGTGCGGCTGGTCTGGGGCAACCACGACCCGCGCCACCTCTGCGACGGCCTCTTCACCGCCACCTACGAGGCCGTGCGGCTCATCATCTCCGCCCGCCGCACCCTCGTCGAGGCCGATGCCTTCCGCACCCACGCCCAGCGCAGCCTCAAAGACCGCCTCATCGCCGGCAAACGCGCCCGCGTCGTCTTCCTCAGCCACTACGCCCACGTCGTCTGGCACCACAGCGACCGGGGTGTCTACCACCTCTACGGCCACTCGCACGGCAACCTCGAGGCCTGGCGCGACGAGCACATGCCCTCCGCCCTCGCCCTTGACGTCGGCGTGGACTGCTGGGGCTACCAGCCGCTGAGCTTCGCCCAGATCGATCGCCTGCTCACCGAGAAGCAGAAACGCGTGCCGCCCCACACCATCGACCACGCCGGCAGCGTCGGCTGAGCCGCACCTACAGCCAGCCCAGGGTCCGTAGGTCCGCCGCCGGCTCATCGAACGAGCAGCTCCCCATCGACAGCGCAAAGGCCTCGCGCACCTTGGCGAGCAGGCCCGTCTCCAGGCCGTGCCCCCGCCAGCTCACTACGCCGTCCGCGAATCGGAACTCGGCCGGGTCCTCTTCAACCAGCAGCGCCTCGGCGACTCCCGCGTCCACGCGCTTGATGCGCACCAGCGCCGCCGCGAGGAACACGTTGAGAAATCCGTACATCGGGCACGTCGCGCTCCCGGGCTCGTAGGTCAGCCTGTAGGGCCCGCGGATCGGGTGGTGCAGCCCGGCCGTCGCCTTGAATGCCACGTCAGCCGAAGCGCACGCCCCCAGAAACGCCACGACCTCCGAAGGCGTGGGAAACGCCTGGGGCGTTACGCCACCCATGCGTATCTTCGCCGCCGCCGCCTCGCCCGCGAGCGCCGCGATCAGGCCGCGGCAGTCCTGCGACGCCGTGATCTCAAAGAACGGGAACACGTCCTCGGGCAGCTCGTCCAGCGCCGCGTCGATCTCGTCCCCCGTGCTCACCTTCATCTCGATCGCGTCGATCACCGCGAGGCCGCCCTCCGGGGTCGCGTGGCGCTGGTTGAACCCGTCGATCGCGTCCAGCGCCGTGCCCAGAGGCGTGTCCAGCGTGACCGACAGCCGCCACGCGTCGCCCTGCCCCGCCTCCCGGTATCCGCTCGTCGCTTGCGTGCCGGGCAGCAGCAGCCCCGCCGCCTTCTCGAACTCGCCCAGCCGCGACACCGGGCAGATGAACCGCCCCAGCATCCACTCGTCCTCGCTCACGAGGGCCCGCTTGTACGCCTCCGCGGCGTGCGCCATTTTCAGCGACGCGGGCGGGAAGAGCCCCGCATAGTCCACCAGGTCCGACAGCAGCGTCCGCAGCGAGTTGGGTGTCATGGCTGCCCTCGCTCCCAGCGTAGCCCTACCGCCCGCCCTTCCCAGACTGACGCTTCTGGGCCTCCTCCGCCATCGCCGTTAGCTTCGACATGAACCCCGACGGTGCCTTCCCGCCCTTGGCGCTGCGCTGCTTCTGCCGCTCGGCCCGCATCTTGTCCAGGTCGAGCATGCCGTGCTTCTCCATCTGCCGCCGGATCCACTTGCTCTCGATGATGCCCAGCGTGGAGTTCGCAATGAAGTAGATCGACAGCCCCGCCGGCGCGTTGTACATCAGCAGCGGGAACATGAAGACCGTCATCCACTTCATCATCTTCATCTGCATTTCCTGCTCGGGCGTCGTCGCCTGCGTCGCCGGAGTCATGTACTTCTGCTGGATGAAGAACACCACCCCCAGGATCAGGGGCAGCACGTTCACGCTCCCGATCTTGCCCATCAGCCCGGACAGCACCGGGATAGAGATGTACTTGTCGGGCGAGCCCGCGAAGTACCAGAAGCGGTCCGGCTCGGCGAGGTCCCCAAGGAACCACCAGAAGGGCGAGCCCTGCCCCTGAAGCGACTGGAACACCCCGTAGAACGCCCCCTGGTGCCTCAGCTCGAACGCGAAGTACAACGTCGCGTACAGCGCGATCCACACCGGCGTCTGCAGGAACATGGGCAGGCAGCCCAGGAAGCCCGCCGGAGAGATACCCTCCTCCGCCCAGAGTTTCCGCGTCTCCTGCTGCAGCTTCATCGGGTCGTCACGGAACTTCTCCTGCAGCGCCTTCTGCTTGGGGCCTACCGCCTGCATCTGCTTGCCGAACCGCGCCGTCTTGATCTGCGACCAGCGCGTCACCGGGTGCAGGCAGCCCCGCACGATTACCACAAGGAAGATGATCGCCAGCGCCCAGTCCCGGAACACCGAGTCGTGCAGGAAGTGCAGGATGCCGTAGAGGATGCCCGTGAGCCAGGCAAACGTGCAGAACCCGCACATCCCGCCGAAGTTGTAGTACACGAGCCCTGCGACGCCCAGAGAGTCCAGCGATGCGTCGCTCCGGATCGTCGCCTTGTCCAGCGGGCCCGCGTACAGGCCCGTCGAGAGGTCCACGCCCGCCCCGGCCTGCCCCGCCGGCGCCAGCGCCAGAGGCTTGCTGTCCAACCTCAGCGCCATCACCTCGTGCCCGGGCCCCGCGTCCAGCACGATCCGCGTCACACGGTCGACCCACGCCAGCGTCTTTTGGGGCTGCTTCGCGCCCGGGTCAATCAGCGGGTGCACCGCCGCCCCGAAATACCGGTTCGTCACGCCCACCCACGTCAGCGAGTACTTCCCGCTCGTCGTGTCGGCCGTCGGCCACGCGGCCACCTCGCCAAACCCCGCTGCGCCACGCTCACCCAGCACCTTCGCGCGGGGCAGGATCATCCCGTCAGAGACCACCACGCTCCGCGTCGGGTCCATCTCGGGCGACAGCAGATACCCGAATCGCACCCGCCGCTTCTCGCCGCCATACCCCGCGTCGTCCACGGGCATGTCCACCGGGCCCACCTGGAACCAGCGGCAGGAGACCGCGCTCCCGCTCAGGTTCTCGATCCGCTGGTGGACATCCAGCCCCCCGAGGTCCGCCCTCAGCGCATACCGCCTGTGAATCCGCAGCACCGCATTGCCCGCGCTGTCCCGAACCTCCGCCACAAACGCCGCGGGCGTCACCGGGTCAGGCTTCCAGTGCTTCTCGTCAAACAGCGCCAGTGTCTGCGTCGCGCCGCCCGAGGGCGTCACCTCGATCGCCAGCGCCGCCATCGGCGCCAGCACCGCGTCCGCGCCCGTCGGCTGCGCCAGCCGATGCTCTGCCTGCACCACCACGCGCTGTTCGCGCCTGATCGTCAGGAACGACTCGTTCAGCCAGAAGGTCCCCACGCCCACCCCCGCGCGGCTGAGCCTCACCTGCACCTTCGACGTCCCCGGCAACTCCGACCCCAGCGTCGGTGGGGGGGGGACCGCTCCCCAGTCCGCCAGCGCCATCGGGCCCGCCGCAATCCCCGTCGCGGTCTGCCCCGCAGCGGGCTCAGCGCCCGGCGTCGCTCCCGCCGCCGGCTGTGCGTCACCACCCTGGGCCGCTCCGGGTTGCACCCCCGGAGCCTGATCCGCCGCCGGTGCCGGGATCGTGCCGTCCGCCTGCTTCACCGGGGCCGGGCTCGGCTTGTTCGACGAACTCCGAAAGAACAACCACACCAGGCCGAGGCCCAGCGCAAGCACGATCAGCGGCACGGCGAGGCGGAGGGCAGTGTTCGGGGCTTTGGGCATGCGGTGGGGTGCTCAACAAGAGAATGCCTGGACCTTGCCCGCGGGCTCGGCGAACCCGGGGGCCAAGCGTAGGAATGCCCGTGCCGCCCCGCGTCCCTCTGCCCCGAGAACCCCGCGCCGTGGCAGCTCTAACGGCCCTCGTACAGCCGGTCGGCCAGCCAGTCCGGCAAGGCCTCGATCGCCTTGATCTTGCCCGCGGTCGCCGCCACGTCATACTCCACCCGCACGAACTGCACCCGGTCCGCGTGGACCAGCACATAGCTCGCCCTCGGGTCAAAGTCGCGGGGCTGCCCCACCGACCCCACGTTGATCACGGCCTTCTCGCCTTCCTCGAACTTGTAGCCCACATCACCCAGCTCGCCCGGCGGATAAAAATCCGGCTCGTCGCTGAACACCCCGGGCACGTGCGTGTGGCCCACCATGCAGATCCGCGACACTCGGTCGAAGATGCTCTCCATCTTGTCCGTCGAGTTCACCGCGTCGTCCGGAAAGATGTACTCGTTGATCGGCCGCCGAGGTGATCCATGCACCGCCAGCAGCGGGATCGCGCCGTCGTTCACCCCGGGCCTCAACGGCTCGGCCCCGTCCGCGCCGATCCGCTCCACCACCCGCACACGCAGCCGGTTCAGAAAGTCGTACCGCTCCGCACGCTTCGCCGCGTCCGGTTCCTGGTCAAACTGCGCCCGCGTCCAGAACGCCGCCGACTCCGCCCCCGGGTTGAAGTTCGTCGGCTCGTACAGCACCCCGTAGTCGTGGTTCCCCATCAGCGCCCAGTCGCACCGCGCACGCACCAGGTCCACGCACTCCAGCGGGTCCGGCCCGTACCCCACCGTGTCCCCAAGACAGATGATCCGCTTTACCCCACGCGAATCAATGTCCGCCAAAACCGCCCTCAGGGCGGCCGCGTTCGCGTGGACATCACTGATGACGGCGGTAGGCAACGTTCAGCTTCCAGAAAGGGCACAGGGCGAGGCAAAGATGCTAGGAACCCTGCCGCCGCCCCGGCCGCGTCTCCACCCGCGCCCCAACCTCGCCCACCTACCCTCCCCTCTCGATGAAACTCATCGTCGGCCTCGGCAACCCCGGCACCCAATACGCCAAGACCCGCCACAACGCGGGGTTCATGCTCATCGACCGCCTCGTGCCCCACGCCGCCATCCCAAAGTCCCGCTTCCAGTCCTCCCTCATCGAGGCCGACCTCGGCGGCGAGCGCTGCCTCCTCCTCAAGCCCCTCACCTTCATGAACCGCTCGGGACAGGCCGTCGCCGAAGCCCTCTCCTTCTTCAAACTCTCCCCAGCCTCCGACCTCCTCGTCATCGTCGACGACCTCTACCTCCCCTGCGGCTCGCTCCGCCTCCGCCCCTCGGGAGGCACCGGGGGTCACAACGGCCTCGAAGACATCACCCGCGCCCTCGCCTCCGACGCCTACCCGCGCCTCCGCATCGGCGTCGGAATGCTCCCCGCCGGAGGCAAGCCCCCGCACTTCGACCAGGCCGACTACGTCCTCTCCCGCTTCTCCGACGACGAACTCCCCCTCGTCGAAGCCGCCGTCAAGAAGGCCGCCCCCGGCGTCGAACTTTGGGCGACCAAAGGCCTTACCGCCGCCATGAACCGCCTCAACGCCCCCGAGCCCGCCCCGCCAAAATCGCCCCCGCCCCCCTAGCCCGCTGGCCACAGGCAAGCGACCGTCCTACCATCCCGGCCCACGAGGATTCACAGATGACCAAGGTCCGGACGTACAACTACGAGGCAATGTTCCTGCTCAGCCAGGCGGTCGCCGCCGACCTCAACAGCGCCATCGAGCACATCAAGGAAATCATCTCCCGCGGCTCGGGCGAGATCATCGCCATGCGCAAGTGGGACGAACGCCGCCTTGCCTACGAAATCCAGGGCCAGAAGCGCGGCTACTACGTCCTGGTCTACTTCAAGGCCCCCGGCCCCCAGATCGCCCACATCGAGCGCGACTGCAACCTCTCCGAGAAGGTCATGCGGGCCATGATCCTCCGCTGCGATCACCTCTCCGTCGACGAGATGACCGCCGCCGACGCCCGCAAGGAACTCGAGATCGAGGCCAAGATGCGGGCCGAACGCCCGGCCAACCCCGCGCCCGTCGAGGCCGCCGCCGCTCCGGCGCCCGCCGCCGACGCCGAGCCCCAGGGCTGAGTCACCAACGACCGGCGGGCCTGAACACCGTCCGCGTCACCACGACAACCCAACTGTCCCCCACACGCCGCCGCCCAGCCGGGCGGCGTTTTTTCGTTCCATGGGAAATCGGACGCCGCCGCGATCCCTTCCAAGCAGCGCTTTTTGGGTCTTGACGGATAGGCACTTGTCAGGTATCTTCCCACGGGCTGATCAACCACGGGGCGGTAGCATGACTTTCGGCATTCGGCATTCGGCATTCGGCATTCGGCATTCGGGCTGATCCTCGCCGCGGCGGCTCGCGCCGCGCTCGCGCAGCCAGACCTTGACACCCTCCGCGAGCAGGAGATCGCCCAGATGGGCGAAATCACGCCCAACGTCTCCGTCACCTACGGCGAACTGGGCACGCCCACGTTCATCCGCTCCACCACCGCCTTTCTCTCCCGCCGAAGCACCGCGGCCCCGCTCGA
>JADYXW010000034.1 GCA_020853975.1 Phycisphaerales bacterium
TGCCCGATGGTCGCGGCGCGGATCAGCGGGCCATCGCCGCAGAGCACAAGCACCGGCCGGCCGGCCTTCACCGGGCTGAACAGCGACGCCGCACACGCCACGGCGTGCCCGGTGCCGAGCTGCTGGTCCTGCACCGCGTACTCGACGGCGTAGTCCTTGAGCGCGTCGCGGACCAGCTCCTGCTTGTGCCCGACCACGACAACGATCTTCGAACAGCCCGCCTCAAGGCACGCGTCGACGACGGCGCAGACCATCGGCCTCCCGCCGATCGGGAACACGACCTTGGGCAGGTCGGAGCGCATCCGCGTGCCCTTGCCGGCGGCGAGGATGATGGCGGCGGGCTTTGGTTGCTGGGTGTGCATGCGAGACGCCGGGGGAATCGTGCAAACTCGACGGAGAACGCCGTGCGAACGAACAACTGGGCGACCTGGATTCGAACCAGGACAAGCAGAACCAAAATCTGCTGTGCTACCGTTACACCATCGCCCAATGGTGAGGCCTGCGGGGAGTTCTGGGGGATCGTGGGGCGGGGTACTCCGTCTCTCTGGGCCGCGATCCGGCCCGAACAAGCCGTCGTTGCTGCGGCCCGTCAGCCCCGAAGGAAGGGGCGAGAAACGGAATCCGCGGCGAAAGTCCCGGTGAGGACCGGGGTTGTGGGCTGGGTTGTCCCATCGCCGCGATGGGGAACCCTTGCCGCGCCTCGTCCTGCCGGGTGGCAGGCCTCCGTCGCGGACGGCCCGGGGTGGGGAAGAAGCATAGGAGGCGCCGCAGAGACGGGCAAGGCTGAGCTACTCCGCCTCGGGCGTGCCCGGCTCCCCAGTCCCGGTGCTCGTCGACCTGCGCAGCGCCTCGTCGGAGATGACGTCATAACAGCTCGCGAGCAGGCCAACGAGCGGGAAGGGTGCGTCCTGGAGCGGGCTCGGGCCCAGGCGCCGAAGCAGCGGGTGCGACAGCTTGGGCCGGTCCAGGGGCAGGTCGAGGGTATCCAGAGCCGGCCCCGCGTCCCAGAACGTCGCGAGGGACTCTTCCAGCGTCTTCGCCGGCAGGTCCGTGATACCGGGGACGTGCTGCTGATACACCGGCACGCGGTCGCCGGGCGCCACGGCAGCGGAGGCTCGCTGGTCCCGCAGTCGCTCCAGCAGTTCCGCGCCCTCCAGGCCTCGCAGCGCGAAGATGAGCAGCGGCTCGTTCGCGAGCCTGCCCGCGAGGATGTGCGACAGGCAGCAGACGTGCTTGCACCAGCGCGGGTCGGCCAGGCTCTGAGCCTGCGCGTCCGAGGCCACGCGGAAGTCCGCGCACGTGCACGAGACCGAGAGGTGCGAGGGTTCGCCGGGGAACAGCCGCAGGTTCAGCGGCCCGAAGGCGTCCTCGATGTTCGAGGGCAGCTCGCCCGCGAGGAGCTTCGCGGAATACACCGCTCCCTCTGCCATCACGCGGGCCACGTGCTCCCACTCCGAATCCGTGAGACGCCCGAAGGTGATCTGCGTGAGATACGGGCGGTCAGAGCGGCCCTGGATGGCGGCCTCCACGCGGCCCGGCGCGACCGAGACCCGCTTGATCTGCCCCAGCTTCGCGTACTCCAGCCCTTCGGTGAGGTTCGCCCCGGGGGCCGCGGCCTCCACCACTCGCATCCATCGCTGCGCCGCCCAGAGCGTCGGCCCCTCGACGATTCCGCCGGACAGCCGCACGCCCCCACGCACACGGCGCGGATGCATCGGGGTCGGGCGCGGCGCGGGCCGGGGCCCGGTGAAGGGCTGCCCCGCGCCGGCGGGCGGTGCGGCGGTGGGCGGCGAGACAGGCGGCGGGCCCTGGTTTTCGGGGGTGGCGTGGTCCAAGGGTGAAGCGTTGGGGCGCGAGGGCAAAGAGTCCAGCGACGGCACCCAAAGGATCAGTCCAGTCGCAGAACATTGCCCTGAAACTGGCGGGGCAGGGGCCGGATGGTGTCGCCCGGGCCGAGCGGGATGTTCCACTCGATGGTGGAGTAGACCTCGTCGAGCACGTCGTACGCCGCGGGCCGCTTGGGCTCGTCGATCGCGTAGGGCACGGAGCCCAGGGCGATGTTGGCAGCGGAAAGAGTCAATCGAAGCGTGCCGAGGTGGCTCAGGCGGGCGTCGCGGGCGCTGGCAAAGGTGTCGCTGCGGATGGTCCGGTCCCGTTCGGAGACCAGAGAGCGCTCGGTGCGCTGCGCGTGCGCCTTCACCTGGTCATGGCGCGAAACAGCGCAGGCGGTGAGGAGGGCGGGGAGACAGAGCCCAGGAAGCAGTCGGAGGTGCATCCCGAATGATAGAGGTGAGCGCCTCGGGGGGCCCTACCCCCCCACCACCAGCCTCCAGCATCGGTGAACCCGGCGGTTGCGGTACTCGGGCGGGATAGTGCGATTGGATATCTCCCTCGCTGTGACGCCCAACCCCGCGAGCATCTCCTCGTCGAGCTTGAAGCGTCGGAAGTTGTTGGAGAAGTAGATGACGCCGCCCGGGGCCATGCGGGGGATCAGACGTTCGAACAGATCGGCCTGGTCGCGCCCGACCTCCCAGTCTTCTTCGGTGGACTTGCTGTTGGAAAACGTCGGCGGATCGACCACCGCGAGCGTGTACCCGTGGCCCGCGTCGGGCGAGTCGAGAAACTCCAGCACGCCCTCCCGCACCAGCAAGTGCGAAGGGGACCACAGGTTGTTCAGTTCAAGGTTGCGCCGCGCCCAGGAGAGGTATGTGTTAGAGAGATCGACGCTCGTGGTCGATACGGCCCCGCCCGCCGCCGCGTATACCGTGAACGACCCGGTGTAGCAGAACAGGTTGAGGAAGCGGCTACCGCGGGCCTCGTCGCGGACCATGGCCCGGGTCAGGCGGTGGTCGAGGAACAGGCCCGTATCGATGTAGTCCGAGAGATTCACCTCGAACTTCAGCCCGCCCTCGATGATAACCCGCGTGGCGCGCCGGTCCGCCACCTTCTCGTGCTGGGTGAGGCCCCGCTGGCGGTGCTTCTCCTTGGTGAAGACAAGCTCGCGCGGGATCGAGAGCGCCGCCGCGGTGATCTCACGCACGCGGTCCCACCAGTCCGCCTGCTGGGCGGCGGAGCGGCTGTGCTCCCGCTCGTACTCCGCGATGTGGGCCGCGCCGTCGTAGACGTCGATGATGAGCGGCGCGTCGGGGCAGTCACGCTCGTAGACGCGGTAGCAGGAGATGCCACGGGACGGGTAGCGGCGGAGGTGGCGTGCGTTCTTCTCGAGTCGCGAAGCGAACTGGTCGAGTTCGCGGGCGTCGCGCTCGCGCAGCCCTCCGAACGCCGCGGGGAGCGGGGCCCGAGCCACGGGAAGCGCCACGGGCTCGGGGGACACCTCGGGCGGGGTCTCGCGCTCGAGCTCTCCTCCCCCTTCAAGCGTGACATCGGGCTCGAAGATGGGCGCCGCCTCGGGTGCCGAATCTCGCCGAAGCGATGGCGGCTTGGGTCCCAGGAACGAGAAGTACGTGCACTCGATCCGGGAGTTGTAGAGCTTTCGGCGGCGGGTTGCCTCCTGACCGAAGATGCGTTCCAGATCCAGCCTCGCGGTCAGGATGTGGAACGACCACGTGGGCAGGCGGCGGAAGACGACGGGGAGCTGCGAATAAAGCCGATCGGTGGACTCGGTGTCGCCCAGGCGCACGCCGTAGGGAGGGTTGGCGATCACCACGCCGTACTCGGCCTTGCTCTCCAGATCGGCGATGTCGCGCCGCTGAAAGTGAACGTCTCGCTCGACACCGGCGGCTACCGCGTGCGCCCTGGCGAGCGATAGCGCGTTGGAATCGATGTCGCTCCCGTGGATGGTGATCGGAAGCGAGGCCCGAGCCGAAGCCCGGGCGTCGGCGCGGAGCGCGTCCCAGCGCTCACGGGGGAAGGCCGGCCACTGTTCTGCGTCAAAGGCCCTGGAGATCCCGGGGGCAATGCTGCGCCCGATGAGCGCCGCCTCGATGGCGATCGTGCCGCTGCCGCAGAATGGATCGATCAGCGGGCGTTCGGGCCGCCAGTTGGAAAGCAGCACCAGCCCCGCCGCCATTGTTTCTTTGAGCGCCGCCTCGCCCACGAGCGGGCGGTAGCCTCGCTTGTGCAGACCGTCGCCCGAGGTGTCGATGGTGAGGGTCGCCTGGTCCTTGAGCAGCGCGACCTCGACGCGGACCGTGGGACCGGTCTCGGGCAGCGTCTGCACACCGTGAGCGGAGCGGAGTCGCTCGACGATCGCCTTCTTGACGATTTTCTGGCAGGCGGGGACGGAAGAGAGCTGACTCTTCACGCTGCGTCCGTCCACGGGAAAGGCGAAATCGGGCGGGATCCATCGCTCCCAGGGCAAGGCGTAGGTGGCATCGAAGAGCACACCGAAGTCCGCCGCGGCGAACCGGCCCACCGCGATGAGGACGCGATCGGCGGCGCGGAGCCAGAGATTGGCGCGGATCAGCGTTGAGGTGTCACCCTGAAAGCCGACGCGGCCTGTTGCGTAGGGCTTGGCGTCGACGCCCAACGCAGCGAGCTCGCGTGCGACGACGGACTCCAGACCAAAGGCGCAGGTGGCAACAAGGTCGAGGTTGGGGAGGGGGTCCGGCATGATGACGGGAACGGGGAGGGAGCCTAGACTTGAGTTCCCCCGCACGCCGCGGGGCCACACACCTGTTGGGGCGATGTCCGGGTGTCCCGCGAATCGCTCCTAACTCGACGGGCCTGAAGAGGCTCGGGAAGGACAGCCAACATGGCCGGATCCGTCAAACTGCTGCTCGTTGAGAACGTCGAAGCCCTGGGCATCGTGGGCGACGTCGTGAGCGTGAAGGTCGGGTACGCCCGCAACTTCCTGCTGCCTCGGGCGCTGGCAACGCAGCCCAGCGACGAACTGGTCGCAAAGCTCGCGGCGAAGCGGGCCGACGCCCAGAAGCAGGTCGCTCTGCAACGCACCAAGCGCGAGCAGACCACGCAGAAGCTGCAGGGCGTCGAGCTCGAACTGATCCGCTCCTGCAACGATCAGGGCATCCTGTACGGCGCCATCACGCAGCAGGACGTGGCGACGGCCCTGGGCGAGAAGGGCTTCGAGGTCCGCGCCCGCGACGTGAGGCTCCCCGGCGCGATCAAGCGCATCGACAAGTACGACATCCACATGAAGCTGGATTCCGACCTCGACGCCACCATCCGGCTCTTCGTGAAGCCCGATCGCGAGCTCCCCAAGGACGCCCCCGAGGCCGAGAAGCCCAAGCACGCGCCGGCCGGCGCCGAGGGCGAGAAGCCCGCGGCTGAGGGCGAGAAGGGCGAGCGGGCCCCGCGCGGCGAGCGCCCCGAACGCGGTGAACGCGGTGAACGCGGCGAGCGTGTCGAACGCAAGCGCGTCGACATCTTCGAGCAGGCCCTCGCGGCGGACAAGGCCCGCGTCGTAGGCTGGGGTGGCGGGGAGAAGAAGGCCGAGGCCGCGTCCGCCGAGGGCGACAAGAAGACCGCAAAGGGCAAGGGCAAGCCCGCTGCCGAGAAGAAGGCCAAGGAGTAGGGCCCGGAGCCGTGAAGCCTGAGCCAGACCGGAGGGGCCACCCCCTCCGGTTTTTCGTTGGTGGCAAGAGTCGGGTATGATCGGCCCGACGTTGCACACTCACGTCCGGGCGAGAGCCCGCCGAAGGAGGTTTTGCCCGATGCTTCCCAAGCCGCCGCCCCGTGAGCCCTCGCTGGGCTTTCTGTACCTGCCGCCCTACCGCCTGTATGGGGAATCGATCGCGGGCGAATCCACGAGCCTGATGGTGCCGGAGCTGGACCTGGGGTTCGACATCGGGAGCTGCCCCCGGGCAATCCTCCCCAGCAAGCACCTGGCGATCACCCACGGGCACATGGATCACATCGGCGGGCTGGCGTACTACTGCTCGCAGAGGCGCTTCCAGGGGATGGGGAACGCGAAGATCATCTGCGATGCGCGGATCGCGGGGTCCATCAAGCGCATGATGGAGGGCTACGTGGACCTGGAGCGTCAGCGGACGCCCTACGAGCTCGTGCCCCTGCTGCCCGAACAGCCCTACGAGATCAAGAACAACATGTTCATCCGGGGCTTTGAGACCGAGCACACGGCGCCGAGCTTCGGTTACGTCGTGTACGAGAGGCGGACGAAGCTCAAGCCCGAGTTCGCCGAGCTGCCTCAGGAGAAGCTGCGTGAGTTGAAGGACCGCGGGGTGGAGATCGTGCGTGTGCTCGAGATCCCCCAGATCGCCTACACCGGCGACACCCTCCCCGGCCCGCACCTCCTGCGGGAGGACGTGCGCAAGGCGCACGTGGTGATCTCCGAGTGCACGTTCTTCGAGCCCGACCACAAGGAGCGGGCGAAGATCGGGATGCACATGCACATCGACGACATCGCGGAATGGCTGCGGGTCCTGGAGTGCCAGCACATCGTGCTGGTGCATGTTTCGAGGCGAACGGACATGCAGTTCGCGAAGGAGCGCGTCGCCAAGCTCTCGGGCGCGAAGAACGCGGAGAAGGTGCTGTTCCTGATGGACTATCGCACCAATAAGGCCCGCTACGAGGCCCAGCTCATGGAGGCCGAGGCGAAGGAAGCCGCGAGGCTCGGAAGGCGGGCCCCCGCCCCCGCCGCCAGCGCCCCGGACGACGACGAAGAGGCCTGAGGAGCTCCGGACCGTGGCAACCCTCAGCTACGACGTGCACCCGAGCGTAGCGCTGATGGAGGAGTGGATCCGCACGCTCCCGACGTCCACCGGGAAGTCGCTGACGGCGTGGATGCGGGCGATCCGCGCGGAGGAGTTCGAAGGCCCCGCGGACGCCCGCGCGTGGCTGAAGAAGGAGCACGGCCTGGGGACCACCGCGTGCTGGCACCTCGCCGAGCGCGCGTTCGCGCGAGACCTCTCGCTGATGGACGACGATCCGGAGCGGTACCTGGCCCTGGCGCCGAAGTACGTGGACGGGCAGTACGCCGGGAAGAAGGCCGGGCTGCGCGCGATCTATGAGAGGCTGCACGGTGCCTGCCGCAGGCTGGGGGCGAACGTGCTGATCTGCCCGTGCAAGACGATCGTGCCCGTGTACCGGGAGCACGTGTTCGCACAGATCAAGCCCACGACGAACACCCGCGTGGACCTGGGCCTGTGCCTGACGGCGTTGCTGAAGGGTGGGCGCACCCTGCCGGACCGGCTCATTGACACCGGGGGCTTCGCGAAGAAGGACCGCATCACGCACCGCGTGGCCCTGGCCTCGCCGGACGACGTGGATGCGTTCACACTGAAATGGCTGGCGCGGGCCTACGAGCTTGATGCGCCGGCGACTACTGGTGCCAGAAGCCTCGCCACACGCGCCCGAGCCGAGTGAACAGGCCGGATCGCTGCGGCGCGGGCTGGGTGGCGCCCGTCCCTGCCTCGGATGCGGCCTCTGAGCCAGACTCGCCGGGCGCCGGGTCTTTGGCGGCATTCGGCGTGGGGGCCTGTGCTTGGACGGGCTGGGCCGAACCCGGCTTCGCCGCCGCGTCGGGCTTGAGCGTCAGCCGCACCAGCAGCAGGCACCCCGGGCAGCGGCCCGTCACCGGCTCTCCACCGATAGGCGTGGCGCACCTGGCGCACACAACGCCCTGCGGCACACGCTCGATCAGTTGGTCGACCTCGGCGCCGTGCGCGGGGTCGGAGTCGCTCTTGCGCTTCGAGACAAGCGTGGTCAGGCGGTCGTAGTACGACGAGGGCTCCGGGGTGGGTTCCGCGCCCCCGGACGCCGCACGTCCGCCCCGGCTCCAGGTCGCGAGGAGCGCCGCGAGTTCGGCCTCGCCCTTGGCGCGGGCGACGAGCATCTGGTCGATCTGGCCGAAGGCTTCCTCGACCGCGTGGCGCATGTGCCTCGCGGACTTGAGGCGGAACATCGGGTTCTTGTTCATCGCGCGAGAGACAAGCTCCGCCAGCGCGGGGTGTGTGGCGCCGATCTGGTTCAGGTCCGGCTCACGCTCGCGCTGCGCCCGCCTCACCTCGTCGAGCGAGCCCTCGAAGGGCAGGTGGCCCGTGAGGAGCTCGACCGCCATGACGCCCAGGGCGTAGACATCGCTCCGGGCCGATACCAGGCGATCGAACATCTCGGGCGCCATATAGCAGGGGGTGCCGGCGACGCCCTCCACGCGGTCGCCCATGCTCTGGGCACGGCGGGTGCAGGCGAGCCCGAAGTCCGTCAGCACCGGCGTGCCGTCGGGCTGAACGAGGATGTTCGAGGGCTTGATGTCGCGGTGCACGATGCCCTGATCGTGGAGCTCGCCCACCGCCTCGCAGGCGGCTTCCAGCACCACTCTCACCACTGACGGGGTGAACTTCCCGCCCAGCTCAAGGAGCCGGTCCAGCGTCGGCCCCTCGACGTATTCCATGACCAGGAACGGGATCCCTTCCACCACGTCGGCATTGAGCACAGAGTTGATGCCCTTGTGCCGGATAGCGGCGGCGGCACGGGCGCCCTCAAGAAAAGTCGCAAAGCCTGGGTCGTCCTGGCTCTGCACCATGTTCAGCATAAACTTCACCGCGACATCACGGTGCAACAACTCGTGCCGCCCCAGCCACACCGTGCCCATGCCGCCCTTGCCGATCTCTCGCAGGAGCTGCACCGGCCCGAGCCTCGCGGGGATCGTGACGGCGGGCGCGGGCGGCCCCCCGGCGTCGTCGGCGGCGGTCGCCTTCGTCGGTGGCCTCGTGAGTGTCACTGTCTCGGTCTGGCTCATGGGGTCGTCCCAAACTCCATGACGCGCCGGAGGCGCGCTCCCGTCAGCCCCTAGCTCACCTCAATCTTCGACTGGCCGGCCGTATTCACCGAGATCGAGCCGGTCCACATGCATTTGCACGTGCATCCGTCGTGCAACGCGGGCTTGCCGTCGATGGTGACCTTTGAGCACCCCGGGGACCAGGGTGCCACCGTCGCAGGGATGCAGGGCTGCGGGGTCAGCACGCCGCTGGCAGCGGACGTCGCGGCCGCAACCTGCGGATTTGAAGTGGTCGTGCACATGCCGAAGGGCTTGATGTTGACGGAGGGCGCAAAGTCCATGATCGTGGCGGCCGGCTGATTCTCACCCTTGGTGGTCACCGGAACAACGGACAACGACGACGGGGTGGTGCCGCACGAGCACTTGAGCGTCGCGTTATTGACCACCAGCTTCGGCATGAACACCTCCCGATTCCACCGACAGCATAACGCGCCCGGGCCGGCGTTGCACGGAATCTGTTCACCTCCACCGGGAGCGCCTGTCGCGGCAAACAGGGTCCGAAAAGGTGTGCGTTCGTCTCCCCGCATGGAACCAGCACCGGGAGCCTCGAATCTCGGTCGATGTACTGGGGGACTCTCGCGGGAACCGGCATGAGGATGATGTGTGTACGGAGGTTATTGCCGGCGATGGTGGCCGCCGCGTGCTGCGTGGCGTCGGTCGACGCGCGCGCGCAGGCCAGCAACCCCAGGAACAAGCAGCAGGAGCCCGCGCCGCCTCCCACGCCTCCTCTGAGAAAGCGTCTGCCCCCGGGCACCGTCGATCTCTCCCCGAACTTCACGCGAGGAGACTCGGTGGAACTGGAGTGGCGCCGCAGCGAAGTCGTCCCGTTGCCCAAGGGCAAGGTGCAGACCGAGACGACCCTGGGCACCGCACGGGTAGCGGTGGAGTCGATGGAGGCCTCCGGGTTCGTTCTCTCGTGGACATGGGGGGAGTTGAAGCACGCGGCTCCCGGCCGGGTCGCCATCGGCGAAGAGGAACTGATCGCGGCGATGCTGAGCGGGGCTCGGATCGAGTTTGACCTCAGCCGCACCGGAGAGATGCAGGGCGTGCGAGGCTGGGAGAAGTTGAGCCGCGACCTGGTCGCAAAGCTGGCAGACGCGGTAGATGCCCGCCGGCCCGCGTTGGGGGAGAACACGGCCCTGGAGCAGGCGGGGCGCGACGTCCTGGAGCTGATCCGCACGCGAGAGAGCCTGGAGACGCTGGTGCTGGACGCGCCGGCGACCGTGCTGGGTTGCCTCCCGGGCGCGCTCAGCACCCAGGGCCAGACGCACGCGGACGCGCTCCTGCCCAACCCATTCGGGGGCGAGCCGTTCCCCGCGTCGGCGAGCTTCGCGGTCCTGGACCTGACGCCAACCACGGCCCGGGTCGCGTGGGGCGTGTCGCTGAAGCAGGAGCACGTGGCGGGCGTGATGGCGAGGACCGTGCGCGATCTGCAGGTGCGGGCCGGGCGGAAGAAGGAAGTGCCCAAGGTGCACTCCATCGCGGCCCGCAGCCAGGGCGACGCGCTCGTCATGCTCGGCAGCACGTGGCCCATCGAGGGCCGCCTGACGTACACGCTCACGCACGGCGGCACGAGATCAACGACGACGAGCGCGTGGAAGCGGCGCGAGGGGCCGGGGCAACCCTGACGGAGGAGACGACGCGTCGTCTCAGGCCTCGTCGTCCACCGCGTCGTTGCGGAGCGTGAGAATGTCGCGGAGCTGATCGGTGGAGAGCTCGCTGATCCAGGCCTCGCCCGCGCCGATGATGTTCTGGGCCAGCTCGGACTTGCTCTCGATCATGGCGTCGATGCGTTCCTCGAGCGTGCCCCGTACGACGAACTTGTGCACCTGCACGGTGCGGGTCTGGCCGATGCGGTAGGCGCGATCGGTCGCCTGATTCTCAACAGCGGGGTTCCACCAGCGATCAAAGTGGAAGACGTGGGTCGCTGCGGTGAGGTTGAGGCCGACGCCACCGGCGCGCAGACTGAGGATGAGCACCGGAGCGGAGCCGTCGGCCTTCTGGAAGCGATCGATGATGGCCTGGCGCTGGGGCTGGGTCGTGCCGCCGTGCATGAACAGCACTTCCTTGCCCAGGGCGTGGCGGAACATGCGCTCCAAGAGGTCGCCCATCTCGCGGAACTGGGTGAAGACCAGGGCCTGATCGCCCTGTGCAACCACCTCGTCGAGCATCTCGAGTATGCGGATGCACTTGCCGGAGCGTGCCGGGTCAGGGGGCGAGCCGTTGTCGGGCTCTTTGAGGGCGAGCGCGGGGTGGTTGCAGATCTGCTTCAGCTTCACGAGGGTCGCCAGGACCAGGCCCCGGCGCTGGATGCCCTCGGAGTGGTCCACCTCCGCCAGCATGCGCTTCACGCAGGATTCGTAGAGCGAGGCCTGCTCGCCCGTCAGGTGGCTGTACTCTCGCCCCTCGACCTTCTCGGGCAGGTCCGCGACGACCGTGGGGTCACTCTTCAGCCGCCGGAGCACGAACGGACGGATGAGGCCCCTCAGCTTCTCGGCGCGGTGGCGGTCGTGGTATCGCTCGATCGGCACGGCGAACTTGGTGCGGAATCCCGCCGCGGAGCCGAGGTAGCCCGGGTTCAGGAAGTCCATGATCGACCACAGCTCGGTCAGCCGGTTCTCTACCGGCGTGCCCGTCAGGGCCACGCGGCGATGGGCCTGCAGGCCGCGCACGGCCTGCGTCTGCTTGGCCGTCGGATTCTTGATGTACTGCGCTTCGTCGAGCACCACTCGCGCCCAGTTCACCCGGGCCAGAAGCTCGCGGTCGCGGTGCGCGAGCGCGTATGTCGTGACCACCAGGTCGCTCTCCGCGGCCCGCGCCACGAAGGCGTCGCCCAGCGGGCGGGCGGGGCCATGGTGCACGTGCAGACGCAGGTCCGGACAGAAACGCCGCGTCTCGTGCATCCAGTTGCCCACGACGGACATCGGGACCAGCAGCAGCGTGGGCGGCACGGCCGCGCTCGGGGCGGGGGCTTCCGACGTGCCGGGAGCGCCGTCAACCTGGCGCTCCCATGCCATGAGCGCCAGAAGCTGCACGGTCTTTCCCAGGCCCATGTCGTCTGCGAGGCAGATGCCGAACCCGAGCGACTCCTGGAACGCCATCCACGAGACGCCCCGCGCCTGATACGGACGGAGCGCACCGCGGAAGGAACGCGGGGTTTCCAGCATGGTGACGTGGCGGCTGGCCGCCTCACTGCTCAGGAACGCCTGCAGCCACCCGGTCGCCTCCAGGCCCACGATCGGAATACCCGCACGGTCGAACTCGTCCGCGTACGCCATGCGCAGGGCCGCGGCGAGGGGGATGCTCCCTCCCGGGGACTCGCGAATGAACCGGATCGCGGCCTGGACATCCTCGGGGCGGATCTCGACCCAGCGGCCGTTGACCCGGACCAGGGGCGACTTCTTGGACGCGAGCTGCTCGAACTCGTGCAGCGTCAGCGTCGCGTCGCCCACGGAGATCTCCCACCGATAGTCCACGAGCGCCGAGAGTCCGAGCTGGGTCTTCGCAGCGTTGGTGAGGCCGCCCGAAGCCGCGGCGCTGAACGGGTCCTGATCCGGCGTCTGGAGCCGGAGCTTTGCCCCCAGGCGGGCCGCCGGCGAGTCCCACCAGGCGGGAGCCTCCACCGCGAAGCCCTGCTCGATGAGGACCGGGCGGATTTCGCGGAGGAACTCGTACGCGTGCCGCGTGGAGAGCGCGAGGTGCGTGGGCTGTGACTGCGAGAGCGCCGATTCCAGCCTGGGGTAGAGCCGCGAGGCCCGCCCGAGCTCGCCCAGCAGCAGCTCCTGAGGACGGTCGATGCGCTTTCCCATGATCGTCGCGGATTCGCCCGGGAGCATCCAGACGTCTTCCGCGTCCAGGACGAGCGAGGTACGGTCGATGGACTGGAGCTGGAACGTCACCTTCCAAGCCTGCGCCTCCGGAGGCGGGGCCTCCGCACCGGGTGCGAGCGGGGGCTCTTCCACGCGGAGCAACAGTCTCCACTGCGAGCTTGGTCCCCTTTCCTCGAGTGTCGACACCCACGTGCGGACGCGCCGAGAGAGCTCGCCCCGCAGCGGCGCCGGCCCGGGGACCAGGTGGGCCTGCCCCAGCAGCCCCGAGAGCCACGCGACGTGCGCGTCCTTCGCGGGGTCGCGCCCGTCGATGGAATCCGCGAAGCTCTCGCGGATGAGGATCGCCCTGGCCTCCGCGTCGACGACCGCGCCCAGGAACTCGCGCGTGACGGCCCACGCGTCGTGGCGGAGGGAGTCGTCCGCCGCCCGGGCCGCCGCCGGCATCGCGGAGACCAGGGCGACCACCCGCTCGGCGGTGGCGGCGTCGGACATCCAGGGCTCCCACGCGCCCAGGGTCTCCGCGCCGCTCTGCACGAGCATCGGCACCACGCGCTGCTGGATCTGGAGGAACCGGGCGAGCCGCACGCACTCCGCGTAGTACCGCAGCGTGGACCCGGCACGCCAGGAGGACTCGTCCAACAGCGACGCGTCTGTCAGGTTCTCCGCGAGCGAGAGCAGCACGTCGCCCGCCGAGTGCGGGAGCACCGAGAGAACCGGCACCGTCCAGCGATCGATCGACACGCTCGCGAGCTCGTCATCCTCCAGCACGGCGGAGCGACCCATGGCATGGGCGAGCGACGAGCTCGCCATGGGGGAACCGGCGCGCGTCGGAAGGCGCAGCGAGAGTGTGCCGACCGCGGCCTGCATCGTCCGGCCTGCGAGGGAGGTGAGTTCATCGCCTGTCATTGCTCGGGCCGCGGGGTGCGAACGGGGCTCGCCCGCCTGCTCGGCCGGCTGCGGGGCCGGCTCCGAGGCGAGGGCTCCGAGCTCGACCCAGAGGTGGAGGGCACCCTGACTCCAGTTGGCGTGAACGACCTGTGACAGCAACTCGACTCTCCGTTCGCCGGCTCTCCGCCGGGGTGCCCGCGCGTCCATGGCGGGCGGAATGAGGGCGCAGGGACTCGAACCCTGGACCTACGGCTTAAAAGGCCGCTGCTCTACCAACTGAGCTACGCCCTCGAGCGCAGGGGGGATGGTAGGGGGCCGCGGAGCGGGCCACCAGCCTCAAACACGAAAGCACCCCCCGCGCGTGGGCGGGGGGTGCGTGGATTCACAGGGTGATTCTGGGGGAAATCAGGACACCGCGGTGATGCGGCCCAGGGGTGTGCCCAGCGTGCCAAAGGCGCCCTGGAACGCGCGGTCGTAGTGCGCCATATACGCCACGATCGGCGTCGGGGCCTTGACCGTGATCGAGTACCACTGGTTCGTCGCACGACGGGAGCCGGTCACGAAGTCGTGTACGTTGAACTCGCTGACCGTCCGCGCCGAGAGCGTGCGGCGGAAGACCTCCGTGCCCGCGATGCCGTCATAGGCGATCGTGATCTCCACCGTCGTGTCGGCGGAGGCGGGGTTGTAGAGGCGCAGGTTCTCGACCACGCCCGGGTGGTTGGTGTCGGTGTCGCCCGGGCGGAAGCCTTCGCCGAAGCCCCACCAGGAGTATGCGGCGTCGGCGGTGGAGGTCGCGAGCTGCCCGCTGAACGCGTTGGAGCGTGCGGAGACGATGACTGAGGCGGTCGACTCGTAGAAGATGGAGTAGGGGCGGCCGCCCTCGAAGTTGGGAAGGTCCTCGACGACGATGGTGCTGCTGGAGCCGCCTGTGACAGTGCGGACAGCGCGGTAGGCCGAACCGTTGTCGAAGAGGAAGGAGATGGTGACCGTCGCCGCGGAGCCTCCGGTGTTGAGGATGGCGATGGACTCGGAGGTGCCGTTGAGGCCGATCTGGCCCTCGGGGATGACGCCGGTGGTGGAACCAGAGCCGACATTGCCGATCGCGCCCTCAGCGACGCCCTCGCCGCCGTTGTAGTGCGAGAGGGAGGCGACGATCGCGACGGGGCTGGAGAGCACCACGCCGTAGTTCCCGTCGGGGAGGCTGATGTGCGGATCATTGGGCTGGCCCAGGCGCTGAACGACGGCGTCGTTGACCGAGATGCCGCCACGCCGGAAGGCGCCCAGGGTCATCGTGGTCTGATAGGCCTGCCCGCCCGCCTGCGGGTAGAAGAAGACGTCGACCTTGCTGTTGGCGGAGGTGGTGTTGAGCCACACCATGAAGTTGACGTTGCCGTTGCCCTTCTCGACCTGGGCGAAGGACCATGAGTTGCTGGTGACGCTGGTGAAGGCCTCACCCACGGCGGCCTTGAAGTTGTTCGCGCCGCTCACGAGGTTGAGGTCGTAGTGGCTGAAGGTCGCCGCGACCGGCAGATCGGAGCGGATCTCCAGCGCGTACTGGACGAAGGGGTTCTCGGTGGTTGGGAGGCGGACCAGCGTCTGGTTGTTGGCCTTGAGCACGGGGTCGATCAGGGTGAAGCCGCCACGGGACTGCGCGGGGATGACCACGTCGCCCACGACCTGATCGCGCTCGCCGACCTCGTAGCGGGCGATGGCGACGACGCGAACCGGCGTGTTGTTGGGGTTGCTGATGGGGACGAACGTGAAGATGTTGTCGCCCGTCGCGCCCTCGGGGAAGAAGACGCGGTATGGGAGCACGGGGACGTTCGAGCCCTCGGAGAGGGTCTCGGTCGCGGGCTGGTCGGACTCGGCGGCGAGGTGGCCCGTGCCGGTCCCCGCGTTCATGGCATTGTGCAGGTTCTGCACCTGCGTGGGAGTGGTGCCGAAGTACACGAAGTAGCGCATCGACGTCGTGGCGCCCGCGGAGAGGCCCCCAAGGTCGAAGGTGATGACCATCTGGAAGTCACCGGAGGTGCCGTTGGGGTCGATGTCCCCCTGGGCGATGAGCACGCCGGGGTCGCGGGGCACGGCACCGCTGGCGAAGGTCACGCCCGCCCGCGTGTCGGTGGTGGGCGCGCCCAGGCCGACGGTCAGGCCCTGCGTGAACTGGTTGTTGGTATACACCGCGGTGCCGAAGGGCTGTCCCGAGGCGACGTCGTTTACCGTGCTCGCGCGATTGTCGCCCAGCGAGATGCCGGGGTTGGGGTTGAAGCCTTCCATCCAACTCACGTCCGTCAGGCCGCCCGCGGAGGCGTTGGTGAGCGTGACGTCGATGACGAAGAACGAGTCGTTGCGGCCGAAGGAGATCGACCGCTCGATGCGGAGGCCGTTGCCCTGCTGCGCGCGGGTGGTGAGGCGGAAGTTGGAGGGGTCGCTCTGGTTGGTGAGCGAGTAGGCGAGGGAGTTCTGGCTGGCGGCGGCGTTGGAGAACCCGAGCCCGCCGCCCACCGCGCCGAAGAACGTCTGGCCGAGGTTGGGGAGGAACTCGATGCCGTTGTA
Organism: Phycisphaerales bacterium; assembly: GCA_020853975.1. Classification (GTDB taxonomy): domain Bacteria; phylum Planctomycetota; class Phycisphaerae; order Phycisphaerales; family UBA1924; genus RI-211. Next base: position 15,994 of record JADYXW010000034.1, read on the forward strand.
CCGCAGCCCGGGCGTGCCCGCGGAGCCGCCCATGGTGCCCAGCGTGTTGATCCCCATCGACAGAGCCGAGCCCGTGAAAACCTGGCTGGGGTCGGAGACGCCCGCGGCGACGTTCACCACCAGGGTGTAGTCGCCCGTGCTGGCCGCGGGGGTGCCGGAGGCGACCACCGTCGGGTTGTACGCGACGTTCGACGTCTCGGAGACCGCGATGTAGTACGTGCCGCCGTTGTTGAAGACAAAGCCGTCGATCTGGGCCGAGTTGCGGTCCGAGGGGTTGGAGATGAGGATCTGCGTGCCCTGCGAGTCAAAGACGCGGATCGCGGAGTTGAACGCGCCCGTGGGCGTGAGGGTCGCGGAGAGGGTGGAGCCGGTCTCGGCGAAGAAGGAGAAGATGTCGCGGTCCAGCCCGCCGAAGCCGCCATCACCCAGGAACGCGTTGCGGGTCGCCGTGCCCGAGCCGTTGATCTCCGTCATGGCCTTGGAGGTCACGAGGGTGTCGTTGGCCTCGAAGGGGCCGAAGATATCGTTGCTGTACGTGACGTCCAGCGCCCAGTTGAGGAGCTGGCCCGTGTTGAGCGAGGTGGTGTCCTCGATCTTCAGCGTCCAGCGGCCCGCGCCGGGGATGCCGTCGGCCAAGCCAAGGGCGTTGGGCTGCGAGGCGGGCGTGACACCCTCAGGACGGAAGACGCCCGTGAAGGGGGGCGAGGCGGCGGTGATGGATGTCGTCGCCTCGTCGTCGAAGACCGTGTTGGTGAAGTTCGTGCCCGCGCCGCCCCGGCGGTTGGAGAGGAAGATCTCCCGGCCGTTGGGCGCGATGAGGCTGATGATCAGATCACCCACAAAGGAGTGCGCGAGCCTCAGTCGAACGTTCACGTCGAGAATCTGGCGAGAGTCGTCAATGTCGATGAAGGCGGTGGTGACGCCCCGGGTGTCGGAGGGCGCGTTGGGCGGGATATTGGTCGTGGGCCCGGCGGGAGCGTCGAAGTTGGCAAAGACATCCGTCCCCTGTGGCGGGGGCACAGTGGGGTTGAAGCCGACCGAGGTCACCGTGTCGTCGGACGAAAGCCGGACGCCGACCGTGAGGTTGTAAATTCCCAGGGACTGCGTGGTCCCGCTGCCGGGGATGGTGGGCACGTAGGCGTCGTTGCCGAAGCCCGAGACGCCCACGTAGTACGTGCCCGCAGTTTGGACGAAAAAGTCCATGAACGGGTCGTTGCCGAAGAACTGATCGTTCTCGTTGAGCTGCACGCCGTTCGCGTCGAACAGGCGCAGGAACCCGTCGAGCGTGGAGCCCGCGGGAAGCCGCTGGGCGGTGATTTCCGCGGTGATCTGGCCACCCCGGGGCATGACCACCTTGTACAGGTCAGCGTCGAGCGGTCCGAACAGCCCGTTGCCGAGCGTCACGCCCGTCACGCGAGCCGTGCTGCTTGCGTCGAAGGCCAGGGTCGTCGCCTCAACAAGCTGGTCGTTGGGCTCGTTGTCGCCCGTGGCGGCGGCGATGCGGAAGTTGTACACGTGGTCGCTGCCGCCCACGTTGTTGCCGTTGAGGAAGTTGCCCTGCAGGTCCTTGAACCCCGCGGGGGCGAGCGTGAGGCGGTAGTTGCTCAGAGGCAGGCGCTGGGGCGAGAAGCCCGCCAGATTCAGGCCGATGTCCACCAGCGTGGTGTCGCTGTTGCTCCGCGTGATGGAGGCGATGGGGACGTTGAAGTCGTCGGAGGTGCCGAAGGCGTTGTCGTTGCCCGCGCCCAGCAGCGTGACGGCGCTGGTCGTGAGCGCGGAGGGGTCGATGTCCTCGCTGAAGTTGACAGTAACCGTGCTCAGGGGCGTATTGGTGCCCGGGATGAACTGCTGCGCGATGGGGCCCGGATTGATCGACTGCACCACCGGGCCGTCGATCTGGATGAGCTGCATCGAGCGGAAGACGTTCAGACGCCCGCCCGAGCGAACCTTGCCCTGCAGGGAGGGCAGCGGGTCGGCACCGTTGACGATCGCCTCGCGGATCTCGACCGCCGTGGCGTTGGGCTTCACGGCCTTGAGCAGCGCGACCGCGCCGGCGACGGCAGGGCCCGCGGCGCTCGTGCCACCGAACGAGCCGTACCCGCCGCCGTTCGCCGTGGTGTATGTGCCCACACCTGGCGCCGCCACGTCCACCGTCCGCACGCCCCAGTTCGAGAAGCCCGCGAGCTGGTCGTCATAGTCGGTGGCGGCGACGGAGATCACGCCCGGGATGTTGTACGACGTGGGGAAGAACGTGAAGTTCGGGTTGTCGTTGTCGAAGGTCGAGTTGCCCGCGGACGCCACGAACGACGCGCCCGTGGCGACAAAACGCTCGATCGCGTCGCGCTCGGCGGAGAGACCCGTGGGAGCGTCGGCGTAGATCTCCTGGCTGAACCCGCCGTAGCTGTTGTTGCTGACGACGATGTTGATGCCGCGACCGATCATCATCGTCGCGTAGTCGTGGGCCGCGACGATGGCGGCGGTGGAGAGCGCGCCAAACTGGTCGGCGATCTTGAGCGCCATCAGCGAGACGTTCCAGTTCACGCCCGAGACGCCCAGGTCGTTGTTGCCCACGGCGCCGATCATGCCCGCGACGGGCGTGCCGTGCCCGCCCGTGTCCATGTCGTCGGGGTTGGAGTCGTTGTCGCCGAAGTCAAAGCCGTGCACGTCGTCGATGAAGCCGTTGCCGTCGTCGTCCACGCCGTTGCCGGCGACTTCGCCCGGGTTCGTCCACAGGTTCTGGACCAGGTCCGGGTGCTGCAGGTCGATGCCCGTGTCGATGACCGCGACGACGTTGTCGCGCGTGCCGATGGAGATGTCCCAGGCCTGCACCGTCTTGATGTCCGCGCCGGGCGTTCCCGCGGGGCTCACCGTCGTGGGCTGGCCCGTATTCCGCAGCCACCACTGGTTGGAGAACTGCGGATCGTTCGGCACCGCCATCGTCTCGTACGCGCGGTTGGGCTCGATCGTCCGGATGAACGGCATCGAGTCCGCGAGCCGCCGGGCGAGCACGCCGGAAACCGCGTCGGTCGTCGTGAACGTCGCATACTGCCCACGCGCGACCGACTGGAAGTCCGTCGCCTGGATGCCCAGCCTCGCCGCCACCGCGCGGGCCGTGGCGACCGCGTCCTGGGCGCTCTGCTGGCCATCGAACGAGATGATGTACGAGTTCTCGATGGCCGCGACCCGGTCGCCGTCCCAGTCGAGCAGGCGAACGCCCGAGGGCAGGTCGGCGGCGAGCAGCTGGCGCTGCTCGAGCGTTTCCATGCCCTGCGACGCGTCGAGGCCGAATCCGAAGCCCATGCCACCCGTTCGACGATTGAACATACGACACTCCAAGACAGCCCCTGTGTGTGCAGGGGCGTGTGCATTCCCAAGTAGGAGTCCGGCGGGTGCAGCCTGTGAGGCGGAACCTGTGGTCCCACCATAAGCCGCGGTGCCCGTTGGCGTCATGCCATACGGGCCCCCTTGCTCCCTGATCCTATTGTGACCGAATTCCGGGCCGAACACAAGTCGGTACGTGTCAGGTTTCCGAACACGCACCTACCGGAGGTTCCGCCCGTCAGCCAGTCCCGTTCGCGGGCATCGTTGGGGGTCTGGCGGGCCCGGGCAACAGCCCTGTCAGAAGTTCCTGGTGCCGGCCCGACGCCCCCGCCTCGCCCTCGATGCACGACAGGGCCCCCCGGACCAGCGCCATCCGCTTTTCGTCGTCTCCCAGCAGTTCCGACAGCACCGCGGGCAGGGTCGAGGTGGTCGCCCGGCAGATCCCGCGGTGCCGCTCCAAGGCCGCGACGACCTGCGCAAAGTCCGCCACCGCCGGCCCGATGACCACCGCCTTTCCCAGCGAGGCGGGCTCGATGGGGTCCGACCCATGGAGCATCCCGAAACTCCGCCCCACCACCACCAGGTCGGCCAGGGCATACGCCTTCCGCAGGTCGCCGATGGTGTCCATGAGGAATCGGCCCGTCGCGGAGCCCGCCGCCGCCCGCCCCGCCCGCAGGTGCGTCAATCGCACACAGCCCGGCAGCGCGCGGGCCGCCTCGTCAAACCGCTCCGGCCGGCGCGGCGCGCACACTAGTTGCACGCCCGCCGGGCACGCGGCGTGGAGCAACGCCTCCTCGCCTGGACCCGTGCTCCCCGCCACGACCAGGGGCCTCGCCCGATCGATCCCGAACTGCTGCGCCAGCTCCGCCGCCCCTTCCACCACTGGCGGTGCCGGCGGCACGCTGTCCCACTTCATCGAGCCAGTGATGCGCACCCGATCCGCCGGGGCACCCAGCTCTCTGAACCTCGCGGCGTAGTCCGCATCCTGCACGCAGACCGCCCGCAGCGTCCGCAGCCTGCGCTCGATGAACCCCTTGATGTGCCGATAGCCCCGCAGCGACCGCTCGCTCAGCCTGCCGTTGATGATGCACACCGGCGTGTTCCTCGCCGCGCACGCATCGACGAAGTTTGGCCAGAGTTCCAGCTCGACCAACGCCACCACATCGGGCCTCACCGCGTCCAGAAACCGCGCAACGCACCACGAAAAATCCAGCGGGTATCGCAGCACCGTCGCCTGCCCATCAAACAGTGCGTGAGCCCGGGCCAGACCCGTGTCCGTCGTCGCCGTCACGAAGACATCCGCGTGGGGCGAGAGCAGCGGCACGAGCTGCCGCAACGCCGACACCTCCCCCACCGACACCGCGTGCAGCAGCACCCGCGGGCGAGTCTTGGCGGGCAGCGCGCCGGTGTGGCCCATCCGCTCCCGCCAGCCCTGGCGGCGTTTGGTCGCCCACTTGGGCGCCGTGACCAGCGCGAGCGGGATGTAAAGTAGATCGAGCGCGTTCACGTGCCGCAGGAGCCCCAGAGAGACGCCCGCCAAGCGGGCCGAAATGGGCGGGCGGGGATTCGAACCCCGGACCCTTCGCGTGTAAGGCGAATGCTCTAGCCGCTGAGCTACCCGCCCTAGAGCCGGGGCATGGTAGAACCTGCGGACACGCGACACCGGAGCGCCCCCGGCAGGTCGCGCGTCAGCCATTTGTTGACCTTGTTGGACGTCCCCGTATCGTCGGGCGCGCCGGGGAGATCACCGCCCGAGAAGTGGCCCTACGAAGTCCCGTGGTGGCGGCGGTGATGCGCGCGGATGTGCAACCAGACCAGCACGATGCCCCAGACCCCAAGCCCAAGGCCGATGACCGGCACCCCCCACATGCAGATGGTCTCAAACGCGTTGAACCCTCCCTCGGCTTCGAGGTACGAGCGACTCGGCGTCCGCGCGTCATGGCGCACATCGACGAGGCTTCGGTCGCCTGCGGCAGCCTTGAGCCGCAGAACATCCCCAGCCGGAGCCATGCTCGACCCTGGCCATTGGTAGTGAGCCCCGACGTGCTCGACCCCGTCAACTGTGTATCGGTAACGAAGTTCAAGAAGGCGATGCTGCCCTCGACGACCGGCGCTCCCGAGCACCCGACAGTGCTCCATGACGCCCGCCGCCCGAGCAAACCCCGCGACCTCCCAGGTCCGCGGAATCCGCTCGGATGAAAACCACATGCTGGCTGCGGCGAGCACAAGCAGTAGGAATCCCGCGGGACCACCAGAGTGTTGCTCGCCCTTCCGCACGGGTGCACCTCAACTCTGTAGTTTAATGGGCGGGGTGGCGCCGGGTGCTGCCCACCTCCCGCGCCACCGAGGTGGCCGGCTGGGCGGCCTCCTCGGTGCGCTGACGCTCGGCAGGGCTGGGCGGCGGAAAGTCCACACGGACAATCTACCGCGGCGCGGACGCCCGGGGGTTCGCCGAGAGTCGTGGCGCCGGTTGATCCGGAGCACTGGCGACGCCGCCAAGGCCCGGGCGACGCCAGTGGCACGTCAGGAGGGGTGAGTCGTGCCACGCCAGCCGAAACCTGCCTTTGCCTGACAGCACGCGTCAGACGCGTGCGTTAGCCGGGTTCCCGCGGGTGTTCCCGCGGGCCATGCGTCCGGCGGCGTGCCCGTGCTTGCGACGTTCGGCCCGGCCCCGTGGAAGCTTGGGGCGGCTGTAGAGGCCCTCGGTCATGAGGTGCACGAGGCGCTTGGCGGCGTACCTCGAGCCCCAGGCCCCGGGGTGGACGGCGTCGCTGACGGTGGAGGTCGGGTTGGGGTTGCTGACCAGGACGCGGCGGTGGGCCCGCCAGTTGTCCGAGGAGGACGCGGAGAGGAAGGGCTTTGTAGTGGACCCGGAGGTGTGGGCCTGGATGCACCGGGCGTAGCGGACCTCGCCCCCGCCGTCGAGGGAGACGATGTCGCCCACCGCGTAGGAGGTCGCGGTGGCCCACAGGCCCCGGAAGTTGTACCCGGTGAAGGTCTGGTTGGCGGGGGTGTACCCCGCGTCCGCGAGGGCCTTGGTGAGGTTGACCGCCAGGACCTTGGGCCGGGCGTCGGCGAGCATCTGGTGCGCGCCGACCATGAGCCCGTACTCGGTGGTCTGCCCAGCGGTGAGGTCGGTCCTGGGCCCGTCGGGGACCAGGACAATCCAGCAGTTGGGGACGTAGGTCCTGATCCAGTCGATGAGCTCCAGGCCCATGTGGTAGTACGAGTTGCCCTCGTCGTCCGGGTCGTAGGCGGCGTAGTCGTTCCCCGCCGAGTTGGTGTGGAGGGCGATGGCGACGATGTCGGGCTTCATGGCCCGCAGGAGGGGGCCGCTGTTGCCGTGGTCGGCGACCACCTGGTCCATCTTGCACCCGGACTTGGAGGCCGAGGAGACGACGATCCCGCGGGGGGTGGTGGTGTTCACCCACCGCATGGCGGCGGCGAAGAACTGGGTGCTCCCGGAGCCGTGCTCGAGGATGAAGTCGTAGTACGGGTTGGAGGCGTCGTGGGCGTAGGTCGTGGGGGCGGCGCCGGAGGTGAGGGGGGCGCCCAGCCGCCAGGCGTTGTAGGTGGCGCTGTTGGGCGTGACCGTGCGCCCGTCCAGGTCTGTGGTGGGGATCGTGACGCTGGTGATCTGGTTGATGGTCGTGCGGCCGCCGGTGCCGCCGGAGAAGACGGCCCCCCACGGCGCGTACGAGATGTCGGTGGAGCGCTTCAGTACGTGCCACCCGAAGGTCGTGGCGCTCCCGGTCTCGGTGGAGACCCCGCCGTAGGAGGTGCAGATCCACTCGGGGCGGTAGAGCTCGGTGCTCCCGGTCCTGAAGTACGAGGCCTTGAGGCCGAACTCGCTGGGGCCGGCCGAGAAGGTGTCGGGCTCGAGCTGCAGGCTCGTGCCGGACCAGGTCGTGAACTTGTAGACGTCAAACTGCGGGAGGGCGTAGGTGCTGTCGTACCCCGTGGGGGCGGAAGACCCCGCGCTGTCCGCGACGCGCGCGCCGAGCTGGCTGGGGGGGGTGGTGCCGAAGTTGGACCCCACGGGCATCCAGGCGGTCGCCGGGGCGTTGCCGTAGATCTCCGCGAACTCGGCGTTGAGCGCGGTCACGGCGTACCCGCCGTTGCCGCCGATGGTGTAGATCGAGCTGCCCAGGATGAGCATGTCGACGCGGCGCGTCCGTGCCTCCTCGAGGAGCTGGTTGAAGCCCTCGCGCCGCGGGTTCCCGGGCGGGGGGTAGCTGCTCTGACAGGCGGTGTAGTCCAGGGGCTGGGCGGGCGCGTGCGTGGCGCCCAGGAGCGCCGCGATCGCCAGGATCGTGATCAGGAGTCGGCCCATGTGGTCCTTTCGCGGGGTCGCGGGGTTGACCTTTCCCCGGTTGACGTATCAGAGTCTATGCGAGTCCGAGCACTGCCGCACCCCGCTGCTGGGCCAACCGGAGCGAAGCGGAGGGCTGACCTTTCCCCCTGAACTCAGTCCAGGCGGAGTTTTAGACTTCGGCCTGGATCAGGAGGATCAAGGCGATGGGCAGAAAGCGACATTCGGCGGAGGAGGTGATCCACAAGCTGCGGCAGGCGGACGTGGAGCTCGGGAAGGGCAA
>JADYXW010000035.1 GCA_020853975.1 Phycisphaerales bacterium
CGCCGACGCTCCAGTGGTTCGAGTGCCGCTGGTCCGACATGGAGCGGCGGATGAGCGACTACTTCGTGTCGGGGTACGGCTCGGTGTGGGTTCCGCCGCCCTCGCGCGCGTACGTGCCCTCCGGCGCGACGAACCAGAACTCGACGTCCGCGGGGTATGACGTGTTCGACAGGTTCGATCTTGGCAGGCCCGGCGCGCAGACGGCCTTTGGCACAGAGGGGGCCTTTGACCGCGTGATCGATGAGTTCCACCTGGCTGGCGCCGAGGTGTACATCGACACGATCCTGAATCACAACTCGTTCAGGCAGACGGGCGCGGGCTTCCAGAACGAGGGCGGCTACCCCGGCTTCTGGATGGCGTCCGCGACGCCCGCTGTGGACAAGCAGCCCACGCACCCCTGGGGCGATTTTCACGCGGGGACCGCGGGCGGGTACTACCAGAGCGAGGACCCGGGCGGCGCCCGCTACTGCCTGCTCAACGGCGACCTTGTCGCGCTCATCGACATCAACCCCGCGTCGGTCAACAACTTCATTCGTCAGCCTGTGGCTGCGGGCAACCCGCTCAACATTCCGGGCGGGACGATCTTCAACCAGCCGAACCCGGCCAACGCCAGGTTCTATCCGGACCAGGCGCTGGGCACGGATGCGGTGAACAACCCCGGCATGTTCTTCGCCGGCGCGCTCAACACCGGGGTCTTCTCGCCGCCCTGCGACGTGCCGGCCCGCAACGAGCCCGCGAGCCAGCTCGCGTTCGGGCGGTTCAACGGCTCGGACCCGATGGCGGGAGACCCGGTCGCCGAGAACGCCACGGGGTATCTGCTGCGCTGGGTGCAGTGGATGATGGACGTGCACGGCGTCGACGGCTTCAGGCTGGACGCCATCAAGCACATGCCGAGCTGGTTCTTCGACACGTACTTCGACTCGGCGGTCGCGGGACGCCGCGTCACGCCCGACGGCAGGTTTGTCACGCCCTACTCCTTCGGCGAGTGCGTGGAGGGCAACGACTTCACGTTCGATCGCTACATCCGCAAGCCCAACGGGCGTGCGTCGGGCCGGTCGGCGGCGGGGGACGCCTTCGGCAACCGCGACGCGCTGGACCTCAACGGCGCCGGGGCGCTCCGCGACCTGGTGAGCGCGGCGGGGCTTGGGAGCTGGAACAACGTCTCGGGCGCGCTGCTGGACAACACCGACGACGGGTTCCAGAACGGCTCCATCGGCATGGCGCACGTCTACAGCCACGACAACGGTTCCGCGGGGAACGGCTCCACGACGCCTCCGACGCCGACCTTCAAGCAGCAGGGGCCCTTCGCGCACGCGTTCCTTCTCATGCGGGCGGGGCACGCGGCCGTGTACCACAACGCCCGCGGCATCGCACGCTCCGGGAGCGGGTTCTACCCGAGGGCCGGGGTCACGGCGGCGATGGGCGTGGAGCCCACGAGCAACGGCGCCAACGACGCGTTCGTCACCCTTGTGAGGCTGAACAACTGGCTGGCGCGGGGTGAGTACCAGCCCCGCTGGCAGGACGGCGATGTGCTGGTCTTTGAACGGCGCACGCCCCTAGGCGGCGGGGCGTACTCGGGCAACTGCCTCGCCGCTGCGAACGACCGCTACGACGCGGGGTACGACCAGCGCGTGGTCTCGACGAACTTTCCGGCGGGGACAAGACTCATCGAGATGACGGGGAACGCGACCAGCGCCACGGTCGACCCCAACAACGCCATCTTCGACACGATCGTGGTCGGAGCGGGCGGCTCGGTCACGATCCGCGTGCCCAGGAACGTGAGCGCGACTGGCACCGAGCACAACCGGGGCTATGTGGTGTACGCGCCGCCGATCCCCGCGGGCACGCTCACGATTAGCAATCAGTCGGGGTCTTTGCCGGCGGAAGGGCTCGCCGTTCCGTCCTGGCGTCGGCGCGCCAACGCGGTGCCGGTCGTGGGCGGGTCGAGCTTCGAGATCCAGCTCACCACGGTCAACGGCGATCCTCAGGCCCCGAACAACGACAACGCCGATGACAACGCGCTGTTCAGGATCAACTCCGGCTACCAGGACTGGAACGGCTCCGGATCGCACGACGTGGGGTTCCAGAACGAGGTCGCGCCGGGGTACGAGGGCTTCGTGACCCAGCGCCAGCCCCTGGCGGGCACCGCGAACGCCAACGGCGTGTACAGGCAGACCATCGACGCCTCGGCGTTACCCGAGGGGATGAACTACCTGTCGGTCATGGCGTTCCGCAAGCGCAACGCGGGCGAGGCAGCGCTGTTCCGCGAGTGGAGGACCGGCGTGTACGTTGATCGGCTGCCGCCCTCGGCGATGATGGTGAACCCGAGCCCGCTGCCCAGCGGCACCGTGCAGCAGCGCTTCGTGCTCCGGGCTCTGGATCGCACGGTCTCGCGCATGCACCTGATCCTGAACCCGGCGACGGGGGGCGACCCGCTGCTGCTGGCGACGGGAGCGAACCAGGCGGTGCAGGACGACCGGTTCGACTGGTCCAGGACACTGACGGGGCTGGTCGAGGGGCCGAACACCGTCCTGCTCCTGGCCTTCGAAGAGTCCGGGCGGGGTGTGGCGGAGGTCTACACGGTCTACGTGGGGAGCCCTCCCTGTGACCCGGACCTCAACCAGGACGGAAACGTCGATCAGGATGACGTGCTGTACCTCACGAACGTGGTGGGGGGAGGTGCCAACCCCACCGGGATCGACCCGGATTTCAACATGGATGGCAACGCCGACCAAGACGACGTCGTGGCCCTTATCGACGTGGTGGGGGGCGGCCCCTGCCCGTGAGGTGATAGGGCGATGTTCGGAGAGTTGGTTGCTCAAATTGGCCTTGGCGCTCCGGTTCGTGTCGCTAGACTGTCGGGAGCCCGACTCGTGGCGAGGTAGAGACAACGCGAGGCAAAGCCTCCAGGAGAGAGATCAATGCGTACCGGTCTGATGGGTGTGATCGCGCTGGCCGGCCTGGCCCAGGTGGCTTCGGCGCAGGTTACGTACAACGACTCCACGTTCGATGTGTTCGACAACCCGCCGGACAACCCTTACGACCACCTCGACATTTCGAGCGTGGTGGTGAGCCATGACGCGTCGAACATCTACTTCACGATCAACGTTCGCGGCAATGCGGACAACCGCGACTGGGCCAAGTTCTGCGTGGGCATCGATACCGGTGCCGCGGGCGGCGACTCTGGCAACGGCTGGGGCCGCAACGCAAGCTGGGGCAGCCAGGGAATCGATTTCTGGATCGGTTCTTGGATCGATGGCGGCGGTGGCGCTGAGCTCCGCGGTACGCCGGGCTGGGGTCTGCTCGCCGCGACCTACAACGGCGATCCGACCATCGGTCAATCGTTCAACGGCACGCGCACCGAGCGGTCCCTGACGGTTTCTCGAGCCCTCCTTGGGCTCAACGGCAACGACACATTCCGGTTCGACGTGATCACCACCGGTGGCGGCGGCTCCGATCCCGGCGTCGATCACCTCTCCAACGCCTCGATGGCCACCCCGGGCTGGGGCACCGGCTCGACCGCGGGCGAGTTCCTCAGCTACACCATCCCCGCCCCCGGCGCGGCAGCGCTGCTCGGGCTGGGCGGGCTGATCGTCGGCCGTCGCCGCCGCTGATCGCAAGACTCGATGGAGCTGCAACGGGCCCGGGCAAACGCCCGGGCCTTTTCTTTGCATTTCCGTTACTCCCCCGGGTGAATCCTCCCGGCTGCCCTCGCGGGCTCGGTAGACTCGACCGCCGCTTCCAAGGAGGTACTGTCATGCGACAGTTCTTGCTGAGCCAGTTGCGTTGCGGCGCGATGCCGCGTCGCGGCGGGCCATCGCCGCCCGTTCCGTCGGCGGCAACGTCGGCATGGTTCCTTCCCGCCGGGCTCGCCGACGTGACGCCCGGGGGAACAGCCGCGTGTATCGACTGACTTTGTTTCGGATGTCCGGCCGCTCGGAATCCAAGACCGCATTGACGGCCTGCGCGCAGCGCC
>JADYXW010000036.1 GCA_020853975.1 Phycisphaerales bacterium
AAGACGAGCATCCGCAAACGCAAGGGGTCGGCTCCTCCCGGGGCCCCGCCCCATTCGCACGAGGGCAGCCTGCGTCGGTTGATCCTCTTCGGGTACGACAAGCCCAACGACTCGGTCGTCGTTGGGCCGGTGGGATTCAAGAAGAGCGAGGCACCGAGCGCTTTGGAGCATGGCGGCGAAGTCATCGTGCTTCGCAGACGCGGCGGCAAGCTCACGTCGCAGAAGGTCAAGATCGCGCCGCGGCCGTACATGGCCCCGGCGCTGGAGAAGGAGCGGCCCAACCTGCCGCTCCTGTGGCGGAACTCGATCAAGAAAGGGTGAGTGAACGTGGCCGATACGCGGGGCATCCGAGCAGGCCGGGCCTTCATTGAGCTGGGCGTCAGCGACAAGCTGTCTGCTGGCCTGAAGGCGGCGCAGAAGAAGCTCGAAGCCTTCGGCGCTGGGCTGCGATCCATCGGCACGAAGATGGCGGGCATCGGCGTCGCCGCGATCACGGCGCTGCTCGGCACCGCGAAGGTGTTCAGCGACTCGGGCGATGCGCTCGACAAGATGAGCGCCCGCACGGGCGTAAGCGTGGAGGCCCTCAGCGAGCTGGGGTATGCCGCCGACCTCTCCGGCACGGATATGGAGACGCTGGAGAACGGTCTGCGCGTCATGCAGAAGACGCTGACCGAGGCGTCGCAGGGTTCTAAAGGGGCGAATGAAGCCCTCGGTCGGCTCGGGCTGACGGTGCAGGACCTCGCAAAGCTCTCCCCCGACGAACAGTTCAAACTCCTGGCCGAGCGGATCTCACAGATCCAAGACCCGGCGCTTCGTGCCGCGATGGCGATGGAGCTCTTCGGCAAGGCCGGGACCAAGCTTCTTCCGCTGATGGCCGACGGCGCTGCGGGCATCAACGAGATGCAGGAGCAGGCCCGCAAGCTGGGACTGACCGTGAGCACTGAGACCGCACGCGATGCTGCGGAACTTAACGATGCCCTCGGCACGCTGTGGAAAGTCCTCAAGCAGGGCGTCTTCACCATCGGCGGGGCGCTCGCACCGACGATCAAGGACCTCACCGAGCGGATCACGCGGATCGTCGTCAGTGCTACGGCGTGGGTGAAGGCGAACAAGGAGACGGTGGTCTGGGCGCTCAAGGTCGCGGCGGCGGTCGCCGTTGCGGGGATCGCGATTGTCGGCCTGGGGTACATCATCTCGGGCATCGGCGCGGCTCTTGGCATCGTGGCCGCCGTCATCGGCGGGATCGGCACGGTGTTCAGCCTGATCGGGGCCGCGATCGGCGCGATCCTCACGCCGGTCGGCCTGACCATCGCCGCTATCGTCGCGCTGGGCGGCACGCTGCTGATCGTCACCGGCGCGGGCGGCGAAGCCCTGTCATGGCTGTCAGAGAAGTTCACCGAGCTGCGTGACTGGGTCGGCAAGGTGGTCGGCGGCATCTCCGACGCCCTCGCCGCTGGCGACATCGCATTGGCCGCCGAGATTCTGTGGCTGTCGCTGAAGGTCATCTGGCAGCAAGGCGTCGCGGCGCTCAACAACGCGTGGCTGGGCGCGAAGGAGTTCTTCGTCTCCACGGCCTACTCGATGTGGTACGGGGCGCTGGCCGCCGCCGAGATTGTCTTCCACGCTCTCGAGGTCGCGTGGATCGAGACCACCGCCTTCCTGTCAAAGACCTGGACCAACTTCGCAACTGGCTTCCAGATGATCTGGGAGGAAGCCTCGTCCTGGGTCGCTAAGCGGATGCTGGAGATCCAGGGGCTGTTCGATGACGGCCTGGACGTTGAAGCCGCCAAGAAGGCGGTGGACCAGCAGCTCGAGTCCCGACTGGTCGAGCTGGAGAACGCCGCTCAGCAGTCCGTGACCGCCCGCGAGGGGCAGCGCGAACAGCAGCGCCGTGATGCGGCGGTGATGCACGAGGCGACGCTGGTCGCGATCGGCCAGGATTTCGAGAACGCGCAGCAGGCCCTGCGCAAGGACACCGAGGCCGGGCTCGCCGAGTCGCAGGCGGCGCTCGATGCCGCGAAGCAGAAGCTCGCCGCCGCGATCGAGGAGGCCCGAAAGAAGCGCGAGGCCGCCGATGCCGAGAAGGGTCCCGGTCGTCCCCAACGGGACCTCCTCGCGGACTTCGAGGAGCGCCTGTCCGGCCTCGGGGCGACCATCGGCAAAGGCATCAGCGTCACAGGGACGTTCAGTTCGGCAGCCGTCTCCGGTCTGGGCACGGGCGGCGACGCCGCCGAGCGCACCGCCAGCGCCACCGAGCAGACCGCCCGCAACACCAAGCGTCTGCTGGATGCCAGCGTCGACAACGGGCTGCGGTTCGCCTGACCCCATCCCACAGGAAGGAGTTCATCGCTCGTGCCGGTCGAGGTCTTTGAGAAGTTCGAGAGCCGCCGCTCCACCAAGGCGAACCAAGCCTCGCAGTCCTCTGCCGAGCTCGGCTACATCGTGCGCGGCACCGCCGACGACCTCGCGGCCCGCACCGCGGCGCAGGCGGCATCGCCGGCGACCTACGACGCCCTGCCCCGCCAGACCATCCAGATCGAACCCATCGGCCCGCAGTTGTGGGATGTCACTGTCCGCTACAGCCAGAACGCCTCCACCGGCACGAGCACCCCGAGCGAGTCCTCGTTCACGTTCGAGACCGGCGGCGGGACCCAGCACATCACCCAGAGCCTGCAGACCGTGCAGCGCCGCCCTGCGCCCGGCACCACCGCGCCCGACTTCGGCGGCGCGATCGGCGTCACCGCCGACGGCGTCGAGGGCGTGGACATCACCGTCCCGGTCTACCAGTTCTCCGAGACGCACTACTTCACGGACGCGCAGGTCACCGCCTCGTACAAGGGCGCGATCTTCTCCTGCACGGGCAAGACCAACGCGGGGTCGTTCCGCGGGTTCGCGGCCGGCGAGGTGCTGTTCCTCGGCGCGACGGGCTCCAAACGCGGCGACGGCCCGGATGACGACTGGGAGATCACGTTCCGCTTCGCCGCGAGCCCCAACCAGACCAACCTGACCGTCGGCCCGGTGACCGGGATCAACAAGAAGGGGTGGGAGTACCTGTGGGTCCGCTACGCCGACGCGGAGGACTCGGGCTCGGGCGCGATCATCAAGAAACCCATCGCCGCGTACGTCGAGCGCGTGTACGACCAGGCCAACTTTGGAGCACTGGGAATCTGATCCCCACACATCATGCCCGACGACCTCCGCAAAGTCCGCTCCGGCCAGCCGCTCCGCATCCCCGCGGGCGCGTACAACGCGTTCGTCGATGCGGCGGTCGATCTGCGCACGCGTCAGGGTCGCGGCCAAGCCGTCGCCGGTCCTCTCGTCGAATCCGCCCAGCGCGGCATCGGCGTGGTGCTGGTCCGCAACGACTCGAACGAACTAATCGAGCCGCACCACGCGCTGGCGATCACCGGCGTGCTTGTCGAGCCGGGTGAGGACGATCAGGAGCGGACTTTCCACAGCCGCACGCCCCTAACGGGCGACGTGGCGACCGAGGAGTCCGACACGCTCGCCTTCGCGGTGGCGCTCCAGCCCATCAAGCCCAATGCACTCGGTCCCTGCGTGCTCACCGGCGTGACGACCGCGCGGGTCTACATCACCAATGAGACCGACACCACCTGCGAGCTCGCCGCCGACGAGACGGTCCTGGCCAGCACACCCATGGGCGGTATCCCGATCCTGTGGAAGGAGGATGGCACCGGCGAGAAGTGGGCCGTGATCGAGCTCGGCCGCCCCTCGCCCGGACGCATCACCGCGATCCTCGGCGCAGCCCAGCCGATCCCCACCGAGCGCAACCGCTGGCGCTACCCGTGGATCGAGGTCCAGATCGACGGCAACCCGGGCAGCCCCGACTATCTGCGCTACGTGCCGGTCGAGAACGGTCTGACGTCGCAGGCCCCCAGCGGCGGCGAGGACCCCACGCGGCTGGCGATCAACCGCTTCGAGGCGCACCACATGAACGACTCCGAGCCCGGTTCCGGGTTCGGCGGCCTGCTGGGGCTGGGCCCGGTGTGCGAGCTCCCGGGCGTGCTGCCCAAGTGCCCGCCCGCGCGGTCGCTCAAGCCCAAGCTCGTGCCGATCCCCGGGGGCGTGTGCGTGCAGATGACCTGCGAGCGCAACAGCCGGGGCAAGCCGGTGTGGGTCTTCGAGGCGATGAGCCTGATCGAGATCGCCGACCCCGCCGACGAGGACCGCAAGTTCAACCTCTACATCGGAGGCGCCGAATGACAACCACTCCGACCACCCCAACGCCGCTCGATGCCAAGCGTGCCAAGGAGCGGGCCAAGTACCTGGCGCTGGTCAGCAAGCCCGGCTCGACGTACGGCTCGTCCAACCACGGCCGGGCGGCGATCCCGCTCATCCAGGAGGGCAAGCCGAGGTTCGTGGTGGACTTCGGCTGCGGCCGCAACGACCTCATGCGCGAGCTGCGGCGACTCGGCATTGACGGGCTGGGCATCGACTTCGCGTTCCCCGAGGCGGATCTCGTGCGCCCGATGCACGCGACCGCCCTGCAGGCGGGCATCGCTGATGTGGTGACGAGCTTCGACGCCCTCGAGCACCTCCTGCCCGAGGACGTGGATCTCACGCTCGCGGAGATGCGCCGCGTCGCGGTGCCGCGCGGGCGGTTCATCTTCTCGATCTGCACGCGGCCGAGCACGACCACCGTCGCTGGCGAAGGTCTGCACCCGACGGTGCGTCCGCTGGACTGGTGGCTGGAGCGCATCGCCCGCGTGGGTGTCGCGAGCAGGCCCCAGGCGGGGTCCCGCTACATCGTCGGGCGGTTCAAGAGTGATGGGGGGTGCTGCGGTGCGTGAGAACCAGTCCGACATTGCAGCGCTGCAGTCCGGGCTCAAGGCGCGCAAGCCCGCCCGTGATGGCCTGCGCCTCTACACCGCTCCGCCGACGTTCGAGTCGGTGTCGCTGAGCGGCTTCTATCGCGGGCGTTCCGCATTCCTCATGCTCTCCGGGCCCTCGCTCAAGCAGATCGATCTGTCGCTGCTCGACGCCCGCGGCATCGTCACGATGGCCGTCAACAACGCCTGGTCCGTGCGGCGACCGACGCTCTGGACCTGCGTGGACGACCCCGGGCGGTTCATTGACGTGGGGTGGAAGGACCCGGGCATCATGAAGTTCGTGCCCACCTGCATGTGGGATAAGCGGCTGAAGGTCATGAACCTCGACGGCACGCTCCGGAGCAGCGCCTTCAAGGTCCACCACATGCCGGGCGTCATGTTCTTCCGCCGCAGCGACCACTTCGACCACGAGCGATTCCTCACCGGGGACACGATCTCATGGGGCAACGACGCGAAGAACCCCGACTCGCTGGGCATCACCGGCAAGCGCTCGGTCATGCTCGTCGCCCTCCGGCTGCTGCACTACCTCGGCTTCAGCACGGTGTACCTGCTCGGCTGCGACTTCAAGATGGACGCCGAGCGCAAGTACGCCTTCGACGAGCACCGGGCACAGAACGCGATCCGGCACAACAACGTGCTGTATGACTCGCTGTCGCGCCGGTTCGAGGCGCTCAAGCCCCACTTCGAGAAGCACCGCTTCCGAGTCGTCAACTGCTCGCCGGGCAGCGCCCTGGGGGTCTTTGAGAAGATGGCCTTCGAGGAAGCGGTGAAGGCGGCCGCGTCCGAGTGCGGCAAGCCAATACGCACCGACGGCTGGTACGAGCCCAATCCCAAGCCACAGGAGGCCGCACGATGAGCGACGGCCCCACGCGGTACTACCTCTATATCCCCGTCTGGGCGACGGGCCGCGCGCCCCAGGGCGGCGGGTCGAGCAACTACTCGACGCCATCGGGCTCGACCCCGGAGAGCACGTACTCGACCCCGACGAGCACGCCGAGCATGCCCGCGAGCTACTCGACCACGGGCGACGTGATCTACACGACCGGCCCTGGCGGCACGCCCACGCTCACGTTCTACACCACCGGCGCGTTCACCAGCAACACGCCGGGGACGACACACACGCCGTCGAGCAGCGGGGCGATGTCATCCAGCGGGATGACCACCAACTCGTCGCAGACGCCGACGAGTTCGCAGACGCCGTCGAGCACGGGCTCATCGGGCATGAGCAGTTCCGGTGGCGGGAGTTCCTCGGGCGCGTCGAGCGGCATGTCCTCGGGCGCGAGTTCGGGGGCATCGTCGGGCATGTCGTCGGGTGGCAGTTCCGGCATGTCCTCGGGCATGTCGTCGGGCGGGTCGTCCGGTGGTTCATCGGGTGGCGGTTCGTCTGGCGGCGGGTCGTCGGGCGGCGGGGGATCGAGCGGCGGCGGAAGCGGTCCCGGTGGCTCGGGTCCGGGCGGGTCCGGGCCTGGCGGCTCGGGGCCGGGTGGTTCTGGCCCGGGCGGCAGCGGTCCCGGCGGTTCCGGCCCCAGTTCCAACTGCGTGCTCGCGGGCACGCCCGTGGTTCTGGCCGACGGATCGATCAAGCCGGTCGAGGCGCTTCGGCCGGGCGATCGTGTCGCGGCGCTCGATGTGGCGGGTTTGGACCGCGACGTGCCGTGGCGAGCGCAGTACCAGTGGCTCCGTCCGTGGGCGGAAGCCGCGCTCACGCCCGTCACCGGCACGGTCGGGAGTGTGAAGCACGGCACGCACGAGGGGTTCGTCACCATCAACGGTCGCCTGCGCCTCACGCCTGAGCACCCGGTGCTGCTCAAACGCAACGAGGAGATCGGCTTCGCGTCGGCGGAGTTCGTGCAGGTCGGTGATGCGCTCGTGCGTCATGACCTGAGCGAGGAACTCGTCGAGACGGTGGAGCGATCGGGCGACCGCGTGACGACCGTCGCCGTGCATGTGCCGGGGCTCAACGTGTTCCTTGTTGGGGAAGCTGGCGGCGTTGGGGGGGTGTGGATTCACAACGACATGCCCGCCACGCAGCAGAGCGGGTCGGGATCGTCGTCGGGATCGGGATCGAGTTCTGACTCCGGGTCCGGGTCGTCGAGCGGGAGCGGCTCTGGCAGCGGCAAGTCCAGCGGCTCGTCCATGTCAAGCTCGGGGTCCAGTTCCGGGTCGAGCTCCGGCAGTTCGTCGGGCTCATCGAGCGGCAGCGACAGCGGCTCCGGCCCGCCCGGTTCAGGCTCGGGCTCCGGCAGCGCCCAGCAGTCGGTGGCGCTGGGCGAGGGCGCATCGTCGTTCATCGAGGGCGGCATGGAGGGTGTGCCTCCGGCGAAGTGGCAGCAGAGTGACGTTGGCAGTCTCAGCAGCGGCATCGAAGAGGAGGCAAAGGCGTGATCCCGAAGGTCATCTACACGGCGGACTTCAGCGAGACTCCCGACAAACAGCGGCTTACCGCGTGGCGGCACGCGTGGCAGACCATGCACCCCGAGTGGGACGTGGTGACGCTCACGCTGGACACCAAGCCGCCGATCCTCAACTACGACCAGTGGCAGCAGACCTTCGGGCTCAGCGAGCCCGCAGCCTCGGCGGCACGGCTGAACCTGCTCCGCTACGAAGTGCTGGCCCGCGAGGGCGGCATCTTCGTCGATCCGGACCGACTGCCGCTGCGCCCGCTTGATGAACCCGTCACCGGCGTCGGTGCGTTCTGCTCGACCATCGCCAGCCACGGCGCGAGCAGGCCGCACATGCTCTCGCCGTCGGTGCTCGGCGCGACGCGGAACCACCCGATGCTGTGGCATGCGATCCGCGATCTGCCGCACTCGGTGCTGGTCTATCGCGGCGTGTGGGACCAGAGCGGGCCGGGGTTCCTCACCCGTGTCGTGCGCGACCACGGACACTTCCGCGACGTGGTGCCGTTCCACTGGGCGCTCTTCGAGCAGGGCGAAGAAGTCGCCAAAGCCCACGGCGGGGCGTTCGCGTTCGTGCAGGCGAAGGCTGCGGAGGTGGTGGCGTGAGCACGCCCGCACGCACCACCTCGATCCCGCGGGTCCTGCACCAGATCTGGCTGGGAAAGGGCGATATGCCGCTCAATCAGCGGCGCTGGCGGCGGCGCTTCGCCGAGATGAACCCGCACTGGGAGATGCGCCTGTGGACGGACGACAACCTGCCGCCGATCCTGAACCGCAACGCCTGGGACGCCTGCGGCAACGTCGGCGGCACGCCCGGCTGCGTGATGCGGTCGGACATCCTGCGGCTGGAGATCCTGGCCCGGTTCGGAGGGGTCTATCTTGACACCGACGTGAAGCCGATTCGCCCGCTCGACGAGATGTGTCCGCCCGAAGTACGAGCGTGGGCTGCCTGCGAACAACTCGACATCGTGTCCAACGCGGCGATGGGGTTCCCGCCCAACCACCCGGCGATGTGGCACGCGGTGGCGATGATCGAAGAGTCGTTCTTCGAGCGCCGGTACGTCGGCGATCAGGCCGGGCCAGGGCTGCTCGCCCGCGTCGTCACCCAGTACGACGACGTGGCACTCTACCCGCCGGCGTACTTCCACCCGACGGTCGGAGAGTCGCAGTCCAATCCGTACGCGAACGGATTCCTTCTGGGTGCGCATCTCTTTGCGGGGACGTGGGTTGAAGGCAACCGTCCTCGGCACGGCCGGTTGTGGGCGGCCAACGCCTGATTCCCTGTTCGGTACTCCACGAACGGCTAACAACGGATACACTGGCCGCATGGCTCGAACCCCCCGAGCGCCCGGTCGTGCTTTGCCTCCGCCCGAGGTCATGACCATTTCTGACCTCGCGGAGTACCTCCAGGTGTCCAAGTCGTCCCTCTACAAGCTGGTCCAGCAGGGCAAGGTGCCCGGCCAGAAGGTCGGCAAGCACTGGCGATTTAGAAAGGACACGGTTGACCAATGGCTGAGCGCCAGTTCCGAACAAACCCGCTCTCGCGCCGGCGAGACGCATGTGAACCCATCTACCAGCTAGCTCCTGATTGGTCACCGGATCTGAAGTACACCTCGACTGAAACGACCGTCAAGACCCAAGGACCGACATGCCGCCCAACCTCCCCCTTGAACTGAGACAGGAATTCCGCTCGCCCCACATGCGCGGGACAGCGATCGAATTGCGGAACCGCCAGAACTCGGGTTGGGCTCAAAAGGATCCGACTGAACTGCTCACAATCACCTATCCGACCGCCGACGTTCAGCGGGCTCTCGGAGCGATTTCGACGGGTGCGAACGGCAGGCCGCTGGTGTTCCTAGGCCAGAGGGGCCGGGGTAAGTCGCACATCATGGCGGTTCTTCACCACGCCTTCGAGTCGCCCGACAAGGTGCAGACTTGGGCGCGCGAGTGGGGTGCGAAGCCGGGCTTCGCTGCCGTGGCTGCCCTCCAGTTACCAAAAGGGTTCGTCCCCATCTCGGAAACCCTGTCCAACCAAGAGTACCGAACGCTCTGGGACTTGATCTTCGACCGCCATCCCAAGGGGGACTATTTCAAGGGCAAGCACGAGCAGGCGGGGAATCCGATCCCGAAGAAGTCACTTTTAGAGGATGTCTTCAAGGAGCAGCCGACAGCGCTCATCTTGGACGAGTTTCAGACTTGGTACGATGGACTCAATGACGAGCCCGGGGATACGGGGCTGAAACGTAAGACCTGGGCATTCAACTTTGTCCAGATGCTGTCTGAGTTGGCGAAGGAGCGGCCTGACCTTCTCATGCTGGTTGTCTCCGTGCGCGACACCACCACGGAGGGTTTCAGGCAGGTCAACCGCGTGACTCCGGTCCTGATTGATTTCAAGGGGGAGGCAGCAAAGGAGGATCGCAAACGACTGCTCCTGCACCGCCTCTTCGAGAACCGAGCCCAGTTCACGCAGACCGCCATCGAGCAGACGGTATCTGTTTACGCCGGCGAACGGGTGCGGCTCCTCCACGCGACCAAGTCGGATGCCGAGAAGGACCGGCTGCGGCGAGAGGTAGTCGATGCCTGGCCGTTCGCACCCGAACTGATCTCGCTGCTCGAAGATCACATCCTGATGGCAGATTCCGCGCAGGACAAACGCGACCTCATCCGCGTGCTCGCGGAGCTATTCCGCTCTCGCGGCGCGAGCGTGCCGCTGCTCACACCGTCCGACTTCTTTGTGGACGATGATGGCTGCGGCGTCCTCACGCTCATCGACTCGTTCGCCACGACGGCGGACCAGGAGCGACTACGCGAGAAGGCGATCCGAAACCTCGATGCACTGAAGGCGGCGGGGGTCTCTGCGACGCACGCGCGGGAGGCCGTGAGCGGCATCTGGATGCGGTCGTTGTCGGCGACGAACGTCCTCGGGGGTACGCGTGAGGAACTGCAACTCGACCTCACGCGCGCGAGCGCGATCGACGACAACGGCTTCACTGCCGAACTCGCCACGATCGTCGAGAACAGCTTTAACATCCACGAGGTCGGCACTGCCGACAAGCGGTTCTGTTTCAAACTCGAAGAGAACCCGCTGTCAAAGGTCAAGGCGACCGCGAAGAACGACAAGCTCTTCGAACCGGAGGTGCCGACGCCTAGCGGTCTTCTGCCGGTGATGAAGGATCAGGCGTTCATCCGCCAGGTGCTCGAGCATTCCCTTCGGTCGCCCGACGGTGCTGCCGAGCCCCCGTCGCGCGTGATCGTGCTCGATCCCAACTGGGAGAACTCGCCCTGGGCCAACATCCCCGGGCAGGACCTCCCCGAGCGTTGGGAGAAGCCCGTTCTCGTCGTCCTCCCCATAGCCCCCACCGACGTGAACGCGACCCTCGGGCCGTGGCTCGCCAAGCATGTCACTGTCAAGCGGAACATGGTGCGATTCTTGCTCCCGAAGACGGGCGCGAAGAACTTGTATGACGACACTGACCTGCGGCGCATCGCGAGGTGCGCGTTCCTCTCGAAGGCATGGAAGGAATCGGAGGCGGTTTACACCGACATCTTCCGCCGGTTCGACAAGGACCTGCGCCGCGAACTCGCGGAGCGTTTCGACCGCTATGCGATCCTCCATCGCTGGAACTTCCAGCAGCCGGTCCTCTGCACCTTCCACACCGAACCATTTTCGGCCGCGCCGGACAAGATCGCAAAGACGATTGAGGACGGTGTACGGAGCGACTTCTTCGCGCCAGAAGACTTCGAGACGTTCATCATGGACGCCGCCATACGCGGCGAGACGATGCGGCAGGTGATGGCGCTCCTCCGGGAGCCGCCCGCCAAGCCCGATGTCGATTCCATCCCGTACCTCGGTGACTTGCCAACCTACGAGCAGACCATTCGGGTCGTGGCGAAGGACAAGATCGCGCTCAACGTCGGCAACACGTGGTATCGAGCCGAGCCGGGGGAATCGGAGGAGGACGCCTATAAGCGTCTCCGCTCCCGATGCTTCCGCACGGGCCGCGAGCTCGACGAGGTCCAACTCGGCCTTCCGAATCAAGTTGGTGGTGGCGGCGTTGCCGTTCCCCCGCGTCCTCCTACGACGGGCGGCGGCGTGCACTTCCCGCCGGTCCCGCCACCCGTCATCCCACCGGTTGGCCCCGGGCCAGTGGCCCCTCCCGTCCCGCCGACCTCGCCTCCCACCGTGGGCGGTAACGGATCGACGCCGCTTGTTGCACCGCCCGCCACGATCATCCGTCAGTCCAACGGGGCGAAGTCGGGCATCAACCTACTCGGCGACATCGAGCGTTGGGGATTGCCGGACGCTGACCGCATCACGCTCACCACCCTGACGATGCGGGGTCTCACCGTCAAGGAACTACGCGAACTCTGCACCAAGCTTCCTCCCAAGTTGCTCGCGGAGTTGCAGATCAACTGCGCTCCCGATCAGCCCGGAGGGCAGGGCAAATGAGCGACCCCTCGTGGGAATCGGTGATCCTCTCGGATCGGCCGCCCGACGCAGCATGGAAGGCCATATTCGACCGCCTGCGCGATGTGGCACTTGCCACAACGAATCCGGCGACCATGCACCGCGAGACGATCGTGGCAGACCGCCTCCTCGCCGAGAGCGCATGGGACCTCTGGCAGGAGTTCCCGAAGACCGCGCCGACGGTTGTGGCGGGTCTCAAGGAGTTCTGGGCGACCTCATCGGGCGCTGCTGGTTCGGCGATCATCATCTTCGACGCGCTGTCACTGCGGGAGTTGCCGCTCATCGTCGCCGCTGCCAAGAAGCGCGGCGTTGAGCCGGTTCGGTGTGAGGTGCGGGGCTCGCAGGTGCCCACGGAGACCGACCAGTTCGCCCAGGCGCTGGGCCTCGCGAGCAGGTCGAGGCTGTTCAACAACCAACCGCCCGCC
>JADYXW010000037.1 GCA_020853975.1 Phycisphaerales bacterium
CGCAGGCGCGGTCGGCGAGGAGGACGCGGGCGCGGAGGAGGTTGATGTCGGCGATGACGGCGAGGTAGGACTTGATGTCGGGGCGAGAACACCAGTCGGCGAAGTCGGCGAAGGAGAGGCCGGTGTCTTGCAGGAGGACGCCGATGCCGATGCCGGGGTTGAGTAGGGCGTGGAGGATTGTGCGGTCGGCGTCGGAGAGGCGGGGTGTGGGCTGAGGTGGGTTTTGTGGCACGAGTGTGGCCTCCGCATCGGGCTTGACGAAGGTACCCTCGCGTGAGGGAGCGAGTGGGTGTTGCGGCGAGTTCGGGCTGAAATGCGCGCGCAGACGCGGTTGGGGATGGCGGATGGTGGGCTGATCCCGAGCGCGCGCTCGGAGCGCTCTTGGGGGGCGGGTGGGTGTGGCAGTACGATGGTCCCCTGAAACGCTGGCGGAGGTGGCGGGGAACGAGGACGAACCGGAGAAGCGGAACATGTGATGAGCGCGTGGTGCGTGGCAACGGCTGGGAGATACGGGCATGATCGTGAAGGAGTTTGACGCATCGAATCCGCCTCGCGGCCAGAGGTTGCGGGCGGGGTTTGACGCCGAGAAGCAGATGGCGTTCTACCTCCACCGCGCGTTCGCGACGGACGCGCGCGTGTACGTGCTGAATGGGGTGCGGCTGGTGGACCCCGAGCAGGCCGACCCGGGAGGCACACCGGGCGTGGCGCAGATCGACCACCTGGTATTGCACCCGCACGGCGCGATCATCATCGAGAGCAAGTCAGTGTCTGAACGCCTGAAGGTGAAGGACGACGGGCACGGGGCGGATGAGTGGTCGCGGATGTCTGACGGAAGATGGGTGGGCATGCGATCGCCCATCCGGCAGGCCGGAATGCAGGCGGAGTTTCTGCGCACCTACCTCCAGCGGCACCGTGAGCAACTTCGGGAGCGCGCCACCGGCCTGCAGGCCGCGGCGATGTGGGTGCTGCGCGGGAGCGATCAGTGTGGTTTCGCCAACATGCCCATCCAGTTGTTCGTGGCAATCTCAGACAAAGGTGATTTGGAACGCGTGCGAGGGTGGAAGGAGCCCAGCCGCCCGTTTCTGACGTGGGCCGGGAAGGCTGACAACGTGGCGGAGATGATCCACCGGGAAGTAACGCGTCACGGCGAGGCGACCACCTTCACGAACACGGCGATCCGGGGGAAGGATGACGGTGACTACGGCGTGTGGGAGATGACCGCGGCGGAACTGAGCCGCACGGCGGATTTCCTGAAGGCAAGCGACCAACCGCGCGGCCAGGGGCGCGTCAGACCAGAGGACTCTGCGCCCGCGGGTGGCGAGCCCGCACGCCCGGCGACGCCCGCAGCCCAGCCCCGGCCGCAGAGGGCGAATGAACCGCCCCCACCGCCGCCCGTTGCCGCGGGCGCGAGGAGCGCACCGCAGCCGACGGCCCGGGCGACGCGGAGCCCGGGCAACCCGTGCGGCGTGGCCTGCAAGGGCTGCGGCGGCGAGTCGCTCGCGGCGCAGTGGGGCAAGTTCGGGTACTACTGGAAGTGCGCGGACTGCGGCGTGAACACGGCGATGCCGACGGTGTGCTCCGTGTGCGGCGAGCAGGGCGCGAGGGGTGAGGGCGTCAAGATTCGCAAGGAGGGGCTGAAGTACTTCAGGAAGTGCGAGGGGTGCGGGATTGAGGAGTGCATCTGGGTGGAGGGGTTGAGGTGAGGATTGAGCGGCGATGCCAAGGGGGCGTGCCGCCCCCTTGGCGAACCCCCTGCGGGGAGGGCACGGGGCGAAGAGAGGCGGCGAAGGTGCTGCGCGGGCGATCGCGGGTCGCGAGGTTCAGCGCACTGGGGACGGCGTCAGAGCCCGCCGACCCCAGTGGTACGGCGGGGTGAGGGTTGGCGGTGCCAGGCCAGCCGTGGGGTCAGGCACTGCACGCGCCGAGGACGGCGGTGCAGCGGCACGTCAGGAGGGGTAAGCAGTGCCACGCCCGCATATCACCTTGCAATGCGACTCCCCTAGCGTGGCAACGACGCAATGCCGTCCGTCACTGATATACGTCGGCAAAAAAGTGGGCAATTCCTGCCGGCGTTAGGTCGAGGCCGTCACTCACCCCCCCGCGCTCCCCTCGCCGCCGGGGAGGGTCATGGACCACGGGTTGAGGTACTCGTCGATGTCGTTCTTGGTGATTTTCTTGCCGTTGACGTCTTTCTGCCCCACCACTGTTTCGTAGGCGAGTTGGCGGACGGTTTTGCCCTGCTTGAAGGCGTCCTTGGCGAGCGCGGCGGAGGCGTCGTAGCCGATGACGGGCACGAGGCTGGTGCACATGGCCAGCGACCCCTCGATGAGGCTCTTGCAGCGTTCTTCGTCTGGCGCGAGGCTCTTGAGGAGGTTGTCGTTGAACATGAGGAGCGCGCGGGAGAGGAGGTGGGCGGAGTCGAGGAGGTTGGCGGCCATCATGGGCATGGCGACGTTGAGGTCGAGGATGGAGCCCACGCCGCCGAAGGCGCCGTAGGTGACGGCGGCGTCGTTGCCGATGACCTGGCAGGCGACCATGATGGCGGACTCGCAGATGACGGGGTTGACCTTTCCGGGCATGATGGAGGAGCCGGGCTGGACGGCGGGGAGGACGAGCTCGCCCACGCCGCAGCGGGGGCCGGAGCCCATCCAGCGGATGTCGTTGGCGATCTTGGAGAGGGAGACGGCGATGGTCTTGAGGATGCCGGAGGTTTCGACGTAGGCGTCCTTGGCGTGTTGGGCCTCGAAGTGGTTGACGGCTTCGCGGAAGTGGACGCCGGTGGTGCGGGTGAGGTCTGCGGCGACGAGGCGGCCGAAGTCTTCGTGGCAGTTGATGCCGGTGCCGACGGCGGTGCCGCCGATGGCGAGCTCGGAGAGGGTGTGGAGGGCGCGGTGGAGGCGTTCTTCGGCGTGGTGGAGCGGGGAGGCGAAGCCGGAGAACTCCTGGCCGAGGCGGAGGGGGGTGGCGTCCTGGAGGTGGGTGCGGCCGATCTTGACGATTTTGTCCCAGGCCTTGGCGTGGGCGTCGAGCTGGGCGGCGACGGTCTGGACGGCGGGGAGGAGCGAGGACTGGATGAGCGTGGCGGCGGCGATGTGCATCGCGGTCGGGAAGGTGTCGTTGGAGGACTGGCCCATGTTGACATGGTCGTTGGGGTGGACGCCTCCGGCGGCGATGTAGGCCTTGTCCTTGGAGGAGCCGATGGGCTCGTGGCGGCGGAGGCAGACGATGTTGGCGATGACCTCGTTGGCGTTCATGTTGGTGGAGGTGCCGGAGCCGGTCTGGTAGATGTCGATGGGGAAGTGGGCCGCGAGCCCGCCGAAGGAGGGCAGGCCGTCCTCGATCTCGCGGCAGGCCTCGATGATGGAGGAGGCGCGGTCGTCGGAGAGGCGGTTGAGGCGGAGGTTGACGCGTGCGCAGGCGGCCTTGAGGACGGCGTAGGCGCGGATGATGGCCTCTGGGACTGGGCGGCCCGAGACGGGGAAGTTGAGGACGGCACGCTGGGTGGAGGCGCCGTAGAGGACGTGGGCGGGGACGGTCATCTCGCCCATGGTGTCTTTTTCAACGCGGGTGGCGGCGGGCGGCTTGGAGGCTGGCCGCGGGACCTTGGCGCCGGAGGAGGCGGGCTTGGCGAGTGGCTTGGCGGTTGGCTTGGTGGCGGGTTTCGTCTTGGGCATGAGGGAGTGTAGAGTCGGCCGGCGATGGGCAGAGAAGTAGAGATGTCGGACCTGTGGGAGCGGGCGCGGTGCGTGGACGTGCCGCGGCTGGCGGGCATGGTGCTGCGCGGCGACACGGAGGGGGCGGGGCGCGGGCTGGCGGAGAGCGAGCGACTGGTTCGGGCGCGGGGGGCGGGGCTGCCACGGCCCGGGCTGGACGCGGACCTGCCGATCTGCGGGAGGTGGGAGGAGATTGCAGCGGCGGTAGTGGCGAACCCGGTGGTGGTGGTGTGCGGTGAGACGGGGAGCGGCAAGACGACGCAACTGCCGCAGATTTGTTTGCGGGCGGGGCGGGGTGCGCGGGGGATGATCGGGCACACGCAGCCGCGGCGGATCGCGGCGCGGAGCGTGGCGGCGCGGATCGGGGAGGAGCTGGGAGTCGGGCTGGGCGGCGTGGTGGGCGTGAAGGTGCGGTTCGGCGACCAGACGAGCGGGGCGACGGCGATCAAGCTGATGACGGACGGGATGCTGCTGGCGGAGACGGCGGGGGACCGCGAACTGCTGGCGTATGACACGATCATCATCGATGAGGCGCACGAGCGGAGCCTGAACGTTGACTTTCTGCTGGGGTATCTGAGGCGGCTGGTTGCGAAGCGTCCGGACCTGCGGGTGATTGTCACGAGCGCGACGATCGATCCGGGGCGATTTGCGGCGTTCTTTGAGGAAGGGTTGCGCGAGGCGGGGGTGGCGGGCGCTGTTGTGCCCGTGGTGAATGTCTCCGGGCGGACGTACCCGGTGCGGGTGCGGTATGCGGAGAAGAAGGGGGAAGCGCCGGAGGAGGTGCGGCCGGGCGCCGTCGCGGACGCGGTGGAAGAGGTGATCGGTGGGGGCGACGTGCTGGTGTTCTTGCCGGGGGAGAAGGAGATCAGGCAGTGCGAGGCGGAGGTGAGGCGGAGGGGGCTGGAGGTGCTGCCGCTGTATGCAAGGCTGACGAACGAGGAGCAGGACCGGGTGTTTCGGTGGAGGCCGGGCGGGCCAAGGCGGGTGGTGCTGGCGACGAACGTGGCGGAGACATCGCTGACGGTTCCGGGGATTCGCGCGGTGGTTGACACGGGGCTGGCGCGGATCAGCCGCTATGACCCCCTGGCGAAGGTGCAGCGATTGCCCGTGGAGTTGGTGTCTCGGGCGAGCGCGGACCAGCGTGCGGGACGGTGCGGGCGGCTGGGGCCGGGCGAGTGCGTGAGGCTGTGGAGCGAGGAGGCGGCGGCGACGCAGGACGCGTTCACCGAGCCGGAGATCAGGCGGTCGAACCTGGCGAGTGTGATCCTGCAGATGCACGCGCTGGAACTGGGGGAGGTGGAGCGGTTTCCGTTCCTGGACCCGCCCGAAGCGGGGGCGATCGCGGACGGGCTGGCGACGCTCTTTGAACTGGGCGCGATCGATCGACCCGGGGGCGAGGGGCGGATCACGGAACTCGGGAGGAGGCTGGCGCGGCTGCCGCTCGAGCCCCGTGTCGGGCGGATGCTGCTGGCCGCTGCGGAAGAGGGGTGCGTGGACGAGGTGCTGGTTTTGGCGGCGGGGCTGTCGGTGCAGGACCCGCGCGAGCGGCCCGGGGCGAGGGCAGAGGCGGCGGACGCGGCGCACAAGGTGTTCGAGCACCCGACGTCGGATTTCCTGACGCTGCTGAACCTGTGGGAGCAATACACGCACGAGGAGGAAAGGCTGGGGGACGGGGCGCTGCGGGGATGGTGCCGCGACCACTTTGTGTCGGCGGTTCGGATGCGGGAGTGGTCGCAGACGTGGTGGCAGCTTCGTGAGATGGCGGAGGAGATGGACCTGAGAGGAGGGGCGGTGGGCGGGCCGCCCAGCGAGGACCGAGTGCATCGGGCGCTGCTGACGGGGCTGATCGCGAACGTGTGCTGCAAGGACGAGGCGCTTGGGGCGCACGAGTATCGGGGCTTCAAGGGCAACGTGGTGTCGCTGTTTCCGGGGTCGGTGCTGTTCAAGAAGAGCCCACGGTGGGTGATGGCGGCGGAGGTGGTGGAGACCAGCCGCCTGTACGCAAGGACCCTGGCGCGGATCGAGCCGGCGTGGGTGGAGGAACTGGCCGGGCACGTGATGCAGAGGCAGCTCAGCGACAAGCACTACGACGCGGAGCGTGCCGAGGCGTGCGTGTGGGAGCGGGTGAGCATGAACGGGGTGGTGGTGGTGCCCCGGCGGAAGGCGAGCCTGTCGCCGCTGGACGCGAGGGGCGCACGGGCGCTGTTCCTGAGGGAGGGGCTGGCGGAGGGTCGGTACGGAGGGGTGGAGGCGTTTTCGGTGGGAACACGCGAGGTGCTGGCGCGGGCGCAGGGCGCTGAGGCGAGGCTGCGGAAGCGCGGGCTCGTGAGGCACGCGGGCGAGATCGCCGAGTGGCTCGAGGCCCGCGTGCCGGGGCGCGTGGTGGACGGCGTGACGTTTGCGGAGTGGTGGACCGGCGCGACGGCGGAGGAGCGGGAGCGCGTGATGCTGCGCGACGCGGACGTGATGAAGCCCGGTGCGGCGTGGGACGAGGCGGCGTATCCGAGCCGCGTGACGATCGGCGGCGCAGAGGTGGACGTGACCTACCGCTTTGAGCCCGGGAAGGACGAGGACGGGGTGACGTTCCGCGTGGCGCTGGAGGACGCGGGGCCGAGAGTTGCGGAGCGGGCGGAGTGGCTGGTACCGGGGATGCTGGAAGAGAAGGTGGCGGCGCTGGTCAAGGGGCTTGCGAAGCAGCACCGGTCGAGACTGCCGGGAGCGGATGCGGAGCTCGCGGCGGAGCTGTCGGGCGTGATGGCATTCGGTGAGGGGCCACTCCCCCACTGCCTGTCGGAGGCGGTGGAGGTGTTGCACGGGGTGAAGGTGCCGACGGAGGCTTGGCCCTTGAAGGGGCTGGCGGCGCACCTGAAGGCACGGATGGAGGTCGTGGACAAGGCAGGGCGGGAGATCGCGTGCGGGCGGGACGCAACGGAGGTGATGAGTCGCGTGGGCCCGCGGGCGGCCAAGGCGCGGGCGGCGCGAGAGCGGGAGCGGTTTGAGCGGAACGGCGTGCGTGAGTGGGACTTTGGGGCCCTGCCGGAGCGTGTGGAGACCGAGGAGGGCGTCGCGTTCCCGGCGGTGGTGGACCTCGGCGACGCCGCGGGGCTGACGCTGGTGGGTGATGAGCGCGTGGCGGCGGCGGTGACGCTGCACGGCGTGCGGAGACTGCTTGCGATCTCGTGCGGCGAGGAGGTGCGGCACCGGCTTGTCAGTATGGCGGGCTGGGACGAGATGGTGAAGTGGCACGGGGGCCTGGGTGATGCGAAGAAGCTCGCGGAGGACCTCACGCTCGTGGTGTGCGAGCGGTGCTTTCTGTCCGGGCAGAGCGTGCCGAGGACGGGAGAGGAGTTCGAAGCGCGGCGCGAGGGTTGCTGGGGACGGCTGGCGCAGGCGACGATGGAGGTGGCGGCGGTGGCCGCGGGCCTCTTTGAACCACGGCATCGCGTCGCGGGGCGGCTCGCGAGCGGCACATCACGGCACTGGGCGGCGTCGGTGGCGGACCTGCGGGAGCAGGGCGCGTACCTCATGCCACGCGGCTTTCTGGCGGCGCTGCCCTGGGAGCGGCTGCGGGAGTATCCCCGGTATGTCGGGGCCATGCGGGATCGGCTGCTGGGGCTGCGGGAGGATGGTTCGGGCGGGGACGGGCCGCTGATGCAAAGGGTGCAGCCCCACTGGAAGAACTTCACGGGGTGGGTGGCGCGGGAGATGGCGAGGCAGCGGGAGGAGGCGGCCCGCGCAGGGGAGGAGGCGAAGGGGGCGAAGGGCGGCAAGGCCCCGCTGCCCGGGGCGAGGCGGGCGGCGCCGAGTGTGAACGTTGAAGCGGGCGAGTGGGCGATGGCACCCGGGAGCCTGTCCCGCGGGGTCGAGGCGTTTCGCTGGGCAGTTGAGGAGTATCGCGTGGGGCTGTTTGCTCCGGCGCGGGGCGGGGGCGCCGCGGAGAAGGACCTGGAGCGGCTGTGGGCCCTGGTGAAGTAGGGAACGGGCGGGGCGGCGGGGAGTCCATACTGTCATGGCACGCGGGGTCAGCACCCCGCACCGGAGTGGCGACATGCTCACACGCGTCTGGGCCGGGTTTGGAACGGGGCTCTTGGTGTTGGCACTCGCCGGCGGCACGGCGGCGGCGCAGGCCACGGGCGCGAAGGGCAAGCAGACGCCCACCCCCCCCAAGAACGTGAGCCCCATGAATCCGGACGAGCAGAAGCCCAAGGGCCCGCCCGAGGTCGGGCCATACGTGAGGCTCGTGTCGCCCAAGAACCAGACGCTGGCGGTGCGGATTGTCGTGAACAGCGACGCGCCGACGCAGAAGACGACGATCCGCGACCCCTTCACGGGCAAGAGCGTGGACATGCCGAGCGTGACGCCCTTTGAGTTCGAGACGCTGGCGGTGGTGTGGCCTCTGGTGCCCAGCACGGCATCGAGCGAACTGGACCTGACGGCGGTGCGCGGGGAGCTGAAGCTGAACGACGCGGTGGTGAGCGATGTGCCCCAGGTGCTGAAGGGCTATGCGGGCGGCACGATGCTCGCGAGGTGGGACGCGGGCGCGCGGGCGCAGCAGACTGTGTGCCGTCAGGTGGAGCTGCGGGTCGAGCTCCCGATGACGTGCTCGCGCACGGAGTTTGACGAGCGGGGGGCGGCGGAGGTGGGGTGGCCCACGGGGCCATGGCCCGCGGACGCGCAGTCGCTGATGAAGCCCCAGCTCTATCTGGAGACCTGGGTCGATGACCAGGGGCGCGTGCGGGCGCTGGACGACAAGCCGCTGAAGGAGATCGTGGAGGCGTGGCTGAAGGACGCAGGGATCGGCGACGCTAAGAGTGTTCCCCCTGTGCACTTGGCGAAGGTGATCACGGGGCGCGTGTGGGCCTCGGTGCAGCCCAGCGGCGAGGGGATGAGCTTCAAGCGCACGGGCGAGCTGGCGGGGGTGATCGTGCAGCCCGCGGCGGAGACGCTGGCGAGCGGACGCGGGAGCGAGCACGACATGGCGGTGGCGCTGGCGGCGGCGCTGCGCAGCACGGGCCTGCCGACGAGGCTCGTGGCGGGCTGGGACGTGTCGAGCGGGGGCGAGAAGTTTTTGAGCAACAAGAAGCAGAACAAGCTGCACACGTGGGTGGAGTTCTGCCTGTTTGACGAGGCGAAGAACACGGTGAACTGGGTGCCGGTGGATATCGGGGCGATGAGGCGGTCGACGACCAAGCCCCCGGCGATCAGCCGCATATGGCGGTACTTCGGGACGCATCCGGAGCTGGACGCGATCACGCCCTTCTCGCTGCACATGCACCCGCCGACGGACGTGATGAGCTATGGGTGGCCCGGGTTCTGGGGGTGGTTCGTGACTCCCAAGCCGCCGAAGGCGGCGGAGCAGGCGATCTCGTTTGTGGCGACGCAGACGCCGGTGAAGCCGGGAGACAGGAACAAGAAGAAGAAGGATGAGGATTGAGGGGGACGAGACCTCCGCGCTTCAGGGGGAGAGTGGGGCTCCTTGCCCGTGGAAGCACGTTCCCTCATTGAACTGACCCCGTCTGATCTCGCGCCGGGTGGGGCGCTGCCCTCTCGCCTGCGCGTGCCGGCGTTGACCCGCCCGTTTAACGTCACGCTCGATGTCCCCGGGAACGAGGAGATCACGCTCGCGATGCTGCTGCTGGGCGCGCTGGCGAGCGATGCGTGCGAGCTCTACAAGCCGCGGCTGGATGGCGCGGACGCAGGCGTGATGCTCGGCGCGATCGGGGGGCTTGGCGCGCGGGTGGAGCGGGCCGCGGGGGGCGACCTCGTCGTGTGGGGCTGCGGGCCCCGGTGGAAGCCGGCAGCAGAGGACACGGTGCTGGCGCTGCGCGATGCGGGCACGCCGACGAGGCTGCTTTCGCTGGCGGCGATGCTCGCGCCGCCCGGGCGGACGGTGGCGATCCACGGGTCGCCCGAGTTGAGCACGGGGGAGATCGGCGCGATCGTCCGGATGATCCGGGCCCTGGGGGGCGAGGTGGATGAGGTGGGCGGCCCGGGGTGTTGGCCCATCCGCGTGCACGGCCTGGCGGAAGAGAGCCAGTTCACGCCGGTGCGGGCGGACTGGGAGGGCGCGGCGGGGCTGCTCCCCGCGCTGCTGCTCATCGGGCCGTTTGCACCCTATGGCAGCGCGGTGTTCCTGGCGGGGGAGAGTGAGATCGGTCCGGAGATTCGGCGGACGATGGAGTTGCTGGACCGGGCGGGTGCGGCGGCGTTCAGCCGCGGGGTTGATGGGGAGGTGTGCGTGCAGAGCCAGACGCCCGAGGGCGAGCTGGGGGGCTTTCAGCACACGGTGGAGCCGGACGCGGCGCTGGCGGGGCTGTGGTGGACGGCGGCGGTGATGTGCCCGGGCTCTCGGGCCACTGTGAACGGGCGGTGGGCGAAGTCCGTGCAGGCCGGCGCGCGCATCGCGAATGTGCTGCTCAAGATGAGCGGCGGTCGGGCGGCGGGCAACGCGGAGATGAAGCCCGGGTCGTTCTCGCTGCGCGGGGCGGAGCGCGTGCACGCGGTGGAGGCGGACGTGCGCGCGTACCCGGACGCCGGGCTTGTGCTGGCGGCGGCGTGCGCCGTGGCGGATGCCCCGAGCGTGATCCGGGGGCTCGGGGCGCTGGGGGGGCTTGGGACGTTGGGCGGAGCCGAGGATCGCGTGGGCGCGCTGGCGGACGCGTTGACGAGGCTGGGGTGCGGCGTGAGGATGGAAGGGGCGGGTGCGGAGGCCGCGATGCACATCTCGCCGCTGGATGTGACGCGGTGCACGGAGGAGGTGGTGCTGGACGCCGGGGGCGATGCGCGGGTCGCGACGGCGCTCGCCTTGGTCGGGCTGCGGCGGAGCGGAGTGATCATCGCGCGGCCGGAGTGCGTGGCGAGGGACTACCCGGGTTTTTGGGGGACGCTGAGGAGCGTGTATGGGTGAGGGGGCGTGCGGGGCAGGGACGGCGGGCAGGCTGGAAGCCTGCCCCACTGAGGCGGGGCGTGCGCCGGCCTGGGGCGCGGTGCCGCGTGCCGCGCTGTGGGTGGGCGAGGTGGATAGCGCGGTGGTGCCCGGTCCAGCGACAGCGCCGAGA
>JADYXW010000038.1 GCA_020853975.1 Phycisphaerales bacterium
CAGACTGCCGTGCCACACCTGCCAGAAGATCGCTGGTTCGCTCGGCAAGCGGCCGTAGGCGCGCATGGCGCCAGATCCCGCGATGCTCCCCCCGTCCGCTCCTCCTCACCCTCGTCCACACCATCGCGGGGGGCGGGTGCCCGTAAGAACCCAGCCCCGGAGCAAAAACGCCCCTACACCCCCGCCGCCGGGAACGCCGCCGCCGCGTCCGCCCGCATGTACAGGATCTCCCCCTTCGTGATCCGCTGCCCCGGCATCAGCGCGTGCTCGCCCCCGAACGCGCTCAGCGCCTCCAGCGTCGCCCCCGCGGCGGGCTCGCAGCCCCAGGTCTTCCACAGCTTCGGCATCCCGGTCGTCAGCGCGGGCGACAGCAGCACGCTCGCCACCCGCAGCGCCTCCGCGCACTGATACAGGATCGCGCCCAGTTGCCTCTTCGCCTCCGCGTCCGCCCGCTTCGCGATCGTGAATGGCCTCGTGACGTTGATCAGCAGGTCCACCTTGCTCGCGAGGCCTGTGCCCGCGCGCAGCGCCCCCTCCAGGTCCTGCGTCTCCAGGCATGCCCGCACCCGCCCCGCCGCCGCGGCGCACAGCCCCTTCCACTCAAACGTGCCCCGCACGCTCGTGCCATCGAACCCCGACGCCGCGTCCGGCACCAGCGCCACCCCGTCGTCCGCGGGCAGCACGCCCCCGAAATACTTGTCGATCATGTTCCCCACGCGGCTGGTCGCGTTCCCGATCCCGTTCGCCAGGTCCGCGTTGAACGTCTCCACGAACTTCGCGTGGCTGAAGTCCGCGTCGCCCCCGCCCAGAGGCCCCTGCGTCGCGAGATACCACCGCAGCGCGTCCAGCCCGAACCGCTCCGTGTACGCCCGCAGCCGCTCCAGGTCGATGAAGTTGCCCATGCTCTTGGACATCTTCTCGCCCTCCGAGATCCACCACCCGTGCCCATAGATCGTCCCGGGCAGCCCCTTCCCCAGCGCCAGCAGCAGCGCGGGCCAGATCACCGCGTGGAACCACAGGATGTCCTTCCCCAGGAAGTGCACCCTCGCAGGCCACAGGCGCTGCCTCTGGGGCGTGTCCACCACGCTCAAGTAGTTGAACAGCGCGTCGATCCACACATACACGCGGTGCGCCTCATCCCCCGGGATCCGCACGCCCCACTGCGTCGCGGGGTCGTCCGTCACGGGCCGCGATACCGGCACGTCGTTCAGCCCCTGCCGCAGACGCCCCAGCACCTCCTGCCGCCGCGAGTCCGGCCTCACAAACCCCGCGTCGCTTGCGATCAGGCCCAGCAGCCGCTCCTGGTACTTGCTCAGCCTGAAGAAATAACACGGCTCCGTGCGCCTGACGAGCGGCTTCTTGTTGATCGGGCTGTGAAAGTTCGCCTCCTTCGCCGCCGTCTCCGTCAGATACTCCTCCTGCCCTTCGTCGTACCAGCCTGTGTACTCGCCCCTGTAGATGTCGCCCGTCTTCATCAGCGCCGAGATGTACTCCGCCACCTTGACCTTGTGCCTGGGCTCCGTCGTGCGGATGAAGTCGTCGTAGGCCACGCCCATCAGCGCGAACGCACGGCGGAACTCCTCCGAGTTCCGGTCCGCCCACTCCTGGGGCGTCGTGCCGTGCGCCGCCGCCGAGGTCACCACCTTGTCCGCGTGCTCGTCGGTCCCCGTGAGCATGAAGACGTCCGCCCCGCCCGCCAGCCTCTGAAACCGCGCGTACACGTCCGCGACCAGGGTCGTATAGCAGTGCCCGATGTGGGGCCGATCATTCACGTAGTAGATAGGTGTCGTGACGTAGCAGGTCGTCATGGATGGAGGATAGGTCCCTTCCGCCCAGACCTTGCCCGTGCCGCGCCGGCCGCGGCACTCGCCCAAAATGCCCAGGAGAGGACTTGAACCTCCATGCCCTTGCGGGCGCTACCACCTCAAGGTAGTGCGTCTGCCAATTTCGCCACCTGGGCGGTGGCCCCGTCCGGTTCGGCCCGGGCGGGGGGCAGAAATATACGCCCCCCAACCCCGCCCGTCACGCCCCGCCCCCTTTCGGTCCCGCCCGGTCCCGCGTACCATGTGCAACGTGCGGGGTTCGTGGGACGTACAACCGCAGGAGCATCCATGCCTTCGCCGACTTCGCCCCAGCACGCCGGCCATGCGTTCGCGCAGTCGCTGGAGCGCGTCCGCCTTCAGGCCGCTGCGGCCGGGGTCTTCGGTGCCGTGGAGATCGAGGGGGCTCGACTCTCTGCCGCCGCCAAGGCCCCGGCCGCTCCGGCCTGGTACCGCCTCTCCTCCGCCGACGGCAAGGCCTGGGTCAGCCTCGTCACGCCCGACCGCTGGCTCTCCCACTCCGTCGAGGCCGACCTGCTCCACACGGGCGACTCACTGGGCGACCTCATCCGCGAAGAGCTCTCCGAACTGGGCGACGAAGGCCCCGCCGTCGCCTGCGAGCACTTCCGCGACGAGGACCGCCTCTTCACCTTCCGCACGCCCGTCCCCGCGAGCGACGAAGGCACCCTCTGGCGATACCTCCGCGCCTACGAAGAGTGCTTCCGCCGCCTGGGCGACATCGACGCGGCGGAGTGAGTCCGGCGCGCCCGCTCAGGGGCAGGCGCCGCCGCCCACCACGTTGATCAGCGCCGCCACGTCGTCCTGGTCCACGTTCCCGTCCTCGTTGAAGTCCGGGTCCCGCCCGCTCGGGTCCTCGCCGCCCCCGATCATGCCGATCAGGTACGTCACGTCATCCTGGTCGGCGTTGCCATCCTGATTGACGTCCGCGGGGCAGGTTCGCAGCAGCGCCAAGCGGTCCATCGTGATCCCGTCGCCGAACACCACTCGCCCGTTCCCCAGCCGCAGAGACGAAATCCGCGCCGGGTCATCCGTCGTCACCTTGTAGTACCCCTGCCGCCCGTGCAGCGGCCCGCCCCCCAGGGCCCGCAGCTCTCCCACGTCCCGCCCGCTGATGATCGGGCGCGTCGGCTGGCGTGGCACTGCCGACCGTCATTCCGCCGTGCCACTGGGGTCGGCGGGCACCGACGCCGTCCCCAGTGCTCCGGATCGCCAGGTGCCGTGGCTCGCCGTCTTCGCCGACCTGCATGCACCTTCGCCGCCGCTCCGCGCTCTTCGCCCCAGCGGGGCGCCGGAGTGTCGCCACGGGTGGAGCGAGGCCGCCTTGGCCCTCCCGGAACCCGTGGTAGGCCCCATCCTCGCGCCAAGGCGACCGCCACGCGCGCAAAAACCTTGCCGTCCCACACCACTCCTGCGCGCGCATTCCAGACCAACACGCCCTGCTCGCTCACCCGCCCCCCGCCGCACGAGTACCTTCGCCAAACCACCCCGCGGCGGAGTCATCACTCATGCAGCACAACCCACCTCAACCCACTCCCCGCCTCTCCGACGCCGACCGCACCATCCTCCACGCTCTCCTCAACCCCGGCATCGGCATCGGCGTCCTCCTGCAGGACACCGGCCTCTCCTTCGCCGACTTCGCCGACTGGTGTTCTCGCCCCGACATCAAGTCCTACCTCGCCGTCATCGCCGACATCAACCTCCTCCGCGCCCGCGTCCTCCTCGCCGACCGCGCCTGCG
>JADYXW010000039.1 GCA_020853975.1 Phycisphaerales bacterium
CTGGGCACGCCCACGTTCATCCGCTCCACCACCGCCTTTCTCTCCCGCCGAAGCACCGCGGCCCCGCTCGATATCGCCGCCGCGTTCGTGAACGACAACCCCGCGCTGTTCGGCGTGCCGTTCCCAGCCGCGAACGACTATCGGTCGCTGCGAAACTACGTCACGCCTTCGCTCGGCGTGCGCCACATCACGCTCCAGCAGCGCCACGGCGGGCAGGACGTCTTCGGCAGCCTCCTCACCGCCAACATCACGACCGACGGCATGCTCGTCAACATCGGCAGTTCGTTCCTCCCCATGCCCGCGGGGCTGACGGGCGCACCGGCGTGCGGCGCGCGAAACGCCATCGCGTCGGCGTGCGACGCGATGGACGACGACCGCCTCGAAGACCTCCTCGCGCTCGTGCCCGAGGCGACGGAGTGCACGACAGACTGGGCCTCGGGGCAGTCGGTGGGCGTGGGGACCGCCGTGGGCGGCATGTTCGTGCAGGCGGTGCTCTACCCGGTGAGCGCGACGGAGATCGTGCAGGCGTGGGACGTGCGCCTGCCCTACCGCGATGCCGACGGCGGGACGCAGTGGCAGTGCATCGTCGCGCACAGCGACGGCGCGCTGCTGATGAGCCGCAACCTGGTGACGCACTTCTGCCAGCCGGACCCGGTGACGTTCAGAGTGTTCCCGGGCGATTCGCCGGTGCCGGGAACGCCCGGGCTGGCGGCACCGGTTCCTAACGGCAGCACTGTGTGCGGGCAGGATACCGCGACCGATTCAGAATGTGTCATGCGGTGTCTGAATGGGCAAGCCCCCTGTGCCCAGGACCTGGGAGACGGACGAGTGCTGATGACGGTGGCCCCAAATCAGTACTCGTCATGGGGGTGGATCAATGATGGGCAGTTCGAGCACTGCGCCGATTTCAACGGCGGTGCCGTGGTGCAGACGTGTGGGAACAACGCCGCCGTTCGAACGAATGCCGGGATACCTGTGCTCGGTTCCGACTTTCCCAACCGAGACTTTGCGCCTGGCCTTGACTGGATGAATGTAGAGTCCAAGCGAACCGCGGCGGTCGTTCATGCGTTCGCGGTGGTGAACGAATGGCATGACCGCATGATGGCTCTGGGGTTCGACGAGGTCGCTGGCAACTTCCAGCAGGTCAACTCACAGATCGGCGGCGTGACGCAAGGCTTGGGCGGTGATGCACTTGAGATCATCGTCGATGGCACTCCTGGCAGCTCCGGCACCGTCAGCCCACTGAGCAGCGGACAAACCGAGGACGGGCACGCGTTCAGGGTTCGGTACGGCGACTCAACCAGGATTCCCGCATTCGACAATACGGTGCTCTACCACGAACTCGGTCACGCGCTCTCGCTGCGGCTGCACGCCAACTACTACTTCGGTCATACTGAATCGAACGGCCTGAGCGAGGGCTGGTCGGACTACCTCGCGGTCGCGCTCACGCACGAACCCGGCGACTCTCCGACCGCGTCGTACCCGGTGTTCGCCTGGGCAAGCCGCCCAGTGACCGGAGCAGTGTTCAATCACTACTTCTTCGGAACGCGCATCTACCCGTACTCGCCGTCCATGGCGATCAACCCGCTCAAGTACAAGTACATAGATTCCGGCTCGACCGCCACGGCATTTCCCGAGCAAGTGCCACGAAACCCTGCGTACACTGTTCCGGTAAGGACAGAACTCCACTTCGTGGGGACTGTCTGGGCGATGATGCTGGTTGAGTGCCGAGCCGAACTCGCAGAGGATATCGGGGCCGACGACGCAAACCAGGTTCTCTTGCAACTCGTCATCGACGGCATGAAACTCGATCCCGGCTCACCGAAGTTCGTCGATGCCAGAGATGCGATCCTCCAGGCCGACCTGATACGGTTCGGCGGCGTGCATCAGGCGGCCTTGTGGCGCGGCTTTGCGCAGCGCGGTCTCGGCTTGCTGGCGCGGCCCTCGGCGCAGCCGACGGGGACGAACAACATTACTGCAAGCGAGGCGGTTCCTCCATCGACGGCCGTCTCGTTCTTCTTTCCCGATGATGTGCCGCCCACCATTGAGACGTGTCGGCCCACCGACATCGAGGTGCTCGTGGTCGCACCTACGGGAATGCTCTCGCTGGTCACCGCCGACGCAAGGCCGAACCCACAGGCCCTGGGCTTGTTCGGAGGGCCGCTCATGCAAGTGGGACCCGGGCGGTATCAAATCCGCCTCTCGCCCGCGCCGTGCCGTGACTCGTGGACCATTTGGGTAAAGGCGACCGCAGCGGGGCAGACCGTGCCTAGCCCACAGCACCGTGTCACCGCCGGCCTCGCGCAGGTCGTATTCGAGGACGATATGGACCCGGAGCCGGTCGTTCTTCCCGGGAACAACAAGTGGGTGGCCTCGCCGCTCCCGCCGGATACCGGCGCGTGGGAGGCGATGAATCCCAACGGGAGTCAGACGACACCGGCACGCGATGCGACGCCGGGGGCGGGTCAGGTGTGCTGGGTGACAGAGGACAAGGACTGGTCCGCGCCGACCCCAAGTGTGCTGGATAACGATGTGGACCCGGGCGACGGTGTCGCTTTGAGTACACCTGAGTTTGAACTGCCGCCGGGCGAGACGGCGATCATCGAGTACTGGTTGTGGTACTTCGACCGGAACCCGTTGGCCACTGCCAACCAGCCGGGAGCCGAGGAAGTCGAGTGCGTCGTCGAGTGGCTGCGGGGCGGCGAAGTGCGGGCAAGCTGGGCGATGACGCCCGAGAGTGCGGCATTGCGCTGGCAGCGTCATCGTCTCACAGTTGGAACAAGCGACGGCAGCGGCCCAGCTAGGATTCGTTTCCGCTTCCAGGATCTCGGGCTCGACAGTGTTGTGGAGGGCGGCATCGACGACGTGATCGTTCGCTGTACGACGGCGTGCGAAGAGTGCTGCGACGCCGACGTGAACATCGATGGCAACGTGGATCAGGACGATGTCGTTTACCTGATTCAGGTCGTTGGTGGTGGTCCAAACTCATCCGGAATCGACCCAGATTGGAACAAGGACGGCAATGTTGACCAGGACGACGTGCAGGCACTGATCAACTACGTTTCGGAAGGAGCCGGGTGCCCATGAAGTGCACGCACGTGGCCATGATCGTGGCGATGGCGTTCCAGACGGTGAGTGCCATGGCTCAACCGGAGGACTTTGTTGACCTGGGACGGCGAGACCAAGCGGAAACGATTGTCGTCCCGGTGCACCTCGACTTCGCTGAGGATGTGTTCTGGGTGCGAGTGTCGTTGCCTGCCGTTGGCGAGCAGGGGGGGCTCGTCGACATTTGGACGAGGTTTGAGAGTCTTTCAGCGACCGTGTTAGAGTGGCCTCGGGCCGCAATCTTCGACCGCAATGGTTTGGTTGTGTACCGCTTTCTGGGCGGCGGCAGCTGGAACCAGGTACACGGCAGCATGGGGCAGACGAGTCCCCGACGGCCGCAGAACATTGTCAATGGCGACCGTGGGGACGACGAGGGATGGTGCCATTTCACCTTTGACGGGCGGTGGGGGCCGCTCGCGGACGGCGACTATTGGATCGCGATCGGAAACGGGATTGTCGGCTTCGCTGACGGATGGCGGGGCTCTCCTGTCGTCAATCAGAATAATCAGGCAGAGCGCGACACTACCCTCTACATCCGCGTCCATCCACCGGAGATTCCGTTCTGCGACCCCGACCTGAACTGGGACGGCAATGCCGACCAGGACGACGTGGCCTACCTGATCGACCTCATCACCAACCCGTCGCCCATCGACCCCACCAACGTCTGCGGCGCCGACCCCGACTACAACCGCGACGGCACCGCCGACATGGACGACGTTCGCACGCTCATCGACGTCATCGCCAGCGGGGAGTGTCCGTGAACAGGCTACTCCTGCGATTGCCGTCTGCCGCGATCGTCGCGGGGAGTTCCCTCCCTCAGTGCGCCGACCCGGATTTCAACCGCGACGGGAACGTGGACCAGGACGATGTCGCGGCGTTGATCAACTACAACGCCGGAGCGGGGTGCCCATGAAATCCCTCATTCATGCCGGTCTGCTTTTGCTCGCACTCTCGTCATCTGCGGCAAATGCCCAGCCCGAGGACTTCATCGACCTCGGCCGGCGCGTGGCACAAGAGACGATCGTGGTGCCGATCCACCTTGACTTCGCGGAGGATGTGCAGTGGGTGAGGATCGAACTTCCAACGCTGACCGCGGAAGCCGGATTCGTTGATATCTGGACCCGCGTCGAGGAATGGACTCCGCTTGCCCTGCTGTGGCCACGCGCCGCCTGCTACGACAACAGCGGCAGGGTCATTCGAGGTCTCCACAGCGGGAGTTTCAATCAAGTGGTCGGTAGCTTTGGCCAGGTGAGTCCCCGTCGTCCCCCGAACGTTTTGGACGACGAAGTCGTCGACTGTCTCACGCCGTTTCAGGGGCAGCTTGCCGGGCTGAACGAGGGAGTCTACTGGTTTGCAATCGCCAACGGTGTCGTTGGGTTCAACGACGATTGGGATGTGCGCGCGTACGTCGGACCAACACTGCAGCGTCAGCGAGACACCACCCTTTACATCCGCGTCCATCCACCGGAGATTCCGTTCTGCGACCCCGACCTGAACTGGGACGGCAACGCCGACCAGGACGACGTGGCCTACCTGTTCGACCTCATCACGAACCCGTCGCCGATTGACCCCACCAACGTCTGCGGCGCCGACCCGGACTACAACCGCGACGGCACCGCCGACATGGACGACGTTCGCACGCTCATCGACGTCATCGCCAGCGGGGAGTGCCCGGAGTGAGGCCGCACCGTTGACGAA
The DNA here is from genome assembly GCA_020853975.1 of Phycisphaerales bacterium. Taxonomy (GTDB): domain Bacteria; phylum Planctomycetota; class Phycisphaerae; order Phycisphaerales; family UBA1924; genus RI-211. Next base: position 4,804 of record JADYXW010000039.1, read on the forward strand.
AACGGGCTGGCGGGCCTACATCCGCTCGATCGTCGGGATGCCCAGCACGCCCAGCCCGTCCGCGAGCACCCTCGCCGTCAGGGCGCACGCGCGCAGGCGCGAGTCCCTCGCCCCCGGCTCGGCGGCGAGCACGGGGCAGCGGTCAAAGAACACGCTGAACGCCCCCGCCAGGTCGTACAGATACTGGCACAGGCGGTGCGGCTCCAGCGCCTCCGCGACGCCCGCGACCGCGCCGGGGTACCGCAGCAGCGCCAGCGCGAGCTGCTTCTCCGCCGGCTCGGTCGCGGAGAAGGGTGCGGCCTTCCACGCCTCGCCCATGCCGCGCTCCGCCGCCTTGCGGAGGATGCTCCGCGTGCGGACGTAGGCGTAGAGCAGGTATGGGCCGGTGTTGCCCTCAAAGGCGAGCATGCGGTCGAAGGAGAAGAGGTAGTCCTTGGTGCGGTCGGTGGAGAGGTCGCCGTACTTGAGGGCCGCGATGCCGACGGCCCGCGCGATCTCGCGGGCCTCGGCGTCTTCGAGGGTCTCACCCCGCTGAGTAGCGGCGGCCTTCAGGGCCTGCTCGGCGCGGCCGAAGGTCTCCGCCAGCAGGTCCGCGAGCCGCACGGTGTCGCCCGAGCGGGTCTTGAATGGCCGGCCGTCCTCGCCCAGCACGGCGCCGAACGCGGCGTGCTCCATGTGCGCGGGGGTGCCCGTCTCCTTGCGGATGGAGTACCCGGCACGGATGCTGGCGGCGAAGACCTGCCTCAGGTGCAGGTTCTGACGAGCGTCGATGACGTAGATGAGCCGGGCGCCCCCGAGCTTCTGCACGCGGCGGCGGATAGCGCAGACGTCGGTGGTCGCGTAGAGGAACCCGCCGTCGGTCTTGCGGATGATGCAGGGTTCCTTGATGGGCTTCCACAGGGGCTGGCCGTCGGGGCCGGCCGGGGGCTCGTCCACGCGGATGATAACGGCACCCTGGTCGTGGACGGCGATGCCCCGGTCCAGCACGTCCTGCACCATGGGGGCGAGCTCGTCGGCGTAGGTGGACTCGCCCGCGGTGTGCTCGTCGGTGACGTTGACCGCGAGGGTCTTGCACACATCCACGCAGGTCTGCATCGTGACCTGGTAGATGCGCTGCCACACGGCGTAGGTCGCGGGATCCTTCTTCTGGAGGTTGATCAGCGTCTGGCGGGCGAGGGTGAAGGCCTCCGTCGCGCCCGCCACCTGCTCGCCCAGCTCGGCCTCGGCCTTGGGCCCCAGCCCGAAGCGCCGGACGGCCTCGAGCCCCGCTAGGTCGCGCTGGCACTCGGCCTGAGCCGCGACGTAGGCCCGGTCGAGTTCGTCAAGGGTGAGGGTCTCGAGGCGTGTGCGTCCCTGGGCGATCTCTCGCATCAGGCGGCCCGTGACCATCGCGATGTTGAGGCCCCAGTCGCCCACGTGGTTCTGGCGGACGACGGTGTGGCCCAGGCGCTCGAACGTGCGGGCGATGGCGTCGCCGATGATGGGGCTGCGGAGGTGGCCCACGTGCATCTGCTTCGCAAGGTTGACGCCCATGAGGTCCACGACGATGGTCGTTGGGGGCTGCGCAGGCTCGATGCCCAGCGATGGGGAGTCGAGTGCCGCCAGCATGGAGGCGAGGGCCTGAGGCCGGAGGCGGATGTTGATGAAACCCGGGCCGGCGATGGACGCGGCGGTGAGGGGCTCGATGAGGTCGCCGGCATCGACCCTGGCCACCAGCGCCAGCGCCGCGTCGCGGGGCTTCAGGCCCAGGCGCTTGGCCAGGCCCATGGCGGCGTTGGACTGAAAGTCGCCGTGCTCCGGGTTCTTGCAGGGCGCGATGAGCGGATCGGCATCCGGCGCATCCGGGAACGCGGCGCGGATGGCGGCGGTGAAGCGCTGGCTGAGTTCGACGAGCGGGTCGCGGGAGGGCATGGCGTTGATGATAGGGACGACGGGCCGGTCCCCAACCCATGCGGGTCACGCTACGGGCGGCTTGAGCGGTGCGGGACCGAGCGTGGCGATGGTGGTGCGGCCCATGGAGCGGCGCGCGAGGTAGGCGTTGACCTGGTCGAGGGTCACGCGGTCGATGGTGTCGGAGACCTCGCGGAGCGAGCGCGGGCGGCCGAGCCGGCGCATGTCGGAGGCAAGGGCGCCCGCGCGGGCGGCGGTGGACTCGCCGCCGAACACCACGCTGCTCTTGAGACCGACCTTGGCGCGGTCGAATTCATCGGGGGTGACGGCGCCCGGGCCGCTCATGATGCGGCGCAGCTCGGCGTGGAGCACGTCGAGGGATTCCTGGGCGCGCTCGGGCGTGGTGCCGACGTAGGAGGAGACCACGCCGTAGTCCCGGTCTCCCCGGTAGGAGGCCGAGACGGAGTAGCACAGGCCCCGCTTCTCTCGCACCTCGGAAAAGAGGCGGCCCGACATGCCACCGGAGAGCACCGAGACGACGAACCGCTCCAGCACGGAGTCGGGGTGGCCCTCGGGCGGTGCTTCGTGGGCGAGCAGGACCTGCACCTGGCTGGTCTGCTCGGTCTCGTGGTGATAGCCCCCCGCTGGCAGGGGCCCGATGACCGGCTCGGGGTATTCGCCGGTCCAGGTCGCGAGGAGGCGCGAGAAGGTCTCTCGCACCTGGGCGGGGTCGACCGCGCCGGCGACCGAGATGATGGAACGGACCGGGCGTGCCCTGGCGAACCAGCCCCCCACCAGGTCCTCACGCTCGAGGGCCTCGAGCCCCTCGCGGGTGCCCAGGCCCGAACGGTTGAGCGGGGAGGGAAGGTGCGATGCCCGCAGCAGGAGGCCGGCCCGCTCTTGCGGCTCGTCCTTGAGCGCGGCGATGGCCTGCAGCGCCAGGTCCCGGGAGGGGTCGATCGCGTCGTAGTCCATGCGGGGGCGAAGTGCCATCTCGGCGAGGAGCGAGGCGGCTGGGGCGAAGCGGTCCCCGAGCATGGTGGAACCGAGCCTGAAGGTCAGCGCGCCGACCTCGGTAGCGCGGGAAGCGCCTATGGCGTCGAAGGCCTCAACCTGCGCGCGGGAATCGAGCGAGCCGGCGCCGCGGAGCAGCAGTTCCGCGAACATGGCGGACATGCCGAGCCTGGCCTCGGGGTCCATGGCGTATCCGGCCGGCACGAGCCACGTGATGGACGCGGATCGCACACCGGCGATGCGTTCGATGACGAGCGAGGCGCCGCAGTCGAGCGTGTGCGTGGTCAGATCGGACATGGCGGGGTGAGTGTACCTCGCGCGGCGCGCGCAGCGCTTGATCGCGCGCACCCGAGTTCTCCACATTTTTCTTCCATCCTCAAGCACGGGGGGCATGACTTCCGATAATCTGAACATCCATGGGAGCGGCGTCGAGCGCACAGTGCGCGAGACCGACCGCGGCCCGACTCGTTGAAGGAGACTGTTCATGGCCAAGAAGGCGAAGAAGAAGGCGAAGAAGAAGGCGAAGAAGAAGTAACCGCTTCGACCATCGTTCTCTGAACAGCAACCCTCACAAAGGAGCCAAAAATGGCCAAGAAAGCCAAGAAGAAGGCGAAGAAGAAGTCCAAGAAGAAGTGACGACGCGGCGCTGATCGCCGCGTGAGAGAGGAGCGCTGTGCGGGCCCAAAGCCCCGGCGGATCCGTGGGGCTGTTCGCCCCGGCAAGGCTCCTCAGGCACGCGACTCATCAGCGCCGACCCGTGGCCCGGCGCACCAGAACGTGTGTGCCGAAGGCCGCGACGGGCCCTTGGGCCCGTTCACAACTGACAGGTACTCGACGACGCGGGGTCCGGCAACGGGCCCCGCGTTCGCTTTTTGCCGACGCAACCCCTTCGGAGGATCGCCCCGACGCGCGGGGCAACAATCCGGCATGAGCACCCCCACCGACGACCTTTCAGACCTTCGGAGGCGCCTCTGGGGGGTGACCGAGGGCGTTCTGGCCTTTGGGGAGCTCGTCGAACCTGCCTCGGTGTTCATCGATCGGGCCAGCGGCATGCCGGTCTTGCCGGTCCCGCCCGCGATCGTCATCGCCGGGGATGAAATCGCCCTGCTCGCGCCCGAGGAAGCAACCGACGCGCTCACGGTGGTCGGGGTGCCCGTCGAAGTTTCCCCTGACCGTCACGAGGCGTGCGACCGGCACATCGCCTGCTTCGGGAGGCCGAGGCATCCGCGCTGGGCCATGCTGCACGTCTCGATGATCAAGTGGCTGGATAAGGTCGCCGGACCGGAAGTGCTGGGGCCCGACCCGCTCAGAGAAGCCGAGGGCTCCCTGTGCCGGAGCCTGAATGCCGACCGGGCGGCGCTCGCGCGGGCCTGCCGGGCGCACGCGGGGGTGGAGATCGAGCATCCGACCGCCGTCGGGGTCGACCGCTTCGGGGTGCTGGTGCGGGCGCGGTTCGGTGCTGTTCGGCTGGACTTTGGCGGCGAGGCAAGCACGCCTGACCTCGCCAAGCTGGCCCTGGAGGCACTGCTCTCATGACCATGTCACGCGAGCCCGGATCGGGGTCACTCCGGACAGGGCTCCGCGAGTCGCACGCGCACGTCGCCATGCTGGGGCGAGAGCTCTGGGCCCTCGCGCTGCACGACTGCACGTCTCGCGAAGAGTTGCTTGACCGCATCGCGCGCGAGGCGGCTCGGAGGCGGGAGGCACGCGAGCCCGGATGGCTGATCGCCGCGGGCGTGCGTGTGGAAGCTTGGGGCGAGCCTCGCTGGCCCACGATGCGGGAGCTCGACCTCTGCTGCCCGGACCGCGCCTGCTTTGTGCGGGGCTTTGACTACCACTCATGCGCCGTGAACCGGCGGGCCTTTGAGCACGCGGGTCTGCACGACGCCTCGCCCAACCCACCGGGGGGGGTCATCTGCCGCGACGCCGACGCAGCACCCACCGGGCTCCTGCTGGAGGCGGCGTACGCCCGCGTGCGGGACGCGGTGCCCGAGCCCACGCGAGGCCAATGGAAGGAGATGCTCCGGCTGGGGCTCGCCACATTCGCCTCGCACGGGTTCTCGCAGGTGGACGACCTGCTGAGCCAGCCCTGGCTCGGCGCCGTGCTCGCCGAGTTGCACGACGCGGGCGAACTGCCCCTGAGAGTGAGGCTCTACGTGCCCTGGGAGCGCATCGGGGAGGAGGCCTCGGCGGCCCGCGAGTATTCGCGGCCCGGCTGGGTTGAGCTCGGTGGCGGCAAGGCATTCGCGGACGGAACACTGAACAGCCGCACCGCCTGGATGCTCGAGCCCTATCGCGACCCATTGCCGGGCCAGCCCCTTGGCTCGGCGCTGATGCCCGAAACCGCCCTGAGGCGGGCGATGGAGGTGTGCTCGGAGGCCGGTGCCCGGCTCGCGGTGCACGCCATCGGGGACGGCGCCGTCCGGGCGGTGCTGAACGCGCGCGAGGCAACGCCGGGTGCCCGGGTGCGCATCGAGCACGCGGAGATCATCGACGCCTCGGATGTGCCTCGCTTCGCGGCGCTGGGTGTCACGTGCAGCGTGCAGCCCTGCCACCTGCTGTACGACTCGGAGGTGCTGGGGCACCAGTTGCCCGCCCGCCTGCACAGGGTTCTGCCCCTTCGGGACCTGCTGAGCAGCGGGCTGGTCCCGGGCGAGGGCCTGGTCTTTGGCAGCGACGCTCCGATCGTGAGGCCCGACCCGGGCGACTCGGTCGTCGCCGCGACACTTCGGCGGAGGGCCGGGGTCCCGGCGACCTGCGCGGTCGCGCCCGACCAGGCGATCTCGGCGGAGGTCGCGTGGGCCTGCTTTGGGCCGACAACGCCCGCCTGAGCCGGAGGGCTCCGCCGGGGGTGGCGGGCGGGGGTTGCGTACGATTGTGGACCCGCGGGAGCAATCTCCATGAGGCAGGACATCAAGTACAACAACGTGATCGACAGCGACGAGGCCCGGGTTGCCCAGGCCGCCGCGGACGCGGCGCCGGAGATGCCCGCTTCGCAGATCAACGCGGACAAGTTCTACATCACGCAGCGCTACGACCTGTACACGCGCGAGGACCACGACGTGTGGAGGGACATGTTCGACCGCCGCTGGACCGTCCTCGAGCAGCAGGTCAGCCGCATCTTCATCGAGGGCATGCGGATTCTGCGGCTGTCCCGCGACCGCCTGCCCCTGCTGGACGACTGGGTGGCGGACAAGGACATTCAGATCGCTGGGGGAGTCAAGGTCGCCAAGGGGACCAAGCTGGAGGGGATCAACACCTTCCTGAAGCAGGCGAGCCAGTGGGCAAGCTACGGCGTACCGGGGTACCTGCCAGCCAAGGCGTTCTTCGCGTGCCTGGCGCAGCGGGAGTTCCCGACGACGGTGCTCATCCGGCCCCGCGAGGTCATGGACTATCTCCCCGAACCGGACATCTTTCACGATGTCTTCGGGCACGTGCCCCTGCACACGCTGAAGGTCTTCGCGGATTTCCTGCAGACGTACGGCAGGGCGGCGCTCCTCTGCGAGGACGAGGTGCACATCAAGCGACTGGCCAGGCTGTTCTGGTTTACCGTCGAGTTCGGGCTCATCCGCGAGGACGGGCAGATCAAGATTTATGGCAGCGGGCTGGTCTCCAGCCACGGCGAGTCGGCGTACGCCCTCACCGGCTCGTGGGAGCAGGCGGGTCGGTCCGCGCCGGATTGCCTGAAGCGCGACGTGCCCGAGTATCGCCCGTTCGACCTCGACAGGGTGTGCGAGACGGACTTTGAGATCGACCACTACCAGCCCATCTACTACGTGCTGGAGAGCTTCGAGCAGCTCCGCGATGCCATGAACGAGTACGCGGAGCAGGTGATCGGCGAGGCCGGCATGGCCCGCGCGAGGGTCTAGGCCGCTTTCGACGCGCGGGGGCCCCCCGCTAGCTCTTGAAGACCGTCCCGATATCGAGCTTCAGCAGGCGGAGCGAGCTGAGCACCGCCGACACCACGCACACCATGAGCACCACCACGCCCGCGAAGAGCATGGTCCACGGGGTGAGGGCGTAGGGCATGGCCTCTTCGCTGATGAGAGAGCCCAGAAGGGCCGAGGCGCCCACGCCCAGGCCGAAGCCGGCAGCGCCCGAGGCCAGCGCCTGGGCCGCGACGATGCGCAGGATCATCGAGGTCGGGGCCCCGAGCGCCTTGAAGGTCACGTAGTACCGGGCGTTGTCGACCGTGAAGAGGTAGAGCAGCAGCGAACTGACGGAGACCCCCACCACCACCGCGATGACAATCATCATCGCGATGCGCGCCACCACGCCCGTCGTTCGGACGTAGTACCAGTACGTGTCGTCGGCGAACTCCGCGGAGGTCCGGGCCCGCAGGCCCGTCGCCGCCTCGATCGACCGGGCCACCGCCGCGGCGTCCTCGTCCGGCGCCGGGCTCGCAAGCACGAACGACATGAAGTTCCGCTGCCGGGGCGTGATCGTCTCTGCACGGCTGTACGTCGTGTACACCACGGCCCGGGCCAGGAACCGGGGCGTCAGCCTCGCCACACCCGCCACCACCATCCGGTGGTCGTTGGCGGTCATCTCGTCCCCGAGCACCATCTCCCGCGTGGGCACGTCGAGCCGGGGCGGGTTCCAGCCCGGCGCTCGGGGAGACGGCTCGTCCACGGTGCGGAGCGTGGATCGCGTCGCGGCATCGTCGACGATGACCGCGTCCGTGCCCCGCAGGGCGCTCAGGTCGCCCGCCGCAAGGTCCCGCGGGGCGCCGATCAGGGTCTCGTCGTCCACGCCGATGAGCAGCACAGGCTTGAACGCGCCGTGGGGCAGCCTGACGCGCATGCTTCCCGAGTAGAACGGCACGGCCCAGGCGACCCCGGTGACTCCACGCACCCGGTGCAGGGCGGTCGGGGGCAGACCCGCGGGCTCGTCGGCGTACTCCACCGCCGGGTCCATGACCCAGATGCCGGCCTCCGGGATGTCGCTCACGAGCGCGTAGCTGCGCCGCATCATGCCCGTGAACATCGACAGCATGTGGCAGATGAGAAACGTGCAGAGCAGCACGCCCAGCACCACGCCCCACCAGCGTGCGGCCTGCCCCATCAGCATTCGCAGTCCGATGCGGATCACTTCACGAGCGTATCCGGAATGAAGGGTACGGTGCACGGGCGTGGCCTGGAACGAAAAACCCCCGGCGACAGTGCCGGGGGTCGGTGGGATGAGGCGTCAGGAGTGGGCGCGTTCAGGGGCAGCCGCCGCCGCCGATCGCGTTGATGAGTGCGGCGACGTCGTCCTGGTCGACGTTGCCATCCTGGTTGAAGTCTGGATCGATGCCCGAGGGGTTGTCGCCGCCTCCAACGACGTTGATGAGGTAAAGGACGTCGTCCTGGTCGACGTTGCCGTCCTGGTTGAGGTCGGGGTCGCAGGTAGGGTTGACGGTGAAGAAGAACCCGCTGCCGACGCCGCTGCAGTCGTTGAACAGCCCGTAGTTCCAGAGGCCGGCGTGCTCCGGGCCGACGGAGAGGATGACGAGGGTGTCGGTATCGGAGCCGAGGATGTTGCCATCGTCGACGACCTGATCGCCGTTGAGGTACCACTGATAGGTGCGGGGCATGCTGCCCGAGCCGTCGAAGTGGAACTCCACGAGGTCGCCCGGGTTGGCGGATTGGTCGAAGATGAAGGTGAGCAGCTCGGTGTTGAGGCAGCCCAGGGAATGGCCGGAGCGCCAGTTGAGGATGTCCTGGCTGGCGGAGGCGGCCCCGGTGGCGCCTGTGAAGCCGACCCACGCGGCCTGTCCATCGCTCATGTCGGCGAAGTCAACCTCGGCCTGCGCGATGGGTACGCCGTCGACCGCGACGCGGAGGACCACGCCGTCGTATGCGATGACGGCGCGGTGCACCTGGTTGTCGTTGATGTCGAAGGGCAGCACGCCCAGACCGAGCGAGTCGGCATCGTCCCAACTGTTCTGGTCGGCGAAGCGGGTCTGGATGCTCACGTGGTCAGCTGGGGCTTCAAGACCGGAAAAGGAGAAGGTGTCGAACTCCACCGCGAGGCTGCGGGCGATGCCGGGAGGACCGTTGCCGGCGTAGCCAAGTCCCGAACCCCCACCGCCGAGAGCGTTGAAGCTCTGATCCTGCACGACGAACGCGAAGCCGTCGGCCTGGCCATCAAGCCGGAACTCGAAGGTCGTGACCCAGGGCTCGACGACGATCTGCTTTTGCAGGTTCCAGGCTGCCCCGGCCTGGCCCGAGACGTTCTGCGTCAGCCGCAGGGCGCCGCCCGTGAAGAACGCGTCGCCCACCGGGAGCGCGTCGCTCACCGTCGAGAAGGTGTCCACGTTGATACCCAGCTCGCCGAAGGCCCAGTCGCTGATGATCTGGCGGCAGTACAGCCCGCCCGTGGCGCCGGTGAACCCGACGACGGCGCACCCCTCGGGCGACGCGATGCCCTGGGTGAAGTCGATGGGGTGAGAGAAGAGCTGCTGGCCATCGACCCAGACCGTGAGGTTGGTCTCGTCGTACACCAGCCGCGCACGGTGGGGCTGGTTGTCGTTGAGGTCAAAGGGCAGGACGGCAGCAACAAGCGAGGACCCGTCGCCGGAGCTGTTGGGCCCCGCGAAGTTCGACTGCACGCTCACGTGGTCGTCGGGGATCTCCGGCCCGAACGCGAAGGTGTCGAACTCGACGGCGAGGGACTGTTCCATGCCGTCGTAGCCAAGGCACGATCCGCCGCAGGTGCCGCCCTGCCAGGCGTCGAGGTTCTGGAGAACAAGGGCGAAGCCGTCGGACTGGCCATCGAGCCTGAAGGTGAACTCCATGAACCAGGCGTCGGTGAACTTCGGCTTGAAGGGGGCGAACCACGCGGCACCGACCTGATCGGGGGCGGCGGGGGTGAGCTGAAGCTCGTTGCCGATCACCTCCGCGGAACCGAAGAGGCGGACGTCGGGCCTGCCCGCAAACCCGGGAAACCCGAAGGCCCCCTCGTAGCACGTCTGAGCGAGGGCGGGCACGGCGAGCAGGAGCGAGGCAAGAGCGACGGGCTGGCGGATCATGGGTCCCTCCGGGTGTGGTTCGTGACAGGAGCCCTAGCCGGCCCGGAGGGAGTTCTGACAGAAATTGCCGCGCGACCTGTCGCCCGCTAGGGGCACTCCCCGCCCGCGATGACGCCGATGAGGGCCGCGACGTCGTCCTGGTCGGCGTTGCCGTCGCGGTTGAAGTCGGGGTCGATGCCGGTGGGGTTGTCCCCGCCGCCGATGACCGAGACGAGGTACGCCACGTCGTCCTGGTCGGCGTTGCCGTCCTGGTTGGCGTCGGGGTCGCAGGGGAAGCCGACGTAGCGGACGACGACAGCGGGCCCGGCCAGGAGTTCGAACCCCGGCGCGTCGACCGTGGAGAACTGGCCGCTGGGGAGGGAGGTGATGAGCGTGAAGGTCTGGCCGATGGAGGGCACAAAGCCCTGGGCGAGGCGGACACGGAACGTGCCCGCGCGGGCACTGGAGAAGGAGACCTGCAGTCGGTCGGCCTCACCGGAGAGGGAGCCGGCGACATCGAACTCCAGCACGCTGGAAGCGCCGAGGATGAGACGGTCGACCTGGAGCTCTCCGATGGCGCCCGGGCCCACTCCCGGCGCGAGCGTGCCCTGCATCGTGAGATCGCCCTGCACGGCGCCGCGCCCTTCAAGCCTCAGGCCGGAGGTCATCGTGACGGGGCGCCCGGATGCGCGGATGACGGCGAAGGGCAGCACGATCTGCGGGTGCGCGTTGAGCACGATGCGCCCCGTGCCCTCGAAGCGGAGGAACGAGGGACCGAACGCGTCGACCGCCGCGGGGTTGGCGAACGTCGCGTCGCCCACGCGGAGCAGCCCGTTGATCTGGTGCGTCGTGCCGAAGAGCTGCATTGTTTCGCCCGAGCGGAGGCCCACGGTCGCGTCCGGGTTGGTGAGCGAGAGCTGGGCGCAGGCCGCGGTGCCGACGTTGAATCCCACGGTATACGCACCGGGGAGCGAGACAGCGACATTCGTGATGGAGTTCGGGAGCGCGACGGGCGACCAGTTGGCTGGGGTGCACCAGCAGCCACCCGCGGGGTTGTTCCACACGAGGTTCTGAGCCGAGGCGGGCGCGGAGCAGGCCCCCACAAGAGCCAGCAGGGCAGTGCGAAGGGTCATCATGCACAGGCCTCCCCGTGGAACGGACGGGGATTGTCGCAGGAATCCGCGGGGATTCAAGCGGAAACTACGCCGCTGCTCGGTTCAGGCCGTGTCAGCCACCGGCAGCGGCGGGCGGGTTCTCGGGCTCGGGGGCGGTGCCCTCTACGTCCCGCGGGACGCGGGCGGCGGCAACGACGGTGTCGCCTTCGTTCAGCGAGGCGACGCGGACTCCCATGGCCCCCCGGCCGCACTCGCGGATTTCATTGGCGGGGATGCGGACGAGCTGGCCGAGCCTGGTGACGATCACGACGTCGTCCTCGGCCCTCACGCTGAGCGCCGCGACCGACCGACCGTTGCGTTCGCCCGTGGCGATGTCGACGCGACCCTTGCCGCCCCTGGACTGGCTCCGCATCTTGCCCGTCTCCGGCTGCACGCGGTACTCGTCGATTGGAGTGCGCTTGCCGAAGCCCTTTTCGCAGATGGTGAGCAGGCCGATGCTGGGGTCGGCGGTGGTGGTGTCGCCCTCGGCGTCCTCGAGCATGGGGACGCTGACCACGCCGATGACCTCGTCGTTGTCGGCGAGCTCGATGCCCTTGACGCCGGCCGCGGCGCGGCCCATGTCCCTGGCGTCCTGCTCGCTGAAGCGGATGGCCATGCCCTCCGCCGTCGCGAGCAGGATGTCGTCCATCCCGCCCGTGAGGGTGACGTTGAGGAGCGAGTCGCCCTCCTTGAGCCCGACGGCGATGAGGCCCGCGCTGCTTACGTTTGCGTACGCCTTGAGGGCGGTGCGCTTCACGACGCCGCCCTTGCTGACGAACGTGAGGAAGTGGCTGCCGGCCTCGAAGTTGCCGATGGAGAGATAGGCGCAGGTCTTCTCGCCCGGGCGGAGCTCGATGAGGTTGACGATGTTCCGCCCGATGCTGGTGCGGGACAGCTCGGGGATCTGGTAGACCTTGATGCGGAAGACCCGCCCGGTGTTGGTGAAGCAGAGCAGGTGGTCGTGGGTGCTGGCGAGCAGCACGTGCTCGATGAAGTCCTCGTCGCGGGCGTCGCCCGCGCGGATGCCCTTGCCCCCACGCCCCTGCTGGCGGTAGGTGTCCAGGGGCACGCGCTTCACGTAGCCCTGGTGGCTGATGGTGACCGCCACATCTTCGACCGGAATCAGGTCCTCGACGAGGATGTCCGTGTCCGCGTCCTCGATGACGGTCAGGCGGGGCGAGTCGAAGCGGGCACGCATCTCCTCGCACTCGCCCCGGATGATGCCCAGCACGCGGGCGGGGCTGGCCAGGATGCCCTCGTAGTCCTCGATGTCCGCGACGACCTTGGCGTACTCCGCGACCAGGCGCGAGATCTCCAGCCCCACAAGCTGGATCAGCCTCATGGCGCCGATGGTCTCGGCCTGCACGCGGGTCAGGACCACGCCCCCGGTCGCCCGGGCCGCGCGAATGCGAGTGGCCAGCGTGCCGGGCAGCTCCTTCAGGTGCGGGTGGTCGTCGGGAATCTGGAAGCCCCGGGCCATGAGCCGCTCGATAGCCTCCTCACGGGTGGAGCTCTCGCGGATCTCGCGGATCACCTCGTCGATGTCGCAGACCGCGTAGATCATGCCCTCCAGCAGGTGGGCCCGCTTCTTGGCCTCGCTCAGCAGGTGGGTGGTGCGGCGCCGGGTGACCTCGATGCGGTGATCGATGTAGATCCCCAGCATCTCGGGAAGGGAGAGGGTGCGGGGCTGGCGGTTGACCAGCGCGATGTTGATCATCGAAAAGGTCTGCTGCAGGGGCGTGAACTCGCAGAGCTGCTTCTCGACCACCCGGGGGTCGGCGCCCTTCTTGAGCTCGATCACCACGCGCGTCTGTGCCTCACGCCCGGACTCGTTGCGCACGTCCGCGACGTCGAGCACGCGCTCCTCCTTCACCGCCGCCACGATCCATTCCACGAGATTGTTCTGCGCGAGCATGAAGGGGATGGAGTCGATGACGACCTGCTGGCGACCCCCGGCCAGCTCTTCCACGTGCGTGGTGCCCCGCAGGGTGACCTTGCCCCGCCCGGAGAGGTACGACTCGATGATGCCGCGTTTGCCCGCCAGCACGCCGCCGGTGGGGAAGTCAGGCCCCTTGATCCCGCGTCGAATCACCGCGCCCGAGGCGTCGGTCACGTCCTGCATCAGTTCCTCGACCGGCAGGCCCTGCCTGCCCGCCAGCCTCGCCTCGATCGTCCGGATGATCGAGTCGAAGACCTCTGTGGGGTTCTGGGGGCACAGGCTGGTCGCCATGCCCACCGCGATGCCGATGCCGCCGTTGATCAGCAGGTTCGGGAACTTGCCCGGAAGAACCATGGGCTCCATGAGGCGGTCGTCGTAGTTGGGCTGGAAGTCGACGGTGCCCAGGTTGAGGTCCGCGAGCATGTCGACCGCGGCGGCGGTCATGCGGGCCTCGGTGTACCGCATCGCCGCGGGCGGGTCGCCCTCGATGGACCCGAAGTTGCCCTGGGGGTCGATGAGGGGGGCGCGCATCCGCCACTTCTGCGCCATATTGACCAGCGTGGGGTAGATGACGCTCTCGCCGTGCGGGTGATAGTCGCCCGAGGTGTTGCCTGCGATCTTGGCGCACTTGAGGTGCTTGCGCCCGGGGCGGAGGTTCAGGTCGTTCATGGCGATGAGGATGCGCCGCTGGCTGGGCTTCAGCCCGTCGCGCGCGTCCGGGAGCGCACGATCCATGATCGTGCTCATCGCGTAGGTGAGATACGAGTCCTTCAGCTCACGCTGAATGTCCTGCTCGACCACGCGCATCTGGGAGGCGCCGCCCTCGGGGTCCGGGCTCAGGCGGATGGCGTCGTCGTGCTCGGGCATGTGGGTGGCGCTCCTTGCTCGCCGGCCCTCCCGAATCCCTCCCGAAACGGGCCAAAAACCCGCCAGAACGGTCGTCGAAAAAGGCCGTCCGCAATCATAGCGAACCCCCCGCCTTCGGGCCGGTGGTCGGGGGCCCCCAGACGCCAGATTCGGGCCCTTTTACCGGGGGCTTTGGGCCTTCCGCCGGGCCGCGAGGCGCTTGCCCGCGGCGTCGATCGCGTCCACCGTTTCCCGGAGGGTCAGGAGACCTATCGCGGAGGCGTCCACGGGCTGGTGGGCGTCCCACGTCGCCGCCCGGATGCCCCACGCCGCCCTCCCGGGTTCCAGAGCAAGCGCGGTCACGGCCTCGTCGGCGGCGAGCTGCCTCGTGAACCGCGCCCCCGCGACCACACGTGCCAACTGTGGCAACACATCGGCCTCACCTGTCAGCCTTTCTTCTGCGAGCATCCGGGCAAGAAAGCCCAGAGGCCTCAGCGAGTGCCACGTGGGGCGGCGAGAGCCCTCGCCCGAGAGCACCAGCCCCCCCGCGAGGTCCATCGCGTCCGGCTCGTCGCCCCCCACCTGCACCCGCCAGCACTGCTCCCGCATCTCTCGCAGCGCGGTCGAGGCGGGTACCTCGCCCGTGCCCGCCAGCATCAGCTCCGCCCGGCCCAGCCAGGGCATCTGCGAGACCAGCCGCTCTGGGGGCGTCTCGCGAAAGACCGACCGCACGGCCCGCTGCCCCTGCTCCCACGCGGGGCTCACCTCCGTGGGAGAGGCCTGGGCCGCGTCGACCGCTCGGGCCGCGAGCGCGAGCGCCACAACGCCCCGCTGCCTCGCGTCGGTCTTGTCGTCCCATCGCTCACCGACGAACCGAGCCGCGACCGCGGCATCGAGCCGTGTCAGGCGAGCCCCGTCGACGCGGGGCGCCTCTCCTCCCGCGAGCAGCTCCCGGATGGTGAGGAGCGTGAGCGCCTCCGCGGCGGGGCTGCCCCAGGCGCTGGGGATCGCCTCCTTGGCCTTGAAGCCGATCTCGGCGGCGGGGGCCGAGGCGGTCGCGTCGCGGAGCAACACCCCCACGAGCGTCGTCGCCGCCGCTCGGGCCGAACGCGCCTGGTCGGAGTCCCCGCGCCAGTTCGCGTACTCGGCGAGCGAGTACGCGGCGAGGGCGGCCCCGCCCGCGTCCGCGACCGGCACGGCGCCGGAGAGGTACTGGTACTGGCCGATGCACCCCTCGTCCCAGACCCGCTGGCACAGATGGTCCGCGACCTGATCCGTGAGCCGCCGGAGCGCCGGGAGCGTCACGTCGGTGGACGGCACCACGCGCCCGCTGCGAGTGAGGAACACCGGCTCGCCCCCCGTCGCCAGCGTCGCGATCTGCGACGTGCGCGCCCTGTAGTAGGCGAGGCCGAACTTGGACGCCGCGGACCCCGCCTCCGAGTCGGGGACACCGGGGATTGCGGCGGCGGCGTCGCCCGCGGCCGAGGCCACGCAGGCCTGCAGCACCCGCGGAGCTTCGAGACCGCTCCCCAGCGCCCACAGAGGGAACATGCCGGTGGTCGCCTCTGCCTTGCGGACCACTATCGCGTCCAGCCCGGGCTCGGTCGCGCCCGAGGCGTCCGCGAACGTGTCACACCGGATCGGCACGAGCGCGCCCGCGAGTTCCATGGTCATGGTCGCGGAGGCGATGAGCGAAGCCCGGTGATCCGCCTCGACGACATCCCGGCCCGCGGGCAGGTTGTGGTCCAGCTCCGCGAGCAGCGCGTCGCACGCCTCGGCGAGCGACACCCCGCCCCCCCACGACTGCCCTCGCGCCACGGGCGTGTGGTTGATGCGCAGGATGACCTCCGCGCCGGTCAGCCTCGCCACGGCGGGCGGCTCGGGCTGTTCCCCCCGCACCCGCGCCTGCGCGTAGCGGAAGGCCCGCATCGCGTCCGCCGCCCCGGGCGGGGCTAAGTCCGGGAAGGTCGGGGCTGGTTGGGGCGCCCCGGTGGGCGTTGCCAGGACGCCCGGCGTTGCGGCCACGCAACACGCCGCGATGACGGCGCACCACGCGCGACAAGGGCCTCCCCGAGCGTGGCCCGGTAACCGTGTTGAAAACGCGGTCCCTTGGGCACGGCGCGCGGGTTCGCCTTGCTGGCACGCCGGTTGCCAAGGTAGAGTGACAATCCAAGAAGAGAGGGATGCCATGAAACTGATGCTCGCCATGACGGACTCTCGCAAGCGCGTGCTCGTGCTCTGCCTGTTCAGCTTCCTCGCCCTTTGCTAGAGCGTCCCGCAGTGTAAGACCCTCGCAGCCGCGGCCTGACAGGCGCGGTCTGTGTCCCTTTTTGCCCGGCGGGTACCATCCGGGCCATGTCACACCAGACCGCCCCCGGCGTCTTCCGCGACCTCCCGTTCATGGGGGTCATCCATGTGAACAACCAGGCGATGCTCGCGGGCTGGAAGATGGGGGATCCCGCTTGGTCGAACCTGGGTCAGGGCCAGCCCGAGGTGGGCGAGATGGCCGGCGCCCCGCCCCGCTTCAAGGACCTGCAGATCGACCCCGCCGACCACGCCTATGGCCCGGTCGAGGGCATCCCGGAGTATCGCCAGGCGATCGCGGACCACTACAACCGGCTGTTCCGCCAGGGCAAGGCGTCGAAGTACACGTTGCACAACGTGTGCGTGGCGCCGGGCGGGCGCGCGGCGCTCACACGCCTCGCCGCCACGCTGGATCGCACGCGCCTGGGCTTCTTCACGCCCGACTACACCGCGTACGAGGACATGCTCACGACGTTCGCACGGATCGAGCCGGTGCGGATCGAGCTCCGCGCCGAGCACGGCTTCCGCATCGACCCCGCGGAGCTCGACCAGCGCGTGCAGCGGGACCGGCTGAACGCGCTGCTGATCTCCAACCCGTGCAACCCCACGGGCGTCGCCATCCGTGGGGAGGAACTGGGCGCGTGGGTCCGCACGGCCCGCGCTCGGCGCACCGTCCTGCTCATGGACGAGTTCTACTCGCACTTCATGTACGCGAGCGACATGAACGGGCCTGTCTCCGCCGCCGCCCACGTAGAGGGCGTGAACGAGGACCCCGTGGTGATCATCGACGGCCTGACCAAGTGCTTCCGCTACCCGGGCTGGCGCTCGGGGTGGATCGTCGCCCCGGAGCACATCATCCGGACGCTCACGGCCGCGGGCAGCTTCATCGACGGCGGGGCGAGCCGGCCGATCCAGCGTGCGGGTATCCAGGTGCTGTCGCCCGCGCGGGCCGACCAGGAGACCGGCGCCCTGCGCACCGTCTTCGCCCGCAAGCAGCAGATCACGGTCCGAGCCCTCCGCGAGATGGGCGTGCGGTTCCCGGCCGAGCCGGTCAGCACGTTCTACGCGTTCGGC
The DNA here is from genome assembly GCA_020853975.1 of Phycisphaerales bacterium. Taxonomy (GTDB): domain Bacteria; phylum Planctomycetota; class Phycisphaerae; order Phycisphaerales; family UBA1924; genus RI-211. The sequence continues at coordinate 22,016 of JADYXW010000039.1, forward strand.
GATGTCTCGGCACTCCCCAAGCCGATCAGCACCGGAGAGGGCTTCATGCGGGAGGGCTTCAAGCACCGCGTGCTGACCGTGCCGGGTGAGTTCTTTGACGTTGATCCGGGCCGCACGCGCCAGGGCCCATCCCGGCTCGCGAGCATGGTCCGATTCTCCTTCGGGCCGCCCCAGGACAACCTCGAGGCCGGCCTCGGCCGCCTGGCGGAGATGGTGCGCAATCACCGCGCCTGACGCCAGCAGCGTCCGGAGCCACGACACACGCTCAGGGCTGGTCCTGCCGGAGGAGCTTCACCGGGCCCACGCCCGACAGCCGCTGCCACAGCATCGCGAGCGCGGCCTTGCACGCCCACTCGCGGATCGCGCTCCGAGCGCCGGACATTCGAAACCGCCTCACGTCCGCATCTCGCCCGCGAGATGCCAGCGCGATCCACACCGTGCCCACCGGCTTTGCCGCGGAGCCCCCGCCCGGACCGGCGATGCCGGTCACCGCGAGGCAGTGGTCCACGCCGAGCCGCTCCAGCCCCCCGTGCGCCATGGAGGCGGCGGTCGCCGCACTGACCGCGCCCGGGGCTCCCGCTCCGAGCAGCGCGGGCTCCACGCCGGCGAGGGCCGTCTTCATCGCGTTCGCGTAGGTGAGCAGCCCGCCCACGAAGAACGCCGAGGCCCCCGCCGGCTCTGTGAGCATCTGCCCCAGCATGCCCCCGGTGCAACTCTCCACCACGCCGACCGTGTGCCCCGCCGTTCGCCCCAGCCCCAGCACCGCGTCCGGCAACGTCGCGTCACCCTCGCCAAAGACAAACTCGCCCGCCCTTGCTCGCACTTCGCGCGCCGCGCTATCGAGCAGCGCGTCCGCCTCCTCCGGCGGGAGGGGCCCCTCGTACCTCAGGCGGCAGGAGACAACACCCCCCGACGCGGTCGTGCCCACCAGGGGAGAGCGGTCCCGCTCCATCATCGCTCCCAGCCTCGTGGCAAGGTCGGACTCGCCGATCCCGAAGGTGTGCAGCACGCGCGTGCGCACGGTGCGCCCCTGCGGCGGGCGCAGCCGGGGCACGACGCACGAGGCCCACATGGGCCGGGCCTCTCCGGGCGGCCCGGGCAGACAGAAGACATCGCATGCGTCGATCGCCGCCATGAGCCCGGGAGCCGTGCCGTGCAGGTTCTGGAGCGCCGCCGCCCTGGAGGGCCGCAGCGCCTGCACCGCGTTGATCGCGGGCATTTCTCGCCCTCGCCCCGTGAACCACGCGCGCACCTGCGCGAGCGAGACTTCATCCTCAACGAGGCGGTCGTCCATCGCCCGGGCGAGGGCCTGCCTGGTGAGATCGTCGGCGGTGGGGCCCAGCCCGCCCGTGGAGATGATGAGGTCGACCTTCGACGCGAGGCGGCGCAGCGCATGCGCGTGCGCCGGCAGATCGTCTGGCACCGTGACGTGCTCGGTCGTGACGATGCCCAGGTCTCGCAGGGCCGAGGCGATCCACTTCGAGTTAGTGTCCAGCGTGTGCCCGAGCGTGAGTTCATCGCCTACGGAGAGCAGGGCCGACGTGCAGTGCGCGATCGTCGTCATGCCCCAAGCGTAAGGCCCGGGGCCATGGGGGCGGCCCCGCTAGCGGTCCTTCACTTTGTAGGCCTGGCCCGCCCGCTCCATGGCGATCATCGCCGCGCCGAATACGCCCGCGGTGTCCTCCAGCGTGCTCTCGACCACGTCCACCTTCTTGCACGCGTCCGGGAATGCCACCTCGCGCACGACCTTCTCCACCCGCTCGACAAAGGCCGGGCCAAGTGCCTCGGTCAGCCCGCCTCCCAACACCACTCGCGGCAGGCTCAGCAGCGTCACGATGCTCCCGATGGACTGCCCGAGCAGCACGGCGGCCTCGTCGATGACCTCCACCACCAGCCTGTCCTCCCGCTCGCCCTCGCGATAGTGCCTCGCCAGCGTGCGGGACTTGATCTTGCCCAGGTCGTCGCCGACCTCGGCGGTGATCCTGGTCTTCTGGTTCGCCTGGATGAGCCTCACGAGCCGGTCGACGATCGACGTGCGCGAGCAGTTATTCTCCAGCGACCTGATGCCCCGGGGCAGGTTGGGGAAGAGGATCGTGTGACCGATCTCGCCCGCCGTCCAGAAATGCCCGTAGTACAGCGATCCGTTGAGGATCAGCCCGCCGCCGATCCCCGTTCCCAGCCACACCCCCAGCAGGTTCTTCGCGTTCTTGCCGTTGCCCAGCTTGTTCTCGCCGTAGACCGCGACGTTCACGTCGTTGTCGAGGAACGACTTCAGCCGCATGCGCTTCGTGAGCAGCTCCGCGAGGGGCACGTCATCCCAGCGCAGGTTCACCGCCTCGAGCACCACGCCCCGGTCCGGGTCAACGGCTCCGGGCGCGCCGATGCCCAGCCCGCCCAGGTCTGAGACCGAGATCCCCGCGGCTTCGCACGCCTCTTCCACGCCCGCGATGATGCGCCCGAGCACGCCCTCGAGCTTTTCCTCCGCCTTGGTCTTGCGCTTCGCCTCCGAGAGCAGACGCAGGTCCGGAGAGATGATCCCGATCTGGATGTTGGTGCCGCCCAGGTCGACACCGGCAAAGGGTTTGGGGGGCATGACGACTCCTCGGCCCAGAGTATCGGCCCGGCGCGTCCGCGGGTGCAGCCGGGCTTGTCGTCAGGGCCCGGCCCGTACGCTTCGGGCATGACCCAGCAGCCGAATCCGGACGGCCCCCGCGCCCTGCAGGCCCCCTGGCGCCTGGACTATCTTGAGACGACCGCCAAGGCCGAACGTGCCGCCGGCGCCCCCAGGCCCGGCTCGGGCTCATTCCTGCTGGACGCCTGGAACGCCCCGCACGACGACCACCTCACCCACGTGGTCTATCGCGACACCCGGGGCCTCATCATGCTCAACCGCTACCCATACGCCAACGGCCATCTGCTCGTGGCCCTCGGTGAGCCCAGGCCGACGCTGCTGGACTACGAGCCGGCGCAGCGCGCCGCGCTGTGGGGCCTCGTCGAGACCGCGACGGACCTCATGCAGCGCACGCTCGAACCCCAGGGGATCAACCTCGGCATAAACCAGGGACGGGCCGCGGGCGCGGGTGTGCCGCAGCACCTGCACGTGCACCTTGTGCCCCGGTGGTCGGGCGACGTGAACTTCATCACGACCGTCGGCGAGGTCCGTGTGATCCCGGGCTCGCTGGACCGCATGGCGGCGAGGTATCGGGCCGTCGTCGGGGCGCGACCCTGACCCTCGCCGGCGCTCACCCGAACTTGTGCCCGCAGTTGCCGCAGAACTTCGCGGTCCCCGAGTTGTCCGAGTCGCAGTTGGGGCAGTTGCGCCGTCGCTTCACCTCGGCGCCGCACTCGCCGCAGAACTTGCCCGTGACCTTGGCCCCGCAGGCGCACGTCGCTGCGTCCACCGGCTTGCCATCGGCCTGCATCATGTCGATGTTCTTGGCCATGTCTCCCTGGCGGGCCTGGCGCCACATGTGCTCGGCGGTCACGGTGTTCTGGGCCGCGACCATCTCCTCTTGCAGGTCCGGCGCGCACTTCTCGCACATGTTCCGCGTGTCGTTCCAGCACGCCGCCGGGCACACCCACTTCCCGCACCGCCCGCAAAGCTTGAAGTGCTGCTTCATCTCCGCGACCGCGCCCTTCAGGGCCTCGTCCCGCTCCTTGCCCCGCAGCAGGTCCTGGGCGTTGTCCTTCGCGTTGCCAAACCCGCCCAGAAACGACGACGCCGAGGACAGCAGTGATCCCGCGATCCCGATCTTGCTCGCCTTGAAGGGCGACATCAGCCCCGCCCCGCACCCATCGCAGTAGAACTCAAACTGGTACCCGGTGTTTGTCGAGCGATCGGAGTAGTTGTTCGTGAACTCGATGAGGCTGCCCATGGGTGCTCCTTGTCGGCCGCGGTGCATTGTCAGCCATCCGGGTCTTCATCGCAAGCCCCCTCGGAGGGAAAACCTACCCTCTCCCCGTGATCGTCCACCTCAACGGCTCGCTGGTCCCCATTGCGCAGGCCTCCATCTCCCCGCTCGACCGCGGGTTCCTCCTGGGCGATGGCCTTTACGAAGGCCTCCGCGCCTTCGGCGGCAAGGTGGTCGCCATCGGCCGGCACGCGAAGCGTCTCCGCGCCGGTCTCTCGCTCGCCGGCATCCCCTGGGATGTCGCCGACCTCGGCCCCATCTGCCACTCCCTCATCGAGGTCAACCGCGCCCCAGACTGTTTTATCTATCTCCAGGTCACCCGGGGCGTGCCGGCGCCCGGGCAGCCCCCGCGCGCCCGCGTGCCGGGGGGCAACGTCACGCCCACGGTCTTCGCCTACGCCGCCCCGGCACCGCCGCTCTCGTCGTACCCCCCCGTCCCCGCCAAGTCCGCGCGCACCGTCGTGGATCAGCGCTGGCTGCTGGGTCATGTGAAGTCCATCTCTCTCATGGGTGGAGTCATCGCGGCGATCGACGCGCACGGCGCGGGCGCCGACGACGCCATCCTGATCCGCAGCCTCCCCGAAGGCGATTTCGCGGCCGAGGGCACCTCCGCGAACCTGATCGCCGTCTTTGAGACGCCTTTCGGACCGCAGATTGTGACCCCGCCCCTGGGACACTGCCCCATCCTCGCGGGCGTCACCCGCGACCTGCTGCTAGAGGCCTGCGTCGGCACGCCCCTTCGCATCCTCGAACGCCCGATCCCCGCGGAGACGCTCTCCCGGGCGCGCGAGCTCATGCTCTGCGGCACGCTGACGATGGTGACCTCCATCACCTCCCTCAACGGCACGCCCGTCGGTGCCGGAGCACCCGGCCCTACAGCGGCCGCGCTCCTGAAAGCCCTGTGCGACCGAATCCGGGCCGAACAGAACGCCCGGTGACACCCCGTTCCTAACGGGGCCCAAAAGGGACTCGGGGCCAGCTCCCTCACAATTTTGAAGTCAAAGTGCGGACTTTGGTGGCCGTTTGCGCCGTCTGTGGCACCTTTCCGGACGGCGGCGCGCACGAGTTGCGCCGCCATGGGCTGGGATGTGTTTGGAGAGGTGAGCTGTGAAGATGTCTCTCGCAATCGTGGCCGCTGCGGGCGTCGCATGGGCGATGCCCGCCATGGCGACCATCTACACCCTCGAGGATGGAAACTCCCGGGCGGTGGTGAACGACGCCGGCACCTTGGGGGGCATGACCTCGTGGGTGGTGGACGGCGTGGAGAACCTGGCCCTGCAGGGCTTCTGGTTCCGCACCAACGCCATGAGCAGCGAGCGGAACATTGGCACGCTGCCGCTGGTCGGATTTGTGCACACCGACACCAACGGCATCAGCGACCCCCGCGCGGACACGCTCCGCCTTCGCTACGACGGCGGGGGCTACTTCATCGAGACGCGCTGGTCGCTCCGGGGCGGCACCTCGGGCAGCTTCACCTCCGACATCGCCGAGACCATCTCCATCATCAACACGTCCAACCAGCCCTTGGTCATCTCCTTCTTCCAGTACTCCGACTTTGACCTGGGCGGGACCGTCACCGACCAGTCGATCTCCATCGGCGGCCCGGGCAGCCAGGTCGTCAGCCAGTCCGACTTCGGGTTCATCGCCAACGAGACTGTCGTGACCCCCGGCCCAACTGCCTACGAGGTCGGCTTCGTCCCCGGGCTGCTCAACCGCCTGAACGACGGCGCCGTCGACAACCTGGCCAATGCGGGCGGACCGATCGGCCCCGGCGACCTCTCCTGGGCCTACCAGTGGGACTTCGTCATCCCGGCCGGCCAGTCCCGGATCATCAGCAAGGACAAGCAGATCGTCCCCGCCCCGGGCGCCTTCGCGCTGCTCGGACTGGGCGGCGCGGTCCTCCTCTCTGCCCGCGGCAAGCGTCGCTGATCTGCACCTTTCCGCTCTCTCCGCCGGCCCAGGGCTCGCCCTGGGCCGGTGTGCTTTCTGGACCGCCTTACACTCGGGCGTGATTCCCACCATCGCCATCAGCATGGGCGACCCCGGCGGCATCGGCCCCGAAGTGCTGGTGAAGGCCTTGAGCGACGCCGCCCTGCGCAGCCGGGCACGCTGGGTCGTGCAGGGCCTGGAGGGCCCTCTCGCCCTCGCCGCCGAGACCGCGGGGGTGGCACCGTTTTGGGTGCAGCAGGCTCCGGAGAACGCCGGCCCTGGCATGGTGCTGGTCGATCACGAGCCCGACGTCGGCCCCGGCCCGTGGCCCGCGAGCGACAACGCCCGCGCAGGTGCCGCGTCCCTGCGCTTTCTGGAGGCCGCCATCGCCCACGCGCAGCGAGCGGGCCCCGACCGCGCACGGGCCATCGTCACCGGGCCCATCAGCAAAGCCTCGTGGGCTCTCGCGGGCGAAGGGCGATTTCACGGCCACACGGAGCTGCTCGCGCACCGCTTCGGCGACGCGTCCCACGCGATGATGTTTGCCAGCCCGGTGCTCAACGTCATCCTCGTCACGGCCCACGCGCCTCTGGCGAACGTCACGGGCCTGCTCACCACGCCGCACATCGCCCGCACCATCCGGCTCGGGCACGAGGCCATGCGCACGCTCATGGGATCTGCCCCACGCATCGCGGTCTGCGGCGTCAACCCGCACGCTGGTGAGGCCGGCCTCCTGGGTGATGAAGACGCCCGCGTGATCTCGCCCGCGATCGAGCGCGCAAGGCACGATGGCCTGGACGTGTCCGGCCCCTTCCCGGCGGACACTCTCTTCCTTCGCGCGCTCGCCGGCCCTGCGCGCCGGTTTGACCTCGTCGTCGCGATGTACCACGACCAGGGGCTGATCCCGCTGAAGCTGCTGGCGCGGGACACCGCGGTGAACATGACCGTGGGCCTCCCCGTGCCCCGCACGAGCCCTGACCACGGCACCGCGTTCGACATCGCGGGTCGGAACCAGGCGGACCCTGGCTCGATGCGGGCGGCGTGCGAGATGGCGCTGAGGCTGGCGTAGGCCAAAAAGCAAAGCGCCGCCGCAGGTCGCGACGGCGCTTCGAGTGAACTTCAGGGGGTTGGCTTACCAGCCGCCGCGGCCACCGCCGCCGCCGCCACCGCCACCGCCGTAGCGCTTGCCACCACCGCCGCCGCCGCCGAACCCGCCGCGGCCGCCGCCACCGCCACCGAACCCGCCACGAGAGCCGCCCTCGCGGGGCTTGGCCTCGTTGACGGTGAGGTCGCGGCCGTCGACGTTGGTGCCGTTGAGGGCCGCCATGGCCGCGTTGGCCTGGGCGGCATCGGGCATCTCAACGAAGCCGAAGCCACGGGGACGGCCGGTCTCGCGGTCCATGACGAGGGCCGCGGAGGTGACCGTGCCGTGGGCCTCGAAGAGGGCCTGCAGCTGGGGCTCGGTGGTGCTGAACGAGAGGTTTCCGACGTACAACTTCATGATCCGATTCCAAGGCCCAAATGTGTGAAACCGCTGCTCAAGCCTGGGCGAGACGAAGCGTCGGTGATCCTCGTGCTCGCAAGCGAACCGGTCGAATCAGGAGAAGGATAGGCCCCCCGCGGACTCCGGCACACCCCCCGGCCGACTATCCGATCAAACTCCAAACTTTTCGTGCTATTCCGCGGTTTCGGTACGCTAAGTCAATGCTCCACCGACGCACGTTTCTCGCCTCCGCCGCCGCCGCCGCCGCGTGCTCTCCCGCGCTGCTCGCCAGGGGCCGCACGCTGGACGCCGTGCGGGAGCGTGCCGCAGACGCCCGCGACCCGGCGAGCCTCGCCTCCGACGAGGAGTTCTGGCTCCCGGTTCAGCAGGCGTTCATGCAGGACCGGTCGATCATCAACCTGAACAACGGCGGGACCAGCCCTTGCCCGACGCACGTGCACGAGGCGCTCAAGCTGAGGCTCGACGAGGCAAACAGACTCCCCCCGCCCTACGCCCTCTGGCAGCTCCAGCACCCGCAGTACGAGGTGGTCCGCCGGCGCCTGGCCCAGCACTGGGGGGTGGACCCCGAGGAGCTCGCGCTGACCCGCAACAGCAGCGAGAGCCTCATGATCTGCCAGCTCGGCATCGACCTCAAGCCGGGCGACGAGATCGTCACCAGCACCCAGGACTATCCGCGGATGCTGGCGGCGTTCAGGCAGCGCGAGGCCCGCGAGGGCGTGAAGCTGGTCCAGGTGAAGCTCCCCGTCCCCTGCGAGGACGACGCGGAGTGCGTCCGCCGCTTCGAAGAAGCCATCACCCCCCGGACGCGCCTCGTCCTGGTCTCGCACGTCATCAACCTCACGGGGCAGATCCTCCCCGTGAAGCAGATCGTCGCGATGGCCCGCACAAAGAACGGCGGGGTCCCCGTGATCGTTGATGGCGCCCATGCCCTCGCGCAGTTCCGTTTCTCCATCGCGGGCCTCGGGTGCGATTACTACGGCGTGTCGCTTCACAAGTGGCTGCACGCCCCGGTCGGCACCGGCCTGCTCTATGTCAGGCGCGACAGGATCGCACCCCTCTGGCCCCTCACGCCCGCGCCGCCCGGCCGCGAATCCGACATCCGCAAGTTCGAGGAGATCGGCACGCACCCCGAGGCGAACATCCTGTGTGTCGCGGAGGCGCTGACCTTCCACCAGCTCATCGGCGATGACCGCAAGGAAGCCCGGCTCCGGTTCCTGCGTGAGCGCTGGACCACGCGCCTCGCCGCCACCGGTCGCGCCGTCTTCAACACGCCCGCGTCACCCACACACGCGTGCGCCATCGGCAATGTGCGGCTCGAGGGCTTGGACACCGCCAAACTCCAGGGCTGGCTGTGGGAGAAGCACCGCATCCTCACCGTCGCCATTCTCCACGAGGAATGCACCGGCCTGCGCATCTCGCCCAGCGTCTACACCACTCTTGAGGAACTCGACCGGTTCGGCGACGCCATCGAGCACGCGCTGGCACACGGCATCGGATGAAAGTCTGCCAGCCCGCGGAACCCGGCGCACGCGGGGTGGGTCCATACAGTCTGTGGCCCCGGGGGTGATTCCGGGGCCCCACGGAGGGTGCGCATGCCGGACAACACGGGTGATTTCTGGGGCAAGGGTTCTGGCCAGCCCCCCGAGGAGTCGGGGCTGCGCGAGAAGAAGAGCGACGCGGGCACCGGCTTCTACGCCAAGGCGGGCGGCGAAGAACCCGCGAAGCCCACGGGAGGCTTCTGGAGCAAGGCGGAGGACCGCCGCCAGCAGGACCAGAAGGAACGCGACGAACTCCTGAAGGACCCGCACCGGCCCGCCCGCAAGAAGCGCCGCGTCGTGCGGAACCTGGTCCTCGGGCTGGCGTGTGTCGCGCTCCTGCTCGCGGTCGTGGGCGGCGCGCTCGGCCCCACCATCGCGGGGGCCATCGCCCCAGGGTACATCCGTGGCATGTCCGGCACCACGATCGCCGGCAAGCTCGACGTCGAGGACATGGACCTCTCCTGGGCCGGCCCGCAGAGCGCCTCGGGCTTCTCACTGAGAGGCGCCGACGGCACGCTCATCGCCAAGGGATCCGTCACCACCGACGCCACCCTCTGGTCGCTCATCACAGGCCCCAAGGACCTTGGCGAGGTCACGCTCTCAGGGGCCACGCTGGCCCTGGTGCGCAACGCAGACGGTTCTCTGAACGTGCAGGCCGCGACCACAGCGCCCGACGCGGGCAAGCCTGCCCCGGGCGCTGCGCCCGCGACCAAGGGCGTGGGTGAGAAGACCAAGCCCGCGCTGCCCCCGGGCCTCAAGGCAAGGCTCATCGTCAAGAACCTCGACGCGACCTTCACCGACAAGTCCGCCTCGGACGCGGCCACCGTGACGCTCGACGACGCCGACCTCACCGCCGAGATCGAGGTCGGGCACAAGGCCAAGGTGCGACTGGAGAGCATGACGTTCGTGGGCACCACGCGCCCGGACAGCGGCGCAGGCCGGCTCGCGATCAACGCCTCAGTCGACCGCTGGTCCACGCCCGAGGGCTCGCTCACGCTCGACAAGGCCAGGGGCGAGGCCGATGTCACGCTCGCCTCCTTCCCCGTGCACGTCCTGGACACGCTCATCGGGCCCGTCGGCCGCGCAGCGGACGGCTCCGCGCTCTCTCTCCGTCGCTCCCTCGGCCCGGCGCTGGACCTTTCGCTCACCGCCTCTGGCGATGGCAAGGCCGCCAACCTCACGTTTGCCTTCTCGCTCGACGGCGCCCGGGCAAGGGGCGAGGCGGCGGTCGCCGAAGGCGTGCTCTCGCTCACCAAGCCCATGGAACTCTCGGCCAAGGGCAGCACCATCCGCGCCCTTCTTCCGCAGACGGAGCCCTACTTCGCGGCCGACGCGACCCCATCTCTGGACGCCATCCCCGACGCGACCGTCGTCGTAGAGCGACTCCGCATGCCCTACGACGCCGCGGGGCCCGATCTTCGAAAGCTCGACGCCTCAGTGAACGTCAGCGTCGCTCCGGCCTCGGGCCGGGTGGTCATCGAGCAGGGAAAGCCCGCCTCGGCGTTTGCGACCACGCCCCTCACAGTCTCGCTCGACACCACGTCGCTCGGCACCAGCGTGCGCGTTCAGGCGGGCACGAGCGCCACGCTCGGGGGCAACCCCGCGGGCGATATCCGCGTCGACGCCACGCTCGGGGGCCTCATCGACGCGTCGGGTAAGCCCGTCTCCATGCCCGCGTCGATCGAGGGCTCCGCCGCCGTCAGCGGCGTTGCGACCGCCATCCTCCAGCCCCTGGTGGCCGGGCTCGGGCTCGACCTGTACAACGACGTCGGGCCGACGCTGGACCTCTCCGTGCGCGCCTCCACCGCCACGACAGAGGCCCAGGGCGATCGGCCCATCGCCATCGACGCGACCATCCGCAGCGCGGGCATGAACGCGGATGCGGCGCTCGAAGTCAGCCAATCCGTCATCCGATCCCGCGATCCCGGCATCAGGGCAGATGTGCCCGGCGCCGGAACCATCGCGGCCCGCTTCATCAAGCCGGGCACGGGATGGAGCCTCGCCCCATCGCAAGGCGGCGGGCGTGCCGTGCTCCACGTCCAGCGACTCTCCGTCCCCCGCGGCGCCTCGGGCTTGGAGCTTGACCGCGCCGAGTTCAAGGGCACGCTCGATGTCACCGGCCTCGCACTCATGGCCATCGACGCCAACGGCAGCACCCGCGCGGGTGTCACCGGCCCGATCTCGGTCGCCTCCACCCGCATCGTCGCGGGCCTCGCCCAGACAGCCGCCAAGCTCGACCTTGCCGGCAGCGCGACCTACGACGGCGCTCCGTTCACCATCGCGGCCCGCTTCGACGTCCCCGCCCTGCTCCGTTCCACCACCACGGGCGGCGTCCGCGTCATCGAGGTCGCCCCGCCCCTCTCGCTCCGGCCCACCGGTACCCTCGTGCTGAAGGACGTGCCCGCGGCGATCGCCCGCGCCGTCGTCCCCCGGGGCGAGGGCCCGCTGGACACGCCCGCGCTGGTCGCTCAGTCGCTTGGCGGGCCCACCACCGTCGAGATTGCCACCAAGCCCGCGCCCGACAACGCGGTCGACCTCACCCTTGCTGTCCGCTCCGCAAAGGTCGCCGCCGACATCGGAGGCGTGGTTGATCCAACCGCCGTGAAGCTGCGCCAGACGGTCGCCGGCGTCGAGATCACCCCTGCTCTGCTCGACACGCTCCTGGCGGCGTACGCGCCCTCCATGGCGCAGGGAGGCGGAGAATCGCTCTCGCTCGTCGGCCCCGCCCGCGTTCGCGCGACGCTGGAGCCCATCACCATCCCGCTGGACCCCGACAGCAAGCCGGCGCTGGACCGCATCGGCATCGCCAATCTCGCCGTGACACTTGCAGAAAAGACCCAGGTCGACGGGCTGAGCGTGGCACAGGGGGGTGGCGGCCGTCGCCCGCTGGGCCGTGTGGGCGTGGAGGGTCTCTCCCTCCGGGCCTCTGTCCCCGTGGGCGCGATCACGGCCCCGGCACTCGTGGGCCAGCGAGCGGTTCGCGTCGACGTGACCGCCGGCGTCCTCGGCAACCAGGGCTCGCCCATCGCGTCGCTTGCTGGAAACCTTGCGGGCGAACTCAGCGAGGGCCGGCTCGCCGGCCCGCTCACCGCGACCGCCTTGCTGGACCGGGTCTCGACTTCCGAAACGGAGAAGCTCGCGGGCCTGCAGGGCCTGCTCACCGGCCTCCTGGGCGAGACGGCCCAGGTCCGCACGTCCGTGACGCTCACGCCGCCCCAGGGAGGGACCGTCGCCCTCACCGACGCGGACTTTGATGCAGAACTCGCGGTGACCGCGCCCCGCCTCCGCAGCGAGGGGCCCGTGCGCGTCCGCCGCACCTCGGACCGCACGGCACTCGTGCAGCCGGCGAAGCTCACCATCCAGCCCGACGTCGCGACGGTCAACACGTTCCTCGCCGGCGCCGACGGCAAGGGGATGAAGCTGCAGCAGTCCGGCCCGATCACCATCGACCTTTCGAGCCTGGTCCTGCCTCGCCCGACGCCCGGTGCGACGAGCGCGGCAAGGCCCTCCCTCGGCGCGTCGATCACACTGCCCGCCGCCAGCCTCACAGGTGCGGACGCGCGGACCATCCGCATCGCGGGGCTCTCGATCGGGGTCGCGACGCCTCCGCCGGCGCCGGGCGAGCGGGCCCCGTCGTCTCAGCCGGTCGAGCTGAGGCTGCTGCTCGCGGAAGCCGCGGTGGGCGACACGCCGCCCGCGAAGGACATGGCGATCACGGGGACGCTCGCGCACCTCTTCTCACCCGAGGGCGCCCTGGAGCCCGACAAGGCTCGGCTCACGGTTCGGGGCGACCTGCCCGCTCTGCCTACGGCGCTCGTGGACGCGCTCGCCAACCGCAAGGGCGCGCTGGTGGAGGGCCTGGGGCCGACGGTCGCGGTCCGCATCGACGCCGACCGCGTGCCCATCACGAAGGCCGCGGACGTCAGCACAGAGCAGCCCACGCTCCGCATCACGCTCACCTCACCCCGCGCCTCCGCCGAGATCGCGGGCGTGCTCGGCAACGGCACGTTCACAGCCCAGCAGCCGGTGCGTGTCAGCGTCAGCGAGGTCACACGCCTCTTCGCCGACCGCTTCCTGGGCATGACTCCGCTTCTCGGTGTCCTTGAAAAGACACGCGACGACGCGCCCGCCATGCTCACCGCAACCGGCCTGGTCGCGCCCCTCGATGGCGACATGCACAAGCTCAATGGCGACCTCACCATCGACCCGGGCCAGTGCCGCTTCGAGACCGCTGGGCTCTTCTCCGGCGTGCTCAAGAATCTTGGCCAGCGCACCGCCGGTTCCGCAGGAACCAGGCTCGAGCCGCTCGCGGTGCAGGTCCGAAGCGGCGTCGCGACGTACGGCCCTTGGCGAGTCCCCGTCGGTGAGTTCAGCATGGTCCTCCAGGCCGATCAGGACTCGATGTCCAAGGGCATCGACCTCAACGAGAACCAGATCGACATGGTCGTCTGGATCCCGGCGGGCGCGCTGGCGGACAAGGCCGCGGGCCAGCTCAACACCGGGCTCGGCAGCCTCCTCAGCCGCGCTCCGGTCCTCGACACGCTCACGCTGACTCCCTGGCGCGTCAAGGGCCCGCTCGACAAGCCGGGGGTATCCCTCGATGGCGAGTTATGGGCTAAGACCGCGGTCAAAAAGCTCTCGCCCGAGGGCCTCTTGCGTGGGGGTTTGAAGGACCTGCTGCGTCCGAAGTAACCGTCGCCGGGCGGCGCGCGAATAATCCCTCGGCCCAGGCGTCGACCCTCTGCGGGGTCGCGGAGTCGTTTCGCCACATCCGCCGAGCCAGGAATCACACGGCCCACGGGCCCGCACAGGCCGTCCGGGTCCGATAAAGGAGAGAGAGATGCGCATCGTTACTGGTTCCACCTTCGCCCTCGCTTGCGTACTCGCCGCCGGCTCCGTTCACGCGCAGGTCGGTGACCTCTGCGAGGATTCCATCCCCGTCGCCGAGGGGTCTTTCCCCTTCGACAACTCTGGCATGACCACCCAGATGCAGGTCGATTGCGCCGCCTCCAACAAGGACATCTGGTTCATCTACACGCCCACCTCCAGCGGCTACGCCACCATCGACACCTGCGGCTCGTCGTTCGACACCGTCCTCGCGGTTGTCCTCGACTGCTTCGTCGACACGAACTGCAACGACGACGCATGCGGCCTGCAGAGCGCCATCGCCGGCGTGCCCGTCTTCGAGGGCATCAGCATCGGAATCCGTATCGCCGCCTACGGCACGACCGGCGCCGGCGGCAGCGGCGTCCTCAATATCAACATCACGCCCCCCGCGCAGTGGGACGAGCAGGTCAACGGCCAGGCCGACGCCGGCCAGGAACTCAACTCCGCGCAGGTCCCCACCGGCTCCGGCCCCTTCACCAGCATCTCGGGCGGCTTTGACTGGATCGGCGACTGCGACATCTACCAGATCAACGTCTGCGATGTCGCCAACTTCTCCGCCACCACCGCCCTCAACACCGACCCCTTCTTCGACACCCGCCTCTTCCTCTTTGATTCCACCGGCGCGGGCGTCACCTACAACGACGACGTGCCCGCCGGCACTCCGGGCGACGACACCCTCCTCTCGCACATCACCGGCGCCTTCGTCCCCGCCACCGGCAACTACTACCTCGCCGTCACCCAGTTCGACGACATGGCCCTCGACGGCATGGGCTCCGCCATGTGGGCCGAGACCCCCTTCAACACCGAGCGCGCTCCCGACGGTCCCGGCAGCGCTGGTCCGCTCGCCTCCTGGCGAGGTGGGGGCGAAGACCTCGGCACCTACCGCATCGACATGACCGGCGCCTGCTTCCCCGGCGGCGGCGGTCCCACCTGCGACCCCGACGTCAATCAGGACGGCAACGTCGACCAGGACGACGTCTCGTACCTCATCAACGTTGTCGGCGGCGGGGACAACCCCACCGGCATCGACCCGGACTTCAACCAGGACGGCAACGTCGACCAGGACGACATCGCCGCCCTCATCAACACCGTCGGCGGCGGCGGCTGCCCCTGAACGCGCCGTCAAACCCCGCATCCTGAATCCGTAACCACTCGCAGGCCGTTCCACTCCGGGGCGGCCTGTATACTCGCGCCATGCCCACACTCAGAACACTCTTGGTCGTGGCACTCGCCCTCGCCGCCACAGCGGCCAGCGCGCAGGCCCCCGCCGCGCCGGCCGCGGAGAACGTAATTCTCGTCATGATCGACGGCCTGCGCTGGCAGGAGGTCTTTACCGGCGCGGACGAGCGGTACCTGAGCAAGGCCATCGGCAAAGTCGAGAAGCCCGAGCCGCTGCTCGAACGCTGGCACAGGGGCACACCCGAGGAGCGTCGGGAAGCCCTCATGCCGTTCCTGTGGTCGGTCGTGGTCCGGGAGGGACAGCT
This sequence comes from Phycisphaerales bacterium, assembly GCA_020853975.1. Classification (GTDB taxonomy): domain Bacteria; phylum Planctomycetota; class Phycisphaerae; order Phycisphaerales; family UBA1924; genus RI-211. The sequence goes on from JADYXW010000039.1 coordinate 37,269, forward strand.
CTACGGCAACCGCTACAAGGGCAGCACCGTCGACATCACCAACGGCCGCGGAGTGTCCTACCCCGGCTACGCCGAAGCACTCTGCGGCGTGGCGGAGCCGGTGATCAAGGACAACCGGCACATCGTGAACCCGAACCCAACGGTGCTCGAGTTCCTGAACCAGCAGGAGGGCTTCCGGGGCAAAGCCGCGGCGTTCGGCTCCTGGCAGACCTTCCGGTTCATCTTCCGCGCGGAGACGTGCGGATTCCCAGTGGACGACGGCAACGGCGCCTTCACGGCCGGGGCGGGCTCGCCAGAACTCGCGGTGCTGAACCGAGTCCGCACCGAGGTGCCCTATCGCTGGTCGGGTGTAGCGTTCGATGCGCTCACGGTGAACACGGCGATGGAGTGGATGAAGGTCAACAGGCCCCGCGCGGTCTTCCTGGGCATGGGCGAGACCGATGAGTGGGCGCACGAGTACGACTACACGAGGTACTTGGAGGCGGCGCACCTGGCAGACGCGTACCTCCGCCGCCTGTGGGAGTTCCTGCAGTCCGACGCGCAGTACGCGGGCAGAACCACGCTGATGATCACCTGCGATCACGGGCGGGGCGATCTGTTCCAGAAGGACCGCGCCTGGGGCGACCATGGCAGCGGCAACCCGGGCTCCGAGCATATCTGGCTCGCGGTCGTCGGCCCCGGCACCCGGCCCCTGGGCGAGCGGACGAACACCCAGCCCATCACGCAGTCGCAGTTCGCCTCGACGCTGGCGGCGGCGGCGGGGCTGGACTTCTCGACCCTGCAGCCCCGGGCAGGGGGCCCTATCCGCGACTGCCTTCCCACGCCCCCGGCGGCCCGGCCCTAATCGCTCTAGACTGGTCGCCCAGCAAGGAGCGCCCATGCCTGTTCTCAACAGCCCCATCGCCAGGGAGGTCCTCGAAAAGGCCCCCGGCCTCGCCCGCATGTACGAGCGGTACACGGCGCAGCTCGATCGTCTGATGGCCCAGGGCCACCTCAAGCCCGCGGACCTCGCGGGCAAGCGTGTGCTGGACTGGGAGTGCGGCGCCGGCATCTTTGCCCTGCTCTTCCTCGAGCGCGGCGCCGGTGAGTGTGAGGCGATCGACTCCTGGCTCCAGCTCGAGGACTGCCAGAAGGCCATGGGCCACATCCCGAACCTGCGCTTCGAGAAGGTCGGCATCGTCGACTACGCGGCCGACGCATCCCGGCACGGCTCTTTCGACTTCATCTTCGCGAACACGGTCACCGAGCACATGCTCGACCTGCCGAAACAGCTCCCGCTCATCGGGCGCCTGCTGAAGCCGGGCGGGCTGTTCATCACCAACCACGATAACTACTACCAGCCCGTGGGCTCGCACGACCACGGGTTTCTCAACTATGGCGACGGGCCGGCGATTGTGCGGCAGGGTCCCGCCTGCTGGGATGCGCCGGACAAGTGCGCCGCGTCCGCCCAGCACCGCGCGGGCGTCAAGGAAAAGCTCTGGTGGACCTGGACCGACGAGATGGAGAAGAAGCTGACGCCCGAGGACTGCACGCGCTGCCCGTACTTCAAGCGCAGCCAGCCCTGGGCGCACCTCACATGCCAGGGTGAGTTCCGCGAGATCTTCCCGCACGTGGCGTTCACCACCGGCTTCGCCAAGAGCTCTCTGAACAAGGTCACGCCCTTCCAGCTCAAGCAGTTCGTGATCGAGGCGGGGTTCGACATCGCCGGCTGGCAGATGAACAAGATCAAGAACGAGCCGCCACCGCACCTCATGGCGGCCCCCTTCAACTTCTCGCGGGATGACCTGACCACCTGCACCATCACGGTCGTGGCGCGAAAGGCCTTCTGTCCGTACGGGGAATGACGCATGATCCGCTGCCTGGGGTGTGGCGAGCCATTTCGAGGTGCACCCCAGCCCGGCGGGTGGATGTGCCCGGCGTGCAATCGCCTCCACACTCGCACCGAGCTTGCGACGCAGGCCATGGTCGCTGGGCCCTTCACCGCGCCCGTCGTCCACGCCCCCATTGCCCCCCACGTGCTCGTGCAGTCGCGCCCCTGCCTGGCCTGCGGCTATGACCTGCTCGGGCTTGTCTCCACCGGCGCGTGCCCGGAGTGCGGCGCGCCCGTCGAGCGATCCCTGCGGGGCAACCTGCTTGAGTTCGCCGACACCCAGTTCCTCAAAGAGATGAGGCTCGGCGCGCGCGTCGTCTTCATCGGCACTCTGGTCGCGCTGGGGGTCAGCCTCGTTGTCGGCGCCGGGGCATTGGCGTTTGGAATGGCGGCGCAGAGCGGTGTCAATGTCACCGGAGGCCGCTGGACAGAACTCCTCCCGCGCATCACGGAGTTCGTCGGGTCGATCGTGGTGCTCGCGGGCTGGTGGCTGCTCTCACGCCCGGACCCGGGCCAGCTCGGCGAGGACACCGGGGCACAGTCCCGGAGGTGGCTGCGCATCTTTCTGGTGGCGGAGATCGGCGCGACCCTGGCCGCGTTCGTTGTCGCGATGGTCCCCGGCTGGCAGGCCGCGATGGCCAACGCCATGTCCGGCGCTGGGCCGGTGACCATCTCGATGGGGCTTGTGATCGTCGTGCTCAGCGGGCTTGCCACGGTCGTGGCGACTACAGGGCGGTTCTTCGCGGCGGTCGCGTACATCCGCTCGCTGGCCCCGCGAGTCCCCGATGCCGCGCTCCACAAGGAAGCCACCCGAAACCTCTGGCTGCTCCCGATCCTGAACACCGTGGGCATCCTGCTGTGCGGCCTGGGCCCGCTCGCCGCGACCATCCTCTTTCTCATCATGCTCAACAGGCTGAGCAAGGGCGTCGCGGGCGCGATGGAGCGGGCGAAGCTGGCGGCCCTGCGAGATCAGGCCGCGGCTGAAGTGAACGCCATGAGGAACGCATGACCGCTATCCACTGCCTCCGCTGCGGCTACGACCTCTCGGGCCTGGACCTCCGGGCCCTGTGCCCGGAGTGCACCCTGCCCGTGGCCCGCTCTCAGGCCGGCGACCTGCTCCGCTACGCGGACGCGGGATACCTCGGCTCGCTACGCGCCGGGCTGACAGTTCTCGCGGTCACGGCGGGCGCCCAGGCGGCGCTCTCCTTCATCTCCTGCGCGTCGTCCGTCGCGATGCCTCTGACGGGCGCGAACCTGTGGAACCAGACGACCGTGCTCGTGTGGGCGGCTCTTTGGACCGTGCTGTTGCTCGCGGATGTGGTGGCGGCGATGCTGCTCGCACGATCCGACCCGGGACAGCTCACCGCGGTGCGGGGCTCGGGGCTCCGAGTCTCGCTCATCGTCGTCGCGGCCCTGCTCGCCCTCGGCCAGATCGGCACGACGGCGATCGGGCAATGGGCCGCCGCTCCACCGGACCTTGCTGCTGCGCTCGGCCTGCTTACCCAGGCGGTGCACGTGGCGTTCATCATCCTGCTGGTGCGTCACCTCATGGGGATCGCGCGGCGCATCCCCTCGGAGCGCCTGGCCTCCTCGCTCATGGCGGTGCTGGTCTTCACGCTGGTGGTCGCGGGGCTGAGCCTGGTGAGCCAGATCACTGTCCAGGTCGTTGCCCGCTTCGGAGGCCCGTCGTCCGGGTTCTGGCGCGTCTACCCGTGGTTCACCACGCCCGTCTCGGTCATGCGGGCCGGGGTTCTCGTATGGAGCATCGTGCTGTTTCTGCGGCTGTCCCGGGAGATCGCGCGTGAGGCCGCCGCGGGGCGCGCAGAACAGCCCCCCGACCCCATCGCGTGACGGTCCGCGCCCGGTTCTAGCACTTCGCGGCTTCGACGAAGGACTTGAAGCCGCCCATCGCCATGCGCTTCATGTCGAAGGGCATCTTCTTGGGATCGCACAGGGCCGCGAGGCGAGCGTCCTTCATCGCCGCGTTGTTCACGCGGTTGCGGTGCGCCTTGCTCTCGTAGACGATGAACGAGAAGACCAGCGTCTCGCCCGCCTTCAGCTTCGCCATCTTGGGGAAGGGAGCGCCGAGCATCCTGGTCTTCAGCTCGTCGCCCACGGCCTCGACATACTGCAGGGCGCCGTGCTCCATCCACACCTTGGCCCCCAGCTTCGCGAGCTTGCGATAGGCGGGCAGGTTCTTCTTCTTGATCGGGATGACAAAGCCGTCGACATAGGTGCCCATGGAAGCTCTCCGAGTGATCTCGATCCTCTGTTGCAGCGTAGCAGCGCTGACGCCGCTGGTGCAACCCTGGCGCGCTCTACCGATTGCCGACGAACTTGTAGAAGATGACCGTCGCGTGAGGCGTCACGCCGTCGGTGTCAACCGCGAAGTTGGGTATCTCGCCGACGCGCACCCAGCCGCAGCGCCGGTACAGACGCTCCGCCGCGCCCCCGACCTTCGCATCCAGCGTCAGGAGCGTGAACCCGGAGGCGCCGGCCTCCTGCTCTATGCGCTCCATCAGCCTCCTCCCGAGCCCTGTTCCGCGGCAGGATCGGTGCACGATCATCTTGCACACCTCGGCGCGGTGGGGCTGGTTCGGCGCCCACGCCGCCGCCGCCTGTACGGTCCCCACGATGCCCCCGCACGCGCGTGCGACGAGCATGATGCTGCGGGGAGAGGCTTCGGCGAGGGAGCGCCGCCACCAGGCGCATGCCGCGTCGAGTCCCAGCGGCTTCACGAAGCTCACCGCAGCGCCGGACTCCACCGCGTCCACCAGCAGGGCGGCGAGGTCGTCAAGGTCGCGATCCGTCACGCCGATGGGCGAGAGCCGCTCGATGGGCAGGTCCGCGACGGACGCATCCAGCACGAACTCCGCGACCTCGCGAGCTTCGTAGCGATCCGTCTCCTCGCCCATGCGATGGCCGAGCAGGCGGAAGCCGTGCGAGGTCAGAATCCGCACGGACGCGGCGTTGGTGCGCGCCGCGGTCGCGTAGATTGGCCGCCTCGGATCCTCTTCCAGGAGCAGCGTGAGCGCCCGCGAGGCGATGCCCCGGCCCCAGTGCTGCTTCGCGATCCAATACCCCGTGCAGTGGCGCCCATCCGCCTGAAAGACCGAGAGGGCGCCGGCCGGCTCCGCCCCGCCCGGCCCCACCAGTTCGATGATCCGGGGCCGCACCGCGGCGTCCTTCAAGACCTTCGCCCACGTCTCGAAGTACACTTCGCGCGTCCGGGGCTTCACGCCCGCCAGGCGGCTGGCCTCCGGGTCCTTCTGCAACTCGAACATCCACTCCAGGTCGTCGGGCAACACCGGACGCAGGCGCACTTCGTGAGGCTTGACGCGGGGTCCGTCCGACATGGGCGATGGTATCTGCGGAGGGCAACCGCGGAGCTCACGACGCCGGACTCACACGGGGCACCGCTCGAACGTCCACGCGTTGAAGTCCAGGTTTTGGGCCGCCGCTCATGCGGGGCCGCCTCGCCCCCCTTCAACACGGCCCGCGTGGCACCCCGCGGAGACCATGATGTGCGTGACCGTGGAGGCGATCGTCGCGAGACCGAAGTGCAGGACCTGCCGGTGCCGATGCGGGCTCAGCAGCGGGACCGCGTCCGGCACTCTTCCCCGCGTCCTGGTCAGATAGTCGTAGATCACAACGGGATTCATGTGAGACGCGTACCAAATGGGGCTCGCATGCCGCGGTCCGGCGGCAAAAAACGAACACGGGGCCCCGTCGCTCGGACAGGGCCCCGTCTCTCAGTGTCGATAGCCAAGGGGATCAGAGCCCGCGGTACTGCTGGCAGAGCGCGTCCATCCGCTCGGCCTGCAGCGTGGTGAACTCGTACATGCAGGCGTCGTCGGTGTAGTCCATGAAGTTTCGGATCGGGTCGTTTCCAGGCTTGCTCGGGCATGTGTTGCGGTTGATCGGGCAGCCGAACGCGGCGGACTTCTCCGCGGGCGTATCGCTCACGCGGTCGCCCTGGCCGTTGCAGCCCCCCTGGAAGGTGTGGTACAGGCCAAGCCAGTGGCCGACCTCGTGCGTTGCGGTGTCGCCCAGGTTGTACGGGGCCGCAGTGCCGCCGGGCACGGAGGAGTACAGGATCACCACGCCGTCGTTGGTGGGGTTCGAGGTGTACGAAGACGGGAAGGTCGCCCAGCCCAGGACTCCGCCGCCCGGCGAGCAGGAGTACAGGTTCAGCGTGGCTGCGTTGCCCCGGCGCAGGGCGGTCTTGGCGTTGCGCTCGGCGCTGGACCCGCCGCTCATGGTGTACCAGGTGCTGTTGGTCGTGCGGGTCACGCCCGCAAGCACGAAACGGAAGGGGGTGTCCACCCCGCCCGTGCCGCCCGAGAACGCGTTGTTGAGCACGGCCAACTGCGCATCAATCTGCGACTGGGGGATGTCGCCGTTGGAGGTCCCGGTCCCGCGGTTGATTACGTGGAACCACACGCTCACGGTCACCGAGCCTGCGGGGCGCAGCGAGGACGTGTCCTCGAGCACTTTCTTGAACTGGTCCAGGTCGTTCTCGACCTGCACCATCGTGCCCTCGTCGAGGTCCTTGGTGTGGCAGCGGTTGCCGCTGAGGATGAACGCCTCCTGGCTCTCGTACTCGTGCCCTTCGATCACGAACCAGTTCGCGGGCACGTCCCGAAGGGGCGGCTCCTCGAGGTACGGAACCTGCTGCGCCATCGCCGTGCCGCAGAAGCACGCCACCACCGCCGAAGCAAGTCGGATCATGTTCAGTTCCCTTCGACCGTGAGCAGAATCTCCACGTCCACGAGGCGCGCGATCCTGTCACCCCTGCGCCGCCGACGAGTGTCGGCCATGGGGCCAGAGGCTACCCTTTCACGGAAGTTCCCGCAAGGGGTTCTACCGGAGAGTCCCGCGTCCGGGACCCTTCGGCCCCGCCTGATACACTCCCACGGTCCCCTCTGTTTTCCGCCCCCTAGGAGCCCGCTTCATGGCCAAGTTCAGCATCGCCTGGATGCCCGGCGACGGCATCGGCAACGACGTGATGGAAGCCACCCGCCTCGTTCTCGACGCCCTCAAGCTCGACGCCCAGTACATCCACACCGACATCGGCTGGGAGTTCTGGTGCAAGGAGGGCAACGCCCTCCCCGACCGCTCCATCGAGATACTCAAAAAGACCTCCTGCGGCCTGTTCGGCGCCATCACCAGCAAGCCCCAGGATGAGGCCAAGGAAGAGCTCGCCCCCGAGCTGAAGGACAAGAAGCTCGTCTACTTCTCCCCCATCGTCAAGCTCCGCCAGCTCTTCAACCTCCACACCAACATGCGCCCCTGCAAGTCCTACGAGGGCAACCCCCTCAACTACCGGGGCACCTCCATCGCCAACCCCGCCGGGCCCGACGGCAAGGTCAAGGACGTCGCCATCGATCAGGTCGTCTTTCGCGAGAACACCGAAGGGTCCTACGGCGGGGTCGAGTTCTTCCCGCTCCCACAGCCCGTCTACGACGCGCTCTGCCTCAACCCCAAGATGAAGCCCTGGAAGGACAAGGGTCTCGAGAACGTCGCCCTCTCCACCCGCATCGTCTCCACCCAGGGCTGCACCAACATCTGCCGCCAGGCCTTCGAGTTCGCGAAGAAGACCGGGCGCAAGCGCGTGACGCTGGTGGAGAAACCCAACGTGCTGCGCGAGACCGGTGGGCTCATGACCCGCGTCTTCCGCAAGATGAGCGAGGAGTACAAGGCCGCGGGCATCTGGGCCGACGAGGCGAACATCGACGCCATCTGCATGTGGATGTTCAAGAACCCACAGGACTACAGCGTCATCGTCGCGGAAAACATGTTCGGCGACATCGTGAGCGACCTGTGCGCCGGCCTCGTCGGGGGCCTGGGCTTCGCGCCCTCCGCCAACCTGGGCGATACCTACGCCGTCTTCGAGCCCACGCACGGCTCCGCGCCCAAGTACGCCGGGCAGTACAAGGTCAATCCACACGCCATGCTCCTCACCGCCAAGATGATGCTCGACTGGCTGGGTGACGGCCACGGCCACCCCGCCGGGGGCGGCACCGGCGGCCCCGCCGAAAAGCAGATGGCCCAGCGCCTCGAAGCCGCGGTCGCCCGCGTTATCAAGGAGGGCAAGGTCAAGACCTACGACATGGGCGGGAAGAACACGACGATCGAGGTGGCGAAGGAAGTGGCGAGGTATGTGTAGTTTGTGGCAGTCGGGACCAAGCGGGGGCGCCGAAAGGGGGGCCCGTGCGACGATGGCGGATGCAACTTCACCCGGCGGACGGCAGGAACGCTGCGAAGTACGCGGTCGAGGCACTCGGCAAGGGCCTGATCGGGCTCGACTTTGACGAGGATCGTGGCGACCTCCGACGCATCGCTGCAAGCACGCTCAAACCCAGCGAGCGCGATTTTCTTTGCTTCGCAAACGAGATGCAGGTAGGCGACCATGTGCTGGTCGTGGTCCACAACCGCCCATTCGCGCTTGCCACCGTTGCGAGCGACTACAGGTACGTGACCTCGCCCGAGGAAGAACTCGGCGTGTGGTTCCGGCACTTCCGCCGCGTGGACAGGCAGACGCTCCGGTTTTATTTCGACCGCGTTGTGGCCGTGAAAGACTGGGAGCTATTCACGATGACAGACGCGATTGCGCCGCTTCACGATCCGAACTCGAAGTCTTATCAGCTCATCGAATCCTGGCGCGTCGACTAGGAACCTCGCGCCGGCTCAGGCTCAATCGGGGCCAGATCGCAGAGTGTCAGGATTCTTGTGGGCGTGACCAACCACTCAGCACTGCAATGGCACCCAAAGACAGCTCTCGCGAAACTTTCCAATGGCGATTACGCGCGCGTCAACAGCGTTGGTGATCCCGGCCTCATCGCAATGCTCAAACAGACCGAAGAAAAGGCCGAGGGCGAACGGTGCGGCATTTGGCGATATCGGGTGAGCGGCTGCACCTTGCCGCCCGGCGCTCTTTCGTGGGGGGGACTCGAAGATCGATCCCGCGTGCGAGCCCCGGCCCGACTCGATGGTGCTCAGCCCGCACGATCGACGCCGTCGCTAACACCGCGTCCGCATCGACTCCCGGTCCCGCTCCTGCGCCGCCGGGCTTTCATACCCCGACGCCTTCGCGCGGTCCCATGTCTTTTCCAAACGCTCCACCGCATCCGGCGTCTTGCAGTCCGTATCGCCCATATCAACCTCGATCGTGCCCAGCCGCTTCGCCGCCGCCGTTGCCGCCTTGCGAAGCGCCACGCCGCGGCAGCCGATCGCGATCAGCGCGTTGTTCATCACGTACTTGTGCCGGCTGCTCGCCGCCTTCATCCCCTTCTCGATCTCCGCCAGCCGATCGGCGAACCACGAGTCCGGCGTCGCCTCATCGATCATCGCCATCGCGCCCACCGCGCACCACCCCGCTGTCCGTGTCGCGTCGTTCTTCGCGGCGAGCCACTTCTCGGCCTTCGCCTTCCCGTGCCGCCCCTCGGCCGCGATCTGCCCCACATACCCGCCCCACAACCATCCGATCGGCACCGAAGCCCACGCGTCGAGCACCTTGGGGGGAAAGTTCGCCGGGTCGCACACCTTCGCCGCCAGATTTCGGGCGTCAAAGTTCCCCGTGTCCCACAGCGCCTCGGCGAGCTCCTGATCGATCTTGATCCGGTTGAGCATCTTCTTGAGATCACCAAAGCTCACGCCGAACATCGGCTCGGAGGCGCCGTGGCGGGTGTAGGTCCTGCGCGCCTGCGCGGTGCCCGCCTCCTCGAGCGCCGCCATCACTCCCTTCAGGGTCATCCGGGTCGCGGGCGGCTTGGCGCTCGGCTTGCCCCCGGGCGCGGGCTTGGGCGATGCCTTGGCCGGGCGCTTGGCCGCAGCTTTGGGTGAACGTGTGGCCAACGCCTTCGCGGAACCAGCGATCTTGGCTTTGGGCATGGCAGTCCCTTTCGCGGCCGCGGTGCGGGTCAGCCTCTAAGTCTACGCGAAGGGCCCGCGTGGACATGCGGCGAGTCCGGGGCGTCGTCTGCGCGGAACTACCGGCGGGTGAGGCACGGGTGCGTCGGCCGTTCCACACTTGGCGGGTGCCCCACGCAGGGAGGGCTCCGCGGTGACACGCCAGCCAGGCTCCCGGTGCAGCACACTCCGCCTCGCGGCCGGTTGACGGACTCGGTAGACTCCCACGCCGCGGAACCTCCACAACGGCCGCGCATACAGGAGTTTGCCATGGGAATTCAGCCCGGATCGCCGAAGTCGCGCCTACATGTCCCCCAGCCCGCTGCCGCACCGCGGGGCTCGGGACCCACGGCCAACATGCAGAACCTCTTGAAGACGGCCCAGCAGCTCCCCGGCCAGGTGAAGGCCATGTCCGCCGCCGTGAAGCCCGCCGCCAAGCCGGCCGCGGCACCACCCAAGCCCGCCTCGACCGCAAAGCCCGCCGCCAAGCCGGCCTCCGCCGCGAAACCTGCGAAGAAGTAACCGTCGCGGGCGTCGTTGCCCGTTCTGGCCGGGCTGCGGGGTCGCAGCATCGGCCCGCGGGCCCGACGAATGGCGCGGAAGCCGCAGCCTCGCCCGGAGGAGGTATCGATGGGCCTGATCGGCTGGGTCTCGCTCGTTGGCGTCGTCGTGCTGGCGGTCGTGGTGCTCGGCGTCATCGACCACTTCCGGGGCCCAACGAAGTACGATGGCGGCGGGCAGCCCAAGCCCATCATGAAGCGGCGGGTGGTCAACGGCCAGACCAAGACGCTCTGCCCGGATTGTGATACTCAGTAGCCCCGCTCCGGAATCGCACGCATGCCTCTGCCTCCCGACATCCTCGCGTACCACGAGGCCCAATCCCCTTCCGACCGCGCCGTCTGCGAGGCGCTCGCCGAGGCGATCGACGGGCACTTCTTCGGCAAGAGGCCGGTCGCGGGCGCCGAGTGCAAGGTCTGGCATCGCCATCCCGTCTGGTTCATCGATGGCAACCCGATCGTCGGCTATCACAAGCTCAAGGGCGGCGGGAAGGGCGCGGGCAAGGATGCCGGCTGCATCCGTCTCATGTTCTGGAGCGGAAAATCGTTCGACGAGCCCGGGCTCCCCGCGGATCCACCCAAGAGCAAGTTCATGGCCGCCGCGGCTCGCTTCACCTCGCCGGACGACATCTCCGCCAAGGCCCTGAAGCGCTGGCTCAAGAAGGGAGTCGAGATTCAGTGGGACTACAAGAACATCATGAAGCGGAAGGGGAAGCTCGTCAGGCTGAAGTGAGCACAGCGGTCTCCGGAGGCATCGATGATGCATGACGTCCGGCGTTCCTTCCCGCCGCTGGCAGTGCTGCTCGCGAGTTCGCTCGCGATGGCACAGGCCCCGGCTCCGGTCCCCACGCCCCCGGACGCCCGAGCGGCGGCCCAGGCAGCCCGTGAGGCGGCAAACGCGAAGCTGGTGGACGAGGCAAAGGCCCATCGCGCCGCGTGGACAAAGGCGCCCGCGGACGAGGTGAGGGCGCACCCGGACGCCGCACAGTTCCCCGGCGCGGTCCCCGCCGAGGCGCCGCGACTGCAGCACGCGGGAGTGATCGTCTCGCCCGACATCAACCGCTGGCGGCCCAAGGCGGCGTGGTGGCACCCGACCGGGCTGTACGCCCCGGCGGGCGAGGTCATCACGATCGATGTGCCCGAGCCCGCCCGTGCCGCGGGGCTCTCGATCCGCATCGGTGCGCACAAGGACAACAGCAACCCGAAGGCCTCGAAGTTCCGGCGCACGCCCGTCAACCTCACGCACGCCTGGCCCCTGAACGCGGAGCAGGTGCGCGTGGCGAGCGCGTTCGGCGGGCCGGTGTACGTCGAGGTTCCCAGGCCAGCGAGCCCGGGGGGCGAACCAATCTCGCTCCGCATCTCCGGTGCCGTCGCGGCGCCGCTCTTTGTGCTGGGTGTCACGACGCCCGAGCAGTGGCAGGCGGCCCGGGCCGCCCCCGGACCCTGGGCCGAGCTCGCAAGCCCGCACATCGCGATCACGGTTCCCTCCGACCGGGTGCGAAGCATCGAGGACCCCACGGAGCTGATGACGCTGTGGGAACGCGGGGCGGTGCTCGTGCACGAGCTCGGGGGCGGAGAGTTCACCTCCGAGCGGCTGGTCTGGGACCCCGCCATCTCCGCGGGCTCCATGCACAGCGGGCACCCGATCATGTGCCAAGGCGGGCTGGATTCGATCGTCGACCTCGCGAAGCTGAAGGGTGGCGACGTCTGGGGCTTCTTCCACGAGATGGGCCACAACCAGCAGTATGGAGGGTGGACCCCCAAGGGCCAGGGCGAGGTCACGTGCAACTGGTTCCCGATGTACTTCCGCGCTGAGGCGCTGGGTCTGCCGCCCTTCGACCGCGCCGAGAAGTGGACCAGGCCCGAGACGCCGATGCCACGCGGCGAGATCGGCACCGGGAACCCGGGGGGAGCCGGCCACTTCGTGGCCCTGCGGATCTGGAGGCAGATCCATGCGCAGTTCGGCTGGGAACCGTTCCGCGCGTTCCTGCGCAGCGTGCGCGAGCCGGGGTACGTCGCCCCCGCGACGGATGAGGCCAAGTGGGACGACATGCTGGTGAAGTTCTCCCGTGCGGCGGGGCATGATCTCTCGCCTCACTTCGTGGCCTGGGGGGCCGAGGTCTCCGATGAGGGCCTGAACCGAGCGGCGGCGCTGGGCCTGCCTCCGTGGAAGCACCCCGGGGCGCCCGGGCCCTGACGCTTGCTAGGTGTACATCCCCGACGCCGCCTGCGGGCGGGGCCGGTCGAGGTGGCGCACGAGGTACCGCAGCGCGTCCGCGGCGTGGTCGAACTGGCCCTTCTCCGGCTTTTCCGTCAGCGGGTCGTGCTTCGGATAGCCGTACCGCTCCAGCGCCTCGATGAGCTTGACGCATCGCGCGTGCACGTAGAGCCGGGGAGAGTCGCCGCTGGCGGGCGAGAGCCGGGCTCGCACCTGCGCAATGCCGGCCGAGACGCCCTCGTTGGAGCACACCGGGCGCAGGTCCGCTCGCTTCAGCACCTCGTGGGCGGAGAGGCCGGTCTGGCCATCCACCGAGCGACCCGAGGGGTCGATCGCGACCCAGGCGGGCCTTGGCCAGGCGGGCACGCCGGGCTTCTGGAGGCCGCCTTGCATCGCCGCGACGTGCTCACTCAGGATCACGCCCTCCAGGTGTCTCTCATCGAGAATCCAGAGCACGCCCCGGCGATCGAGCGCACCCCAGAGGACGGCGGTGGCGCCGCGCATGCCGAAGTCCATGCCCGCGGCCCAGAGCACCGCGCCCGCCCGCAGTTCGGCGTCGGCGTCCGGCTCTCGCCCCGCCTCGCCCACCACGTGGGTGGCCCGGGCGAACTCCGGGAAGACCGCGTGCGACCTGCGCGGGCGGCGGGTGAGCATCTCCGTCTCCCAGACGGGAAGCGACACGCGGCGCTTGAGCGCGATGGCATCGTCGATGGTGACGTGCCCCGCGTGCTGCTCGGAACGCTTCTTGGCCCGCCCCCGACACTCGTCCCACAGCGGGCAGGGGGCGTCGGTGCCCTCGGCGCAGGCGTGCTCGCCGCCGCAGTGTCCCAGCACATCGATGACTCCCCATCGGAAGAGGCGGCGCCGGCCCTCGCGGGCCTCCTGCACGAGCGCGTGCATCACGCCGTGGGGCACGTGCATGGTGCTCAGGCACTCGATGGAGCCCCGCACGGTGCGGGTGCTGCCGTCGGGCAACTTCACCTGGGCGCTGCGTGTGGCGAGCTGCACCGCCTCCCAGACGTCTGGGGCGAAGAGGTCCACCTCGTCGCAGCGGATCTTCTGCACGCGCGTTCCTCGCACGGAGGTCTGCGACTGCGCGAGCAGTTCGACCTCCGAGCCGTTGGACAGGGTGAGGCGCCGCTCGGTGGTGCGGCCCCGGATCATCGAGGCCAGGCCCGGGTGCTGCGCGGGGTCGAAGAGCCGCCGCAGGTGCGCGTACATGCGCTGAGACTGCTGGAGCGAACCCCCGAGCACCCGAATGTGCACGCCCCCGAGAAAGATGAGATCGAGCGCCGTCGCGACGGCGCCGAGAAAGGTCTTGCCCCCGCCCCGGTTTGCCCAGATCACCGCGTCGCAGACGGGGCGGTTCTGGCCGCACTCTGCTGGGGTCTTGGATTCTGCGTCCGGACCGAAGAACGCCCAGCACAGATAGTCGAATGGTGAGGCGTGCCCTTCGGTGATGGCCCGTCTTGGCATGCGCAGGCCCAGCTCGCGGATCAGCCACGCGTGGAGTTCGTCGGGCGTTGTCGGCGCCGGGCCCGGCCCGGTCGAGTCCGATGCTCGCGGCTTCCTGCGGGTGCAAGGATTCTTCGGCTTGCGTGAGCTGTCCATGCGTTCCCCCCTGCCCGTCGCGGGCTCGTGGTTTCGGACACGTACGCGCGGGGGGGCGCGAGTTGGCGGCTGATGGCGGCGAGGAGCACGGGCGCCAGCGGGCCTCGGGCTCTGGCCCGGGTTGCGCGGCTGGCAGAGGCCCACGCCCGCACAGCCCGGCGCAGGGCCGCGCAGGCTCGCAGTCGCTGCCTCGCGCGGGCCGGTTCTGCCAGCGAGTGGGCACAGAGCCCGAGCGCTCGCAGGTCGCGGCACAGGCGGGCATCGCGAGCCGGCGTGCGTGGCGGTACTTCGCGCATCCCCGCCGCCGTGAAGAGCGGGCAGAACGCGCCCATGCTTGCCACCGCCTCGGTTCGGGGCGTGAGGGGCCTCGCGAGATACGCCCTCACGAGCGAGGCCGCGACTCCCAGGCCTCGGAAGCGTGGGTCCACGATCACCCGGGAGATCAGCCTGACGCTCGCGTTGAGCCGGCGCGCGGTCGCCCGGCCCGGCCCCGCGAACCCGGGTCCAAAGCCCTCCCGCCTCCACCAGCCGTTGAGCGTCGGCATCCCGACGGCAAGCACCCCCGCGAGCTCTCGCCCCACGCGTGCGCGGAGCACGACCACGGGGGGGCTGGGTCTGCCCGAGCGATAGTGAAATCCGCGCAGGGCTTCGAGATCGGCCCGTGTGCCCCGGGAGACCCGCACGCGGAGGATGGGGCTCGCGCCGTCAGGCACTCTGTGCCCCGAGCGTGAGAGAGAGGTGGATGTCCGGGGCGAGCCACGGGGCGACGTCGTCGTGAGCCGTGGCGCACACCACCCGCACCTGGTGGCGCGCGGTCCACCTTCGCAGGCACATGCACAGGGTTCGAGCCGTGACGCGATCGAGCGCGCTGGCAAACTCGTCGACGAGCAGCAAGGGTTGGGCGGCGGGGCCCGACTGAGCCTCGTGCAGCGCGAGCGCCAGCCTGAGACGAAACCGCTCACCCTCGGAGAGTTCGCGGGGCGTGCGGGCGAAGAGCCCGGGCTCTCCCAGCCCGGCGCGGGCCAGGATCGCGATGCACTCCGCGAGCGGGCCGCGCACTAGGTCGATCACCGGACGGTTCGCCCCGGGGTCCTGGAGCACGAGCGGCCTCCAGCGCAGCGTGCGAGCGCGGGCTGCGGCGGCCCGGACCAGCGTGGACTTTCCCGCGCCGCTGGGCCCGCTGATAAGCGTGATGTGACCGGGCTGCATTCGTTCGAGCCAGGTGCAGCCCGGCGCCGAGAGAGACCGGCCCGTGTGGAGCACCGGCGCCAGCCCGAAGGCGGCGAGTGCGCGGCAGAGTCGAGCGGTCGGACGCCGGGACACATGGACGTAGCGCATCGGAGGTTCCCCTTCGCGGTCAGAGTGCGTGAGCGGGTGCGTCGGTGCGGGTGCGTTGGGGGGTGAGGGCGTCACGCGGCGGTGTGGCCGCAGCGGGCCATCGTGAGCACCGCACCCTGGTGGAACCGCACGGTGTAGAGAGACAGTCGCAGCTCACTCGCCGCGGCACGTTGCGAGAGCCCGCGCAGCACGCACGCCTCCGCGACCCGGCGTCTGGTGAGAGGCCACGCTGAACGGTGCCTGAGGACGTAAGCAAACTCTGGAGAACTGAGCCTCGCCAGCGCGTCCTTCAGCCTCCGGCGGAGCACGCGGGACGAACACCCGGCCAGCGGGGCCAGCTCGCTGACACGCTGCCCTCCCATGACCACGGCCTCGACCAAGGAACGGTCCGCCGCCGAGAGATCGCCCGCGCGGCTTCGTACCAGGTCGTGGAGCCGGTCGCGAGCCTCGCCGCGGCCGTTGTGAAAAAACTGTTCTAAGTGGCTCCATCGCAGAGCGTTGTGAGGCTGTGCCAGCATGCTGTACCCTCCCGAATACCAAACCTTATACACACGTGCATTCACTAAGTAGCGAACTAGTTGACATTGATACACTAGACAGATAACTTACGCAAGATCTTTGTATGGATGAGCGCGAAATGCGCGCGCAGCAGCGGTCCGCACCCCGGAATCCCCACGCTATGAACGGTCAGGACGATACCCAGACAGGCCTTTCGTGCGGGGCGGAGCGGGCTGGCGGCTTTGGCGCCCAGGTGCGCGAGGTACGCCTTCGAGCGGGACTGACTCAGGAGGCTCTTGCCGCCAAAGTTGGGTGCGCCAAGAGCTACCTCTCTGTAATCGAGGCGGGGCTGCGGCCGCCCCCGAGCGACGACCTGGTGCGAAGGTTGGAAGAGGCGCTATTACTCCCGGATGGAGTTCTGCGTCGCAAGGCCGACCTGGGGCGGGCGCTGCTCGCGGGGGGCGAACCTCTGCGGGAAGAGCTCAGCCGCGTGCAGGAGGGCGAGAGCGTGCTTCGGCGTCTGCGAGCCGCCCTGCGGAGCGACGCGCCGTCGGGGGCAAAGGTCGAGGCCATGAGGTCGATTGTGGGGGGCGACGGGGGCCGGGCTCCGCCGGAGGCCGCGACGATTTCGCTCAGTTTCGAGGTGCCGCTGATCAACAAGGTCGCGGCGGGCTACCCGAGCGACTTCACCGACCTCTCCTACCCCGCGCGGATCGCCGATGAGTACGTCCGCGCGCCGGACCTGAGCGACCCGGACGCCTTCGCCGCCCGCGTGTGCGGCGACTCGATGCTTCCCGAGTACGGCGCTGGGGACGTGGTGATCTTCAGCCCGGCGGTGCCGGTGCGGGGCGGGATGGACTGCTTCGTCCGCATCGAGCGCGACCACCAGACGACCTTCAAGCGGGTGTACTTCGATGAGGACGCCGGGAGAACGCTGGTGAGGCTCCAGCCCCTCAACCCGGCCTATCCGGCGACGCGCTATCCGCGCGAAGAGGTCGCCGCGCTCTACGCGGCGGTCTCCGTGTTCAAGCGCATCGCCCCGCGCGGGTGATGCGGGGGCTGGGGAGTACCATCCGTCCATGCCCGACCGGTCGCAGCTGCCGCGCACCTTCTCGCCAGCATGGCTGGGCGCGTGGGCGCTGCTGACACTCGCTCTGGGGCTGGTGCTGGTCGAGCGGGGCATTCAGCGAGACGTGGTGCTCCGCGTGCAGATCACGGGCGCCGGCGACTGCTGGGAGCTCGGGTGGGAGGGGCCCCGCGGGCACAACGGGCACTGGATCGACGCCTCCGAGCCGGCGGGCGGAGCGCGGGTGCCGCTGCGAGAAGCGACCGAGCCCTTCGAGCTCAGGCGGCGGATTCCGATGGATCCGCTCCGCGAGATTGCGTTCGCCTGGCACGACTCCCCGGGCGGCACACTCACGATGCACAAGGCGTGGGTGGAGTTTCGGGTGCTGGGCAGGCTGTGGGGCGTTGAACCCCTGCCCTTGCTCCGGGTCGAGGGGGGAACGCCGGCGCGAGAAGCCAGTGGTGTCTTCACGGTCGCGGGCCTGCGGCCCTTCGGGCGGGTGGTCTGGCCCGGGGTCGGTCCGCCACCGGGCGCGGTGCTCAGCGCGTGGATCGCCTCGGCGATCATCGCCGGGGGGGCGCTGCTGGCGCTTCGAGCGATCCCCTCCCTGGTGGCGGCGGCGGGGCTGCTGCCCGGCGCGCCCGGGCGCCCGGGGACGCGCTGGCTCACACTGATCACGGTGCTGGTCGTTGTGGGGGCGCAGGTGGGCCTGCTGCTCGCCACGCCCATGGTCATGTCGGCAGATTCCACGGCGTATGTGTGGCTCGCCGACCTCGCGAGACAGCACGGAGACTTTGAGCACCTCGACGGGTGGCGCCTGCCCGGCTTCGCCCTGCTCCTGCTCCCGCTGCTGAGCGCGAGCGACTACGCGGCACTGCTCGGTGTGGTGCACCTTGTTCTCGGGGTCGCGTCCGCCGCCATGATCTTTGCCATCGTGCGATCCCGGGTGGGGGCCCCCTGGCCCCACGTGGCGGCGATGCTGGCTTCGATCGATCCGCTCGCCGTCTTGTGGCAGAGGCACATCCTGTCCGAGCACCTCGGCGCCACGCTCACCATCGCGTCGTGCTGGGTGGCGCTGGTGCTGTGCGACACCGTCCACCGGGGCCCGCTCGCCCGACGCCTCGCCCTCGCGGGGTTGCTCGGCGTCCTGCTCGGCGCCGCGTGCGCGACACGGGCAAACCTGCAGGTGTTCGCGGCGGCCCTGCCCGGCGCACTCGTGCTCTGCGCCGCGTTGCGAGGACGCGGTCTGCGCGGGGTGCTCGCGGGCGCCGCAAGCGTGCTGATCGCGGGCGCTTGTCTCTCGCCGATCGTGTTGCACAACCGGGCGGTTTTCGGCCGGACGTCGCTCGTCGTGGGGCTGGACTGGAACCGGTTTCTGTGGCTGTGGGATTACGGGCGGCTGGACTGGAACCAGTCGGGGACGCTGACGTTTGAGCAGTTCCGTACGCTCCGCAGCCGCTGCGCCAACGGCATCAACGCGTGGGACGTCACCGACCTGCTGTCCGAGTGGCGTGCGCAGGAGGGGAACCCCGGCCCACACCCGTGGATGGACCGGGACGCGCGATGCGCCGAGATGTGGCGAGAGGGCGATGCCCGACGCCCCGGCGCCATCTGGGAGATTGCGGCGCTGAGCACGCCCCTGCACCTGGGCTTCTACGCGATGGAACCCCGGCACACGCCAGACGACTGCGGGTACCTCATGGGGCCGCTGTTGGGCCGCGCGGGGCCCGGAGTGACCACCACCAGCCTCTTCCCTCTGGAGCGATTCCCGCCGGACGTGCGAACGATGCTGGAGCGCGGGGTGAGGCCCCTGCCCGCGGCTTCCATGACGCAGCGGGTTCTCGGCTGGGCCTACGACGGGTCAAAGGTCGCGCACAACGTCATCGGGGCGGCGTTCCTTGTCGGCGTGCTGCGGCTCTGGAGCCTCCGGGATCGGGCCCTCTGGGCCGTGTGCGCCGCGGTGACGCTGCACGCGGCGGTCCTCCCCGCGTGGACGTTCTCCTGGAACCCCCGCTACACCATGCCGCTGATGGGGCTGGTCACAGCGCTTGCGATTGCGGGTTGCCTTGGCCGCCACGCCGTGCCTTGTGCGCACGCCGGCGGACCACGTACATGACCAACCCGGCGCCGACCAGACCGGCGCCAAGTGCGAGCCCCACACGCTCCGCCATCAGGCCCGACGGCGGAGGGTCTGCGGCCCGGGTCGCGTTCGTCGGTTGGTTCGGGGCCGCCGCACCCGGGTTCAGGGGTATTGGGGAGGCCATCGGTACCGGAACGGGCGGGAGCGCGGCCGCGTCCACGTTCAGGCGCCGGCCCGCCCCGTCGGTCACTTCACCGGTTCGATCATCGACGACGACCGCATCCAGAGGGAGCGGGAATGGCGGGAGCGGTGCTCTCGCATCCACCTGCTCGGCGTGGTCCAGTTGGTATCGCCGGGTCAGCGGTGGGGCCTGGCCCATCGCCGGCGTGTAGTGCTCCACCGAGAAGGGCATATGCAGCCCGTCGCCGATGTCGCGCCAGTCCGCATATCGCACGAAGCTGCCGTCGGCCCGACGTACCTCCTCGAGCTCGCGGGTCGCGGTGTTAATCGTGCACTCGAACGAGCGGCCCGACATTCTCGGAGCGCTGAGCGTCACCACGACCTTGGCGCCCGACGTTGGGGTCTCTGTGATCGTGTCGCCCCGTTCGAGGGCGCTGCGGGCGTATCTGACCCACGCGAGAGGTGTCGCCAGCCCGTCCACGCGCGTTGTCCCCGTCTTTGCGTACCGGTCCCCCCTGTTTCCCCGACGGCTGCGGATGTCATACAAGAACGTGTTCCCCGAGTCAGAGACAGTGAGGGTAATGGGGACAAAGCCCGCGCCGCCCTCGTACCAGTCCTGCTGGGCCCACACGCCCCCAGGCGTTTCGACGATCTGCCACTGGTCGAAAAAGGCCGCCTCGTTGTTGCGTTGGCCGATCGCGTGAACGCTCACCGCGCCGGGCAGCTTCAGGCTCGTGCTGCTGAGCGCATCCTGGGCGAGAGTGATGGAACCTGTGCCCGCGCACACCAGCGCAGCCATGCGCCAGTTCAAGGCTCACCCCCGCCGTCGGGCATGCACCCGCCGCAGGCGCTGCCCGTGCCCTTGAGGAATGTGACGGCGGCGACCACGCCGTTGGGCCCGGTGGGGATTCCGGCGGAGCAGGTCCAGGTCACGGGGTCACAGGTGCCACCGGAGTAGCCGTAGCAGGGCATGTTCGCGACCCCCATGACGCCGCAGCCGTTCCACCCGCACCCGGCGGGGTTGCAGGTGTCGTTCTGAGGGCAGGTCTGATAAGTCGAGCAGGGAACGGCTTGGCCGCAGGCCCCTCCCCCGGAGGACTCGATCGAACCCGCGGGGTGGCCGATCGGAACGAAGCACTGTGCGGCCGCAGCGCCAGCGACCAGGCCGATAACGGCAAGTCTGACATATTGCATGTGGTTCCCTCCCGAGGAACGGTTTGTGGTCGGTGGGTGATTCCACCGATGAAATAACTCTAGAGACGCGGTCTGTTTGTGTCAAGATCGGCGGGGCCGGCAGCGGGGGATAAGTTGTGGGTTTCCATGCGTCGGATCGCGTGCTTGTGGTAGTATATTGACCGCAGCGCGGTTGCGGGGGAACAGCATGGATTCGAGCGACACTGCGTGCAATGGGCCGCCGGCGTGCGGGCGCAGGGGCTTCTCTCTCACAGAACTCTTGATGGTCATCGGGATCATCTTGGTAGTGCTCTCGCTCGCGCTGCCCTCGCTGCGGGCGGCCAAGCAGCGGGGCACCGCCGCCGCGTGTCTCGCGCAGATGCACCAGAACAGCGTGCAGGTCACGATCTACGCCCACCACAACCGTGACGCATGGCCCTACGCGCTCGAGAGCGGATTCATCGATCCGTTCACGGGCCAGAGGCTTCGCCTGACGTCGCCGTATGTCCCGTACAGCTACACATGGGTTGGCGACTACTGGCACGCGCCCATGCTCGCTGATTACTTCGGCGGAGACTCGCTCAGCATGTCGCTCTATTGTCCGGGCCAGGATCTTCGGCAACGGGTGGCGAGCTCCCCAGAGGCACGCGCTCGTGCGTGGGGAACAGGGATCAGCCTGTCGATGGCGATGTACCTCGCGCCGGAGGCACTGGACCCCGAAGCCCCCCGGTGGCGTGCGGAGCTTTTCCGCGTCGCGCGCACGAGCGACGTCGCCACGCCGCTGCAGAAAGCAATGTTGTACGAGTGTCTGCCCGCGCACGATCCGAGCGTGAGAAACGCGCGGGGCCCGATCTTCTCCGCCCCGCCCTGGGCGCTGAACGCGATCGCTTGCGATGGCTCGGGGGCACTCCGCAACCATCGGAGCAGCATCGAGGGCGTGGTCTTCCCGAACCTGGACCACCTCTCACGCAGAAGATTCGATGGCGTGACGGAGACATTCAGCTTCACCCCCCACGGCGTGCGCGGGCGGGACTGGTAGCGGGCCGGCGCATGTGAAAGGACCGCACCTAGGGCGTGCGGTCCTTTCGGTCGGTGCTGTTGGTTGAGGTCCCTTATGGGCAGTCGCCTCCCGCAACCACGCTGATCAGAGAAGAAACGTCATCCTGGTCGAGGTTGCCGTCCTGATTGAAGTCGGGGTCGGCACCCGTCGGGTTCTCACCGCCGCCGATCACGTTGAGAAGGTAGAGCACGTCATCCTGGTCGACATTCCCGTCCTCGTTGTAGTCGGGCGTGCACAGCCGGTCGCCGCAGTACGGGCCCGCGGGAAGTTGCACATTGACCGCTTCCTGCGCCACTCCCCGCTGGAAGGCCGCGAACGGCGAGGCGGGCGGGACGACCACGGGTGTGCGAACGGTGAAAACCACTCCCGCCGAGTCGGCGATGGCGGGGATCGGCTCGCTGCACATCGTCGCGCCCGCGGCGTTGGTTGCGACAACGTAGCCCTGCACCACGGAAGAGAACGTGGGCCGGTAGGCGCCGACCATGACCTGGTTGCCCGCGGGATCGAGCGTGCCGGCGGTGAAGGCCGTGTAGGGCGGCAGGCCCCTTCCGAACTTCTCAAGCCGCAGATTGCCGAGTGTGGTTGTGTTGACCCGGGCGGACTTGGCGACCGAGGAGTCGTGGTGGCTGCCCGCGATGGCGAGTTCGGCGGGGCTCCCCGGGCGGTAGGCCATGCCCCGATCGGCGGGGACGAAGTCCGTGATGTACCACGCCGCGGCCTGCGGAGCCATGGCACTGAAAGGGCCGACGAAGATCCTGACCGCCCATGCGTTGGTCGTGAACGAGGGGAAGCCGAGGTTTGTCAGCGCCCCGCTCACGAACAGGCTCGACCCGGCGGGGTCCAGCGCCGCAGCCCGGAAGTCGGACATCTGGAAGCCGGGCTCGGCGTATGTCCAGAGCCCCAGCGGCGTGCCGCTGGTCGCGGGATCGATCGCGAGGATGCACCCTTCGGAACTGAAGGTGGAAGCCGGCCGGTAGGTCCCGATGAGCAGCACCACGCCGCCCGGAAGTTCCACGCCGTCGGTGAAGAGCAGGTCCGCGCCGAGGGTGTCGGCGTAGACCTTGGTCCAGAAGCCGGTGGGGCCGGTCTGGTCGCAGGCGACCACGCGGCTGCCGACCGAGCCGAGCGACGGGCTGACCATCAGCACCTTGCCCGAGGCCAGGGGCAGGGCGAAGGGCTTGCCCCGGGTCGGGTCGTTGTCGCGGTGGGAGTAGTTCCACACGTGCCCGAGGTTGGAGTTGAACCGCATGAGGATGGCGCCGTCGCCGTTGGCGGGGTCAGAACCCCGCGCGGTGACCAGGTAGTCACCCCCGGGGAGTTGCTGGATCTGCGTGGGCTGGATCCAACTGCCGGCGCCCTGCAGCCTCCACAGGGTGTGACCGAAGAAGTCCTGCCAGCCGCTTGTGCCCCAGAAAGAGAGGTCCAGCGACGATGGCGTGCCGGCCTGCACCGCCGAGCCGGCGGCGACCAGAAGGCGCGACGAGGTGGCGCCCACGGAGAGTGCATCGACGGCGTGATAGGCGAAGTCGCCCGCGCCCGCCCAGCGCGATTCGAACTGCGCGAGGGCGCTCGATCCCGCGAGGGAGAGCAGGGCGCTCGCCGCCAATCCGGTGGAAGTCTTCAGGGCCATGCCAGACGCTCCTTTCTGTTGGCCTGCCGTGCAGGCCGAGCGATGATGCCCGGGCTCACGTACCCGGGCTGTTCTTGGAAGCGGACACCCGGGATCGGACTCACGCCCAATTCCCGTCGGCGTGGAGGTTCTCGGACGCTCCCCCTGATCCGGCGGGCTTGGGCGCCGCCAGCGCCCACCCATGGCCTCACGCGCGGTAGACTCCCGTGACTCTCGACAGGGGGCAGCGCATGCAGGCAGATTCGTGTCCGGGGTGTGGCGGCGGGTTCGCGGGAGATCCATTCGCGGCGAAATGGCGATGCGGGCAGTGTGGTCGGGAGAACCTCAACCACCAGGTGATCCGGGCGAGGCTCGACAAGATCGATCATGCCCGAGCCATGACTTTGCTCGACCTGGGCAAGATCGAGTTCAAGTCGGGCAACTACCCGCGTGCGCTCGAGCGGTTCGAGTCGTCGCTCTGTGAAAAAGCCGATAGCGCGGAGCCCTGGGCGTTCATCGCGCTGGCGACTGCAAGCACAGCAACCCCAGAGACATTCGCACCTGCCCAAAAGAAGGTGGATGAATGCCTGGCACGGGCGCAGGCAGTGGAGCGGGGCTCGCCGTTCGTGGCTGTGGTTGCGGGCGAAGCTCACACGATGTTGGTCGAGCTTGCGGATCAAGCGATTCGGGACCGGGCGCCGCAGATTGATGGGTACCTTCAGTCACTGGCGGGGCGCACGCCGCAAGGCATCGCCTGGGCGACGGGTGCCCTCGATGATCTTCTTGGCTTGGGCTTTCAAGCCCTCGGGTTAGGCGCTTGTGACCCGGTTGTGCGATACAGGATATCTCAACGTCTTCAGGCGTTGTCCGAAAGGACGGATGTGCACCCGCCCCAAGCCGCGCGCGCAAGGGAGTATTCGCTCGGAGTGAGGCAAATGCTAGCAGAACTCTACCCGCAGTTGAGCGACACCTTTGGACCCGCGAGCATCCCCGCGAAGACCGGAGGAAGCTCAGTGACCTCGCGGCAGAGCATCTGGATGACGGCAATCGCACTGGGCGTTGCTCTCATCGCCCTGTTGCTGTTGGCCCGGGCGATGCGGTGACCGTCGCACTGTGTACCATCCCCCATGAGCCGCTACGAGCAGTTCCAGGCCTATCGAAACCGCATGAACGCACGCATCCTGGGCGACGACGCGGCCCGCGCCGCCGCCGGCGGCACTCGCCCGGGGGGAGTTGCGATCGGGGGCACGCTGGTCACGAAGCGTTTCTTCTCGCTGGATCATCAGACCTATCAGGACGGCGCGGTGAGCGCGA